>NZ_JBLIYU010000001.1:0-762169 GCF_057480815.1 Pseudomonas sp. P106(2024) | reverse complement strand
GTCCGTACTCACAAGCACCCACACGAATTGCTTGATTCAATTTGTTAAAGAGCGTTTGGCTGAGAGCGTTTCGTCTCAACCGAGGCGCGCATTTTACGCTTTCCTCATTTGCTGTCAAGCGTTTATTTTGAGGTTTTTAACGAAGAATTCGTTTCACTTCAAACACTTGACTCGCTGCGATCTCTCGTAGCGGGAGGCGAATCATACAGCGTTACAACCTGCTGTCAACTGCCTTTCTCACCGCTGCCGATCGTTAGACCGAAGCACCTCCGCCACCCTCTTCAACAATCAACTCATTGATATTCAAGGAGTTTTTCGTTCCGATGTCGCTGGAAGTGGGGCGCATTATAAGGGGATCTGACAGGGCGTCAACCGTTAATTTCATAAAAATCAAAAAGATCGCGTCAGAAGCCCTGGTACCTATATAAGCAGCCCCAAAACAAAAGCAGGGAGGCCTATCGGCCTCCCTGCCCCTTACTATATAGGTAGCGCGTCACAGCACCCCGGCAGCCCGGAGTCGCTGCACCGCCTCCCCATCCAACCCCAGCACATCGCCAAGCACCGCCTCGGTATGCTCCCCCAGCAACGGTGGCGCCTGCCGATACTCCACCGGCGTCTCCGACAACCGGATCGGGCTGGCCACCTGCGGCACGCTCCCCGCCAACGGATGAGGAACATCCACTGCCAACCCACGGGCCAGCACCTGCGGATCCTGGAACATCTGCGCCAGGTCGTTGATCGGTCCGCACGGCACGCCTGCCTTCTCCAGCTCGCTCACCCACTCGGCCGTGGTCTTGAACACCGTGGCCTGGCGAATCAGCGGAATCAGCTCGGCGCGATTGGCCACCCGCTGTTTATTGGTGGCGAAGCGTGGGTCATCCGCCCAGTGCGCCTGCCCGGCCACTTCCGCGAACTTGCGGAACTGCCCGTCATTGCCCACGGTAAGAATGAAGTTGCCATCGGCCGTCGGGAAATCCTGGTATGGCACGATATTCGGGTGCGCATTGCCCAGCCGACGAGGCGCAGTACCCGTGGTGAGGTAGTTCATTGCCTGGTTGGCCAGGCAGGCCACCTGTACATCCAGCAGCGCCATGTCGATGTGCTGGCCGATACCAGACTGGTCACGATGCGCCAGGGCCGCCAGGATCGCCACGGTGGAATACAGCCCGGTGAGGATGTCGGTCAGCGCCACCCCGACCTTCATCGGCCCGGCTCCCTCCTCCCCCTCCGGGCGACCGGTCAGGCTCATCAGCCCACCCAGCCCCTGGATCATGAAGTCGTAGCCGGCACGCTTGGCATATGGCCCGGTCTGGCCGAAGCCGGTGATCGAGCAGTATATGAGCGTCGGATTGACCGCCTTCAGGCTTTGATAGTCCAGCCCATAGGCCGCCAGCCCGCCAACCTTGAAGTTCTCGATGACGATATCCGACTTCGCCGCCAGCTCGCGCACCAGACGCTGGCCTTCCGGCTGGGTAAAGTCGATGGTCACCGAGCGCTTGTTGCGGTTGGCCGACAGGTAGTAGGCCGCCTCGCTGGTGTTCTCGCCCTGAACATCGCGCAGGAAAGGCGGCCCCCAGGAACGGGTGTCGTCACCCGCTCCCGGACGCTCGACCTTGATCACATCGGCGCCAAGGTCAGCCAGGATCTGGCCGGACCAGGGGCCGGCCAGCACCCGGGAAAGATCCAGCACCCGCAGATGGGAAAGCGCGCCCATGGCCTGGTCCTCTATTAATAGAACGCCTGGATGCCGGTCTGCGCGCGCCCGAGGATCAGCGCGTGCACGTCATGGGTCCCTTCATAGGTGTTGACCACCTCGAGGTTGACCAGGTGGCGGGCCACGCCGAACTCGTCGGAGATGCCATTGCCGCCCAGCATGTCGCGGGCCAAACGGGCGATGTCTAGGGCCTTGCCGCAGGAGTTGCGCTTCATGATCGAGGTGATCTCGACCGCCGCGGTACCTTCATCCTTCATCCGCCCCAGGCGCAGGCAGCCTTGCAGGGCCAGGGTGATCTCGGTCTGCATGTCGGCCAGTTTCTTCTGGATCAGCTGGTTAGCAGCCAGTGGGCGGCCGAACTGCTGGCGGTCCAGGGTGTACTGGCGCGCGGTGTGCCAGCAGGCCTCGGCGGCGCCCAGGGCGCCCCAGGAGATGCCATAGCGGGCAGAGTTCAGGCAGGTGAACGGGCCCTTGAGGCCACGCACGTCCGGGAAGATGTTCTCCTCCGGCACGAACACGTTGTCCATGACGATCTCGCCGGTGATCGAAGCGCGCAGGCCAACCTTGCCGTGGATGGCCGGGGCGCTGAGGCCGTCCCAACCTTTCTCCAGCACGAAGCCGCGGATATCGCCGGCATCGTCCTTGGCCCAGACCACGAATACATCGGCGATCGGGCTGTTGGTGATCCACATCTTGCTGCCGGTCAGGCGATAGCCACCGTCGACCTTGCGGGCGCGGGTGATCATCGAGCCCGGGTCGGAACCATGGTTGGGCTCGGTCAGGCCGAAGCAGCCGATCCACTCGCCACTGGCCAGTTTCGGCAGGTACTTCTGCTTCTGCGCCTCGGTGCCGAACTCGTTGATCGGCACCATCACCAGTGACGACTGCACGCTCATCATCGAGCGGTAGCCAGAGTCGATGCGTTCCACCTCGCGGGCGATCAGGCCGTAGCACACGTAGTTCAGGCCGCTGCCGCCGTACTGTTCAGGGATGGTCGCGCCGAGCAGACCGACTTCACCCATCTCGCGGAAGATCGCCGGGTCTGTCTGCTCGTGGCGGAACGCCTCCAGCACACGGGGTGCCAGCTTGTCCTGGGCGAACTGATAGGCGCTGTCGCGAACCATGCGCTCTTCTTCAGTGAGCTGCTGATCCAGCAGCAGCGGGTCGATCCAGTTGAAGCTTGCCTTGCCAGCCATGTGCGGATTCCTCGAAAGATGGGAACGAATTGTTGTGCTGGATTTATCCTAGGCCTGATCGGCCGGCGGTACAAACGAGGATTGCGCACGGTTTAGTGATATTTTCTCACTTCGTAATCACCGAAATGCCCTGTTCAAAGCCAGACAAGTGAGGTTGACGTACATGCGCCGCAAGATCCCCAGCACCACCGCATTGGTATGTTTCGAGGCAGCCGCGCGTCACGAGAGTTTTACCAAGGCCGCCCAGGAGCTGGCCCTGACCCAGGGCGCCGTCTGTCGGCAGATTGGTGGCCTTGAGGCCTTCCTTAACGTGGAACTGTTCCGTCGCTCGCGACGGGGCGTGAAGCTGACCGAAGCCGGGCTCTCCTACAGCCGCCAGGTGGCTGCGCAGCTTGATGCGGTGGAGCGCGACACGCTTTCGGTGATGCGCCAGCAAGGCGCCAACGTGATCGAACTGGCGGTGGTGCCGACCTTCGGCACGCAATGGCTGCTACCGCGCCTGAAGGACTTCCAGCAGCGCCACCCCGATGTCACGGTCAACCTGACCAACCGCACCCGCCCCTTCCTGTTCGCCGACACGCCCTTCGACGCCGCCATCTACTTCGGCGACGCCGACTGGTCCGGCACCCAGTCCCACCGCCTGATGGGCGAGAACCCCATGCCGGTGTGCAGCCCCGCGCTGCTGGAAGGGCAAGCCAGCCTCGACGCCCGGCGCATCGCCGAGTTGCCCCTGCTGCAGCAGACCACGCGCCCCTATGCCTGGCGGCAGTGGTTCGACGGCCTGGGCCTGAGCGTCGAACGCGACATGACCGGCCCGCGCTACGAACTGTTCTCCATGCTGGCCCAGGCCGCCATGCACGACATGGGCATTGCGCTGATCCCACCCTTCCTGATCCAGCGCGAGTTGCAAGAAGGCCGACTGCTGGTCGCTAACAGGCATGCCCTCTCCAGCGACAAGGCCTACCATCTGATGATCCCCGAGCGAAAGGTGGAATCCGCTTCGCTGCGGGCGTTTCGCGACTGGCTGGTGGTGCAGGCACAGCAGTACACCGCCGCCAACTGAAGGCAAAAACCAAATAATTGACTCCGTAGTCAATTATTTTTAACACCTACAGATATATGGATTTGTCGCAAATTCGTAATCTGTTCCGTAGAGCGGAAAAACCGTAGCAACCCTAGTGACTACGCGGGTTTGCGGCTTATTTTGCGACATTCACAACGCCGTGAACGAAAACGGCCGAAATTTTTTCTTTTTTTCCCCTAAGCTGCGAATAGCGCGTACTTGACGGGCTGGCTCGGAATCGTTGCGACATACGGTCACAGGGTGACTTGTAGTTTTAAGTTCGTTTCGCTTCAGAACCTGTTGAAGGCCCCTGGGTTCGTCTGCAAAATGCCTCTCCCGCCTCGAACCAGGCGGAGTCGTGCTCTACGGCCGCCCAGCCGCACCACCCGAAGTGCGCTGGTTTCCATAAAGACAATAAAGGTCACCGCAGGAGACATAGTCGTGCACATTGGTGTTCCTCTCGAGACGCAGACGGGTGAGACAAGGGTCGCCGCGACCCCGGAAACCATCAAGAAACTGGTAGGCCAGGGCCATCAGGTCACCGTGCAACGGGGGGCAGGGCTCAACGCCAGCATTCCGGACAGTGCCTATGAAGCCGTGGGCGCCACCCTGGGCGAAGCCACTGACGCCTTTGGCGCGCAGCTGGTGCTCAAGGTGGTCGCGCCCAATGACCAGGAACTGGCGCTGATCAACAGCGGCAGCCTGCTGGCGGGCATGCTCAACCCCTTCAACAACGAACTGATCGGCAAGATGGCCGAACGCGGCATCACCGCCTTCGCCCTGGAAGCCGCGCCGCGCACCTCGCGGGCCCAGAGCCTCGACGTGCTGTCGTCCCAGGCCAACATCGCCGGCTACAAGGCCGTGCTGCTGGCGGCCCACCACTACCCACGCTTCATGCCCATGTTGATGACCGCCGCCGGCACGGTGAAAGCCGCCCGCGTGCTGATCCTCGGCGCCGGCGTCGCCGGCCTGCAGGCGATCGCCACGGCCAAGCGCCTGGGCGCGGTGATCGAAGCGTCGGACGTGCGCCCGGCGGTGAAGGAGCAGATCGAGTCGCTGGGGGCCAAGTTCATCGACGTGCCCTACGAGACCGATGAAGAACGCGAATGCGCCGAAGGCGTCGGCGGCTATGCCCGACCGATGCCGGCCAGCTGGATGCAGCGCCAGGCCCAGGCCGTGCACGAACGCGCCAAGCAGGCCGATATCGTCATCACCACCGCGCTGATTCCCGGGCGCAAGGCGCCGACCCTGCTCAGCGCCGAGACCGTGGCGCAGATGAAACCCGGCTCGGTGGTCATCGACCTCGCCGCGGCCCAGGGTGGCAACTGTCCGCTGACCGTGGCCGATCAGGTCGTCATGCACAACGGCGTGACCCTCGTCGGCCCGACCAACCTGCCGGCCCAGGTCGGCGCCGATGCCTCGGCGCTGTACGCGCGCAACCTGCTGGACTTCATGAAGCTGCTGTTCGACAAGGACGGCAGCCTGGTCATCAACCTCGAAGACGACATCGTCGCCGCGTGCCTGATGTGCCGCGACGGCCAGGTCGTGCGCAAGAACGGCTGAGGAGCACGACAATGGAAGACATGCTGATTTCCCACGGCATCTACAACCTGATCATCTTCGTGCTGGCCATCTACGTGGGCTACCACGTGGTGTGGAACGTCACCCCGGCCCTGCACACGCCGCTGATGGCGGTCACCAACGCCATTTCCGCGATCGTCATCGTCGGCGCCATGCTGGCCGCCGCGCTGACCGTCACCCCGGCCGGCAAGGTCATGGGCACCCTGGCCGTCGCGCTGGCCGCGGTCAACGTGTTCGGTGGCTTCCTGGTCACCCGCCGCATGCTGGAAATGTTCAAGAAGAAAACCAAGAACGAGGGGCAGAAGTAAGCATGAGCATGAATCTGGTAACGCTTCTGTACCTGGTCGCCTCGGTCTGCTTCATCCAGGCGCTCAAGGGCCTCTCGCACCCGACCACCTCACGCCGGGGCAACCTGTTCGGCATGATCGGCATGGGCATCGCCATCCTCACCACGGTCGGCCTGATCTACAAGCTTGGCGCGGAGCTGGCGACCGCTGGCATCGGTTACGTCATCGTCGGTCTGCTGGTCGGCGGCAGCGCTGGCTCGATCATGGCCAAGCGCGTCGAGATGACCAAGATGCCCGAACTGGTCGCCTTCATGCACAGCATGATCGGCCTGGCCGCGGTGTTCATCGCCATCGCCGCCGTGCTCGAGCCGCAATCGATGGGCATCGTCGCCAGCATCAGCGACCCGATCCCCACCGGCAACCGCCTGGAGCTGTTCCTCGGCGCGGCCATCGGTGCGATTACCTTCTCGGGCTCGGTGATCGCCTTCGGCAAGCTGTCGGGCAAGTACAAGTTCCGCCTGTTCCAGGGCGCACCGGTACAGTTCGCCGGCCAGCACAAGCTGAACCTGATCCTGGGCCTGGCGACCATCGCCCTGGGACTGCTGTTCACCTTCACCGGCCACTACAGCGCGTTCACCCTGATGCTGGCCCTGGCCTTCGTCATGGGCGTGCTGATCATCATCCCGATCGGCGGCGCCGACATGCCGGTGGTGGTGTCGATGCTCAACAGCTATTCGGGCTGGGCGGCGGCGGGTATCGGCTTCTCGCTGAACAACTCGATGCTGATCATCGCCGGCTCCCTGGTGGGCTCCAGCGGTGCGATCCTCTCGTACATCATGTGCAAGGCGATGAACCGTTCGTTCTTCAACGTCATCCTCGGCGGCTTCGGCGGCGATACCGATATCGGCGCGGCGCAGGGTTCGAAGGAGCAGCGCCCGGTGAAGTCCGGCTCGGCCGACGACGCCACCTTCCTGCTGAGCAACGCCGACAGCGTGATCATCGTTCCCGGCTACGGCCTGGCGGTGGCGCGCGCCCAGCACGCGCTCAAGGAACTGACCGAGAAGCTGGTGCACAACGGCGTGACCGTGAAATACGCGATCCACCCGGTTGCAGGCCGTATGCCAGGCCACATGAACGTGCTGCTGGCCGAAGCCGAGGTGCCGTACGACCAGGTGTTCGAGATGGAAGACATCAACGCCGAGTTCGGCCAGGCCGACGTGGTACTGGTGCTGGGCGCCAACGACGTGGTCAACCCGGCGGCGAAGAACGATCCGAAGTCGCCGATTGCCGGCATGCCGATCCTCGAGGCCTTCAAGGCCAAGACCATCATCGTCAACAAGCGCTCAATGGCCAGCGGCTACGCGGGCCTGGACAACGAACTGTTCTACCTGGACAAGACCATGATGGTGTTCGGTGACGCCAAGAAAGTCATCGAGGACATGGTCAAGGCCGTGGACTGACCCGACCTTGCACCTATAAGAAGTGCATAAGGCCCCTGGGGAGATATTCCCAGGGGCCTTTTCATTGGCTTGATCCAGATCAACGGCTCTACTTCCGGCCTTCGCCTACGACCATGGTCGCGGGACGGTTCCGGGTGAAATCTCTAGACTGCGCTTCCAGTAGCTTCAGTAGCCTGAGATAACAATCCATGTACCGTGATCGTATCCGCTTGTCCTCCCTGCACAGCAAGGTTATGAGTGCGGCTGACGCCGCTGGCCTGATCCAGGACGGCATGACCGTCGGCATGAGCGGTTTCACCCGCGCCGGCGAAGCCAAGGCCGTGCCCCACGCACTGGCCGAGCGTGCAAAACAGTCGCCGCTGAAGATCAGCCTGATGACCGGCGCCAGCCTGGGCAACGACCTGGACAAGCAACTGACCGAGGCCGGCGTGCTGGCCCGGCGCATGCCGTTCCAGGTCGACAGCACCCTGCGCAAGGCCATCAACGACGGCAAGGTGATGTTCATCGACCAGCACCTGTCGGAAACCGTCGAGCAGCTGCGCAACAAACAGCTCACCCTGCCGGACATCGCGGTCATCGAAGCGGTGGCGATCACCGAGCAAGGCCATATCGTGCCGACCACCTCCGTCGGCAACTCGGCCAGCTTCGCGATCTTCGCCAAGCAGGTCATCGTCGAGATCAACCTGTCGCACCATGCCAACCTCGAAGGCCTGCACGACATCTACATCCCGACCTACCGCCCGACCCGCACGCCGATCCCGCTAGTGAAGGTCGACGACCGCATCGGCAGCACCGCGATCCCGATCGACCCGGCCAAGATCGTCGGCATCGTCATCAGTGATCAGCCGGACTCGCCGTCCACCGTGCTGCCGCCTGACCACGAGACCCAGGGCATTGCCGACCACCTGATCGCCTTCCTCAAGGGCGAGGTGGACGCCGGGCGCATGAGCAACAACCTCGGCCCACTGCAGGCCGGCATCGGCAGCATCGCCAACGCGGTGATGTGCGGCCTGATCGAGTCGCCGTTCGACAACCTGACCATGTACTCCGAAGTGCTGCAGGACTCGACCTTCGACCTGATTGACGCCGGCAAGCTGAGCTTTGCCTCGGGCAGCTCGATCACCCTGTCGAGCCGCCGCAACGCCGACGTGTTCGGTAACCTGGAGCGTTACAAGGACAAGCTGGTGCTGCGTCCGCAGGAAATCTCCAACCACCCGGAAGTGGTCCGTCGCCTGGGGATCATCGGCATCAACACGGCGCTGGAGTTCGACATCTACGGCAACGTCAACTCCACCCATGTCTGCGGCACCAAGATGATGAACGGCATCGGTGGCTCGGGCGACTTCGCCCGCAACGCGCACCTGGCGATCTTCGTCACCAAGTCGATCGCCAAGGGCGGCGCGATTTCCAGCGTGGTGCCGATGGTCAGCCACGTCGACCATACCGAGCATGACGTGGACATCCTGGTGACCGAGGTGGGCCTGGCCGACCTGCGCGGCCTGGCGCCGCGCGAGCGTGCCCGGGTGATCATCGACAACTGCGTGCACCCGGACTACCGCGCAGCGCTCAACGATTACTTCGAGCGCGCCTGCCAGCGTGGCGGGCATACCCCGCATATCCTGCGCGAAGCCTTGAGCTGGCATGAAAACCTGGAAGAGACCGGGCGCATGTTGGTCGGTTGATCATCTTTACAGCTTGAAATTGCCGGGGGCGCTTTGCGCCCCTTTTCGCGGCACAAGGCTGCATGAGATCTATAAGGTCTGCACCAGACCCGGGCTCGGCACCTGCAACAGGTACTCGATCAACGCCTCCACCGGCAACGGCCGGCTTACCAGGAAGCCCTGCACCTGGTCGCAACCGAATGCCCGCAGCAGCGCCAGCTGCTCCTCGCTCTCCACCCCTTCGGCCACCACCTCCAGGTTCAGGTTGTGCGCCAGGTTGATCATCGCGTGCACCAGCTTGGCATTCTCCTCGCGCTGCTCCATGCCACCGACGAAGCTACGATCGACCTTGAGCAGCGTGATCGGCAGGCTGTTCAGGTGCACGAACGACGAGAAGCCGGTCCCGAAGTCATCCAGCGAGAAACGCACCCCCAGGCGCCCCAGGGCGTCCATGGTCTGGCGCACCAGCTCGTTGCGCCGCATCACGGCGGTCTCGGTCAGTTCGAACTCCAGCCAGCGGGCATCGACGCCGTGCTCGACGATCAGCCGGCTCAGAGTGGCCAGCAACTGGCTGTCCTGAAACTGGCGGAAGCTCAGGTTCACCGCCATGTGCAGCGGCGCCAGGCCGCGCTCGCGCAGGGCCTGCATGTCGCTCAACGCCCGGGAGATCACCCAGTAGCCCAACGGCACGATCAACCCGCTCTGTTCGGCCAGCGGCACGAACTCGCTGGGCGCCAGCAGGCCGCGCTCGGGATGGTTCCAGCGCACCAGCGCCTCGAGCCCGACGATGCAGCCATCGGCGAGGTTGAGCCGCGGCTGGTAGTGCAGCTCCAACTCGTCGCGGCGCAGGGCGCGGCGCAGCTCGCTTTCGAGGTCGGCCAGGCTGCGGGCGTTGCGGTTGATGCGCTCGTTGAACACATGGAAGGTGCAGCCCTGGCTGCTCTTGGCCTGGCGCATGGCGATATGCGCGTGCCACATCAGCGGGTCGGCGCCGGCCTGGGCGCGGGCATGGGCGATCCCCAGGCTGCAGCCGAGCAGCAGGCTCTCGCCGTCGATCCAGTAGGGCTCGGTCAGCGCCTCGGTAATGCGCTCGGCCATCCACTCGGCGCGGTTGGGGTCGCGCCGGGTGTCGATCAGCAGGGCAAACTCGTCGCTGCCCAGGCGCGCCAGTTGATCGCTCGCCTCCAGTTGGTGCTTCAGCCGGGCGACCACCTGCAGGATCAGGCGGTCCCCCCCCTGGTGGCCGAGGGCATCGTTGACGTGACGGAAGTTGTCCAGGTCGAGGTGGCCGAGGGCCAGGCCGCGACCTTCGTTCTCGGCCAGGCGTGCGGTCAGCAGGGCCTGGAAGCCCTGGCGGTTGGCGATGCCGGTCAGCGGATCCTGTTCGGCCAGCCGCTGCAGGGTGGCCACCAGTACACCGCGCTCACGCACATGGCGCAGGGAGCGACGCAGGGTATCAGTGGTCAGCTGCGCCAGCACAAGCCAGTCGCTGACACCCAGCGGCGCGCTGGCCGGCTCCTGCTCCAGCAGCAGGATGGTCGGCAGCTCGCAACGCCCCGGGGCCGGCTGCAGCTCGGGCGTGGCCAGCACCACGGCCTGGCGGTCGTTGGCGAACAGGCTGTCCACCGCCGCCCAGGTCGGCGCGGTCAGCAGCACGACACTGCCACCCATCGGCTGCAGGCATTCGCGCAGGTGCACGGCCCATTCCGACTCATCAGCCAACAGCAGCAAACGCAGGGGTTCGACAGGCGTGGACAAGCGGGCTCCTTAGACATGGGCGGTGGAACGGCGAGCGCGGGCAATCCTACCCGATTAATTGGAAATGATTTTCACTTTTAGTCGTTGCCCTTCCCTGGCCGCCATCCCGACGCAATCTGACGTGCATCCTGCGCGAAAGTAGCAGATGCGGCAAATCCGATTCGCGCCCTCCATCACAACGTCAGACGGTCGCGCATTAATAGCCCCATGCCTGCTAGAATGCGCGGCTATTTTCTGGTTACCCCCGGTTTCTAGCATGTCCCGACTCAATCCCCGGCAACAGGAAGCCCGAGACTACGTCGGCGGCCCTCTTTTGGTGCTCGCCGGTGCAGGCTCCGGCAAGACCAGCGTGATCACGCGCAAGATTGCCCACCTCATCCAGAACTGCGGCATCCGCGCCCAGTACATCGTGGCGATGACCTTCACCAACAAGGCCGCGCGCGAGATGAAGGAGCGGGTCGGCACCCTGCTGCGTCCGGGAGAAGGCCGGGGCCTGACGGTGTGCACCTTCCACAACCTGGGCCTGAACATCATTCGCAAGGAACACGAGCGCCTGGGCTACAAGCCGGGCTTCTCGATCTTCGACGAATCCGACATCAAGGCGTTGCTGTCGGACATCATGCAGAAGGAATACTCCGGCGACGACGGCATCGACGAGATCAAGAACATGATCGGTGCCTGGAAGAACGACCTGATTCTGCCGCCCGAGGCCCTGGAAAAGGCGCGCAACCCGCGCGAGCAGACCGCGGCCATCGTCTACACCCACTACCAGCGCACGCTCAAGGCGTTCAACGCGGTGGATTTCGACGACCTGATCCTGCAACCGGTCAAGCTGTTCCAGGAGCACCCCGACGTGCTCGAACGCTGGCAGAACCGCGTGCGCTACCTGCTGGTGGACGAGTACCAGGACACCAACGCCAGCCAGTACCTGCTGGTGAAGATGCTGATCGGCATGCGCAACCAGTTCACCGTGGTCGGCGACGATGACCAGTCGATCTACGCCTGGCGTGGCGCCCGCCCCGAGAACCTGATGCTGCTCAAGGAGGACTATCCCTCCCTGAAGATCGTCATGCTCGAGCAGAACTACCGATCCACCAGCCGCATCCTGCGCTGCGCCAACGTGCTGATCGCCAACAACCCCCACGCCTTCGAGAAAGAGCTGTGGAGCGAGATGGGCGTTGGTGACGAAATCCGCGTGATCCGCTGCAAGAACGAGGAAGCCGAGGCCGAACGCGTGGCCATGGAAATCCTCACCCTGCACCTGCGCACCAACCGCCCGTACAGCGACTTCGCCATCCTCTACCGGGGCAACTACCAGGCCAAGCTGATCGAACTGAAGCTGCAGCACCACCAGGTGCCGTACCGCCTGTCCGGCGGCAACAGCTTCTTCGGCCGCCAGGAGGTCAAGGACCTGATGGCCTACCTGCGCCTGCTGGTGAACCCGGACGACGACAACGCCTACCTGCGGGTGATCAACGTGCCGCGCCGCGAGATCGGCTCGACCACCCTGGAAAAGCTCGGCAACTACGCCACCGAACGCGGCATCTCGATGTACGCCGCCAGCGAGGAGCTGGGCCTGGGCGAGCACCTGGATGCCCGCTACACCGAGCGCCTGCAGCGCTTCAAGCACTGGCTTGACGGGGTGCGCCACAAAGTCGCCCTGGAAGACCCGATCGCCGCGCTGCACGAGATGATCCGCGACATCGATTACGAGAACTGGATCCGCCAGCAGACCGCCAGCGACAAGGCCGCGGAGTTCCGCATCAGCAACGTCTGGTTCCTCGTCGAAGCGCTGAAGAACACCCTCGAGAAGGACGAAGAGGGTGACATGACCATCGAGGACGCCATCGGCAAGCTGGTGCTGCGCGACATGCTCGAGCGCCAGCAGGAAGAGGAAGAGAACGCCGAGGGCGTGCAGATGATGACCCTGCACGCCTCCAAGGGCCTGGAGTTCCCCTACGTGTTCATCATGGGCATGGAGGAGGAGATCCTCCCCCACCGCTCGAGCATCGAGGCCGACACCATCGAAGAGGAACGCCGCCTGGCCTACGTGGGCATCACCCGCGCGCGCCAGACCCTGGCCTTCACCTTCGCCGCCAAGCGCAAGCAGTACGGCGAAATCATCGACTGTACCCCGAGCCGGTTCCTCGACGAACTGCCGCCGGACGACCTGGCCTGGGAAGGCCTGGACGATGCGCCCGTGGAAGTGAAAGCCGCGCGCGGCAACAACGCCCTGGCCGATATCCGGGCGATGCTCAAACGCTGATCAACCATTACTCTTTAACTTTGCCGCTTCGTGCGGCCACCTTTGTTACATCGGAGACACACAGTGGAAGCACTGCAGCAGAAGATTCGCGAAGAAGGCATCGTGCTTTCCGACCAGGTACTCAAAGTCGATGCGTTTCTCAACCACCAGATCGACCCTGCGCTGATGCAGCTGATCGGTGACGAGTTCGCCCGCCTGTTCGCCGATTCGGGCGTGACCAAGATCGTCACCATCGAAGCCTCCGGCATCGCCCCGGCGGTGATGACCGGCCTGAAGCTCGGCGTACCGGTGATCTTCGCCCGCAAGCACCAGTCGCTGACCCTGACCGAGAACCTGCTGACTGCCTCGGTGTACTCCTTCACCAAGCAGACCGAGAACACCGTGGCCATCTCGCCGCGCCATCTCAACAGCAGCGACCGCGTGCTGGTGATCGACGACTTCCTGGCCAACGGCAAGGCGTCCCAGGCACTGATCTCGATCATCAAGCAGGCCGGCGCCACCGTGGCAGGCCTGGGCATCGTCATCGAGAAGTCGTTCCAGGGCGGCCGTGCCGAACTGGACAGCCAAGGCTATCGCGTCGAATCGCTGGCTCGTGTGAAGTCGCTTGAAGGCGGCGTAGTCACGTTCATCGAGTGATGGACTCGTGGGAGCGGGCTTGCCCCGCTCCCACGCTGCATCATTGCCGCGTCGCCTGAAGCGCCGCCAGCAGCAACCGCTGATACAACTCCGCCTTCAAACCCTGCGGGTCATCCAGCCGCATCCGCGCCAACTGTGCTCCATACCCCTCGGGCCCCGGTGCATCCAACGCCGCCTTGCCCAACTCCAAAACCTCGCTCAGCTTGAACTTGCTCTTCAACCAGTTCAGCGCCCGCAACAGATCCCGCTCCTCTGCCGTGAAATCAGTCCCCAGCGGATACTCAGGGAACAGCCGTGCATGCCGCGCCCGAATAGTCTCAAGCCGCTCAGGCGTATTGTTCATGAACCGCGCCTCCAGCTCGAAGTCCTTGGCCAGCTTGCCCGCCGCCTTGGCCTGCTCCATCAGCTCGCGCTGAAAACGTGAGTCACTGATCGCCAGCAACCGCGCAATGACTTCGCTGTCGGTCTGCCCGCGCAGGTCGGCAATGCCGTACTCGGTGATCACGATGTCCCGCAGGTGCCGGGGGATGGTGCAATGGCCGTAGGTCCAGTAAAGGTTCGAGGTCACTTCGCCACCGGCCTCACGCCAGCTGCGCAGCAACAGGATCGAGCGACCGCCCTCCAGCGCGTGCCCCTGAGCGACGAAGTTGTATTGCCCGCCCACGCCGCTGAGTACCCGGCCATCCTCGAGCTGGTCGGCAACCCCCGCGCCGAGCAGGGTCATGCCGAACACCGTGTTGACGAAGCGCGCATCCCGACGCTGGCGACGCTTGCGCGCCTCCTGGCCGTAGAGCTCGTTGATGAAGCTGATGGCGCTCATGGCGAAACGTGCGCGCTGTTGCAACGGCATCTCGCGCAGGCGCTGGTAGAACGCCCGAGGCCCAAGGAAGAACCCGCCATGGATCAGCACCCCCTGCTCGTCGGCAGGACGGCGCACCACCCCGGCGTCGGCCAGTGCCAGCAGGCCATTGACGAACATCTCGCTGCAGCCGTACAGCCCCTGGGCGAAGGTATCCAGCCCCCCTTCCCGCTCGATCAGCGCCTGCCATGGTCCGATATCCAGCTCATCGAGCAGCGCACGATAGCCCTCGTTGTCGCCCTGGCGCGCCAGCAGCGCCGCGGTGATCGCATCACCCATGGCGCCGATGCCGATCTGCAGGGTGCCGCCGTCGCGTACCAAGGCGCTGGCATGCAGGCCGATGCAATGGTCCTGGGTGTTCACCGGCATGTTCGGGGTGGAGAACAGCCGGCGTCGCTCGGGCTGGTCGATCAGCAGGTCGAACTGCGTCAGTTCCAGCTCCGCGTCCCCGGGCATGTAGGGCAGTTCGTCGTGGACTTGACCCAGCACCAGAATGGTCTCGCCAGCGGCGCGACGCCGGGTGATCATCGGCAGCAGGTCGAGGGTGATGTCGGGATTGCATGCCAGACTTAGGTGGTCGGGCCTTTCAGGCGTGGCCGCCACCAGTTGCGCGACCAGGTTCAGGCCTTTGGCGTTGATGTCGCGGGCCGCGTGGCTGTAGTTGCTGCTGACGTAATCCTGCTGCGCCGCGTCGCTGTGCAACAGGCTGCCGGGCTGCATGAAGAACTGCTCGACGCGTATGTTTGCCGGGAGTCGGTCGGCACGCAGGTCGGCCAGGTAGGTGAGTTCTTCATAGTCGGCGAACACCCGCTCGACGAAGGGCTCGAGGAAACGACGCTGCAAACCATCGCCCAGCGCGGGACGACCAAGGGATAGGGCGGTGTAGATCGTCAGCCGGCGCTCGGGGAGATCGCGAACTCGCGCATACAACGCGTTGACGAAGGCATTGGGTTTGCCCAGGCCAAGCGGCAGGCCCATGTGGATATGGCTGGGCAGGCGGGCCAGGGCTTGTTCGACAGCCTGGTCGATGGAGCAGCGATACATCTGGGCCTCCTGAGTCATCCTTGGGTTCAGGGGTTGGACACAAGTCGCAGCGGGTTGGTTGCCTGTTCCGGCACCGCAATAGGGCCATCAGAGTCCGAAAAAACAAAAGCCCGCCATCAATGGCGGGCTTTACTCGAATCAGATCAGGTTCACAGCCCCGACATCTTCTTGATCGCACCTTTCAGGTCTTCATCCGAGCAATCGGCGCACGTCCCTTTCGGTGGCATGGCGTTGATGCCGGTGATGGCCTTGGCCAGGATGCCATCGAGGCCGCCCTGGTGGTCGGCGCGTTCTTTCCAGGCCGCCGTGTCGCCAATTTTCGGCGCGTTCAGCAGGCCAGTGCCATGGCAGGCGTTGCAGTGCTTGGCGATGATCTCGTCCGGGGTCTTGGCACCGCCCCCGCCGGCAGTGGCGGCCACTTCCATGCCCTTGCATTCCTGGCCCTGGACGCACACCTGGCCAACCGGCTCGAGGCGCTTGGCGATGTCGTCGTTGGTTGCAGCGGTTGCGCTCATTGCCCAAAGGGCGAATACGGCTGCTGGTACGGCCAGCATCTTCTTGATTTGGTTCACGCGAACACCCTCATGGTGGCTAATCACGCCCGCGGCCACGGAATTGCGAGCGTTGAAAAGTATAGCGGGAACCCGGAAGGCGTGAAACGACCACACTGAGGGAAAGGGTATTGGCGAATCAATGCACTGCGCTGGATCAAAAGTTCGACGGGGTCGCCGCACTGATCAGCCGCGCCGGCTCCTCGAACGGGTTGCGAAAGCGGTGCGGACGGGTGCTTTCGAAGTAGTAGCTGTCGCCGGCCTCGAGAATGAATATTTCAGTGCCGACCACCAGTTCCAGGCGGCCTTCGAGCAGGATGCCGGTCTCTTCGCCGTCGTGGGTGAGCATTTCCGCGCCGGTGTCGGCACCCGGCGGGTAGACCTCGGTGAGGAAGGCGATGGCCCGGTTGGGATGCGACTTGCCGACCAGCTTCATGGTCACCGCGCCATCGGAGATGTCGATCAGCTCGTGGGCCTTGTAGACGATCTGGGTCGGGCTCTCAGGCGCCAGCTCCACCGAGAAGAACTCGACCATGGACATGGGGATGCCGCTGAGCACCTTGCGCAGGGAGCTGATCGACGGGCTGACGCTGTTCTTCTCGATCATCGAGATGGTGCTGTTGGTCACCCCCGCGCGCTTGGCGAGTTCGCGCTGGGACAGGCCCTTGAGCTTGCGGATGGCTTGCAGTCGTTCACCGACGTCCAAAGCTGGAGCCTCCTGAATCGGTCGAGATGGGGGTAGTGTGAACGATATGATGGCAATGCCGTTCAGTATTTACAACACACAGCCCCGCAGCCTGTCCGCTTCAGCGTCTTATTCGCCGATATAGTCCAGTGGCACGCGTTTGAGATTGCAGAAGATCTGGTACGGAATGGTCCCGGCCTGCAGCGCCACGTCACTGGCCAGGACTTGCTTGCCCCATAGCTCCACCGGGCTGCCGACAGTGGCCTCGGGCACCTCGGTGAGGTCGACGCAGAGCATGTCCATCGACACCCGGCCGATCAGCTGGGTGCGCTTGCCGGCCACCACCACCGGGGTGCCGGTGGGCGCCTGGCGTGGGTAGCCGTCGGCATAGCCCATGGCGACCACGCCCACGCGGGTCGGGCGCGGGCTGACGAATTTGGCGCCGTAGCCCACCGGCTCGCCGGCCGGCAGCTCGCGCACGCTGATGATCCGCGATTGCAGGGTCATCACCGGTTGCAGGCGGGCCGCTTCGGCCTGCGCCACCTCGAACGGCGTGGCGCCATAGAGCATGATGCCCGGGCGCACCCAGTCGCTCTTGATGCGCGGCCAGCCCAGCACCGCCGGGGAGTTGCGCAGGCTGCACTCGGCGGCCAGGCCCTGGCGCGCGGCCTCGAACACGGCGACCTGTTGCTCGGTGGCGGCGGCATCGAGTTCGTCGGCGCGGGCGAAGTGGCTCATCAGCACGATACGCGACACCATGCCGCTGGCCAGCAGGCGCTGGTAGGCGTCGTGATAATCCTTGGGGTGCACGCCGACGCGGTGCATGCCGGTGTCCATCTTCAGCCAGATGGTCAGCGGCTTGCGCACCGAAGTCTGCTCGATCGCTTCCAGCTGCCACAGCGAATGCACCACGCACCACAGGTCATGCTCGGCGATCAGCGCCAGCTCGCTGGCCTCGAAGAAACCTTCGAGCAGCAGCACCGGCGCCTTGATGCCCGCCGCGCGCAGCTCCAAGGCCTCCTCGATGCAGGCCACGGCAAAACCGTCGGCCTCGGGCTCGAGCGCCAGGGCGCAACGCACAGCGCCATGACCGTAGGCGTCGGCCTTGACCACTGCCAGGGCCTTGGCGCCGGTCAGCTCACGGGCCAGGCGGTAGTTGTGACGGAGGGCTTGGAGGTCGATCAGGGCACGGGCGGGACGCATGGCGGCAGCCTTCTGGCAATTCTGGTTATCGATAAAGCCCCGACACGGCAGATGGGGGTAGGTACCCACCGCGCCGGGGTGAGGGAACGGGTCAATCGGTTTTCGGCCTTATCGCGGGACAAGCCCGCTCCCACCAGCCTCTACGGTGTTCGTGGGAGCAGGCTTGCCCCGCGATAAGGCCAGCAGTATCAATGCTTACTGATGCGCAGGCGCCGGCTGCCCGTGCTTGGCGATCTCGCGGCTGTTGCCATAACGCGAGATGTCCAGGCCTTCGGCACTGATCTGCGGCTTCTTGCGCGCGATCAGGTCTGCCAGCAGGCGACCGGAACCGCAGGCCATGGTCCAGCCCAGGGTGCCGTGACCGGTGTTGAGGAACAGGTTACGGAACTTGGTCGCCCCGACGATCGGGGTACCGTCCGGGGTGGCCGGGCGCAGGCCGGTCCAGAAGCTCGCCTGGCTCAGGTCGCCGCCGCGAGGATAAAGGTCGTTGACGATCATCTCCAGCGTTTCGCGTCGACGCGGGTTCAGCGACAGGTCAAAACCGGCAATCTCGGCCATGCCGCCAACGCGGATGCGGTTGTCGAAACGGGTTATGGCGACCTTGTAGGTCTCGTCCAGGATGGTCGAAGTCGGCGCCATGTCGCCATTGGTGATCGGCACGGTCAGCGAGTAGCCCTTGAGCGGATAGACCGGGGCCTTGATGCCCAGTGGTTTGAGCAGTTGCGGCGAATAGCTGCCCAGGGCCAGCACGTAGCGGTCGGCGGTTTCCAGCTTGCCGTCGATCCATACGCCGTTGATGCGGTCACCGGCGAAGTCCAGGCGTTGGATATCCTGACCAAAACGGAACTCGACGCCCAGCTTGATGGCCATTTCGGCGAGCTTGGTGGTGAACAGCTGGCAATCGCCGGTCTGGTCGTTGGGCAGGCGCAGGGCACCGGCGAGGATGTCCTTCACCCCGGCCAGGGCCGGCTCGACACGGGCGATGCCGTCGCGGTCGAGCAGCTCGTAGGGAACGCCGGACTGTTCCAGCACGGCGATATCCTTGGCCGCGGCGTCCACCTGGGCCTGGGTGCGGAACAGCTGGGTGGTGCCCAGGCTGCGGTTTTCGTAGGCGATGCCGGTCTCAGCGCGCAGCTCGTCGAGGCAGTCGCGGCTGTACTCGGACAGGCGCACCATGCGCTCCTTGTTCACCGCGTAGCGGCTGGCGGTGCAGTTGCGCAGCATCTGCGCCATCCACAGGTACTGGTCGACGTCGCCGGTCAGCTTGATGGCCAGGGGCGCGTGGCGCTCCAGCAGCCACTTGATGGCCTTGAGCGGCACGCCCGGGGCGGCCCAGGGCGAGGCATAGCCGGGCGAGATCTGGCCTGCGTTGGCGAAACTGGTTTCCATGGCCACCGCCGGCTGGCGATCGACCACCGTGACCTCGAAACCTTGCCGGGCCAGATAGTAGGCACTGGCGGTACCGATCACACCGCTACCAAGTACCAGAACTCGCATTGTTGTATCCCTCGCACGCGGCTCGCCGCAGTCTTTTGTTGAAATGGCATGGATGCGCGCAGTATATGAATCTCCGACCAGTGCTATTCACTATATAAGCAGCTATATTTGGCGAGAATTCTCGGCAAAATCGCCTTTCACGGAGGGGCATCCCCTATGAGAACCCAGCACCAGAGCAAACGTGAACTGGACAAGATCGACCGCAACATCCTGCGGATCCTGCAGAATGACGGGCGTATTTCCTTCACCGAACTGGGCGAAAAGGTCGGACTGTCCACCACCCCCTGCACCGAACGCGTGCGGCGCCTGGAGCGCGAGGGGATCATCATGGGCTACAACGCCCGGCTCAATCCGCAGCACCTGAAGGGCAGCCTGCTGGTGTTCGTCGAGATCAGCCTGGACTATAAGTCCGGCGACACCTTCGAGGAATTCCGCCGCGCCGTGCTCAAGCTGCCGCACGTGCTGGAGTGCCACCTGGTGTCGGGCGACTTCGACTACCTGGTGAAGGCGCGGATCTCGGAGATGGCCTCGTACCGCAAGCTGCTCGGCGACATCCTGCTCAAACTGCCCCATGTGCGCGAGTCGAAGAGTTACATCGTGATGGAAGAGGTGAAAGAGAGCCTGTGCCTGCCGATCCCGGACTGAGGTCTCAGACCAGCACCTGACGGGTCGTGGCGATGAACTGGTGGACCAGTTGCTCGGCCGCAGGCTCGATGGGTTGCGCCGGTCCTCGGCCACGGGGGCAGGCCAGGCGCGGGGTGGTACCGAACAGGCGGCAGATCATCGGGCGCTCTGCATAGACCGTACAGCCGTTCGGGCCCAGGTGCACGCAGTCCAGCCGCTCCAGGGCGGCGTCCTGCTCGGCCTGGGTCTTGCGCGGCAGACGGGCCATTTCCTCGGCGGACGTGGTGACCGGGCCGCAGCAGTCATGGCAGCCGGGCTCGCACTCGAACGAGGGAATGAGTTCGCGCAGGAAGTGGATCTTGTGGCGGTTGCAGGACATGACCAAGGACAGTGCGATGAATGAGGTTGAATTATAAGCCCAGTCGCGGGGCAAGTCGCATCGGCGCACCGCCGCTCCCACGCGTACGTACTGGCGTGGGAGCGGCGGTGCGCCGATGCGACTTGCCCCGAGATTGGGCAGTTGCCTATCCTCCCCCTTTCGTCTCAACCCAGGAATCGCCCCATGGTCCACAGCGCGCAGCACGCCGCCTCCTACTACGCCGCCAGCAGCGCGCCCCACCCTGACCATCCGTTCCTGCAAGGCGAACACAGCGCCGACGTGTGCATCGTCGGCGGTGGCTATTCAGGCCTGAACACCGCCATCGAACTGGCCGAGCGCGGCTTGTCGGTGATCCTCCTGGAGGCACGCAAGCTCGGCTGGGGCGCCAGCGGCCGCAACGGCGGCCAGCTTATCCGCGGCGTCGGCCACGGCCTGGAGCAGTTTCTCCCGGTGATCGGTGAAGAAGGGGTTCGCAGCATGAAGCTCATGGGCCTGGAGGCCGTGGAGATCGTCCGCGACCGCGTCGAGCACCATGGCATCGACTGCGATTTGACCTGGGGCTACTGCGACCTGGCCAACAAGCCCGCCGAACTGGAGGGCTTCGCCGAAGACGCCGAGGAGCTGCGCAACCTGGGCTATCGCCACGAACTGCGACTGGTACAGCCCGGCGACATGCACTCGGTGGTGGGTTCGGGCCGCTATGTCGGCGGCCTGGTCGACATGGGTTCGGGCCACCTGCACCCGCTCAACCTGGCACTCGGCGAAGCCGCAGTGGCCAGCCGCCTGGGTGTCGGCCTGTACGAGCAGTCTGAAGTCACACGCATCGACTATGGCCCCGAGGTGAAGGTACACACCGCCCAGGGCCGGGTGCGCGCCAAGACCCTGGTGCTGTGCTGCAACGCCTACCACAACGACCTCAACCGCGAGCTGGGCGGCAAGGTGCTACCCGCCGGCAGCTACATCATCGCCACCGAACCCTTGGGTGAAGAACGCGCCCGCCAGTTGCTGCCGCAGAACATGGCGGTGTGCGACCAGCGCGTGGCACTGGACTACTACCGCCTGTCCGCCGACCAGCGCCTGCTGTTCGGCGGCGCCTGCCACTACTCCGGACGCGACCCGCAGGACATCGCCGCCTACATGCGGCCGAAGATGCTCAAGGTGTTCCCACAGTTGGCCGATGTGCGCATCGACTACCAGTGGGGCGGCATGATCGGCATCGGCGCCAACCGCCTGCCACAGATCGGCCGTCTGGCCAGCCAGCCCAACGTCTACTACGCCCAGGCCTATTCCGGCCATGGGGTCAACGCCACCCACCTGGCCGGACGCTTGCTCGGCGAGGCCATTAGCGGCCAGCAGGGTGGTCGTTTCGATCTGTTCGCCAAGGTGCCGCACACCACGTTCCCCGGCGGCCAGCTGCTACGCTCGCCGCTGCTGGCGCTGGGGATGCTCTGGTACCGGCTCAAGGAGCTGGTCTGATACCGGCCTGAACCAGGCCCTCTGTGGGAACGGCCTTGTGTCGCGCTGGGGCCGCAAAGCGGCTCCAGCGATTTCAACAGTAATCAGCAATCCGGCTCAGTCCTTCCAGAAGGGCTTGCGCCCTTCCCGTCTCGCCTGCTCCCAGGTCAGCCCGATATCGCGCAACTGCCGATCATCCAACTGCAGCAGCGCCCTGCGGGTCCGCCAGCGATGCAGCATCAGGCCCCAACGACTCAGGCCGGCCGGCGCATTGAAGACCTTGGGCCGCTGCCCGGCCTCGAGTTCACCAGGCAACAGTTGCAAGCGCACATCGCTCAAGCCACCCATCACTGCGTTCTCCCATCAGTTGATACCGTGGGGAAAGCATGCACCCTCGTGCCCTCGACAATACAGACTCAACGGCGGCTTATTATTCCCATACAGAATTGGCGAGAAGTCAGTTGAATGAAGTATTTTCCAACAATCTGTATCGGTCATCGACCCGCAAACGCGTAGGAGTATGCCGTGACGCTCTACCTCAACCTCGCCGAACTGCTCGGCTCGCGTATCGAGCAAGGCCTCTACCGCCCTGGCCAACGCCTGCCCTCGGTGCGCGCCCTGAGCGTCGAGCACGGGGTCAGCCTGAGCACCGTACAGCAGGCCTACCGCCTGCTGGAGGACAACGGCCTGGTATCGCCTCGGCCCAAGTCCGGCTATTTCGTCGCCGAGGATCGCCAGCTCCCCGCCCTGCCCGACATCAGCCGCCCCGCCCAGCGGCCTGTGGATATCTCCCAGTGGGAACAGGTGTTGGAGCTGGTCCGCGCCACCCCGCGCCCGGACGTGATCCAGCTCGGTCGCGGCATGCCCGACGTCGACAGTCCCACGCTCAAGCCACTGCTGCGCAGCCTGGCGCAGATCAGCCGGCGCATGGACATGCCCGGCCTGTACTACGACAACATCCACGGCAACGCCCAGCTGCGCGAGCAGATCGCCCGCCTGATGCTCGACTCCGGCTGCCGCCTGGGCCCGGCCGACCTGGTGGTGACCACCGGCTGCCACGAAGCACTGTCGTGCAGCATTCGCGCGGTGTGCCAGCCCGGCGACATCGTCGCGGTCGATTCGCCCAGCTTCCACGGCGCCATGCAGACGTTGAAGGGCCTAGGCATGAAAGCCCTGGAGATCCCCACCGACCCAATCACCGGCATCAGCCTGGAGGCCCTGGAACTGGCACTTGAACAGTGGCCGATCAAGCTCATCCAGATCACCCCCAGCTGCAACAACCCGATGGGCTACATCATGCCCGAAGCGCGCAAGAAGGCCCTGCTGACCCTCGCCCAGCGCTATGACGTGGCGATCCTCGAAGACGATGTGTATGGCGATCTGGCGTACACCTACCCACGCCCGCGCACGATCAAGTCGTTCGACGACGATGGCCGCGTGCTGCTCTGCAGTTCGTTCTCCAAGACCCTGGCCCCGGGCCTGCGGGTCGGCTGGGTAGCCCCCGGGCGCTACCTGGAGCGGGTGCTGCACATGAAGTACATCAGCACCGGCAGCACCGCCTGCCAGCCGCAGCTGGCGATTGCCGACTTCATCGCCGAAGGCCACTACCAGCCACACCTGCGACGCATGCGCAGCCAGTACCAGCGCGGCCGCGACCAGATGTGCGACTGGGTGACCCGCTACTTTCCCCCGGGCACCCGCGCCAGCCGCCCGCAAGGTGGCTTCATGCTGTGGGTTGAATTGCCGGAAAGTTTCGATACGCTGCGCCTGAACCGCGCTTTACTGGAGCAGGGTGTGCAGATTGCCGTAGGCAGCATCTTCTCGGCCTCGGGCAAGTACCGGAACTGCCTGCGCATGAACTTCGCCGCCCGACCCACGGCGCAGATTGAAGCCGCCGTGCGCAAGGTCGGTGAAACCGCCCTTCGTCTACTGGAGGCCGAGCACGGCGACGGGTAACGTTGCGCCGCCTGGCATTGTCCAACCCCATAAGCCCTTGCTGCACAGGACGATCCACCCTTGAGACTCCAGCGAGCTTTGCCTCTGCTGTTGGTGCTGCAGCTCGGCCTGACGGGCTGTGCCAGCGTCGGTACGCCCCGTGAAGTCAGCCAGGCCCTGCCGGCCGGCGATTCGGCGTTCGGCCGCTCGGTACAGCGCCAGGCCGCCCCCTACGAGGGGCGTTCGGGCTTTCGCCTGCTGCCCAACAGCAACGAAGCGTTCCGCGCCCGCGCCGAACTGATCCGCAACGCCCGGACAAGCATCGACCTGCAGTACTACATCGTCCACGACGGCCTCAGCACCCGCGCCCTGGTCCACGAACTGCTGCGCGCCGCCGACCGCGGCGTGCGCGTGCGCATACTGCTGGACGACACCACCAGCGACGGCCTGGACAACCTGATGGGTACCCTCGCCGCCCATCCGAACATTCACATCCGCGTGTTCAACCCATTGCACCTGGGCCGCAGTACTGGGGCTACCCGCGCCGTGGGGCGGCTGTTCAACCTGTCGCGCCAGCACCGGCGGATGCACAACAAGCTGTTCCTGGTGGACAACAGCATGGCCATCGTCGGCGGTCGTAACCTGGGCGACGAGTACTTCGACGCCGAGCCCAACCTCAACTTCACCGACATCGACCTGCTGGGCGTGGGCCCGGTGGCCGAGCAGCTCGGCCACAGCTTCGACCAGTACTGGAACAGCGCCCTGAGCCGCCCCATCGGCGATTTCCTCTGGCGCCAGCCTGATGCCGACGACCTGTTCGCCAGCCGCCAGCGCCTGGAAGTATCGCTGGCCGAGGCACGAATCAAGCGCAAGGCACTGTACGACCGCCTGATGGCCTATCAGTCGCAGCCGCGCCTGGACGTGTGGCGCAACGAACTGATCTGGGCCCACAGCCAGGCCTTGTGGGATGCACCGAGCAAGGTGCTTGCGGACAACGAACCAGATCCCCGATTGCTGATGAGCCGGCAGCTGGCCCCGGAGCTGAACGGCGTGCACAAGGAGCTGATCCTGGTCTCGGCCTATTTCGTGCCCGGCGAACCGGGGCTGCTGTACCTGACCAGCCGCGCCGACGCCGGCACCTCGGTCAAGCTGCTGACCAACTCCCTTGAAGCCACCGACGTACCGGCCGTGCACGGTGGCTACGCGCCCTACCGTCGCGCCCTGCTCAAACATGGCGTGCAACTGTACGAGCTGCGCCGCCAGCCCGGCGCCCCACGGCCGCGCCTGGGCTTGCATGGCAGCTCCGATTCCAGCCTGCACAGCAAGGCCATGGTGTTCGACCGCCGCAAGACCTTCATCGGTTCGTTCAACTTCGACCCACGCTCGGTGCTGTGGAACACCGAAGTCGGGGTGCTGGTGGACAGCCCGGAGCTGGCCGAATACACCCGCGATCTGGCCGTGCAGGGCATGGCGCCCGCGCTGAGCTACGAGGTGAAGCTGGTGGACGGGAAACTGGCCTGGGCGACCGAGGACAATGGCCAGGGGCATATGCTGGTGACCGAGCCCGGAGGGGTATGGCGACGCTTCAACGCCTGGATCAGCAAGGCGGTCGGGCTGGAGAAGATGTTGTAGAACGCATCGCGGGGCAAGCCCGCTCCCACGCCGGTCGTGGGAGCGGGCTTGCCCCGCAATTGCTATCGGTCAGGCCGACGCCGGCTCGAAGGCATCCCGCCGCCGGGTCAGCACCACCAACCCCGCCGCCCCCACCGCCATCAGCAACGGCAGCGCGTGTCCACTGATCCACTGGCTCCCCGCCCCGGCCAGCAACGGCCCGAGCAGGCAACCAATGCCCCACAGCTGCGCCACATGGGCGTTGGCCCGCACCAGTTCGTCATCCCGGTAGCGCTCGCCGATGAGCACCAGCGACAGGGTGAACAAGCCACCCGCACTGGCACCGAACAACACCCACAGCGGCCAGATGACCGGTGTGTGCAACAGCAAGGGGATCGCCAAGCTGGAAACCAGCAAGGTCAGCGCGCAGCCACTGAACAGCGTGCGCCGCGACATGCGATCGGCCAGGGCGCCAATCGGCAATTGCAGCACCGCGTCGCCCACCACCACGGTGCTGACCATGAACAACGCCACCTCCGTGGTGAACCCTTGCTGCAGGCAATACACCGGCAGCAGCGTCAGGATCATCGCCTCGAACGCCGCGAACAGCGCGATGGCCCAGGCGATCACCGGCAGGCGTCGGCAGAAGCCGAACAGGTCGCTGAAGGTCACGCTGCACGCCTCGGTGGTCGGCGCCCCTCCCCGGCCCAGCAAAATCAAAGGCGCAACCAGCAGCAGACCGGTCGCCGCCCAGAAACCGAAGTCGTCATCCGAGCCGAGAAAGCCCAGCACCAGCGGCCCGGCCAGCTGGCTCAGGGCATAGCTGCTGCCATACAGCGCCACCAGCCGTCCGCGCCATTGCTCGACCACCAGTTGGTTGATCCAGCTTTCGCCGAGGATGAACACCACGGTCAGCGACATGCCGATCATCAGGCGCAGCAGCAGCCACAAGGGGTAGCTGGGCAGCAGCGCGACCAGGGCAATGGACGCCGCGCCGCCCCACAAGCACAGGCGCATCGCTGCAGGCACACCGACCCAACCGGCCAGGCGGCTGGCCACCGCGGCCCCCACCAGCACGCCCAGCGCCGGCATCGCTGCCATCACACCGATGGCGAACCCGCCGTAGCCCCAGCCCTCCAAGCGCAAGGACACCAGCGGCATGCTCACGCCGAGGGCGAGCCCGACACTGAGCACCGACGCCAGGACGGCAAAGTAGGTTCCCCAACGCATCACAGCCTCCTTTGAGCGCAAATCGTATATGACAGAGACGACAAAGCCGGGACGGCGTGAACCGGCCCGGCTGTCTGCGGCTCATCGCGGGGCAAGCCCGCCCCCACGAGCCCCACGATGAAACGTTACTGGATTACAGCTTGATCCAGGTCGCCTTCAACTCGGTGTATTTCTCCAACGCGTGCAGCGACTTGTCACGGCCGTTGCCCGACTGCTTGAAGCCGCCGAACGGCGCGGTCATGTCGCCGCCGTCGTACTGATTGACCCAGACGCTGCCGGCGCGCACGGCGCGGGCGGTCTTGTGGGCCTTGGAGATGTCCGCGGTCCAGATGCCGGCGGCCAGGCCATACGGCGTGTCGTTGGCGATGGCGATGGCTTCCTCGGCGGTGTCGAAGGTGATCACCGACAGCACCGGGCCGAAGATCTCTTCCTTGGCGATCTTCATGGCGTTGGTCACGCCGTCGAAGATGGTCGGCTCGACATAGGTGCCACCGGTCTCTTCGAGGATGCGCTTGCCACCGGCCAGCAGCTTGGCGCCGTCCTGGTGACCGGCATCGATGTACGACAGCACGGTGTTCATCTGCTGGGTATCGACCAGCGCGCCGACGGTGGTCGCCGGGTCCAGCGGGTTGCCCGGCTTCCAGGCCTTGAGGGCCTCGACCACCATGGGCAGGAACTTGTCCTTGATCGAACGCTCGACCAGCAGGCGCGAACCCGCGGTGCAGACTTCGCCCTGGTTGAAGGCGATGGCGCTGGCGGCGGCCTCGGCGGCAGCCTGCAGGTCAGGGGCGTCGGCGAAGACGATGTTCGGGCTCTTGCCGCCGGCTTCCAGCCAGACGCGCTTCATGTTCGACTCGCCCGCGTAGACCATCAACTGCTTGGCGATCTTGGTGGAGCCGGTGAACACCAGGGTGTCCACGTCCATGTGCAGGGCCAGGGCCTTGCCCACGGTGTGGCCGTAGCCTGGCAGCACGTTCAGCACGCCCGCCGGGATACCGGCCTCGATGGCCAGCTGGGCGATGCGAATGGCGGTCAGCGGCGACTTTTCCGATGGTTTCAGGACGATGGAGTTACCGGTGGCCAGGGCCGGGCCCAGCTTCCAGCAGGCCATCAGCAGCGGGAAGTTCCACGGCACGATGGCACCGACCACACCCACTGGCTCACGGGTCACCAAGCCCAATTGATCATGCGGGGTCGGGGCGACTTCGTCGTAGACTTTGTCGATGGCTTCGGCAGTCCAGTGGATGGCTTGGGCCGCGCCCGGAATGTCGATCGAGAAGGAGTCACTGATCGGCTTGCCCATGTCGAGGGTTTCGAGCAGGGCCAACTCCTCGACGTGCTTGCGCAGCAGGTCGGCGAAGCGGATCAGCTTGGCCTTGCGCTTGGACGGGGCCAGGCGCGACCAGACACCGGATTCGAACACGGCGCGGGCGTTATCGACAGCGCGGTTGGCGTCGGCCAGGTCGCAGCTGGCGACCTTGGCCAGGAAGCGTCCGTCCACCGGGCTCAGGCAGTCGAAGGTTTCACCGGAGGCGGCATCGGTGTATTCGCCGTTGATGAAGGCTCGGCCTTCGATCTTCAGTTGCTGGGCACGCTGTTCCCAGTCCGCACGAGTCAGGGTGGTCATAGGAAACTCCTCTCTTGTTAAGGTGCAACGCCGCACTGAGGACTCACGGGCGCTGTCAGAAATTCTGGCCGGGCGACGAACGCACACCGGCATCCGACACCCTAAACCAGGGCGGACAAACTATCAATATATTTGACACGAATGGCCTAAAAGCCTACTGATGTGCATTTTATTAAACAACAACAGGGTAACAACCATGAGCATCGCCAGTATCGTCGACTTCGCCCAAGTTCTCACCGAGGCCGAACGCTACCGCCCGGCGGCGGAGAAAATCCTTAAGGGCGAGCCTGACCAGGCTGTCTACAACCATTATTCCAGCCCTTGCGGCCAGTTCGCCGCCGGGGTCTGGGAAGGCGAGGTGGGCCAGTGGACAGTGAACTACACCGAACACGAGTACTGCGAAATCGTCCAGGGTGTTTCGGTGCTGCGCGACCAGGAAGGCAACGCCAAGACCCTGCGTACCGGTGATCGGTTCGTTATCCCGGCCGGCTTCAAGGGCACCTGGGAAGTGCTGGAGCCGTGCCGCAAGATCTATGTGGTGTTCGAGCAGAAGTAAGCCCGATCGCGGGGCAAGCCGCTTTCAAACAGGCATAAAAAAACCCGCCACCTTACGGTAGCGGGTTTTTCAGGTCGCAGATCAATTACTTGATCTTGGCTTCCTTGTACACCACGTGCTTGCGGACGACCGGATCGTATTTCTTGATCTCGATCTTGTCCGGGGTGGTGCGCTTGTTCTTGTCGGTGGTGTAGAAGTGGCCGGTGCCGGCACTCGAAACCAGACGGATCAATTCACGCATGACGTTCTCCTTAGAACTTTTCGCCGCGAGCGCGCAGCTCGGCCAGCACTACGTCGATACCACGCTTGTCAATGACGCGCATGCCTTTGGCGGATACGCGCAGACGCACGAAACGCTTCTCGGACTCAACCCAGAAACGGTGGTGCTGCAGGTTCGGCAGGAAACGACGACGGGTTTTGTTGTTTGCGTGGGAAATGTTGTTCCCGGTTACTGGACCCTTACCAGTAACTTGACAGACTCTCGACATGACTCAGCCCTCTAAAACCACATGCCCAACCCGGCATGGGTTGGCCGCTTAATCTCTCAGTCTTTGGCGCCAGGCGCCGTGATTCTGGAGGTCTTATCAACCGTATTCGCTGACGCGACAGGCCGAGCCCCTAGAAAAGAGCGCTGCTTTATACCAGAAAGACTCTGCCACAACAACAGAAGATGAGTATTCCGGTCAGGCCGAGCGCGCCCGGGCAGCATAACGACTGGGGCGGGAAGCTGTCGACCGCCCGTCGCCGAATTAATGCGAAAGGGTGTGGTCATTTGCCCATGTCCGCACTAGGGTAGGACATTTCCTGAATTTTCCAGACTGCACCGGCAGATGGGCCACCGACCAGCCAAGGAGTCACCATGCGTGCCGCCGCCCTTTCCCTCCTGTTCACCACCCTGTGCGCCGCCGGCCTGGCCCAGGCAGCGCCGTTGTCGGTGTGCACCGAAGCCAGCCCGGAGGGCTTCGACGTGGTGCAGTACAACTCGCTGACCACCACCAATGCTTCGGCCGATGTGCTGATGAACCGTCTGGTCGAGTTCGATGCCGGCCTCGGCAAGGTGGTGCCGAGCCTGGCCGAAAGCTGGACGGTGTCAGCCGATGGCCTGATCTACGACTTCAAGCTGCGCCAGGGCGTGCGGTTCCACACCACGCCGTTCTTCAAGCCGAGCCGCGACCTGGACGCCGACGACGTGCTGTTCAGCTTCCAGCGCATGCTCTATCCGGCCCACGCCTGGCACAAGACCGCCCCGGGCGGCTACCCGCATGCCCAGTCGCTGCAGCTGGGGAGCCTGATCAAGGCGATCGACGCACCCGACCCGCAAACCGTGCGCTTCACCCTGACCCACGCCGACGCCACCTTCCTGGCCACCCTGAGCATGGGCTTCGCCTCGATCTATTCGGCCGAGTACGCCGACAAGCTGCTCAAGGCCGGCACACCGGACAAGCTCAACAGCCAGCCGGTGGGTACCGGGCCGTTTGTCTTCCAACGCTTCCAGAAGGACGCCGTGGTGCGCTACCGCGCCAACCCCGACTACTTCGCCGGCAAGCCGTCCGTCGATCCGCTGATCTACGCCATCACCCCGGACGCCAACGTGCGCCTGCAGAAGCTCAAGCGCGGCGAGTGCCAGGTGGCCCTGTCGCCCAAACCACTGGACATTGCCGAAGCCGGCAAGGACGGCAACCTGAAGGTGGCGACCACCCCGGCGTTCATGACCGCCTTCGTCGCCATCAACAGCCAGCACCCGCCGCTGGACAAGCCCGAGGTGCGCCAGGCGATCAACCTGGCCTTCGACAAGCCCGCCTACCTGAAAGCGGTGTTCGAAGACACCGCCACCGCCGCCAACGGCCCCTATCCGCCAAATACCTGGAGCTACGCCAAGGACCTGCCCGGCTATGCCATGGACCAGAAGAAGGCCAAGGCGCTGCTGGCCAAGGCCGGCCTGGCCAAGGGCTTCGAGACCACGATCTGGACCCGCCCGGCGGGCAGCCTGCTCAACCCCAACCCCAGCCTCGGCGCACAGATGCTCCAGGCGGACCTGGCCAAGGTCGGCATCAAGGCCGAGATCCGCACCATCGAATGGGGCGAGTTGATCCGCCGCGCCAAGGCCGGCGAACACGACCTGCTGTTCATGGGCTGGGCCGGCGACAACGGCGACCCGGACAACTTCCTCAGCCCGCAGTTTGCCTGCGCGGCGGTCAAGTCCGGGACCAACTTCGCGCGCTTCTGCGACAGCCGCCTGGACCAGTTGATCAATGCCGGGCGCACCACCAACGACCAGAGCGTGCGCAGCCGCCTGTACCAGCAGGCGCAGACGCTGATCCAGCAGCAGGCGCTGTGGCTGCCGCTGGCGCATCCCACGGCGGCCGCACTGCTCCACAAAGGGGTCGAGGGTTATCAGGTAAGCCCGTTCGGGCGGCAGGACTTCAGCAAGGTCTCCGTCGACCGTTGAGGCCTAATCACAGGGCAAGTCGCACTGCCGCTCCCACGCACACATCGTGAGAGCGGGCTTGCCCCATGAGGATCAGCCCCCCAACCACCCATGTTCAAGCATCGAAAACGGTTCACCATCGCCGACGATGACATGATCCGTCACCCGCACATCGATCAGCGCCAGCGAGCGCTTGAGCATCAGCGTCAGATGCACGTCATCCTGGCTTGGCTCGCAATTGCCCGACGGATGGTTGTGGCAGAGGATCAGCGCCGCCGCGTTGTGCAGCAAGGACCGGCGCACGACCTCGCGTGGATAGATGCTCGCGCGGTCGATAGTGCCGCGGAACAGTATCTCGAACGCCAGCGGTCGGTGCTTGGTGTCCAGGAACAGGCAGCCAAACACCTCGCTGGACTCGTGCCGCAGCATGGATTTCAGATAACGCCTCACCGACGCCGGGCTCTCCAGGGCCGACGCACGCTCGATGTGTTCGTCCAGATAGCGCCTGCCGATCTCAAGCAATGCCTGCAATTGTGCATACTTAACCGGTCCCAGGCCTGGCTCACGCAGCACCTTGGCTCGTTCCGCCTCGAGGAGCTGCCTGAGCCCGCCGAACTTCGCCAGCAGGCCACGGGCGAGGTCGAGCACATTGCGCCCGGCAACCCCCGAGCCCAGCAGCACGGCCAGCAATTCCGCGTCCGAAAGGATCGACGCCCCACGCTGCAACAGTTTTTCCCTCGGCCGTTCCTCAGCCGGCCACTCCCTGATGTTCATTTCCCCTCCTCGCCTGCCACTACGGCCCATTTGGGCGCTGTGTTAATCTAGTTCGCTTCGAAAATGCGACGATCTGCCGCAGGCAGCTATCGTCGCCGCCCGCTTTCACTGGAATAAGGCAAGGCCTATGCAGCGGTTGTATCGCAAGCGCATCGTTCTCGGCGTGGGTGGCGGCATCGCCGCCTACAAGAGCGCCGAGCTGATTCGCCGACTCCTGGAACACGGCGCGCAGGTGCGCGTGGTCATGACCCGTGGTGGCGCCGAGTTCATCACCCCGCTCACGCTGCAAGCACTGTCAGGCCACCCGGTGCACATGGACCTGCTCGACCCCGCCGCCGAAGCGGCCATGGGCCATATCGAGCTGGCCAAGTGGGCCGACCTGGTGCTGATCGCCCCGGCCACCGCCGACCTGATGGCGCGCATGGCCCAGGGCATGGCCGACGACCTGCTGACCACCCTGGTGCTGGCCACCGATGCAACCGTGGCCGTCGCCCCGGCGATGAACCAGGCCATGTGGCGCGACCCGGCCACGCAGGCCAACCTCGAGCTGCTCAAAAGTCGCGGCATCCAGGTGTTCGGCCCGGCCTCCGGCAGCCAGGCCTGTGGCGACGTCGGCCTGGGCCGCATGCTTGAGGCCACGGACCTGGCCTGGTGCGCCGCCGAGAGCTTCAAGCGCCAGGCCCTGACCGGCAAGCACGTGCTGATCACCGCTGGGCCGACGCAAGAGAACATCGACCCGGTGCGCTACATCACCAATCATAGTTCAGGGAAGATGGGCTTCGCCCTGGCCGAGGCCGCCGCCGAAGCCGGGGCCCGGGTGACCCTCGTCACCGGCCCCGTACACCTGCAGACGCCCGACCGGGTCACCCGCATCGACGTGGTGAGCGCGCGGGACATGCTCGCGGCCTGCGAGGCGGCCATGCCCTGCGACCTGTTCATCGCCTCGGCTGCGGTCGCGGACTACCGTCCGGAAGTCGTCGCCCCACAGAAGCTCAAGAAGGATCCCACCACAGGCGACGGCATGCTGCTGCAGATGGTGCGCAATCCCGATATCCTTGCGACCATTGCCGGCCGGCCTGATCGCCCGTTCAGCGTGGGCTTCGCCGCCGAGACCGAGCACCTGCTCGACTACGCCACGCGCAAGCTCAAGGACAAGAACCTCGACCTGATTGTCGCCAATGATGTGGCCAACCCCAGCATCGGCTTCAACAGCGAGGAGAACGCCCTGACCGTGATCGACCGCCAGCAGCACCAGACCCTCTTCGCGCAGACCAGCAAGGGCAAGATCGCCCGCCAGCTGGTTGCCTTCATCGCCGAACGGCTCAACCAGGTTCAATAAGTTACATGCACGCTCTTCAAGCCAAGATACTCGACCCACGCCTGGGCACCGAATTCCCCCTGCCGCAATACGCCACCCCCGGCTCCGCCGGCCTGGACCTGCGCGCCCTGCTCAAGGAGGACACCGTCCTCGAGCCGGGCCAGACCCTGCTGATCCCCACCGGCCTGTCGGTGTACATCGGCGACCCGGGCCTGGCGGCCATGATCCTGCCACGCTCGGGCCTGGGCCATAAGCACGGCATCGTGCTCGGCAACCTGGTCGGCCTGATCGACTCGGACTACCAGGGCGAGCTGATGGTCTCCTGCTGGAACCGCGGCAACACGCCGTTCACCCTCACCGTCGGCGAACGCATCGCCCAGCTGATCCTGGTGCCGGTGGTGCAGGCGCACTTCGACATCGTCGAGCAGTTCGACGAGACCCAGCGCGGTACCGGCGGCTTCGGCCACTCCGGCACCCGCTGAGCCGACAGCAGACCGCTCGGGCCATGGATGGCGAACTCTCTGGCGAAACCGCCGTCCAAGCGTTCAGTTTGCGCTTGCCCAGAAGCCTTTGACTTATGGAGTCCCCAGAGATGAACGACATGGCCCAGCTGGTCCCCGCACTGCCCGACAGCATCTTCCGCGCCTATGACATCCGGGGCGTGGTCGGCAAGACCTTGCATGCCGAGACCGCCTACTGGATCGGTCGCGCCATCGGCGCCCAGACCCTCGCCCAGGGCGAGCCACAGATTTCGGTCGGCCGTGATGGCCGCCTGTCCGGCCCGATGCTGGTCGAGCAACTGATCAAGGGCCTGGCTGACGCCGGTTGCCAGGTCAGCGATGTCGGCCTGGTGCCGACCCCAGCGCTGTACTTCGCCGCCAACGTGCTGGCCGGCAAGTCGGGGGTGATGCTCACCGGCAGTCACAACCCGTCGGACTACAACGGTTTCAAGATCGTCATCGCCGGCGACACCCTGGCCAACGAACAGATCCAGGCCTTGCTGACGCGCCTGAAGACCAACGACCTGACCCGCGGCGAAGGCCGTGTGGAAAAGGTCGAGATCCTCGACCGCTACTTCCAGCAGATCACCGCCGACGTGAAGCTGGCCAAGCGCCTGAAAGTGGTGGTCGACTGCGGCAACGGTGCCGCCGGCGTAGTCGCCCCGCAACTGATCGAGGCCCTGGGCTGCGATGTCATCCCGCTGTTCTGCGAGGTCGACGGCCACTTCCCCAACCACCACCCTGACCCGGGCAAGCCCGAGAACCTGGAAGACCTGATCGCCAAGGTCAAGGAAACCGGTGCCGACATCGGCCTGGCCTTCGACGGTGACGGCGACCGCGTCGGCGTGGTGACCAACACCGGCAGCATCGTCTACCCCGACCGCCTGCTGATGCTGTTCGCCCAGGACGTGCTGTCGCGCAACCCGGGCGCCGAGATCATCTTCGACGTCAAATGCACCCGCCGCCTGACCCCGCTGATCGAGCAGCACGGTGGCCGTGCGCTGATGTGGAAGACCGGCCACTCGCTGATCAAGAAGAAGATGAAACAGACCGGCTCGCTGCTGGCCGGCGAGATGAGCGGACACATCTTCATCAAGGAACGCTGGTACGGTTTCGACGACGGCATCTACAGCGCCGCGCGCCTGCTGGAGATTCTCAGCAAGGCCGGGCAGGACGCCGAAAGCCTGTTCGCCGCGTTCCCCAATGATATTTCCACGCCGGAAATCAACATTGATGTGACCGACGAGGGTAAATTCAGCATCATTGATGCACTGCAACGCGACGCCGACTGGGGCGAAGCCAACCTGACCACCATCGACGGTGTGCGGGTCGACTATCCCCACGGCTGGGGCCTGGTCCGCGCCTCCAACACCACGCCGGTGCTGGTGCTGCGCTTCGAGGCCGACAGCGCGGCAGAGCTCGACCGAATCAAGGCTGTATTCCGCACGCAGTTGCTGCGGGTCCAACCCGGCCTGCAACTGCCGTTCTGACGACTTTACGTTCCTTACCTGGAGCCCTGCATGACCCTCGATCGCGATGCCGCTTCCCATGTAGCCGAGGTTTTGTCCGAAGCACTGCCTTACATCCGCCGCTTCGTCGGCAAGACCCTGGTGATCAAGTACGGCGGCAACGCGATGGAAAGCGAGGAGCTCAAGACCGGCTTCGCCCGTGACATCGTGCTGATGAAGGCCGTGGGCATCAACCCGGTGGTGGTGCACGGTGGCGGGCCGCAGATCGGCGACCTGCTCAAGCGCCTGTCGATCGACAGCCACTTCATCGATGGCATGCGCGTCACCGACGCGGCGACCATGGATGTGGTGGAGATGGTCCTGGGCGGCCAGGTGAACAAGGACATCGTCAACCTGATCAACCGCCACGGTGGCAGCGCCATCGGCCTGACCGGCAAGGACGCGGAGCTGATCCGCGCCAAGAAGCTGACCGTCACCCGCCAGACGCCGGAAATGACCACCCCGGAAATCATCGACATCGGCCATGTCGGCGAGGTCGTGAGCGTCAACACCGACCTGCTGAACATGCTGGTCAAGGGCGACTTCATTCCGGTGATCGCACCAATCGGCGTGGGCGCCAACGGCGAGTCCTATAACATCAACGCCGACCTGGTGGCGGGCAAGGTGGCCGAGGCATTGAAGGCCGAGAAGCTGATGCTGCTGACCAACATCGCCGGCCTGATGGACAAGCAGGGCGAGGTCCTCACCGGGCTGACCACCGAGCAGGTCAACGAGCTGATTGCCGACGGCACCATCTACGGCGGCATGCTGCCGAAGATCAAATGCGCGCTGGACGCGGTCCAGGGCGGCGTCAACAGCTCGCACATCATCGACGGCCGCGTGCCGAATGCGGTGCTGCTGGAGATCTTCACCGACAGCGGCGTGGGCACCCTGATCACCAACCGCAAACCACGCTGATCCCGCTGTAATCCTATCGCGGGGCAGGCCCGCTCCCTGGAGGGAGCAGGCCTGCCCCGCGATGCTTTAACCCCCGCCCACGCAAATAGATGGCTTATAGCCACCAACCTTTGTGTTTGACCATAAAGATTCCCGGTAGACTGCCGAAACAACGTGACAGTATGCTCGTTCGTTGCGAATAGTTTCTATTTACCTGGAGATCACGCGTGAAATACGCATCACAAGGACTCGTGCTGGCAGCCGCCCTGGCTGTCGGGTCCATCGCCGGCTGTGCCACCGAAACCTCCACCGCTGTTGCCGTGCAACAGGTCGAAAGCGTCAACCGCCCCTACAGTGGCGTGCGCACGCCGATCGCCGTGGGCAAGTTCGACAACCGCTCCAGCTATATGCGCGGCATCTTCTCCGACGGCGTCGACCGCCTCGGCGGCCAGGCCAAGACCATCCTGATCACCCACCTGCAGCAGACCAACCGTTTCAACGTGCTGGACCGCGACAACATGGGCGAGATCCAGCAGGAGGCGGCCATCAAGGGCCAGGCCCAGCGCCTGAAGGGCGCCGACTTCGTGGTGACCGGCGACGTCACCGAGTTCGGCCGCAAGGAAGTCGGCGATCACCAGCTGTTCGGCATCCTCGGCCGCGGCAAGACCCAGATCGCCTACGCCAAGGTCGCCCTGAATATCGTCAACATCAGCACCTCCGAAGTGGTCTATTCGAGCCAGGGCGCCGGTGAATATGCCCTGTCCAACCGTGAAGTCATCGGCTTCGGCGGCACCGCCAGCTACGACTCGACCCTCAACGGCAAAGTGCTCGACCTGGCCATGCGCGAAGCCGTCAACAAGCTGGTGGGCGCAGTCGAAAGCGGCCAGTGGAAACCACAAGCGCAATAACAAGCACAACACGACAAGGAAGACCGTTCGATGAGCATCACCTACCCGGCCTGGCGCACTGTCGCCGGGCTGCTGCTGGGCAGCGTCCTGCTGGCCGGCTGCAATTCGCCCAAGACCCTGTACCAGTGGGAAAGCTACCAGCCCCAGGTGTACGGCTACCTCAAGGGTGACGCCAAGGAAGAGCAAGTCACAGCCCTGGAGCGCGACCTGGAGAAGATCAAGGCCAAGAACGGCGCCGTGCCGCCGGGCTACCACGCGCAGTTGGGCCTGCTGTACTCCAGCCTGGGCAAAGATGACCAGATGATCCAGCAGTTCCGTACCGAAAAAGCGCTGTTCCCCGAGTCGGCGGCCTACATGGACTTCCTGATGAGCAACGCCAGCAAGGGAGCCAAGCAATGATCAAGCGCCTGACCCAACTGATCGTCGGCGCCTGCGTGCTGGCCCTGTTCGCCGGCTGCGCCGAACGCAAGAGCATCGACTATTCGGCCTACAAGCAGAGCCGACCGAAGTCGATCCTGATCCTGCCGCCGCTGAACGAGTCGCCCGACGTCAAGGCCACCTACAGCATGCTGTCCCAGGTCACCTATCCGCTGGCCGAGGCCGGCTACTACGTGATGCCGGTGGCACTGGTGGATGAAACCTTCCGCCAGAACGGCCTGACCACGCCGGCCGATATCCACCAGCTGCCCACGGCCAAGCTGAACGAGATCTTCGGCGCCGACGCCGGTCTGTACGTGACCGTCAGCGACTACGGCACCCGCTATATGGTGCTGAGCAGCGCGACCATCGTCACCGCCAGCGCCAAACTGGTCGACCTGAAGACCGGTGCCACCTTATGGACCGGCAGCGCCACGGCCTCCAGCGAGGAAGGCAAGCAGAACCAGGGCGGCCTGATCGGCATGCTGGTGGCGGCGGCCATCAACCAGATCATCAGCAGCGTGCAGGATGACGCCGGCTACCCGATCGCCGGGATGACCAGCGCACGCCTGCTTACACCCTATCCGAATGGCGGGATCCTCTACGGGCCACGCTCGCCGAAGTACGGCACAGACTGACACGAGGTACAGGCGGCCCAAGGGCCGCCTTTCTTTCGCCGCTCGGAAATCTCCTTGATGCCGTGCAGGCCAGTTACCCGAACCGCCGCTGAATAACAGGCATGAAAAAGGCGACCCTAAGGTCGCCATTTTCATGAGCCGCGAGCCGGTCAGATGCCGTACTGGGCGCGGTAGGCCTCGACCGCCGGCAGGTGCTGCTTGAGCTGCGGGTCGTCAGCCAGGAACTCCAGCACCTGGGTCAGCGAGACGATGCTGACCACCGGAATGCCGAAGTCGCGTTCGACTTCCTGGATCGCCGACAGCTCGCCATTGCCGCGCTCTTCACGGTTCAGCGCGATCAGCACGCCGGCGGCCTTGGCCTGTTGGGCGTTGATGATCTGCATGACCTCGCGGATCGCGGTGCCGGCGGTAATTACATCGTCGATGATCAGCACGTCACCGGCCAGCGGGGCACCGACCAGGCTGCCGCCCTCGCCGTGATCCTTGGCCTCTTTGCGGTTGAAGCACCACGGTACGTCGAGCTGATGTTGTTCGGCCAGGGCCACGGCAGTGGCTGCCGCCAGGGGAATGCCCTTGTAGGCCGGGCCAAACAGCACATCGAAGGGGATCTTGCTGTCGACGATGGCCGCCGCGTAGCAACGCCCCAGCTGGGCCAGCGCGGAACCTGTGTTGAACAGGCCGGCATTGAAGAAGTACGGGCTGGTACGCCCCGATTTCAGGGTGAACTCACCGAAGCGCAGAACGCCGCGATCGATGGCAAAACGGATGAAGTCGCGCTGATACGGCTGCATGAAAGGTCCCGGACACCACGGATTTAGCTAAATGTGTTGAGCTCGGGTATCATACACGCACGAGATTTTTGGGGCCATTTATGCGGATCATCAGTGTGAACGTAAATGGCATTCAGGCTGCGGCCGAGCGTGGATTGCTCAGCTGGTTGCAAGCCCAGAATGCCGACGTCATCTGCCTTCAGGATACCCGCGCCTCGGCCTTTGAACTCGACGACCCAGCTTTCCAGCTCGATGGCTATTTCCTTTACGCCTGCGACGCGGAGGTGCCCACCCAAGGTGGCGTGGCACTGTACTCGCGCATGCAGCCCAAGGCAGTCATCACCGGCCTGGGCTTCGAGACAGCCGATCGCTACGGGCGTTATCTGCAAGCAGATTTCGACAAAGTCAGTATTGCCAGCCTGCTGCTGCCTTCGGGCATGCACGGCGACGAAGACCTGAACCAGAAGTTCAAGTTGATGGACGACTTCGCCAAGTACCTGGACAAGCAGCGTCGCAAACGTCGCGAATACATCTACTGCGGCTCGTTCTACGTGGCGCAGCAGAAGCTCGACATCAAGAACTGGCGCGACAGCCAGCAGTCGGTCGGTTTCCTGCCGCCGGAACGCGCCTGGATGGACGCCATCGTCGGCGACATGGGCTATGTCGACGCCCTGCGCGAAGTCAGCCGTGAAGGCGACCAGTACAGCTGGTGGCCGGACAACGAGCAGGCCGAGATGCTCAACCTGGGTTACCGGTTCGACTACCAGATCCTCACCCCAGGCCTGCGCCGCTTCGTGCGCAACGCCCGTCTGCCACGCCAGCCGCGCTTCTCCCAGCATGCGCCGCTGATCGTGGACTACGACTGGACGCTGACCATCTGAGGATGGCGCACACAAAAAAGCCGACCCATGGGGTCGGCTTTTTTGTGCCTATCTGATCGGCCGCCAGATCCAAGGATAGCGATACGGCTTCCCTTCGTTGGCCCTGACTGCCGCCAGGATGATCAGGATCAGCACCGCCACCATCAGCGCGGCGAACAGCACGATACCGATGAACACGAACATCAACAGCAAGCAGACGAAGCCGGCGAGGGTCACGCTGATCTGAAAGTTCAGCGCCTCCTTGCCCTGGGCATCGATGAACGGATCCTGCTCGCGCTTGAGGTGCCACAGCACCAGCGGGCCAAGCAGATGCCCAAGGGGCATCACCAGACCCAGCAGTGCGGACAGGTGGCAGAACATCGCCCACTGCCGGACATCGGCGCTGGGCGGGGTGATCGGCAAGTCCACATCGCTCATGTTGCGCACCTTCATGGCGTGTCGTCAGTCGGCCAGCGCGGCCTGCTGCAGTTCGAAGATCTCGGTCATGCCCTTCTGCGCCAGCGCCAGCATGGCGTTGAAGTCTTCTGGCTGGAACGGCGCGCCTTCGGCGGTGCCCTGCACTTCGATGAAGCCACCGGCACTGGTCATGACCACGTTCAGGTCGGTCTCGGCGGCGGAGTCCTCGAGGTAATCGAGGTCGAGCACGGCCTCGCCCTGGTACATGCCCACCGACACCGCGGCGATCATGTGCTTGAGCGGGTTGCCGCCCTTGAGGCCGCCACGCTTCTTGATCACCGCCAGGGCGTCGCACAGCGCGACCATGGCGCCGGTGATCGAGGCGGTGCGGGTACCGCCGTCAGCCTGGATCACATCGCAGTCGACGTACAGGGTGATGTCGCCGAGCTTGCTCATGTCCAGCGCGGCGCGCAGGGAGCGGCCGATCAGGCGCTGGATTTCGAGGGTGCGGCCGCCTTGCTTGCCGCGGCTGGCCTCACGCTGGTTACGCTCGCCGGTCGAACGCGGCAGCATGCCGTATTCGGCGGTGAGCCAGCCTTGGCCCTGACCTTTGAGGAAGCGGGGAACACCATTCTCGACGCTGACCGTGCAGATGACCTTGGTGTCACCGAACTCGACCAGTACCGATCCCTCGGCGTGCTTGGTGTAGTTGCGGGTAATGCGGATCGAGCGGAGCTGATCGGCGGCGCGACCACTTGGACGTTTCATCTGGGATACCTGTACCGGGACTTTGAATCTGCCGAGCATTATAGAGCCCGCCGCCCGCCGAAGGCACGCCTGTCGTCGTACCCGCGCAGCCTGTCACCTTTTCCGACAAGCCCGAGGAGGGTCGGTAGCATGGGCGGATTGGGCGCCCGGGCCGCACTGCGCTACAATCCTGCGCCTTGCAGCCGACAGGCTCCCCGTTCATCTGAATACGCGAGGTACTCCCCATGGTGCATAGCATGACCGCTTTTGCTCGTGTCGAGCGCGCTGGCAGCCAAGGCACCCTGGTCTGGGAGCTGCGTTCGGTCAACCACCGCTATCTCGAACCCCACCTGCGCCTGCCCGAAGCGCTGCGCGACCTTGAAGGCGCGGTACGCGAAGGCCTGCGCCAGGGCCTGTCCCGCGGCAAGGTCGAGTGCACCCTGCGCCTGAGCGAGGACAACGCCGGCAAGCCGTTGCAGGTCGACCGCGAGCGTGCCGCGCAGTTGGTCGCCGCCGCCGAGACCGTCGCCGGCCTGATCAAGCAGCCGGCACCGCTCAACCCGCTGGAAGTGCTGGCCTGGCCAGGCGTGCTGGTGGCCGACGCCAGCGATCCGCAGGCGCTCAATGCCGAAGCCGTTGCCCTGTTCGACGAGGCGCTGGCCGAACTCAAGGCGGGTCGTCAGCGTGAAGGCGCCGAGCTCGCCAGGCTGATCAACGAGCGCCTGGACAGCATGGCCGGCGAAGTCGCCACCTTGCGCACCCTCGTGCCGCAGATGCTGGCCGCGCAACGGCAGAAGGTCCTCGATCGTTTCGGCGACATGAAGGCCGAGCTAGACCCGCAGCGCCTGGAGCAGGAAATGGTCCTGCTGGCGCAGAAGAGCGATGTCGCCGAGGAGCTGGACCGCCTCAGCACCCACGTCACCGAGGTGCGCCGGGTGCTCAAGTCCGGCGGCGCCGCCGGCCGGCGCCTGGACTTCCTGATGCAGGAGCTCAACCGCGAAGCCAACACCCTTGGCTCCAAGGCCTTCGACCCACGCAGCACGCAAGCGGCGGTCAACCTGAAGGTGCTGATCGAACAGATGCGTGAACAAGTACAGAATATCGAGTAAGGCCACCCCTACCATGAATCACAGCAGCGGCACCCTCTACATCGTTTCGGCCCCGTCCGGCGCCGGCAAGACCAGCCTGGTCACGGCCCTGATCAAGGACGACGCCAACGTGCGCGTCTCGGTCTCCCACACCACCCGCGCCATGCGTCCGGGCGAGGAGCACGGGGTGAACTACCACTTCGTCGTTCATGAGGAGTTCAAGGCATTGATCGCCCAGGGCGACTTCCTCGAGCACGCCGAAGTGTTCGGCAACTTCTACGGCACGTCGCGCAGCGCGCTGCAGGAAACCCTCGACCAGGGCTACGACCTGATCCTGGAGATCGACTGGCAAGGCGCCCAGCAGGTACGCAAGCTGATGCCCGAGGCGCGTTCGATCTTCATCCTGCCGCCTAGCCAGGAGGCCTTGCGCCAACGGCTGGATGGTCGTGGCCAGGACAGTGAGGAGATCATTGCCGGACGCATGAAGGAAGCGGTCAGCGAGATGGTGCACTATGACGAGTATGAGTACGTCATCATCAATGACGACTTCGGCGTGGCGCTGGAGGAATTGAAGGCGGTGTTCGCATCGAATCGCCTGTTGCTGAAGAAACAGCAGGCGCGGCATGGTGAGTTGCTCAAGCAACTGATCGGCTGAAGACCGCCGGGGCCTCTGCGAGGCCCTATCCGACCGGTACGGCGCCCCGGCAAGGCCGCTACAGGTACGGTGCAGAGTCTGAAACTGTGCTGTACCTGTGGGAGCGGCCTTGTGTCGCGAAAGGGGCGCAAAGCGCCCCCATGCGTCAGTCCTGCAACTGAATGGTCGCCTGCTGGCGCAGGGTCGCCCCCAGGAAATACGCCGGCGCCCGCAGCCGCGACAGCATCATCAGCACGATCCCCAGTGCCGAGATGATCGCTGCGATCACGAACACCAGCCCCAGCCCGCCCACATGCGAGCCGCTGCCGAAGTCCGGCGAAGCGCTGTCGATCGCCGTGCGCACGAAGATCACCGACAGGATCACCCCACCCACCAGCGGGCAGACGCCGCGCATGAAGAAGTGACGCACGCTGTCGAACAGGCTGCGGCGGAAGTACCACACGCAAGCGAAAGCAGTCAGCGAGTAATAGAAGCAGATCATCATGCCCAGGGCGGTGATGGTGTCTGCCAGCACGTTCTCGCTCAAGGTACGCATGGTCACGTAGAACAGCGCCGCGGCAATGCCGGCACAGATGGTCGCGTAGCGCGGCGTCTGCGAGCGCGGGCAGACCGTGGCGAAGCGCTGCGGCACGGCGCCGTAGTAACCCATGGCGAGCAGGGTGCGCGCCGGCGAGACGAAGGTCGACTGCAGCGAGGCGGCGGTGCTGGCCAGCACCGCGATCGACATCAGGATTGCCAGCGGTCCCATGACCGGGCCGGCCAGGTGGGCGAACACGTTCTCCTGGATGCGTGGGTTGCCCAGGCCCAATCCATCCTCGCTGATCCCGGCGAACTGCAGGGTGGCGATGGCGGTGAGCAGATACAGGCCAAGGATCAGCAACACCGTCCAGGTGGCGGCCTTGCCCGGCACCTCTTCGCTACCGATCGACTCCTCGCTGACGGTCAGACACACGTCCCAACCCCAGAAGATGAAGATCGACAACGACAGGCCGGCCGCGAATGCCGAGAACGACTCGACGCCGAATGGGTTGAACCAGGCAAGATCGAATGCCAGCGGTGGTGGCGCCGTGGTTTCGCCGAAGGCGGCGAACGCAAAGCCGATCAACACCAGCAACTGCAAGGCCACCAGGCCGTACTGCACAGTCATGGTGGTGGCCATGCCCCGACAGCAGATCCACACCGCCAGGGCGATGAACACGCAACAGGTGGTGACGTTGACCAGCAGGTTGTCCGCCAGCGCCGCCAGCTCCTGGTTGCCGGTGATCTGGGCCAGGAACAGGTAGAAGAAGTCCACCGCCACGCCCGCCAGGTTGGACAGCACGATGGTGGTGGCGACCACCAGCCCCCAGCCGCCGATCCAGCCGATCATCGGACCGAAGGCCCGGGCCGACCAGGTGAAGGAGGTGCCGCTGTCGGGCTCGGCCGAGTTCAGCTCGCGGTAGCCCAGGGCCACCAGCAGCATCGGCAGGAAGCCGACGATGAACACCGCCGGCAGGTGGGCGCCGACTTCGCGCACGGTCGGGCCGAGTGCGCCGGTCAGGGTGTAGACCGGCGCGATGGTGGAAATGCCCAGCACGACGCTGGCCAGCAGACCGAGACGGCCCTTGGCCAGGCCCTTGCTGCGCTGGGTGTTGCCCGAGTCGGACGCCACGTCGGGTGGGCGTCCGGCTTCTGTGTATTCATTCATGAGTCTGTGCCGTAACTATTGGAATTGTTCTCACAGGCCCGCCGTAGTGGGCCCGCTTTCACTCATTGAAAGCTCGTGGTGGGGCACGGTCATCCTGGACCTTCGGCTAACGTCAGCGTGTTTCCTGACGTACACCCTCCCGAGCAGCATGGGCAATGCAAGCCTCGCGGAACGCCTCGAACAGGCGCAGCGAAACCGGGTTTTCGGCGAAACGCCATTCAGGGTGCCACTGCACGCCGACTACAAAGCCCGGCGCATCAGGCATCGACACCGCTTCGACCAGGCCATCCGGGGCCCGTGCCTCGACGCGCAGGCCCGGGGCCAGGCGGTCGATACCCTGGCTGTGCAGCGAGTTGACCTCGAACTGCGCCGCCAGGCCCAGGCGCTCGAACAACCCGCCCGCGGTGACCGCGACGGGATGACGAGGGCCGTATTGCACCTCCAGGGGTGCGTCCTCAGGTTCGCGGTGGTCCAGGTAGCCGGGCAGTTCCTGCACGCGCTGGTGCAGGGTGCCGCCAAGGGCCACGTTCAGTTCCTGGAAGCCACGGCAGATGCACAACACCGGCACACCGGCGGCAATGGCCGCCTGCAGCAGCGGCAAGGTCAGGCGATCACGTGCAAGATCGTGCCGGGTACCTTCCGCGCTGGGGGCGCCATTGTAATGATGCGGCTCGACATTTGAAGGCGAACCGGTAAAAAGAATGCCATCGAGCCGGGCCAGCAGCGCCCGGGTGTCGCTGCCGCCATCACGCGCCGGCAGGATCAGCGGCAGCCCGGCAAAGCCCGCGGCCTCGACATACTTGTCGCCCACCGTGTGCGACGAGTTCTTTCCCACCTGCTGGCGGCAGGCGCTGACACCGATCAAGGGGACCGCAAATGCGCTCATGGGCTTACACCGTGTGCAGGTACCAGTTGTACTCGAGGTCGGAGATCGACACTTCGAACTCGGCCAGCTCGCTCTCCTTGCAGGCCACGAAGATGTCGATGTAGTCCGGGCTGATGTATTGGTTGAGGACTTCGCTGTCATCCAGCGCGCGCAGGGCGTCGCGCAGGTTGTTCGGCAGGCTCTGTTCCAGCTGTTCGTACGAGTTGCCTTCGATCGGCGCGTTCGGCTCGACCTTGTTGGTCAGGCCATGGTGGATGCCGGCGAGGATCGCCGCGAGCATCAGGTACGGGTTGGCGTCGGCACCGGCCACGCGGTGCTCGATGCGCACGTTCTCACTGCTGTCGGTCGGCACGCGGACCGCGACGGTGCGGTTGTCCAGGCCCCAGCTCGGCGCATTGGGCACGTAGAACTGGGCGCCGAAGCGGCGGTAGGAGTTGATGTTCGGGCACAGGAACGCCATCGATGCCGGCATGGTCTCCAGCACGCCGCCGATGGCGTGGCGCAGGGTCTCGCTCTGCAGCGGGTCGTCATTGGTAAAGATGTTCTTGCCGGTCTTCTTGTCCAGCAGCGAGATGTGCACGTGCAGACCGTTGCCTGCCTGGCCCGGATAGGGCTTGGCCATGAAGGTGGAGTCCATCTCATGGTCGTAGGCGACGTTCTTGATCAGGCGCTTGAGCAGGATCGCATAATCGCAGGCCTTCAGCGGGTCGGCGACGTGGTGCAGGTTGACCTCGAACTGCGCGGGGGCGCTTTCCTTGACGATGGCGTCGGCGGGCAGGCCCTGCTCCTTGGCGGCTTCGAGCATGTCCTGCAGGCAGTCGGCATATTCGTCGAGGTCGTCGATCAGGTACACCTGGGTCGACTGCGGGCGCTTGCCCGAAATCGGCGAGCGCGGCGGCTGCGGACGGCCGTTGAGGTTGTCCTGGTCGATCAGGTAGAACTCCAGCTCGAACGCGGCGCAGATATCCAGGCCCAGGTCGTCGAACCGGCTCACCACCTGGCGCAGCACCTCGCGCGGATCGGCGAAGAACGGCGCGCCATCCAGCTCATGCATGGTCATCAGCAACTGCGCGGTCGGACGCTTCTGCCATGGCTCGTCGCAGAGCGTGCCCGGAATCGGGAAACAGATACGGTCGGCGTCGCCGATGTCCAGGCCAAGACCGGTGCTTTCGACGGTTGAACCGTTGATATCCAGGGCGAAGAGCGAGGCCGGCAGGTTGATGCCTTTCTCGTACACCTTGTGCAGGCTGGCGCGTTCGATGCGCTTGCCGCGCACCACCCCGTTCATGTCGGAGATCAGCAGGTCGACGTACTGGGTATCCGGATGGGCATCCAGGAACTCATTCATCTCGCGGGAAGAACTGGCGCACGGGGAGACCGACGTCATGGCTGTACATCCTTTGATTCGGAGCGGCGATGTGGGGAACTGCGGATGACGCCTCGAAAGGCGACGATGGTGCTGCTGTTGTTCTTTTCACTGGCCCATCGTGGGGGGCTGGTTGCCGACCGGCTGCATTGATTCCCGGGGGCCGTTTCACTATAAAATGGCCCCAACGCAACAGACATTGGCATTTCGGCAAGCAGAGCGTGCATCGATGCAATATCAGATCAACCATGCGGACCTCGCCCTGGTCCTGGCGCTGGAGCGCGGCCGGTCCCTGGCCAAGGCCGCCGAACTGCTCAAGGTCGACGTTTCCACGGTCTTCCGTTCGATCCGCCGGCTGGAATCGGCACTGGGCACTGCGCTGTTCGTCAAGAGCCGCAAGGGCTACCTGCCCACCGACACCGCCCAGGCCCTGGCCGAGCAGGCCGAGCGCGCCGAACAGGCGCTGGACGCGGCGCGCATCGCGCTGACCAGCGGCGAGCAGGTGGTCAGCGGCACCGTGCGCCTGACCTGCACCGAGGCGGTGCTGCACAGCCTGCTGCTGCCGGCGCTGGCCGAGTTCATGCCCAACTACCCGGCGCTGTCGCTGGAAATGGGCACCTCCAACACCTTTGCCAACCTCAGCCGCCGCGATGCCGACATCGCCCTGCGCCTGACCAACACGCCGCCGGAACACCTCGTGGGCCGCTGCCTGGGCTCGACCTCCTACGTGGTCTGCGGCCTGCCGGTGCTACGCGAGCGCCTGCAGGAATCGGCCGCCAGCGTGCCATGGATCGCCCCCGACGACTCCATGCAGGACCACGCCACGGTGGTCTGGCGCAACCAACATCACCCGGGGCTGATTCCGCGCTACCAGTGCAGCGGCATGTCGACCATCGCCCAACTGGTGACCACCGGCCTGGGCGTGGCGGCACTGCCCGACTACATGGTCCACGACTTGCCCGGCGTCGAGGCGCTGAGCGGCCCGCTGCCCGGCTGCGACACCCAGCTGTGGCTGCTGACCCGCCCCGATTGCCGTGCCCTGCGCTCGGTACAGACGCTGTTCGAGGAGCTGACCCCGCGCCTGCGCGACGCAATGTTGCGTTAACGCGTCAGGGGCGGTTGTTTTCGGGTAACAGGAACCGTTATCGTCCGTCCCAGCTTGGTGTGAACTGCTTCGCGGACAAGCCCGCTCCCACAGGGCCCGCGAAAACGACTCAAACAGCACCGGAGGAAGGGCACCCGACAAAACAGCCCTTCCCTATTGGCTGGTGATTTTTTAAACTATCTAGTCCGCCTGCCCATTCTGGGCGCACGCCTACCGCATTTGCTACTGAGGAAGACCATGGCCCGCGTAACTGTTGAAGACTGCCTGGAACACGTGGATAACCGCTTTGAGCTGGTCATGCTCTCGACCAAGCGCGCCCGCCAGCTGGCTACCGGCGGCAAAGAGCCACGCGTTGCGTGGGAAAACGACAAGCCGACCGTCGTCGCCCTGCGTGAAATCGCCGAAGGCATCGTCACGCCAGAGTTCATCGCCGCCGAAGAGATCGTCACCGAGGATCCGGTATTCGCCGCGTTCGAGGACGAGAACAACGAGGCCGTCTGATTGATGCCCAGTCGACACCGTGCGGCGCAAGGCCCTCTTCTTCAGCAAGAGGTGAAACCATGCCGGGTATAGAAGCCCTCGCCGAACGGCTGTCGACTTACCTGGGCCCCGAACAGGTCAACCTGGTTCGCCGGGCCTACTTCTACGCCGAGCAGGCCCACGATGGCCAGCGTCGCCGCAGCGGCGAGCCCTACGTGACCCATCCGCTGGCGGTTGCCAGCATCCTCGCCGACATGCACATGGACCATCAGAGCCTGATGGCGGCCATGCTGCACGACGTGATCGAAGACACCGGCATTGCCAAGGAAGCCTTGAGCCAGCAATTCGGCGAGACCGTCGCCGAGCTGGTCGATGGGGTCAGCAAACTGACCCAGATGAACTTCGAGACCAAGGCCGAGGCGCAGGCCGAGAACTTCCAGAAGATGGCCATGGCCATGGCCCGCGACATCCGCGTGATCCTGGTCAAGCTGGCCGACCGCCTGCACAACATGCGCACCCTGGAAGTGCTGTCCGGCGAAAAACGCCGACGCATCGCCAAGGAAACCCTCGAGATCTACGCCCCCATCGCCAACCGCCTGGGGATGCACACTGTGCGCGTCGAGTTCGAGGACCTCGGTTTCAAGGCCATGCACCCGATGCGTTCGTCGCTGATCCACCGGGCGGTCAAGAGCGCGCGGGGCAACCGCAAGGAAATCGTCGCCAAGATCGAGACCTCGCTGGCCAACTGCCTGGCCGCCGATGGCATTCAAGGCGAAGTCAGCGGCCGGCAGAAACACCTCTATGGCATCTACAAGAAGATGCGCGGCAAGCGTCGCGCCTTCACCGAGATCATGGACGTGTACGCCTTCCGCATCATCGTCGACAAGGTCGACACCTGCTACCGCGTGCTCGGCGCTGTGCACAACCTGTACAAGCCACTGCCGGGCCGGTTCAAGGACTACATCGCGATCCCCAAGGCCAACGGCTACCAGTCGTTGCACACCACGCTGTTCGGCATGCACGGCGTGCCCATCGAGATCCAGATCCGCACCCGCGAAATGGAAGAGATGGCCAACAACGGCATTGCCGCGCACTGGCTGTACAAGTCCAACGAGGAAGAGCAGCCCAAGGGCAGCCACGCCCGCGCCCGCCAGTGGGTCAAGGGCATCCTCGAGCTGCAGCAGCGCGCCGGCAACTCGCTGGAGTTCATCGAGAGCGTGAAGATCGACCTGTTCCCGGACGAGGTCTACGTCTTCACCCCCAAAGGCCGGATCATGGAGCTGCCCAAGGGCTCCACCGCCGTCGACTTCGCCTACGCGGTGCACACCGACGTCGGCAACAGCTGCATCGCCTGCCGCATCAACCGCCGCCTGGCGCCGCTGTCCGAGCCGCTGCAGAGCGGCTCCACCGTCGAGATCGTCAGCGCGCCGGGCGCCCGGCCGAACCCGGCCTGGCTCAACTTCGTGGTCACCGGCAAGGCGCGCACGCACATTCGTCATGCCCTCAAGCAACAGCGCCGCTCCGAGTCCATCAGCCTCGGCGAGCGCCTGCTGAACAAGGTGCTGACCGGCTTCGACAGCAGCCTGGAGAAGATCCCCCAGGAGCGCATCCAGTCGATCCTCGCCGAGTACCGCCTGGAACTGCTCGAGGACCTGCTCGAGGACATCGGCCTGGGCAACCGCATGGCCTACGTGGTCGCCCGCCGCCTGCTGTCCGCCGAAGGCGAGCAACTGCCGGCGCCGGAAGGCCCGCTGGCGATCCGCGGTACCGAGGGCCTGGTGCTCAGCTACGCCAAGTGCTGCACCCCGATCCCGGGCGACCCTATCGTCGGCCACCTGTCGGCCGGCAAAGGCATGGTCGTGCACCTGGAAGACTGCCGCAACATCAGTGAAGTCCGCCACAACCCGGAGAAGTGCCTGCAGCTCTCTTGGGCCAAGGACATCACCGGCGAGTTCAACGTCGAGCTGCGCGTCGAGCTGGAACACCAGCGCGGCCTGATCGCGCTGCTGGCCAGCAGCGTCAACGCCGCCGACGGCAACATCGAGAAAATCAGCATGGACGAACGCGACGGCCGTATCAGCGTGGTCCAACTGGTGGTCAGCGTGCACGACCGTGTGCACCTGGCCCGCGTGATCAAGAAGCTGCGCACCTTGACCGGCGTGGTCCGCATCACCCGGATGCGTGCGTAGTCCGCCAACCGCAAGGAGTCATCATGAGCAAGACCGTCATCACCAGCGACAAGGCCCCTGCCGCCATCGGCACCTACTCTCAAGCGATCAAGGCTGGCAACACTGTGTACATGTCGGGCCAGATCCCGCTCGATCCGAAGACCATGGAACTGGTCGAAGGCTTCGAAGCCCAGACCGTCCAGGTGTTCGAGAACCTGAAGTCGGTGGCCGAAGCCGCTGGCGGTTCGTTCAAGGACATCGTCAAGCTGAACATCTTCCTCACCGACCTGAGCCACTTCGCCAAGGTCAACGAAATCATGGGCCGTTACTTCGAACAGCCCTACCCGGCCCGCGCCGCCATCGGCGTCGCCGCGCTGCCGAAGGGTGCCCAGGTCGAGATGGACGCCATCCTGGTCCTCGAGTGATGCTCCCGGTGACGGGCATCAAGCCCGTCACCACCCTCTCCTGCCCCAAGGTTTCCCCCATGCGCCACGCATTGCCTATCGCGCTGGCAGCCCTGCTCCTGGGCGGCTGCGCCAGCCATAAACCCGAAGACTTCAACGGCACCTGGATCAACCAGGCCGCCATCGACGCCGCCCGCAAAGGCACCAGCCTGCGCCAGGCTCTCGACGCCCAGGGCCCGGTGTTCGAGTGGAAGATCGACGTCAAGAACCAGCAGGCCAGCTTCAGCAATGGCTTCGAGGCTGCCGACGGGCGCCTGAGCGCCAACGAGAAAGACTGGCAGGTCAGCTTCGAAGGTGGCCTGGTCGAACAGCTCAAGCTCGACGGCGACGAGTTGCTGGCGATCGACCCGTCCGGTCACCAGCAAACCTTCGTGCGCAGCGAAGGCCCACAGAACACGCCGCTGGGTGGCAGCTTCGAGAAGGCGCTGTACCAGCAATACCTGGGCGGCGACTGGAAGATCGTCGAAGGACAGGGCAAGGGCGCAGTGGTGCGCTTCAGCGACACCGGCAACGTTACCGGCCTGCCTGGCCCTGACCGCTTCGCCCTTTGCCTGGCGGGCGACTGCGCGACCATGGGCGATGGCAACGACAGCCTATGGCTGGAGCGCGACCAGCGTGGCGCGCCATGGATCTTCAAGCGCGACGGCGACACCCTGGAAATCTTCCAGGCGGTAAACCGCGCCCAACCGGATGAAATGCCGCAACTGGCCGCCGGTGCGCGGCAGTGGGTGCTGGAAAAGGATTAGCCAACATCGCGGGGCAAGCCCGCTCCCACGATATGCGTGGGAGCGGGCTTGCCCCGCGATAGGGCCGGTAGTCTCAACCACGCCCTTGCAGAATGGCGGCATACCCCTCTTTGTAACTCGGATACATCGGCACCCACCCCAACGCCCGCGCCCGCGCATTGCTGCAGCGCTTGCTGCCGGTGCGCCGCACCCGCTGCTCATCCGACCACTGGGTAACGCCCAGGTATTCACGCAGCCAGGCCACCACCTCGGCCAGCGGCGCCGGATCGTCATCCACGCCGATATAGCAGTCATCCAGCGCAACACCCCGGGCATCGGCCCGCAGCAGGTGCGCCATCAGGCCGGCGGCATCCTCGGCATGAATGCGATTGCCGTACAACGGTGGCTCCTCGGCCACGCGATACCCCTGGCGCACCTGACTCAGCAACCACTCGCGCCCCGGACCATAGATGCCGGTCAGGCGCACGATCGTCGCGGGAATGCCGCTGTCCAGCGCCAGCCGCTCAGCCTCGAGCATCACCTTGCCGGAATAGCCCTCGGGCTGCGTGGCTGCCGCTTCGGCAATCCATTCACCGTCCTGCTGCGCATACACGCTGCTGCTGGACACGAACACCAGGCGTCGTGGCCGCTGCCCTTTCGCCGCCAGCCATCCCAGCACATGGCGCAAACCTTCGACATAGGCCGCCTGGTAGCCGGCTTCATCGTGCTGGCTGGCCGCCACGCAATACACCAGGTAATCAGGTCCCTGCTCGGGCCAAGCGCTCGGTATCTGCGGCTCGGCCAGATCGGCGGCGATCGGCCGAACCCCTTCGGGCAACTGATCGACCGAACGGCGCAAGCCGCTGACCTGCCAGCCTTGAGCAAGCAGTTGGCGGGCCAGGCGGCTGCCCACATCACCGCAACCCACGATCAAAGCTGAAACGTCTGACATACCAAACCTCCTAATGCGAAAGGCACAGGCTATCGGGTTAGCGCGATAAACGGCTATACCAAGGTCAAAAAAAGCAACATTATTACTTTTGTTAACAAGAATTACTTGCAATAATGGCGACCCTGTCTGTTCTCGGCCTGCTTCGAGGCCTTGAAGAACTCAACCCATTTCTCTTCATCAGGTCCGGCCAGCATGACACGTACTCAACCTTCCGCTTCGCCAACCCCGTCGCGCGCTTGGCGCGCCATTGCCGCGCTGATGTTCAGCCTGGTACTGGCCCCGGCAGCCATGGCCGAAGAGCCTGTCGCCGCCACCCCGGCACCCGCCGCTGCCGCCGCCCCAGCCACGCCTGCCGCAGAAGGCCAGGCCCCGGTTGCCGCACCAGCCGACGCGACTGCGCCGGTGGAAGGCCAGGCCCCGGCCAACGAGAACGTGCAGGCGATGGTCGAAGACACCTCGCTGGGCATGGCCCACGACCTGTCCCCATGGGGCATGTACAAGAACGCCGACGTGGTGGTGAAGGCCGTGATGATCGGCCTGGCCATCGCCTCGATCATCACCTGGACCATCTGGATCGCCAAGGGCTTCGAGCTGATGGGCGCCAAGCGCCGCCTGCGTGGCGAGATCGCCGCCCTGAAGCGCTCGGTGAGCCTGAAAGAGGCCAGCGAGGTGTCGAACAAGGAAGGCACCCTGGCCCACATCCTGGTGCATGACGCCCTCGAAGAAATGCGCCTGTCGGCCAATGCCCGCGAGAAGGAAGGCATCAAGGAACGCGTCAGTTTCCGCCTGGAGCGCCTGGTAGCCGCCAGTGGCCGGACCATGAGCAGCGGCACCGGCGTACTGGCTACCATCGGTTCCACCGCACCGTTCGTCGGTCTGTTCGGCACCGTTTGGGGCATCATGAACAGCTTCATCGGCATCGCCAAGACCCAGACCACCAACCTCGCCGTGGTCGCCCCAGGTATCGCCGAAGCCCTGCTGGCCACCGCCCTGGGTCTGGTCGCCGCGATCCCGGCCGTGGTCATCTACAACGTCTTCGCCCGCTCCATCGCCGGCTACAAGGCACAGGTGTCCGACGCCTCCGCCCAGGTCCTGCTGCTGGTCAGCCGCGACCTGGACCACCAGGGCAGCGAGCGCGCCGCCCCGCACATGGTGAAAGTGGGGTAAGCCATGGGCCTGCATCTCAACGAAGGTGGCGACGACCTCGCCGAGAACCACGAAATCAACGTCACGCCGTTCATCGACGTAATGCTGGTGCTGCTGATCATCTTCATGGTCGCGGCCCCCCTGGCCACGGTCGACATCAAGGTCGACCTGCCCGCCTCGACCGCGAAGCCCGCGCCGAGGCCCGAGAAGCCGGTGTTCGTCAGCGTCAAGGCCGACAAGAAGCTCTACCTCGGCGACGACGAGGTGGCCCAGCGCGACCAGCTTGGCGCCATGCTCGACGCCAAGACCAAGGGCGACAAGGAAACCACCATCTTCTTCCAGGCTGACAAGGGCGTCGATTACGGCGACCTGATGGAAGTGATGAACACCATGCGTGCCGCCGGCTACCTCAAGGTCGGCCTGGTCGGACTCGAGACGGCAGCCAAGAAATGACGAAAACGCGCTCAAACATGGCGCGCTACGGTGGCAGCCTGGCGATCGTGCTGGGCGTGCACGCGGTCGCCGTGCTGCTGACGCTCAACTGGTCGGTGCCCCAGGCCCTCGAGTTGCCGCCGGCAGCGATGATGGTCGAGCTGGCACCGCTGCCCGAGCCCGCGCCACCGCCGCCACCCAAGGCCGCCCCGAAGCCGCCGACGCCGGTCGAGGAACCGCCGCTGCCGAAGCTGGCAGAGGCGCCGAAGCCGAAGATCGCCATCCCCAAGCCGCCCAAGCCCAAGGCCAAGCCACAGCCGCCCAAGCCCGAGAAGAAGCTTGAGCCGCCGAAGGACGAGCCGCCAGCCAAGGACGACGTCGCGGACACGCCGCCGAGCAACACGCCACCGCAGAAGTCGGCGGCGCCGCAGCCGAGCATCGCGTCCAACAGCAATGCCCTGCCGAGCTGGCAGAGCGATCTGCTGCGCCACCTGGCCAAGTACAAGAAGTACCCCGAGGACGCTCGCCGTCGCGGACTGCAGGGCATAAACCGCCTGCGCTTCGTCGTCGACGCCGAAGGCAAGGTGGTCTCGTACGCGCTGGCCGGCGGTTCCGGCAGTGCGGCGCTTGACCGGGCCACGCTGGAGATGATCCGCCGTGCCGGCACGGTGCCAAAGCCTCCGGCGGAGTTGCTGAACAATGGCACGATCGAAGTCGTTGCGCCGTTCGTCTATTCGCTGGACCGACGCTGACGTTTTTGTTTCTGTCACAAAACGGCAAGTCTGATAACGTGCGTCTATCGATTGCAGCCGCTATGCTGGGGCCGCAACTTCATGGACGCACGTTATGACCCTCACCGAACTTCGCTACATCGTCACCCTCGCGCAAGAGCAGCACTTCGGCCACGCGGCCGAGCGTTGCCACGTCAGCCAACCGACCCTGTCGGTGGGCGTGAAGAAGCTTGAGGACGAACTCGGCGTGCTGATCTTCGAGCGCAGCAAGAGCGCGGTGCGCCTCACGCCGGTCGGCGAGAGCATCGTCGCCCAGGCGCAGAAGGTGCTGGAGCAGGCCCAGGGCATCCGCGAGCTGGCCCAGGCCGGCAAGAACCAGCTGACCGCGCCGCTCAAGGTCGGCGCCATCTACACCGTCGGCCCCTATCTGTTCCCGCACCTGATCCCGCAGTTGCACCGCGTGGCGCCGCAGATGCCGTTGTACATCGAAGAGAACTTCACCCACGTGCTGCGTGAAAAGCTGCGCAACGGCGAACTGGACGCGGTGATCATCGCCCTGCCGTTCAACGAGGCCGACGTGCTGACCTTGCCGCTGTACGACGAGCCGTTCTGCGCCTTGATGCCGGCCGACCACCCGTGGACCGCCAAGGACACCATCGACACCGCCATGCTCAACGACAAGAGCCTGCTGCTGCTCGGCGAGGGCCACTGCTTCCGCGACCAGGTGCTCGAGGCCTGCCCGACGCTGAACAAGGGCGGCGAGGGCTCCAAGCACACCACGGTCGAGTCCAGCTCGCTGGAAACCATCCGCCACATGGTCGCATCGGGCCTGGGCGTGTCGATCCTGCCGCTGTCGGCGGTGCACAGCCATCATTACGCGCCGGGCGTCATCGAAGTCCGCCCGCTGACCGCGCCCGCACCGTTCCGCACCGTGGCCATCGCCTGGCGCGCCAGCTTCCCGCGGCCGAAGGCCATCGAGATCCTCGCCGACTCGATCCGCCTCTGCTCGGTGGCCAAGCCGCCGGTGGAACAACCGGCCTGAACCCATGACCGAGCTGTCGAACGTCCCGGTCACCACGCTCAAGGGCGTAGGCGATGCCATGGCGGAAAAACTCGCCAAGGTCGGCCTGGAGAACCTGCAGGACCTGCTGTTCCACCTGCCGCTGCGCTACCAGGACCGCACCCGCGTGGTGCCCATCGGCCAACTGCGTCCGGGCCAGGACGCGGTGATCGAGGGCGTGGTCAGCGGGGCCGACGTGACCATGGGCAAGCGCCGCAGCCTGGTGGTGCGCCTAGGCGACGGCAGCGGCACGCTGAGCCTGCGCTTCTACCATTTCAGCAATGCGCAGAAGGAGGGCCTCAAGCGTGGCACCCACCTGCGCTGCTATGGTGAAGCCCGCCCCGGCGCCTCGGGGCTGGAGATCTACCACCCGGAATACCGGGCGCTGAACGGCGACGAAGCACCGCCGCCGGTCGAACAGACGCTGACACCGATCTACCCGACCACCGAAGGCCTGACCCAGCAGCGCCTGCGCCTGCTCTGCCAGCAGAGTCTTGGCCTGCTCGGCCCACGCAGCCTGCCCGACTGGCTGCCCGACGAGCTGGCCCGCGACTATCAGCTGGCGCCGCTGAGCGACGCGATCCGCTACCTGCACAACCCGCCGGCCGACGCCGATCTCGACGAACTCGCCGAAGGCCATCACTGGGCCCAGCACCGCCTGGCCTTCGAAGAACTGCTGACCCACCAGCTGTCGCAACAGCGCCTGCGCGAAAGCCAGCGAGCCCTGCGCGCGCCGGTACTGCCCAAGGCTACGCGCCTGCCGGCACAGTACCTGGCCAATCTCGGCTTCAGCCCGACCGGCGCCCAGCAGCGGGTCGGCAACGAAATTGCCTACGATCTCAGCCAGCACGAGCCAATGATGCGCCTGGTGCAAGGCGACGTGGGCGCCGGCAAGACCGTGGTCGCCGCGCTGGCCGCCCTGCAGGCTCTGGAAGCGGGTTACCAGGTCGCCCTGATGGCGCCCACCGAGATCCTCGCCGAACAGCACTACCTCACCTTCAAGCGCTGGCTCGAACCGCTGGGCATCGAGGTGGCATGGCTGGCCGGCAAGCTCAAGGGCAAGGCCCGCGCCAGCGCCCTGGAGCAGATCGCCAATGGTGCGCCCATGGTGGTCGGCACCCACGCACTGTTCCAGGAGGAGGTGCAGTTCAAGCACCTGGCCCTGGCGATCATCGACGAACAGCACCGGTTCGGCGTGCAGCAGCGCCTGGCCCTGCGCAAAAAGGGCGTCATGGGCCAGCTGTGCCCGCACCAGCTGATCATGACCGCCACGCCAATCCCGCGCACCCTGGCGATGAGCGCCTATGCCGACCTGGACACCTCGATCCTCGACGAGCTGCCGCCCGGGCGCACCCCGGTGAACACCGTGCTGGTCGCCGACAGCCGTCGCTTCGAGGTGGTCGAGCGGGTCCGCGCCGCCTGCGCCGAAGGCCGCCAGGCCTATTGGGTATGCACCCTGATCGAAGAGTCCGAGGAACTCACCTGCCAGGCCGCCGAAAGCACCTTCGAGGAACTGGGCAGCGCCCTGGGCGAGCTGCGCGTGGGCCTGATCCACGGACGCATGAAGCCCGCAGAAAAGGCCGCGGTGATGGCCGAGTTCAAGGCCGGCGACCTGCAACTGCTGGTGGCCACCACGGTGATCGAGGTCGGCGTCGACGTGCCCAATGCCAGCCTTATGATCATCGAGAACCCCGAGCGCCTGGGCCTGGCCCAGTTGCACCAGTTGCGCGGCCGGGTCGGTCGGGGCAGCGCGGTGAGCCACTGCGTGCTGCTCTACCACCCGCCGCTGTCGCAGATCGGCCGTGAGCGCCTGGGCATCATGCGGGAAACCAACGACGGATTCGTCATAGCAGAGAAGGACCTGGAGTTGCGCGGCCCGGGCGAGATGCTCGGGACCCGCCAGACCGGCCTGCTACAGTTCAAGGTCGCCGACCTGATGCGCGACGCCGACCTGCTGCCAGCCGTGCGCGACGCCGCCCAGGCCCTGCTGGCACGCTGGCCCGACCACGTCAGCCCGTTGCTCGACCGCTGGCTGCGCCACGGTCAACAATATGGCCAGGTGTGACGTCCGTCCCATAATGGATCCAGCTTGGCGGCCAGGCTGGTTATACTTCGCGTTTAAAGAATGATTGGATACAGGCCATGACTGAAGTTGCCCTGGATACCGCAACCCTACACGCACCGTCTGTCATCCGGCTGTTGCTCGACAAGCTCGGCGTCAGCTTCCGCGAGGTGCCCGAGCACCCGGGGCTGCCGGCCGCCTCGCGGGTGCAGGCCGTGCTGCTCGATGACGAGATCGGTGCCTTGATGGTGCTGTTCCCGCAAAGCCAGTTGCTGGACCTCAAGCGCCTCGAGGAACTGACCGGGCGCAAGCTCAAGGCCGTGCCGCTGGAGCGCCTGAAGCAGATGCTCGACAAGCATCACCTCAAGGCGCTGCCGGCGATTCCCGCCCTGACCAGCTCGCCATGCCAGTACGAGAAGAGCCTGCTCGACAACGAGACGCTGCTGATCCAGTCCGGCGAAACCGGCCTGCTCCTGGAAATCGGCAGAACCGCCTTCAAGAAGATGCTGTTCAAGGCCAGCGCCAGCACGTTCGGCCAGCAGATCAGCGAGATTCGCCTCAGTTTCGACCAGTTGGACGGCCCTCCCAAGGAAGTCATCCGCGCCGTCCAGGCCTTCACCGCCCGTCGCATCCAGCAACGCCTGGAACAGACCATCGAGATTCCGCCGCTGGCCGACACCGCGCAAAAGATCATCAAGCTGCGCGTCGACCCCAATGCCAGCATCGACGACATCACCGGCGTGGTGGAAACCGATCCGGCCCTGGCCGCGCAGGTGGTCAGCTGGGCTGCCTCCCCGTACTACGCCTCACCCGGCAAGATTCGCTCGGTGGAAGACGCCATCGTCCGCGTGCTGGGCTTCGACCTGGTGATCAACCTGGCCCTGGGCCTGGCGTTGGGCAAGACCCTGAGCCTACCCAAGGACCACCCGCAGCAGGCCACGCCATACTGGCAGCAGTCGATCTACACCGCCGCGGTGATCGAGGGCCTGACGCGCGCCATGCCACGTGCCGAGCGCCCGGAAGCGGGCCTGACCTACCTGGCCGGCCTGCTGCACAACTTTGGCTACCTGCTGTTGGCCCACGTCTTCCCACCGCATTTCTCGCTGATCTGCCGTCACCTGGAGGTCAACCCGCACTTGTGCCACAGCTATGTGGAACAGCACCTGCTGGGGATCAGCCGTGAACAGATCGGGGCCTGGCTGATGAAGCTGTGGGACATGCCCGATGAGCTGTCCACAGCCCTGCGATTCCAGCACGATCCGGCGTACGACGGCGATTATGCGGCATTCCCCAATCTGGTGTGCCTGGCGACGCGCCTGCTGCGCGCCCGGGGGATCGGTTCAGGGCCCAAGGACGAGATCCCGGATGCCCTGCTCGAGCGCCTGGGGCTGAGTCGGGAGAAGGCTGAAGAGGTGGTGAACAAGGTGCTGGAGGCCGAGGCCCTGCTGCGCGAGCTGGCGTCGCAGTTCCACGCGCCGCACTGAGAGGTGGGGCGCCCTGCGCCCCTTTCGCCGTCAGGCCGGTTCCCACAGGGATGGTGCAAGCCTGCGCATCATGGGAACTGGCTGCCAATGCAGGTCCGGCGATTTCAGGCCTTCTTCTTTGGTTTCAGGTACTTCATCAAGCCCTGGAACCAGATTACCAGCGCCGGATTGCCCTTGATCTGGATGTTCTTCTCCTGGATCCCCTGCATGAACGCCAGCTGCTTGTTACCGGCTTGCAGCGTGGCAAAGCCATAAGCGGCGTCCTTGAACGCGATGGCGAAGGCCGGCTGCGGGTGCAGGCCGCCCTTGCTGCTGATGCGCAGGTCCTTGACGATGAAGTGCCGGGCAACCTTGCCGTCGAGCGTCTGCATCTGGAAGACCAGGTCCTTGTCCTGCAGCTGCTGCTGGAACGCCGGGTTGTTGCGGCTGGCCTTGGCCATCAGCAAGCCCATGGCCCAGAGAAGAAAGCGAAACTTCATCAACACGCCTCGAATGAAAAGTGACTGAGTCGCGCAGTTTATCCGTTTCTCGCCCTGTTTATGCAAGTTCGCCGCATTTGCTTACCAGAAACGCAACGGGCGCCTCCAGGCGCCCGTCGGGTGAAGCTGTCCGGTCACTTTTTCTTGGCAGGCTTGGCAGGTACGTTGACGCTGTCACGCAGGCCCTTGCCAGGCTTGAAGGCGACAGTGTTGCTGGCCTTGATCTTGACCGGCTCGCCGGTCTGCGGGTTCTTGCCGGTGCGGGCGCCACGGTGGCGTTTTTCGAAGGTGCCGAAACCGACCAGGGTGACGGTGTCCTTGTCGAGCGCGCCGGTGATGCTGTCGAGAATCGCGTTCAGGACCTGATTGGCCTTTTCCTTGGTCAGATCGGCCTTTTCGGCGATGACGGCGGCGAGTTCTGGTTTACGCATAGTGAAGCCTCTTTGACGGGATTTCTTGTTGTTATGCCGTGCTGCCGGAGGGAGCAGCGTTCAAGGCACCGCAGGCTCTAGGCTGCGGCAGACGCCAGTGAGGATGGCACGCCCACCGGGGCCGCGCCAGTATCTGGGCGGCCATTGTCGCGGCAAGAACAGGATAATTCCGACAGAACGCCCGCCATTTACGCCATCAAGGGCGGCAACTGGCGATTCAGCGCCAGTTTCTCCATGACCGCGCCGCCGGTCAGGGCATAACCCAGCAGCTGGCCATCGGCGCCGTGGCAGAGCACTTTCAGGTCGGCGCCGCTGCCCTCGACCACCCAGCTGCCCTCGTGGCCGGGCGGCACCGGGGATACCACCAGCGGACAGGCCGGGGTCTTCACGGTAACCGGCATCGGGCCGTAGGCCACCGCGGTCGGGTTGCCGGCCAGGGTCTGGGCCAGGGCACGGGCGCAGGTCATCAGCGGCATGACGTACAGCAGGTTGATCCCGTCGACCTCGGCGCAGTCGCCCAAGGCGAAGATATTGGCGTGGGAGGTGCGCAGCTGGCGGTCCACCACCACCCCACGGTTGACCTGCAACCCCGCCGCTGCCGCCAGGTCGGTGCGCGGGCGCAGGCCGATGGCCGATACCACCAGGTCGCAGGGAATCACGCTGCCATCGGACAGGTGCGCATCGAGCGCCTCACCTGCGCGTTGCAGCCGGGTCAGCACCGGACCGAGATGGAAGCGCACGCCCAGCCCTTCCAGCCCCGCCTGCACGGCTGCGGCGGCAGCCGGATGCAGCAGGGTCGGCATCACCTGCTCACAGGGGGCGACGACCTGGCACTGCAGGCCGCCGAGGCTGAGGTCGTTGGCGAATTCGCAACCGATCAGGCCGGCCCCGAGGATCAGCACCCGCTGCTTGCCCGCGGCGGCGGCGCGAAAGCGTGCGTAGTCTTCCAAGTCGTTGATCGGGAAGATCAGCTCGCCCGCATCGCCTTCGACCGGCACCTGCACGGTCTGCGCGCCCCAGGCCAGCACCAGATCGCGGTATTCCACCGCCTCCTCGCCGATCCACAGGCGCTTGTGGCCTGGGTCGATGCCGCTGATGCGGGTGTGGGTGCGAATCTCGGCCTTGAGCTGCTCGGCCATGGCACCCGGTTCGGCCATGCACAGGCCGTCGGCGTCCTTCTGCTTGGCGAAGCCGGTGGACAGCATGGGCTTGGAGTAGGAGCGACCGTCGTCGGCGGTGATCAGCAACAGCGGCGTGTCGCCGTCGAGCTTGCGAAACTCTCGCGCCAGGTTGTAGCCGGCAAGGCCGGTACCGATGATCACCACGGGGGACGTCATGTCGTGCGTTCCTTCTTCAAGCCAGGGTTGCGATCAGCCGATGGCGATCATTTCGAAATCACTCTTGCCCACGCCGCAGTCGGGGCACAGCCAGTCTTCCGGTACGTCCTCCCAGCGGGTGCCAGGGGCGATGCCGTCGTCCGGCCAGCCTTGGGCCTCGTCGTAGATCAGGCCACAGACAATACATTGCCACTTCTTCATTTACTGCTGTTCCTCGGTCAGGCTACAGGGTGCGTTGCAATTGATGGCATCGGCGCGGGGCAAGCCCGCAAGGAGACCACCGTGCAATCTCTGGTCGGCTTTTGTACTGGCCCTGCTGGCAGTATGCAAGCCACGATGGCAAACATGCTAAGCTCGCCGCCTCTCTGGCCTGTATCAAGCATACCGACGTGCCGTACGAAACCCCGCAAGCAGCCGCGGTCGCGTGGCTGGCGTATCCGCAGCTGGCGCCCCCCCTCGACCAGCCGACCCTGGGCTGGCTGTTCGACGAAGGCTCCCTGACCCGTCGCCTCACCCGTCTCTCACACGACCACTTCAGCGTCACCCCCCTGTTCGAGGGCTGGCAGCCCCTGCGCGACGACGAATGCGCCGCCTTGGGCCTTGCCCTCGGCGCGCAGGGCTGGGTCCGCGAGGTCTACCTGCGCGGCCATGGCCAGCCGTGGGTGTTTGCCCGCAGCGTGGCCAGCCGCATGGCGCTGGAGCGCGGCGGGTTGGACCTGGAGACCCTGGGCAGCCGCTCGCTGGGCGAACTGCTGTTCTGCGACCAGGCGTTCGTCCGCCATCCGATTGAAGTGTGCAGTTATCCACAGGGCTGGCTGCCCGTGGAGGTCGCCAGTGCCGGGTTGTGGGGACGCCGCTCGCGCTTCGAGCGGGACGGCCTCGACCTGCTGGTGGCCGAGGTGTTCCTGCCCGCCCTGTGGCATGCGGCCAAGGAGGAGAACCGCTGATGTACCTGCAACTGCTCAAATCGCTCAACCGCGTGCACCCACGAGCCTGGGACTTCATCCAGCTGAGCCGCATGGACCGCCCGATCGGCATTTACTTGCTGCTGTGGCCGACGCTGTCGGCGGTGTGGATCGCCGGCAACGGCTCGCCGACCCTGGCCAACGTGCTGATCTTCGGCCTCGGCGTGGTACTGATGCGCGCCGCAGGCTGCTGCATCAACGATTTTGCCGACCGCAAGGTGGACGGCCACGTCAAGCGCACCGCCGACCGCCCGCTGGCCAGCGGCCGGGTGAAACCCCGCGAAGCGCTGGTGCTGTTCGCCCTGCTGGTGGGGGTGAGCTTCCTGCTGGTGCTGTGCACCAACGCCACCACGGTGTGGCTGTCGTTCGGCGCGGTCGCCCTGGCGTTCTGCTACCCGTTCATGAAGCGCTATACCTACTACCCGCAGGTGGTGCTGGGCGCGGCGTACTCTTGGGGCATCCCGATGGCCTTCACCGCCGCGGGCGGCGAGCTGCCGGCCAGTGCCTGGCTGCTGTACATCGCCAACCTGCTGTGGACAGTGGGCTACGACACCTACTACGCCATGGTCGACCGCGACGACGACCTGAAGATCGGCGTGAAATCCACCGCCATCCTGTTCGGCGAGGCCGACCGGGTAATCATCCTGACCTTGCAGTTGCTGTCGCTGGGCTGCCTGCTGCTGGCGGGCAACCGCTTCGAACTGGGCGGCTGGTTCCACTTGGGGCTGCTGGCGGCGGCGGTGTGCTTTGCCTGGGAGTTCTGGTCGACGCGCAAGCTGGATCGGGAGTCGTGCTTCAAGGCGTTTCTGCACAACCATTGGGCGGGGATGCTGATCTTTGGCGGGGTGGTGCTGGATTACGCGTTACGCTGAAAGCCTTTGGGGCTGCTTTGCAGCCCTTCGCGACACAAGACCGCTCCTACAGGGGGCCCACTTACCTGTAGGAGCGGCCCTGTGCCGCGAAAGGGTCGCAAAGCGACCCTGGCAATCTCATGGCTTGGCGATATGCCAGACGCCCTTCATGCCATCGCCGGTGGTCTCCCCGGCCTTCTTGTCCTTGACGAAGGTGTACAGCGGCTTGCCGTCATAGGCCCACTGCATCGAGCCATCCTCTCGGGTGACGTGGGTCCACTTGTCCTTCGGCGCCTCATCGTCCTTCTTCACCATCAACGGCGGCCAGTTCTTGGCGCACTCGCCGTTGCACATGGACTTGCCGCCAACATCCTTGTCGAAGGTGTACAGCGTCATGCCGTCATGATCGACCCACATGCCGTCCTTTTCCATGGCGTGATGAGCCGACGCCACCCCCGGCACTGCCAGCGCAGCGCAAAGGGCCATCCAGCTCAGCGTATGTCGTGTCATTGGAATCACCATTGTTTCGGGGGTGGATTGAATGTCCGCACCGCCTTCGCGGCCCCCTGAAGCCTAGTCCAGTCACGCAATGTCGCCAGAATGGCCAACACCCTGTCACACAGCTGCAATAATTCCGTTATCTAATGCGGGCCAAGACACCGTTCCTGGGAGAGGTAATTGAGCATGGTTGGCAGAAACATTCTGATCGTCGACGACGAAGCGCCTATCCGCGAGATGATCGCCGTTGCATTGGAAATGGCCGGCTATGACTGCCTCGAGGCCGAGAACTCGCAACAGGCCCACGCCATCATCGTCGACCGCAAGCCGGACCTGATCCTGCTCGACTGGATGCTGCCGGGCACCTCGGGCATCGAGCTGGCCCGCCGCCTCAAGCGCGACGAGCTGACCGGCGACATCCCGATCATCATGCTCACCGCCAAGGGTGAGGAGGACAACAAGATCCAGGGCCTGGAGGTCGGCGCCGATGACTACATCACCAAGCCGTTCTCGCCCCGCGAGCTGGTGGCGCGCCTGAAGGCCGTGCTGCGCCGCACCGGCCCGAGCGACAGCGAGGCGCCAATCGAAGTCGGTGGCCTGCTGCTCGACCCGATCAGCCACCGCGTGACCATCGACGGCAAGCCGGCCGAGATGGGTCCCACCGAATACCGCCTGCTGCAGTTCTTCATGACCCACCAGGAGCGCGCCTACACCCGTGGCCAGCTGCTCGACCAGGTCTGGGGCGGAAACGTCTACGTCGAGGAACGCACCGTCGACGTGCATATCCGTCGCCTGCGCAAGGCGCTGGGTGAAGCCTATGAAAATCTGGTACAAACCGTCCGCGGCACCGGCTATCGCTTCTCGACCAAGAGCTGATCGAAGCCCCGGCGCCCGCTGTACAAGGACTGTCAATTGAACCAGAACTGGCACGCGACCCTGATTCGCCACATGCTCCTGCTGATCACCGTCTGCCTGATCGGCGGGCTGGTCAGCGGCTACTATGGCTGGAGCCTGGCCATCGGCCTGGCCCTGTATTTGGGCTGGACGTTGAAGCAACTGCTGCGCCTGCACGACTGGCTGCGCAACCACCAGCCCGACGAGGCGCCACCCGACGGCTACGGCCTGTGGGGCGAGGTGTTCGACAGCATCTACCATCTGCAGCGCCGCGACCAGCGCGTGCGCGGCCGCCTGCAGGCGGTGATCGACCGGGTCCAGGAGTCCACCGCCGCCCTGCGCGACGCGGTGATCATGCTCGACAGCGAAGGCAACCTGGAGTGGTGGAACCGCGCCGCCGAGACCCTGCTGGGCTTCAAGACGCCGCAGGACGGCGGCCAGCCGGTGACCAACCTGGTGCGCCATCCGCGCTTCAAGGAGTATTTCGAGTCGGACAACTACGCCGAGCCGCTGGAGATTCCGTCGCCAATCAACGACCGGCTGCGCGTACAACTGCACCTGACCCGCTACGGCAACAACGAACACCTGATGCTGGTGCGCGACGTGACCCGTATTCACCAGCTGGAACAGATGCGCAAGGACTTCGTCGCCAACGTTTCCCACGAGCTGCGCACGCCGCTGACGGTGATCACCGGTTACCTGGAGACGCTGCTGGACAACGTCGAGGACGTGAACCCGCGCTGGAACCGCGCCCTGCAGCAGATGAGCGCGCAAGGCTCGCGCATGCAGACCCTGCTCAACGACCTGCTGCTGCTGGCCAAGCTCGAGGCCACCGACTACCCCTCCGACAACCAGCCCGTGTTGGTCGACACCCTGCTCGGCGCCATCAAGAACGATGCCCAGGCCCTGTCCGGCCCGCGCAATCAGCGCATCAGCCTGGAGGCGACGCCTGGCATTCGTCTCAAGGGCAGTGAGTCGGAGCTGCGCAGCGCGTTCTCCAACCTGGTGTTCAACGCGGTCAAGTACACCCAGGACGAAGGCAATATCCGCATCCGCTGGTGGGCCGACGAACAGGGCGCGCACCTGAGCGTGCAGGACTCGGGGGTGGGGATCGAGGCCAAGCATCTGCCACGCCTGACCGAGCGCTTCTACCGGGTCGACTCCAGCCGAGCGTCGAACACCGGCGGCACCGGGTTGGGGCTGGCGATCGTCAAGCATGTGCTGATGCGCCATCGCGGGCGGCTGGAAATCAGCAGCGTGCCGGGGCACGGCAGCACCTTTACCTGCCACTTTGCGCCGGCGCAATTGGTTGCAAACAAGGCCTGACAGTACCGGGGCTGCTTTGCAGCCCTTTGCTTTTACGGCTCCAGCCGCTACATTGGATCCCCCGTGCCAGCCATCGCTGGCACTTTTTTTCTCTCCATTGCAAAGACGGACCCCGTAAAAACTCCATCATGGACCCTTCCCCTGGTATCAGCCTCACCTCGTTGTTCGCCGATTTCGGCATGATTCTCTTCGCCTTGTTCCTGGTGCTGCTCAACGGCTTCTTCGTTGCCGCCGAGTTCGCCATGGTCAAGCTGCGCTCCACCCGAGTCGAAGCCATCGCCGAGCTGCACGGCTGGCGTGGCAGCATCCTGCGCAAGGTGCACAACCAGCTCGACGCCTACCTGTCGGCCTGCCAGCTGGGCATCACCCTCGCCTCCCTGGGCCTGGGCTGGGTCGGCGAGCCGGCCTTCGCCCACCTGCTCGAGCCGCTGCTGGCTGCCGTGGGCGTGGACAGCCCGGAGCTGATCAAGGCGATCTCGTTCTTCGTCGCCTTCTTCGTGATCTCCTACCTGCACATCGTCGTCGGCGAGCTGGCGCCCAAGTCCTGGGCGATCCGCAAGCCCGAGCTGCTGTCGCTGTGGACGGCCGTGCCGCTGTACCTGTTCTACTGGGCGATGTACCCGGCCATCTACCTGCTCAACGCCAGCGCCAATACCATCCTGCGCATCGCAGGCCAAGGCGAGCCCGGGCCGCACCACGAGCACCACTACAGCCGCGAGGAGCTCAAGCTGATCCTGCACTCCAGCCGCGGCCAGGATCCGAGCGACCAGGGCATGCGCGTGCTGGCCTCGGCCGTGGAGATGGGCGAGCTGGAAGTGGTCGACTGGGCCAACTCCCGCGAGGACATGGTCAGCATCGACGCCCATGCGCCGCTGAAGGAAATCCTCGCCCTGCTGCGCCGCCACAAGTTCAGCCGCTACCCGTTGTATGACGCCGAGCGCGAGGAATTCACCGGTCTGCTGCACATCAAGGACCTGCTGCTGGAGCTGGCCGAGCTGGACCACCTGCCCGAGACCATCGACCTTGAAGACCTCGCCCGCCCGCTGGAGCGCGTGTCGCGGCACATGCCGCTGTCCCAGTTGCTGGAGCAGTTCCGCAAGGGCGGCGCGCACTTCGTGCTGGTGGAGGAAGCCGATGGCAAGGTGATCGGCTACCTGACCATGGAAGACGTGCTGGAAGTACTGGTCGGCGATATCCAGGACGAACACCGCAAGACCGAGCGCGGCATCCTCGCCTACCAACCCGGCAAGCTGCTGGTGCGCGGTGATACGCCGCTGTTCAAGGTCGAGCGCCTGCTGGGTGTCGACCTGGACCATATCGAAGCGGAAACCCTTGCCGGCCTGGTCTACGAGACCCTCAAGCGCGTGCCCGAGGAAGAGGAAGTACTCGAGGTCGAAGGCCTGCGCATCATCATCAAGAAGATGAAAGGTCCGAAGATCGTGCTGGCCAAGGTGCTCAAGCTCGATTGATCCTTTGGGGCCGCTTTGCGGCCCCAAAAGCCTCAAGGGTTGCCGGCAGTGAAATCCGGCAACCCGTTAATCGGTCGGTCGAACTGGTACGGTATCGACTCCAGCGCCAATCCCACATTGCGCTGCACCACGAAATGCAGGTGCGGCCCGCTGCTGTTGCCGGTGTTGCCCGATTTGGCAAGCGCCTGTCCCTGGGCCACCCGCTGCCCCTCGCCAACCACCACCGAACCACGCATCAGGTGCAGGTACACGCCCATGGTGCCGTCAGGGTGCAGGATCCTGACGAAATTGCCCGCCGGGTTGTTGCCCCGCCCGCTCTGGTTGTTCTCGATCTTCACCACCACCCCACCCCGCGCCGCGATAATCGGTGTGCCCTCGGGCATGGCGATGTCCATGGCGTAGCGGCCCTTGGGCCCGAAATGGCTGAACCGGCCATTGGGGCCCTGGCTCAGGCGAAACGGTCCGCCCTTCCAGGGAAAGGGATAGCGATAGCCCTGCGGGCGCTGCCCTGGGTCGCCCATGGCATAGCGAAACTGGGTGTCGTACCTGAGGCTGCCCCCCTGACGGGCCTGGACCACACTGAGCACCTGGGTCGAGCGCGGCGGCACCAGGCGCCGGACGATACGCGGGGCATTACCGCCCTGGGCATTGGCCAGGCGCTCCACACGCAGCTCCACCTCCATGGGTACGAACAGTTCATTGCGAGCGACAAAGCGCACGCCACCGGCAAAGGGCTCGGTTTTCAGGCGAACCTGGCCATCCAGGCGCTCGACCATGGGCTCACGAAACACGAAGGCCTTGGCCCCAGGGCTCGGGCGATCGGAATAGGAGACCACGCCGAAGGTGTCGGTGGTCTTGTAGACGGTCATGGCCAAGCTCGACGCCGAGGCCGTGAGCAAGGCACAGAACAGCAGGAGGCGGGCGGGCGGCATGATAGTGGCTTTTTGACAGTTGTGTTCTGTCGAAGCCTAGCAGCCGAATTTGAGAGGGATATGACAGTTGGTCGGGCGAAGTGCCGGATGGGTAACGTGGGAGCGGGCTTGCCCCGCGATGACGACGGTGGCCATACCATCGCTATCGCGGGGCAAGCCCGCTCCCACAAAATCCGCTCCGACCTGTCGCGGTGCTCAAGCGGCCATCAAGCCCCGGGCGTGAAGTGCTTCTGCGCCGTGCCGCGGGCAATCAGTCGCGACAGGTAGTCGAGCTTCTGCGCATCCTGGTCGACGAACTTGAAGGTCAGTTGCAGCCAGTCGCTCTCAGGCTTGGGCTCCAGCGCCGCAATAGCGTGCAGGTAGCCATTTAGCCGCGCCGTTTCGGCATTCTCGCCTTGCTCCAGGTCCAGCACCGCGCCTTCGAGCACCTGTGGCAGGTTGGTGCCGCGACGCACCACCAGCAGGGCTTCCTTGAGGCTCAGGGCCTTGATCATGCACGGCTGGGTTCCGCTGGACAGCCGCAGTTGGCCTTGGCCACGACCAGCCTGGGCCGCCGCAGCGGCGGTCTTCGGCGTGGGGGCGTTGATCAGAGGCTTGGCCGCCGCGGCCACAGGCGCGGCGGCGGGTGCGGTTACCTTGGCCGCGTCTGGACGACCGCCGGTCAGGGCGCTGAGCGAGTCGTTGGCGAACGCCGAGTTGACTCGCGCCGGCGCGCTGGACATCAGGCTGTCGAGCTTGCCGATCTTGGTCAGCGACTTCTTCACCTTGGTCAGCAGCTGCTCGTTGGTGAACGGCTTGCCGACGAAATCGGACACACCGGCCTGGATAGCCTGGATCACGTTTTCCTTGTCACCACGGCTGGTCACCATGATGAACTGCATGGTCTTCATCTCTTCCTGCTGGCGGCACCAGGTCAGCAGTTCAAGGCCGGACATCTCCGGCATCTCCCAGTCGCACAGGACCAGGTCGAAACGTTCCTTGCTCAGCATGGCCATGGCCTTGCGGCCATTGACCGCGTCCTCGATCACCATGCCGGGGAAAGCATTGCGCAGGCACTTCCTCACCAGGTCGCGGATGAACGGGGCATCGTCCACGACCAGCACATTCACTTTACTCATCGATATTCCTCTTGAATCCCGGCTAGCATACCGCCGACTGATGGCCATTTGCCAAACCACTGGTCACGCCGGGACTTCTCACACGGTTCGCGGGTGCCTGCTGGTGCTCGACCGCAAACGAAAACGCCCGGCGGTTGCCGGGCGTTCATGCTCGGGAGCAATCCTATTTATCGTCCGGTTCAGCCGGAACATTAGCGATTTCGCCCTCATCGAACGCTTCGCCCTGCACCTCGGCTTTCATGCGCTTAAGGCCCATGTGGCGCACGTCGGTGCCGCGCACCAGGTAGATCACCAGCTCCGAGATATTGCGCGCGTGATCGCCGATGCGCTCCAGCGAACGCAGGGCCCAGATCACGCTGAGCACGCGGGAGATCGAGCGTGGGTCTTCCATCATGTAGGTGACCAGCTCGCGCAGCGCGGTCTTGTATTCACGGTCGATGGTCTTGTCGTACTGCGCCACCGACAGCGCCAGGTCGGCATCGAAACGGGCGAAGGCGTCCAGCGCGTCGCGAACCATGTTGCGCACCTGGTCGCCGATGTGGCGCACTTCGACGTAGCCGCGCGGCGACTCGCCTTCCTCGCACAGCTGGATGGCGCGGCGGGCGATCTTGGTCGACTCGTCGCCGATGCGCTCCAGGTCGATCACCGACTTGGAGATGCTGATGATCAGGCGCAGGTCGGAGGCCGCCGGCTGGCGACGGGCGAGGATGCGCACGCACTCCTCGTCGATGTTGCGCTCCATCTGGTTGATCTGCTCATCGACCTCGCGCACCTGCTGGGCCAGGCCCGAGTCGGCCTCGATCAGCGCGGTGACGGCGTCGTTCACCTGTTTCTCGACCAGGCCGCCCATGGCCAGCAGGTGGCTGCGCACCTCCTCGAGTTCGGCGTTGAACTGCTGGGAGATGTGGTGGGTAAGGCTTTCTTTGTTGATCATCGTTTCGCTCCGCGAAGCAGCTGCAAGCTTCTAGTCGTTCGTATCGTTCCCTGGCAAGAAGAATCCATTGTGGGAGCCTGCCCCCACGGGTCGCCCCCTAGCCATAGCGACCGGTGATGTAGTCTTCGGTCTGCTTTTTCGCCGGGTTGGTGAACAGGGTGTCGGTGTCACCGAATTCGACCAGTTTGCCCATGTACATGAACGCGGTGTAGTCCGAAACGCGGGCTGCCTGCTGCATGTTGTGGGTCACGATGACGATGGTGTACTTGGATTTCAGTTCGTAGATCAGCTCCTCGACCTTCAGGGTCGAGATCGGGTCCAGCGCCGAGCACGGTTCGTCGAGCAGCAGCACTTCAGGCTCCACGGCGATGGTGCGGGCAATCACCAGACGCTGCTGCTGACCACCGGACAGGCCCAAGGCCGAGTCGTGCAGGCGATCCTTGACCTCATCCCACAGCGCCGCGCCCTTCAGCGCCCACTCGACGGCTTCGTCGAGCACACGCTTCTTGTTGATGCCCTGGATGCGCAAGCCATAGACCACGTTCTCGTAAATGGTCTTGGGGAACGGGTTGGGCTTCTGGAACACCATGCCCACGCGACGGCGCAGCTCGGCCACGTCCTCGCCCTTGCGGTAGATGTTGCTGCCATACAGGTTGATGGCGCCTTCCACGCGGCAGCCGTCGACCAGGTCGTTCATGCGGTTGAACGTCCGCAGCAGGGTGGACTTGCCGCAGCCGGACGGACCGATGAAGGCTGTCACGCGCTGCTTGGGGATGTTCATGCTGACGTCGAACAGCGCTTGCTTGTCGCCGTAGAACAGGGACAGCCCGGGAACTTCGATGGCCACGGTCTCTTCGGCCAGGCGCAGGCTCTGCTTGTCGCGGCCCAGGGCCGACATGTCGATGCCGTGGGCGTGGGATTCATGCTGCATGGTCAACTCCATACGCTATCAATTCGTTTCAAAGGGCCGCCCGCTGTTCGGGCGGCACGCTTGCAATCAGGATCAGTGGTCGAGGGCCTTGTACTTCTCGCGCAGGTGGTTACGGATCCACACCGCCGAGAGGTTGAGGGTGGCGATCACCAGCACCAGCAACAGCGCGGTGGCGTACACCAGCGGCCGCGCGGCCTCGACGTTGGGGCTCTGGAAGCCGACGTCGTAGATGTGGAAGCCCAGGTGCATGATCTTCTGGTCCAGGTGCAGGTACGGATAGTTGCCGTCCACCGGCAGCGACGGCGCCAGCTTCACCACACCCACCAGCATCAGCGGGGCCACCTCACCGGCGGCGCGGGCCACGGCGAGGATCATGCCGGTCATCATGGCCGGACTGGCCATCGGCAGGACGATCTTCCACAGGGTCTCGGCCTTGGTCGCGCCCAGGGCCAGCGAGCCCTCGCGCACGGTGCGCGGAATTCGCGCCAGGCCTTCCTCGGTGGCCACGATCACCACCGGTACCGCCAGCAGCGCCAGGGTCAGCGAGGCCCACAGCAGGCCGGGGGTGCCGAGGGTCGGCGCCGGCAGCGACTCGGGGAAGAACAGCCGGTCGATCGAGCCGCCCAGCACGTAGACGAAGAAGCCCAGGCCGAACACGCCATAGACGATCGCCGGAACGCCGGCCAGGTTGTTCACCGCGATGCGGATCAACCGGGTCACCGGGCCCTGCTTGGCATACTCGCGCAGGTAGACCGCGGCCAGCACGCCGAACGGGGTGACGATCACGGCCATGATCAGGGTCATCATCACGGTGCCGAAGATGGCCGGGAAGATACCCCCCTCGGTGTTGGCCTCACGCGGGTCGTCGCTGAGGAACTCCCACACCTTGGCGAAGTAGGCCCCCATCTTGGTCAGGCCGGACATGGCGTTCGGCTGGATGGCGTGGACCACCTTGCTCAGGTTGATCTCCACCTCGCGACCATTGCCGTCGCGGGCGACCAGGCTGTCGCGGGCAAAGGCCTGGTGCAGGCCGGTCAGGCGCTCCTCGATGGCCTTGTAACGGTTGTTCAGCTCGGCACGTTCAGCGTCCATGTCGGCCTGGGCGGCGGCGTCCAGCTTGCCGTCCAGTTCCAGCTTGCGGCCGTGCAGGCGCAGGCGCTCGAGGCCATGGTTGATGGCACCGATATCCTTCTTCTCCAACTTCACCAGCTGGTCGTTGAGCTCGCTGGCGCGCTGGAGGCGGGCCTGCAGCTCGTTCCAGGCCTCGGGGCCCTGGGCGACCACGCGCCCCTCTTCCTTGACGCTGACCAGGTAACCGTAGAAGTTGCCCCACTCACGGCGTTCCAGGGCGATCAGGTCGGCAGGCTTTTGCTGGTCCACCAGCCACTCGCCGACCACCCAGGTGAAGTCACTGCCGTTGAGGTCGCGGTTACCGACCTTGATCAGCTCTCGGGTCATGAACTCCGGGCCCTGCTCGGGCACCGGCAGGCCGGCGCCCTTGAGGCGTTCACGCGGTACTTCTTCTTTCTGCACCACTTCACCGATGACCACGTGGTCGGCCTGGCCCGGCACCTTGTAGGTGGCCTGGACCAGGTCGGCCGGCCAGAAGTGGCCCAGGCCGCGCACGGCGATCACGGCCAGCAGGCCGACGGTCATGATGACCGCCATGGCGACCGCGCCACCACTGATCCAGACGCCGGGGGCGCCGCTCTTGAACCAGCCTTTGAGGGAATCCTTTTTCACGGATCTCTACCTTTCTATCAAAGCGACGAGTATTTCTTGCGCAGGCGCTGGCGAATCAGCTCGGCCAGGGTGTTCATCACGAAGGTGAACAGCAGCAGCACGAGGGCAGCGAGGAACAGCACACGATAGTGGCTGCCGCCGACTTCCGATTCGGGCATTTCCACGGCCACGTTGGCGGCCAGGGTGCGCATGCCCTCGAACAGGTTCATCTCCATCACCGGCGTGTTGCCGGTGGCCATCAGCACGATCATGGTCTCGCCCACCGCACGGCCCATGCCGATCATCAGCGCCGAGAAGATGCCCGGGCTGGCGGTGAGGATGACCACGCGGGTCAGGGTCTGCCACGGCGTGGCGCCCAGCGCCAGCGAACCCAGGGTCAGGCTGCGCGGCACGCTGAACACGGCGTCTTCGGCGATGGAATAGATGTTCGGGATGACCGCGAAGCCCATGGCGATACCGACCACCAAGGCGTTGCGCTGGTCGTAGGTGATGCCCAGGTCGTTGCTGATCCACAGGCGCATGTCGCCCTTGAAGAACCAGCTCTCGAGGAACGGGCTCATGTACAGGGCGAACCAACCGATCACCAGGATCACCGGGATCAGGATCGCCGCTTCCCAGCCATCCGGGATGCGCAGGCGGATCGACTCCGGCAGGCGGCTCCAGCTGAAGCCGGCGAGCAGGATGCCGATCGGCATGATCACGAACAGGCTGAACACGCCCGGCAGGTGGCCTTCCAGGTACGGCGCGAGGAACAGGCCGGCGAAGAAGCCGAGGATCACCGTCGGCATCGCTTCCATCAGCTCGATCACCGGCTTGACCTTGCGGCGCATGCCCGGGGCCATGAAGTAGGCAGTGTAGATGGCGGCGGCAATCGCCAGCGGCGCGGCCAGGATCATCGCGTAGAACGCGGCCTTGAGCGTGCCGAAGGTCAGCGGCGACAGACTCAGCTTGGGCTCGAAGTCGGTGTTCGAGGCGGTCGACTGCCAGACGTATTTAGGCTCGTCGTAGTTCTCGTACCAGACCTTGCCCCACAGCGCGCTGAAGGAGATCTCCGGGTGCGGGTTGCGCAGGCTCAGCGGGAGCAGCTTGCCGCCTTGCTCGATGATGATGCGGTTGGCGCGTGGCGACAGGGCCAGCACGCCCGCGCCTTCGGCAACCGGCTCGACCAGCAGGGTGCGGTGTGCGGTGCTGTGGAACACGCCCAATTTGCCTTCGCTGTCCAGGGCGATGAAGCCCTTGCGGCGCTCTTCGGCGTCGATCTGCACCACCGGGGCCTTGCCCAACTTGAAGCTGCGGATCAGCTTGAGGCGCGACTCGCCATCCGGGTCACGGGCCATGAACCACTGGCTCAGGCCACCCTTGGAGTCACCGAAGATCAGCGAGATGCCACCGACCAACTGGGCGGTCGCGGTGATTTCGGCGTTGCCGTCTTCCAGCAGCTTGTAGCGGCCATTGAGGCTCTTGTCGCGCAGGCTGAACACGTCAGCGGTGGCACGGCCGTTGACCACGTACAACCATTGCTGGCGCGGGTCGATGAAAATGTTCTTCACCACCTCGGTCATCTGCGGCAGTTCGATGCGGTTCTGCTCGATGGTGACCTCGTCGGTCATCATGTTCTCGGTGCGCGACAGTTCGATCACCTGCAGGTGCGCGCCGGTGGAGCCGGCCAGCAGCAACGTGTCGCCACTGACGTTGACGCTCACGTGTTCCAGTGCGCGGCCCTGGTCATCCAGGGTGAACAGGTCCTGACCATAGGGGTAGTCGATACCCGGGTCGATGGTCTTCTTGTTGTCCGGATAGGTGATCTTGTAGGTGTGATGGAACACCAGCGCCTGGCCGTTGGACAGGCCCAGCACCACCAGCGGACTGCCGGGCTGGTCGGTGCTGATCGAGCTGACCTGGGCGCCCGCGGGCAGCGGCAGGTCGACGCGCTTCAATTCGTTACCCGTCTTGGTGTCGAAGAACAGCGCCTGGCCCTTGTCGGAAACACGCATGCCCACGAGGTTCTGCTCCTCGAGGGCGATCATCAGGGGTTTGCCGGCGTCCTGCTGCAGCCAGGTCGGCTCCAAGGCCTTTTTGCTGGTCAACTCGGCGCCCTGGAACAGCGGCAGCACCACGTAGGCCAGGTAGAAGAAGATCAGCGTGATCGCTGCCAGCACGGCAAGGCCGCCCACCAGGACGTACCAGCGGGTCAGACGGTCCTTGAGGGCGCGCAGGCGGCGCTTGCGTTGCAACTCGGGCGTATTGAAATCAATGCGCACGGGAGGAGAATTTTGGGTCATTGTGGAGTTGGCCAGATCATTCATGCGCACACCCTAGCGGTCCCGTATGACAAAAACATGACAGTGCAGTGACGCAAAAAAGCCCGCCGCTCAGGAGCCCTGGCTTCGGACTAGGGAATTCGTGGGAGAGGCCGGCATTGTTGGCACCGGCCTCGTCCTCAGTTACTTACTTCTTTGCAACGTTACCCGCGTGGGACAGGCCCAAGTCGGCCAGGGTCTTGTCGACCACCTTGGCTGGCAGCGGGATGTAACCGTCCTTCACGACAACTTGCTGGCCGGCCTGCGACAGCACCAGCTTGACGAACTCGGCTTCCAGCGGGGCCAGAGGCTTGTTCGGCGCCTTGTTGACGTAGACGTACAGGAAGCGCGACAGCGGGTAGGTACCGTTCAGGGCGTTGGCTTCGTTGTCTTCGACGAAGGCGCCCCCTTCTTTCTTGGCCAGGGCCACGGTCTTGACGCTGGCGGTCTTGTAGCCGATGCCCGAGTAGCCGATGCCGTTCAGCGAGGAGCTGATCGACTGCACGACCGAGGCCGAGCCAGGCTGCTCGTTGACGTTAGGCTTGAAGTCGCCTTTGCACAGGGCTTCTTCCTTGAAGTAGCCGTAGGTGCCCGATACCGAGTTGCGGCCGAACAGCTGGATCGGCTTGTTGGCCAGGTCGCCGGTCACGCCGACGTCACCCCAGGTCTTGATCTCGCTCTTGCCACCGCACAGGCGGGTGGAGGAGAAGATGGCGTCGACCTGGGCCATGGTCAGGCCCTTGATCGGGTTGTCCTTGTGCACGAACACGGCCAGGGCGTCGACGGCGACCGGGATGGCGGTCGGCTTGTAGCCGTACTTCTGCTCGAAGGCCTGCAGCTCGACGTCCTTCATCTTGCGGCTCATCGGGCCCAGGTTGGCGGTGCCTTCGGTCAGCGCGGGTGGCGCGGTGGAGGAGCCGGCGGCCTGGATCTGGATGTTTACGTTCGGATATTCCTTCTTGTAGGCCTCGGCCCACAGGGTCATCAGGTTCGCGAGGGTGTCGGAACCGACGCTGGAGAGGTTACCCGATACACCGGTGGTCTTGGTGTAGGTCGGGATTGCAGGATCGACAGCGGCGACCGCATTGGCGGCAGCGACGCCAGCGGCGGCAAAGGTCAGGGCCGCCATCAAACGCTTCAGTTTCATGCCTTGCTCCTAGCAGGAATATCGTGGGTTGTGAGATGGAACGGGCCCAAGTATCTGCAGGCCGCATGAACACTCTATGACTTGAATATGACAATTGGATGAAAGGCCATCACCGGGAACCGGGATGGCCTTTACAGGATGTTGCAGAGGGGGAACTTAGAGCGGGTGTCAGCGTTTGCGAGCCAGCAAATAGGTGCCCACCAGCAGACCAACGGCACACAGGCACGCCACGTAGTAGGCTGGCGCCATCGGGCTGAACTTGAGCAGCGCGGTTACCACCATCGGCGTCAACCCGCCAAAGATCGCGTAGGCCAGGTTGTAGGAGAACGACAGGCCGCTGAAGCGCACCACCGGCGGAAACGCCTTGACCATCACGTACGGCACGGCACCGACGATGCCCACGCACAGACCGGTCAGGGCGTACAGCGGGAACAGCAGGTCTGGGCGGGTCGGCAGGCTGTGGTAGAAGGCCCAGGACGACGCCAGAAGCGCCAGGCTGCCGACGATGAACACGCGCCCGGCGCCGAAGCGGTCGGCCAGACTGCCAGCCCCGATGCAGCCCAGGCTGAGCAGCACGATGGCCAGGCTGTTGGCCTTGAGCGAATCCGTTGGGCTCACGTGATAGAGGCTTTGCAGCAATGCCGGAGTCATGAGGATGATCACCACGATGCCGGCCGACAGCAGCCAGGTGAGCAACATCGACAGGATGATCGCGCCGCGGTGGTCGCGCAGCACCGCGCGCAGCGGCAGTTCCTCGGCCAGGGCCTTTCGCGCCTGCATCTCGGCAAACACAGGGGTCTCATGCAGCCAGCGGCGCAGGTAGACCGCGAAGAAGCCGAACACCCCGCCCAGGAGGAACGGAATACGCCAGGCGTAGTCCGCCACTTCCTCGGGGGTATAGAGCGTGTTGATCAGCGTCGCCACCAGCGAGCCGAGCAGGATGCCCGAGGTCAGGCCCGCGGTCAGGGTGCCGCAGGCATAGCCGGTGTTGCGCGCCGGCACGTGCTCGGAGACGAACACCCAGGCGCCCGGCACCTCGCCGCCGATGGCCGCGCCCTGGATCACCCGCATCAACAGCAGCAGGATCGGCGCCCACAGGCCGATCTGCGCATAGGTGGGCAGCAGGCCCATCACCAGGGTCGGCACGGCCATCAGGAAGATGCTCAGGGTGAACATCTTCTTGCGCCCGAGCAGGTCGCCGAAGTGGGCCATGACGATGCCGCCAAGGGGGCGCGCCAGGTAGCCGGCGGCGAAGATGCCGAAGGTCTGCATCAGGCGCAGCCATTCGGGCATGTCGGCCGGGAAGAACAACTTGCCGACCACCGTGGCGAAAAACACGAAGATGATGAAGTCGTAGAACTCCAGAGCTCCGCCCAGGGCGGACAGCGAGAGGGTCTTGTAGTCACTGCGGGACAACGGCCGGGACGGCTGCTCGATACTGCTCTGCACGGAGGTCATCGCTGTTCTTTCTCTTGTAGGTCTGCGGACCGCTTGGCATGCGGTTTCTGGATTGGATAGGCAGCGAAGATAGCAAATTGCCGAGCCGCGCTCATAGCGGTACAAAATCCATACAGATATTCATGAATGTGCGGTCGTCGCTGGCTGTGCAGGTATATATACTGCCCGCTCGTAGGAAAAGGTTGCTTCCATTTTGGGAAGTTGTGCGAAAACGTCGGTCATTGTTGTCAGACTGTTTCGCAGAGATTCCCTTTGGCCGCCTCGCGAAGCGAAATCAGCGTAGTATGCGTGATGCTGAATCGTTTTTACGGCGTCCTTCATTGCGCCACCAACGAAGCTTCACGGGTCAGAGGCCCCACGGCATGATTGAACTCGAACAAGAAGATCCTATCCCGCAGGGCGACCTGGCCTTGCAGATCACCGCGCTGCCACGCGAGACCAATGGTTTCGGCGATATCTTCGGCGGCTGGCTGGTCGCCCAGATGGACCTGGCCGGCACCGCCATGGCCAGCCGCGTCGCCGGTGGCCGGGTGGCCACGGTGGCCATCGACCGCATGGCATTCCTGGTGCCGGTGGCAGTGGGCGCGCAGCTGTCCTTCTATACCCAGACCCTGGAGATCGGCCGCAGCTCGATCCAGATGATGGTCGAGGTGTGGAGCGACGACCCGCTGTCCAGCGAATGGCGCAAGGTCACCGAAGCCGTGTTCGTGTTCGTCGCCATCGATGGCAGCGGTCGCACCCGCTCGGTGCCTCGTCGCTGAGCCGAGCGAGCGGTAAACTCATTGCACGTCACCGGGTCCAACGGCCTGACAGACAATCAATGAGACGAGCGCAATGGCTAACTTCACGGTCGAGACCGAGCTTCACGGCGAACTCAATTGCTGGCGCATTACCAGCGAGCAGGCCGAACTATTGATCGCCCAGCAGGGCGCGCAGGTCCTCAGCTACCAGCGAATCGGCGAACCGCCGCTGCTGTGGCTGAGCGACCAGGCCATTTTCCGCAAGGGCAAGTCGGTGCGCGCCGGCGCGCCGGTGTGCTGGCCGTGGTTCGGCATCTTCGAACGCAACCCGGATTCGGTCAAAGCCATGTTCAAGGGCGAGCAGCCACCGGCCCATGGCCTGGTGCGCGGGCGCGACTGGCAATTGCTGGGGGCCGAGAAGCACGGCGAAAACCTGTACATCGAATTCGAACTACCCGAAGCCCAGGGCGATCTGCCGGGTTGGGCCCACGAAGTCCAGCTCAAGCTGCTGGTGGAACTGGGCGACCAGCTGAAGCTGACCCTGACCAGCTACAACCTCGGCCATTCCGACGTCACCCTGAGCCAGGCCCTGCACAGCTACTTCGCGGTAAGCGACGTGCGCCAGGTGCAGGTGGAAGGCGTGGACGGGTTGGCCTATATCGAAACCCTGGCCAACTGGGAGCAACGCCAGCAGCAGGGCAACCTGGGTTTCGCGGGCGAGACCGACCGCATCTACCTGAACGCCCCCGAGCGCCTGGCCATCGTCGACCCGCACTGGAACCGACGCATCACCCTGCAGGCCGGCGGCTCACGCACCGCGGTCATCTGGAACCCCTGGACCGAGCGGGCCCGCGACCTGCCGGACATGGCCGACGATGGCTGGCAGCGCATGCTGTGCATCGAGACGGCGAATGTGATGGATGACGTGGTGGTGCTCAAGCCGGGGGCGAGTCATGCGATGAGCGTGGCGATCGGTAGCGAAGTGCTCTGAGGTTTCCAGGACCGCTACGCGGTCCTTTCGCGACACAAGGCCGTTCCCACAGGATTCGCGTGATCCCTGTGGGCGCGGCCTTGCGTCGCGACGGGCTGCAAAGCAGTCCCGGATGCGTTACAGGTCGGCATCCTCCACCACCCTCACCTGCCCCGCCTCCAGCGCATACGCCGCATCCGCCAGGTCATTGCTGACCGTCTCCACCTTCAGCGTGCCGGTCACCCACAACGGCGTGTAGATGTCATCGATCTTCAACCCTTTCGGATAACGCACCAGCACCAGCTGGTTCGGTGGCGGTGGCGGAACATGGATGCAGGCGCCCGGGTACGGCACGAGGAAGAACAGCGTGCTGTTGCCCTTGGCATCGCTTTCCAACGGCACCGGATACCCGCCCAGGCGGATCTGCTTGCCGTTCATCGCTGCCACGGTCTTGGTCGAGTACATCACCGCCGGCAAGCCCTTGCTCTGCTTCAGGCCACCCTTGGCAGTGAAGGTCCCTTGGGCTTCCGGGGAGTCGTGGTCGATCTCGGGCATCTGCTCGAGGGCTTTCTGGTCCGACTTGGGCATCAGCTCAAGCCAGTCGGTCTCGGGCAATTCGGCATGGGCCAGGGCGCTGGCCAGCAGCAGGGGGACGAGGAATAACGCACGCATGGGAATGCTCGGCAACTCGGGGATTGAATTGCCGGCATTCTAACGTGTGTTCAGCTCTTCTTGATGAAGCCGTAGATCACCAGGAGGATGATCGCGCCGACCAGGGCCCCGAAGAAGCCCGCGGCCTGCCCGGCCTGGTAGATGCCAAGGGCTTGCCCGCCATAGGTGGCAGCCAGGGAGCCGGCGATGCCGAGGAGGATGGTCATGATCCAGCCCATGCTGTCGTCACCCGGTTTCAGGAAACGCGCCAGCAGGCCGACGATCAGGCCAATGAAGATGGTTCCAATGATGCCCATGGCAATCCCTCTGTGATGAACATGAAACATGCCAAAGCCTAGTCAGCGCTTTGGCATGTTGCCATCTCAGAGCGGCATTGCCGGGCAGAAGTTCGATCAGCCGGCGATCAAGGCCTCTACTTCGGCAATCTTGGCCTTGAGGGTGGCCATGTCGGCGCAGCGCAGGGTGGCATGGCCGACTTTGCGTCCGACCTTGAACGCCTTGCCGTAGTGGTGCAGGTGGCAATCGTCGATGGCCAAGACCTTGTCCACTGGCGGTACTTCGCCGATGAAGTTGAGCATGGCGCTCTCACCCACCTTGGCGGTCGAACCCAACGGCAGGCCGGCGACGGCACGCAGGTGGTTCTCGAACTGGCTGCATTCGCTGCCTTCTATGGTCCAGTGCCCGGAGTTGTGCACGCGCGGGGCGATCTCGTTGGCCTTCAGGCCGCCGTCGACCTCGAAGAACTCGAACGCCATGACACCGACATAGTCCAGCTTCTGCAGCACGCGGCCGACGTAGTCTTCGGCCAGGGCCTGCAGCGGATGCGCCTCGCTGGCCACCGACAATTTCAGGATGCCGCTGTCGTGGGTGTTGTGCACCAACGGGTAGAAGCGGGTTTCGCCATCGCGGGCACGCACGGCCACCAGCGACACTTCGCCGGTGAACGGTACGAAACCTTCCAGCAAGCAGGGCACGCTGCCCAGCTCGGCGAAGGTGCCCACCACGTCCTCAGGCTTGCGCAGGACCTTCTGGCCCTTGCCGTCATACCCCAGGGTACGGGTCTTGAGCACGGCCGGCAGACCGATGCTGGCGACGGCGGCATCCAGGTCCGCTTGCGAGAGGATGTCGGCGAAAGCCGGGGTCGGAATCCCCAGGTCGCGGAACATGCTCTTTTCGAACAGACGATCGCGGGCAATGCGCAGGGCCTCGGCACTCGGATAGACCGGCACGAACTGCGAGAGGAAGGCGACGGTTTCGGCCGGCACGCTCTCGAACTCGAAGGTCACCAGGTCGACTTCGTCGGCCAACTGGCGCAGGTGGTCCTGGTCGCCGTAGTCGGCGCGCAGGTGCTCGCCCAGCGGCGCGGCGCAAGCGTCCGGGGCCGGGTCGAGGAAGGCGAAGTTCATGCCCAGCGGGGTGCCCGCCAGGGCCAGCATGCGGCCCAGCTGGCCGCCACCGATTACACCGATCTTCATAGCGTCAACCTCAAGCCTGGCGCGGGTCTGGATTGTCCAGAACGGTGTCGGTCTGCTCGGTGCGGAACTGCTTGAGCGCCGCGTGGAACTGCGGGTACTTGGCGCCCAGGATGCTTGCCGACAGCAGCGCGGCATTGACCGCGCCGGCCTTGCCGATGGCCAGGGTGGCCACGGGAACCCCAGCTGGCATCTGCACGATCGACAGCAGCGAATCGACACCCGACAGCATCGACGACTGCACCGGCACGCCCAACACCGGCAGGTGGGTCTTGGCGGCGCACATGCCCGGCAGGTGGGCGGCGCCACCGGCACCGGCGATGATCACCTCGATGCCGCGGCCTTCGGCCTCCTCGGCGTACTGGAACAGCAGGTCCGGGGTACGGTGGGCGGAAACCACCTTCACCTCGTAGGGAATGCCGAGTTTTTCCAGCATATCGGCGGTGTGGCTAAGGGTGGACCAATCGGACTTGGAGCCCATGATCACGCCAACCAGTGCACTCATCGTCGAGCCTCTTCGCTTGTGCGCCCGCAGGCGCGTCAAAAAACAACAAGCCACGCGGGACGACCGGCGTGGCTTGTTTGCTGATCATGACCGGATCTATCCGGTCGAGGGGCCGCGCAGTATAGCGTAACGCGAGGCGATCACGGCACCCCCGGCGACCAACTGTCGCCCTTATTTTTCGGGGGTTTGGCTGACTTTCGGGTCAACTGAGCCACCCTCCAGCTTGCGCCACAGCAACCGCACGTTGGCCTTGCGCACCAGCGCGCAGCGGTACAGGCGGATTTCCAGCGGCACATGCCACTGGCTGCCGCCACAGATCACCAGTTCGCCGCGCTCCAGCTCGCCGCGCATCGACAGCCTCGGCACCCAGGCGATGCCCATGCCTTCGAGGGCCATGCTCTTTAGACTGTCGGCCATCGCTGTTTCATAGACAGTGGTATAGCGCAGGTTGCGCTGGCGCAGCAGCAGGTTGACCGAACGGCCGAGGAAGGCACCGGCGCTGTAGGCCAGCAGCGGCACGCTGCCCTCGCCCTCCAGGTCGAACAGCGGCTTGCCGTCCGGGCTAACGGCGCACACCGGAAGCATTTCGGTGGTGCCCATGTGCAACGACGGGAAGATCTCGGCGTCCATCTGCAAGGCGGCGTCCGGATCATAGAAAGCCAGCATCAGGTCGCAACCGCCCTCGCGCAATGCATGAACGGCATCGCCAACGTTGGTGGCCACCAGGCGCGTGGCGATGTTCAAGCCATCGTTACGCAGCTGCGCCACCCAGCGCGGGAAAAAGCCCGACGCCAGCGAGTGCGCAGCCGACACCTGAATCACCTCGCCCTGCCCGCCCTCAAGGTGATGCAAATGGCGGAGAACTTCGCTCAACTGGTCGACAACGGTACGCGCGGTGACGAGAAACAGCTGGCCGGCCTCGGTCAGTTCGATCGGTGTGCGGGAACGATTCACCAAGGTCAGCCCCAACGCCGCCTCCAGGCTGCGTATGCGCCGGCTGAAGGCCGGCTGGGTGACGAACCGGCGCTCGGCCGCCTGGGAGAAACTGCGGGTTGAGGCCAGGGCACTGAAGTCCTCCAGCCATTTGCTTTCGAGGTTCATCGACTACTCCGCAACGCGTGCACCAAAATGGAACACGCTCGATTGTCAATCGGCGTCACATCAAACCGTATGCCGTTTGTGCATAGGTTAGCGTGCAACAGCATTGGCCGCAAAATCCGGGCAGCCCTAGCATTGGCGCCATTCCGGCAGGTGCCGGGTCAAAATCGAGATGATATCCATCATGTCCTCCGCTGCATCGTTCCGCGTCGAAAAAGATCTGCTTGGTACCCTTGAAGTCCCTGCCGATGCCTACTACGGCATCCAGACTCTGCGCGCTGCCAACAACTTCCACCTCTCCGGCGTTCCGCTGTCGCACTACCCGAAACTGGTAGTCGGCCTGGCGATGGTCAAGCAGGCTGCTGCTGACGCCAACCGTGAGCTGGGGCACCTGAGCGATGCTAAGCACGCTGCCATCACTGCAGCCTGCGCCCGACTGATCAAGGGTGATTTCCACGATCAGTTCGTCGTGGACATGATTCAAGGCGGTGCCGGCACCTCCACCAACATGAACGCCAACGAAGTCATCGCCAACGTCGCGCTGGAGCACATGGGCCACCAGAAAGGTGAGTACCAGTACCTGCACCCGAACAACGACGTGAACATGGCGCAGTCGACCAACGACGCCTATCCGACCGCGATCCGTCTGGGCTTGCTGCTGGGCCACGACGCCCTGCTGGCCAGCCTCGACAGCCTGATCCAGGCCTTCGCCGCCAAGGGTAAAGAGTTCGACCACGTACTGAAGATGGGCCGTACCCAGCTGCAGGACGCCGTACCGATGACCCTGGGCCAGGAATTCCGCGCCTTCGCCACCACCATGACCGAAGACCTGCAGCGCCTGCGCTCGCTGGCGCCGGAACTGCTGACCGAAATCAACCTGGGCGGTACCGCCATCGGTACCGGCATCAACGCCGACCCGGGCTACCAGGCCCTGGCCGTGCAGCGCCTGGCGACCATCAGCGGCCAGCCGCTGGTCCCAGCTGCCGACCTGATCGAAGCCACCTCCGACATGGGCGCCTTCGTGCTGTTCTCCGGCATGCTCAAGCGTACCGCGGTCAAGCTGTCGAAGATCTGCAACGACCTGCGCCTGCTGTCCAGCGGCCCACGTACCGGCATCAACGAAATCAACCTGCCAGCACGTCAGCCAGGCAGCTCGATCATGCCAGGCAAGGTCAACCCGGTGATCCCGGAAGCCGTCAACCAGGTGGCCTTCGCCATCATGGGCAACGATCTGGCACTGACCGTCGCCGCCGAAGGTGGCCAGCTGCAGCTGAACGTGATGGAACCGCTGATCGCCTACAAGATCTTCGACTCGATCCGCCTGCTGCAACGCGCCATGGACATGCTGCGCGAGCACTGCATCGTCGGCATCACCGCCAACGAACAGCGCTGCCGTGAACTGGTCGAGCACTCGATCGGCCTGGTCACCGCCCTGAACCCGTACATCGGCTATGAAAACGCCACCCGTATCGCCCGCGTCGCCCTGGAAACCGGCCGCGGCGTGCTAGAACTGGTGCGCGAGGAGAAGCTGCTGGACGAAGCGATGCTCAACGACATCCTGCGTCCGGAAAACATGATCGCTCCCCGTCTGGTTCCGCTGAAGGCGTAACCCAGGCCGCTGCAAACAGTCTCACCAGGTCGAGGGACTAGACACCTCTCAACCTTTCAAGGGCCCGAGCGCACGCTCCGGGCCCTTTTTTTGTGCCAGGGATTCGATATCCCTCCAACGGCACACAACTTGCTCTCCAAAGCTTCTCAGCCCAATGGGACGCCGAGCATGCTGCACAGCCACCTCACCACCCTCAACGCGGTTTCGCTGATCCTCCAGGTGTTCCAGGAGGCCGGCGTCGACCCGCGGCAGCTGCTCGCCGGCAGCGGCATAGGCCCGGCGGACCTGGGCCACGCCGATGCGCGCATCACCACCCAACAGGAGCTGCAGGTGTGCGCCAACGCCGTGGCCCGGCGTGAGGACATCGGCCTGGAACTGGGCCGGCGGATGCATGTGTCGTGCTACGGGATGCTCGGTTACGCCCTGCTCTCCAGTGCCACTTTGGGTGACGCCCTGCGCCTGGCGCTGAGTTATCCGGCACTGCTGGGAACAGTCTTCCAGCTGCGCCTGGTGGATGACGGCCAGCGAGTCTGGCTCAGCGCCACCGACCATTACGACGCCCCCGGCCTTGCCGCCTTCAACGCCGAGTTCTGCCTGGTGTCGCTGAAGGTGATCTGCGATGACCTGCTCGGCCGCCCGCTGCCGCTGCTGGCGGCGCGCTTCGAACACTCGCGTCCCGGCTACCACACGCTCTATGACGGTGCGTTCCAGTGCCCGCTCGGCTTCCAGGCCAGCGACAACGCCTTTGCCTTCGAGCGCCGCTGGCTGGACATGCCACTGCCGCTGGCCGACCCGATCACCCACAAGGCCATGGGCGAACGCTGCAGGCGCCTGAACCTTGAGTTCACCGGACGCCAGGCCTGGCTCGGACGCATTCGCCAGCTGCTGGTCCAACAGCTGGATGCCGCCCCCGGGCTGGAGGGGCTGGCACGGCAAATGAACTGCTCGTCGCGCACCTTGCGCCGGCACCTGCAAGCGCTGGGCAGCAGTTATCAACAGCTGCTCGACGAGTTGCGCTTCGAGCGGGCCAAGCAACTGCTGGCCGAAGACCAGATGCCGATCTATCGCATTGCCGAATCGCTGGGATTCAGCGAGACCGCGAGTTTCAGGCATGCCTTCCAGCGCTGGAGCGGCGTTGCGCCCAGCCATTTCCGCGGCTGACCACACCGCGATAGCGGTCGGCACAGGTGATGGCCATATCTATCCCCTTTTGGCCATTCATGCCGTTCTCCCTGCATCAGGCCAGCCAGCACAATCGGCCCACGCCAGTCATAAACGGAGAACAACACGTGCTGACGATCTATTCCGATGACCACCGCCTGCACCATGGCCGCTGCGAGCTGATCGACGGCCAACTGATGCCCTGCTTCGAAATGCCTTCCCGCGCCGACCACGTCCTGGAGCAGGTGCAAAAGCGCAACCTCGGCCCCGTGCAAGGCCCCACCGATTTCGGTCGCGCCCCGCTGCAACGTATCCACAGCACCGACTACCTGAACTTCTTCGAAGGCGCCTGGGCTCGCTGGGCCGCACTGGGCCACGACGGCGACCTGCTGCCCTTCACCTGGCCGGCGCGCACCCTGCGCCAGGTCAAGCCCACCGGCCTGCACGGTGAACTCGGCTATTACAGCTTCGACGCTGGCGCACCCATCACCGCCGGCACCTGGCAGGCCGCCTACAGCGCGGCGCAAGTGGCCCTGACCGCCCAGGCCGCGATCCAGCAAGGCGCCCACGCGGCCTTCGCCCTGTGCCGCCCGCCGGGACACCACGCCGCCGCCGAGGTGATGGGTGGCTACTGCTACCTGAACAACGCCGCCATCGCCGCCCAGGCCTTCCTTGACCAGGGCCGGCGCAAGGTGGCCATCCTCGATGTCGACTACCACCACGGCAACGGCACCCAGGACATCTTCTACACCCGCAACGATGTGTTTTTCGCCTCGATCCACGGCGATCCGCAGGACGAGTTCCCGTTCTTCCTGGGCTATGCCGACGAAGTCGGCGAAGGCGCGGGCGAAGGCTGCAACATCAATTACCCACTGCCCGCCGGCAGTGATTGGGCCGCCTGGAGCGCTGCATTGGAAGATGCTTGCCAGCGCATCGCCGCCTACGACGCCGAGGTACTGGTGATCTCCCTCGGCGTGGACACCTTCAAGGATGACCCGATCTCCCAGTTCAAGCTCGACAGCCCGGACTATCTGGAAATGGGCAAGCGCATCGCCCAGCTGGGCAAGCCAACCTTGTTCGTGATGGAGGGTGGCTACGCTGTGGAGGAAATCGGCATCAACGCGGTCAATGTGCTGGAAGGCTTCCAGCACGCCCAGCCAGGAGCCTGAACATGGTCCGACTCAAGCGTCTGCTCGCCCCGCTCATCGCCACCGGCCTGCTCGCCGGCGCGCTCCAGGCCCATGCCGACCAGCGCACCCTGCGGGTCTACAACTGGTTCGACTACATCACCCCGCAGACCCTCACCGACTTCCAGAAGGACAGCGGGGTGAAGCTGGTCTACGACATCTTCGACACCAACGAGGCACTGGAGGCCAAGCTGCTGACCGGCAACTCCGGCTACGACGTGGTGGTGCCGTCCAACGTGTTCCTCGCCAAGCAGATCGAAGCGGGCGTGTTCCAGCCGCTCGATCGCGCCAAGCTGCCCAACTGGCAACACCTGGACCCGGCGCTGATGAAGCTGATCGAGGCCAACGATCCCGGCAACAAGTTCGCCGTGCCCTACATGTACGGCACCGTGCTGATCGGCTTCAACCCGGACAAGGTCAAGGCGGTGCTCGGCGACAACGCCCCGGTGGACAGCTGGGACCTGATCTTCAAACCGGAGAACATCGCCAAGCTCAAGCAGTGCGGCGTGGCGCTGCTCGATTCACCGTCGGAGATCCTGCCGCTGGCCCTGTCGTACCTGGGTCTGGACCCTAACAGCGGCAAGCCGGCCGACTATCAGAAAGCCCAGGACCTGCTGCTGAAGATCCGCCCGCATGTCACCTACTTCCACTCTTCCAAGTACATGGCCGACATCGCCAACGGCGACATCTGCGTGGCAGTGGGTTATTCGGGCAGCTTCTCCCAGGCCGCCAACCGCGCCCGCGAGGCAAAGAATGGCGTGACAGTGGACATGCGCCTGCCCAGGGAGGGGGCACCGATCTGGTTCGACATGCTGGCGATCCCGAAGAACGCGGCCAACCCGGAGGATGCCCATGCCTTCATCAACTACCTGCTGCGGCCTGAGGTGATCGCGCCGATCAGCGATTTCGTCGGCTACCCGAACCCGAACAAGGATGCGAACGACAAGGTCAGCCCAGCGATCCGCAACAACCCGAACCTGTACCCGACAACGGAGGCGATGGCCAAGCTGTATACCTTGAAGCCACTGCCACGGGATGCCGAGCGGGCACGCACCCGGGCCTGGACCAAGATCAAGTCGGGAACCTGATGGGGTTGGGGCCTGCTCTGCAGCCCCTCGCCGGCAAGCCGGCTCCTACAAAGGCATGCGCAGTTACTGTGGGAGTCGGCTTGCCGACGACGGGGCGCAGAGCGACCTCAATTCAGCGCCGCCAAGCCTTGCGCAGACGCATCAACGCATCCGCTATCTGCGCCTCCGGCACCGCGGCAAACCCCAGCACCAACCCTGCCCTGTTATCCACTGGCTCCTCGCTATCCTCCAGCCAGTAGCTGCTCAGCGGATTGACCTCCACCCCCACCGCTTCCGCCCGAGCCACCAGCTCCTGCTCCCGCGCGAAGTTATCCACATCTACCTTCACATGCAGCCCCGCTGCCACCACGGGCATGGCCCCCAGCCCCGGCACGTCCTGCGGCCAGCCTGCCTTGAGCACATTGCGCCGCGCCAGCGCAGCCCGGCGCATGCGGCGGATATGCCGCTGGAAATGCCCCTGGGCCATGAATTGCGCCATCACGCACTGGGTGCCGACCTCCGAATGGCGTACCGCCAGCGCCCGGCATCGACTGAACGCCTGCACCAGACGCCCGGGAAGCACCAGGTATCCCAGGCGCAAGGCCGGAAGCGCGATCTTGCCGAAGGTCCCCACGTACAGCACTCGCCCCTGGCGGTCCAGCGAGGCCAGTGGCGCCAGCGGCACACCGCTGTAACGGTACTCGCCGTCGTAGTCGTCCTCGAGGATCCAGCCATCCTGGCGCTCGGCCCAATCCAGCAGCGACAGGCGACGGGCCAGGCTCATGGTGACGCCCGTGGGGTACTGGTGGGCAGGCGTCACGTAGGCCAGCCGGCACTCGGGCATCTCGGTCAGCCTTGCGCAGTCCATGCCCTCGGCATCCACCGGCACGCCCTTGAGCGTGGCCCCGGCCATCGCGAAGGCATGCCCGGCAGCCCGGTAGCCCGGGTTTTCCACAGCCACGCCATCGCCCGGTTGCAGCAGCAGCTGTGCACAAAGGCTGATGGCCTCCTGCGCGCCACTGGTGATCACTATTTGTTCAGCCGTGCAGCTAAGCCCCCGCGAGCGTCGCAGGTAGGTGGCAATCAATTCACGCAGCTGCCACTCACCGGCCGGGTCGCCATAGCCCAGCATCGCCGGGTCGGGATTTCGCCAGAAACCCGCTTGCAGCTTGGCCCACACCTCGAACGGGAACAGGTCGAACGCCGGCACGCCGACGCGAAAAGCCTTGGGCGCCCCGCCTCTGGGCAGCGGCAAATGATGATTCTTCAGACGTTGCAGGGGCTCGCTGATGACTGCCTGCCTGGATAAATCCTCAGTATCTGAAGCACTATATGTGGATAAGTCTGTTGATAACCCCAGGGATAACCCTGTTGATAATTGTGTGGATAGTTTCGGCAGCTGGCTCACATAGGTGCCATCGCCAACCCGGCTCTCGATGAAGCCCTCCGCATACAGCTGGTCGTAGGCTCGCACCACGCTGTTGCGCGACAGCATCAGCATCGCCGCCAAATCGCGGGTGGCCGGCAACCGCGTGCCGCTGCCCAGGCGCCCATCCAGCACCCTGGCGCGCAAGGCATGGTAGAGCTGCTGGCTCAGCCCGCGGCGGCGGTCCAGGACAATACCCGCGGGGTCGAAAGGCAGAGGATGGCAACGTTCGCTCATGACATTGGACCTATGAAAACAGCCGTGAATGGCTCTTACCTAGAGCCAATAGCCTGCCTAGCATGGGGTCATTCAGCAAGGACATCCAGCATGTACAACAACAAGTCCCACCAGGAACACGACCTCGACCGCCTGCACCGGCACATGCTGCAAACCCGCCTGGCGCTGCTGGTCAGCCAGGGTGACCAGGGCCTGCTGGCCACCCACCTGCCCGTACTGGTCGAGGCTGGCGAAGGCGAGTTCGGCACGGTCTACGCCCACCTGGCCCGGGCCAACCGCCAGTGGCAGGACCTGGAGCAAGGGGGCGAGGCGCTGCTGGTGTTTCCCGGTGCCGATGCCTACGTCAGCCCGAGCTACTACCCGAGCAAGGCGGACAACCCCAAGGTGGTGCCGACCTGGAACTACCTGGCCGTGCACGCCTATGGCCCGGTCGAAGTTATCCACAACGCCCAGTCGTTGCTGGACATTGTCACCCGCCTCACCGAACGCCATGAACAACACCGCGACGAGCCCTGGAAAGTGTCTGACGCCCCAAGCGACTACCTCGACGGCATGCTCCGCGCCATCGTTGGCATCCGCCTGTCCATCAGCCGCCTGCAAGGTGCGCGCAAACTGAGCCAGAACCGTTCGGCGCATGACATTGCCGGCGTGCGCAAAGGCCTCAGTGCCAGCAATGACCACCTGGACAACCAACTCGCCGCGCACATGCGCGATCTTTGAAGGACAAGCCCATGACCCCCGTTACCCTGCGCCCGGTCGGCACTCACGATCACGCCGCCTGGCGCTCCCTGTGGCAGGCCTACCTGCGCTTCTACCAGACCGAGCTGGCCGACGAGGTCTACCTCAGCACCTGGCAGCGCCTGCTCGACCCCAACGAGCCCACCCATTCGACCCTGGCCTGGGTCGACGACAAGGCGGTGGGCCTGGTCAACTTCATCTACCATCGCACCAACTGGAGCATCCAGAATTCCTGCTACCTGCAGGACCTCTACGTGGACGGCGAGCAACGCGGCCTGGGTATCGGCCGACAGCTGATCGAGCATGTTTACGCGACGGCCAAGGCCGCCGACTGCACGAGGGTGCACTGGCTGACCCACGAGACCAATGCCACCGCCATCAGCCTGTACGAACAGATCGCCGATCGGCCGGGCTTCATCCAATTCCGCAAAGCACTGTAGGCCGAACATGAACGACGCATTGAACTGGAAGCCCGCCGGCACCCCGAAGGCCGAGCCCCTCGAAGGCCGTTTCATCCGCCTGGAAAAACTCGACCCGGCCCGCCATGGCAATGACCTGTGGGAAGTACTGCAAGGCCCGGGCTCGGACCCGTTGCTGTGGGACTACCTGCCCTACGGCCCGTTTGCCGAGCGCGCCGGCTTCGACCACTGGCTGCAAGGCAACGCCGCCAGCCGCGACCCGCTGTTCTACAGCGTGATCGACCGCGCCAGCGGCCAGGTCCAGGGCATCCTCAGCTACATGTCGATCGTCCCGGAACAGGGTCGCTTCGAAATCGGCCACATCGCCTTCGGCGCCGCCATGCAGCGCACGCCCAAGGGCACCGAGGCGGTCTACCTGCTGAGCAAGCTCGGCTTCGCGCTGGGCAACCGCCGGCTGGAATGGAAGTGCAACAACGCCAATGATCGCTCCAAGCGTGCAGCGGAGCGGTTCGGCTTTGTGTTTGAAGGGGTGTTCCGTAACCACATGGTGGTCAAGGACCGCAATCGGGATACCGCCTGGTACTCGATTACCGATGCCGAGTGGCCGGCCGTGGCGGTGGGGTTCGAGCGTTGGTTGAGTGAGGAAAACCAGCAGCCTCAGGGGCAGTTGCTGACGCTGGAGGCATGTCGCCTGGGTTGAAGCAGTGCGGGGCAAGTCGCATCGGCGCACCGCCGCTCCCACGCTTGCGACTTGCCCCGCGATGCAGTCAACCGATCTGCCGGTGACGACTGACCACACCCATTTTCAAGCCGAACGGCTTGAACACTGCATTCAACGACTTGAGCGTGGGGTTGCCTTCCCCCTGCTCGATCTGAATCAGCGTGCGAAACGAAATCTTGCACATCTTCGCAAACTGCGCCTGCTGCATCTTGGCCACCTCGACACGCAAGCGGCGCACTGCCGCGCCGAGTTCCAGGCTGCCGTCGGCTATACCTTCGCGCACAGCATCGATCAACAACCCGCGCACATCGATGGAAACTGTCATGCCAGCCCCCAGGCAGTCAGCCGCCGTTGCAGTGAGCCGAGGGCAATGGCCGGATGGTTCATTACCGCATCAGAGAGCCCCATATCGGCCAGGACGTCCGGCAATGCCAGCAGGCTGCCGGCATCCTGGCGCAGGCGCTGTAAGGCCTGCTCCGGATCCATCAGGGGCGCCAAGGCATCAATTTCTGGGATACTCGTCCCATTGGCCCACCCTCAGCGGCAGGCCACGATCTACCTCATCAAACCAATTTCGCCTTGAGCTCGGCAATGTGCTCCGGGCCGATTCCGCAGCAACCGCCGACCAGACTGGCACCGCGCTGGCGCCAGTTCTGTGCCCAACTCAGGTAGCCCGGTGGGTCCAGGTCTTCACGCAGCTCGTCCAGGCCATCATTGGCCGTTGCATCCTTGGGCTGGGGTGGGAAGGCGTTGGCGTAGGCACCGATGGCGATATCGGCACCCAGGCGCTCGAATGCTGCCTTGGCGGCATCGATGGCATCACCGATCACTTCGGGCTGGCTGCAGTTGAACAACAACACCTGCGCACCAAGCGCGGCAACGGCTTCGGCGGCTTGCGCGACCGGTTCGCCCGAGCGCAGCCGTGGCACGTCATCGACGTCTTCATCGCGCAGGGTGAACGACACCCAGAACGGCTTGCCATCGCGCGGCAGCTGCGCGTGGATGGCACGCACTTCCGCGATCGAACTCTGGGTTTCCGCCAGCCACAGGTCGACATGCTCGGCCAGGCCTTCAAGCAGCGGCGTCAGCACTGCGGCGACCTGTTGCGGCTGGAACAGGTCTGGGCGATAGGAACCGAACAGCGGCGGCAAGGAGCCGGCAACCCGCACCTTGCCCCCGGCAGCATCGGCAGCCGCCCGTGCCAATTGCCCTGCGGTTTGTGCCAGGGCGTAGCCCTCTTTGGCAAAGCGCGCTTCGCCGATATGAAACGGCACCACCGCATAGCTGTTGCTGGTGATCACTTCGGCACCCGCCGCGATGTAGGCAGCATGGACGGCCACTACGGCCTCCGGCGCCTCGCTCAGCGCCAGCGCCGACCACTCCGGCTGACGAAACGGCGCACCCCGGCGCTGCAATTCCCGCCCCATGCCGCCATCCAGAATAACCAACGACCGTTCGCCCATATGCCATTCACTTATATTGATATGAATAAAATTCACTAGTTAGTACATGTTTATAACTATTAAATATCAAACATCCTTTATTCAAGCACTTTTTCCAGGTATCTCCATGCGTTTACCAACCTTGCTGGGCGCCGGTCTCCTTGCCCTGAGCGCTGCCACTCAAGCCTTCGCAGGCGCCACGCTGGAACGTGTGGAAACCCGCAAGGAACTGGTCAATGTGCTGATGGAGAGCTACCCGCCGTTCTCTTTCCTCAACGAGCAAAATCAGCTCGACGGCTTCGATGTGGACGTGGCCAAGGCAGTCGCCGAAAAGCTGGGGGTGAAACTGCGCCTGGAAACACCCTCCTGGGACGTGATCGCTGCTGGCCGCTGGAGCGGCCGCTACGACATCTGCATCTGCTCGATGACGCCGAGCAAGGCGCGCGCCGAAGTTTTCGACTTCCCGGTGCAGTACTACGCCTCGCCGGCGGTTATCGTGGTCAACGCCAAGGACGAGCGCATCCACTCGGCCAAGGACCTGAACGGGCGCAAGGTCGGCCTGACCAGTGCCTCCAGCTACGAGAGCTACCTGAACAAGAACCTGGTGATCGAAGGCGCCGAAGACCGCAAGATCGACTACCCCTTCGACTTCGTCCAGGCCGCCCCATACGACACCGACAACGTTGCCTTCCAGGACCTCGGCCTGGGCGCCGGCGTGCGCCTGGATGCAATCCTGACCAACCTGGTGACCGCGCAACCCCGCCTGAACCAGGACAAGCGTTTCAAGCTGGCCGGGGCGCCGTTGTATGAAGAGCCCAACTCGGTGGCCATCGAGAAAGGCGACCCAGAATGGGATGCCAAGGTGCGCCAGGTGTTCGCCGAGCTGAAAGCCGAGGGTACGCTGGCGAAGCTTTCGCAGAAGTGGATCGGCGCCGACATCAGTAAATGAATGCACATCAACCTGCTCCCAAACCCGTCGCCACAACGACGGGCTCGCGCCTGCTCGGCTTTCGCAGCCGGCTGTACCTGACGTGGCTGGTATTGTTGCTGCTGTTCGTGGGCTTTTTCTTAAACTTTGATCTGAAATTTTCGATCATCGTAGAGAAATTCCCCAACCTTGCAGGCTTCCGGCTTGGCCCCAACGGCTTTTTGCAAGGCGCCGCGCTGACCCTGTTCCTGTGCATCTGCTCGATGTTCACCTCGGTGCTGCTGGGTTTTGCCGCCGCCTTGGCAAGGCTGTCCAGCAGTGCGGTGCTGTTTGGCCTGGCGAGTTTCTACACCTCGTTCTTTCGCGGCACACCGCTGTTGATCCAGATTCTGCTGATCTACCTGGGCCTGCCACAGCTGGGCCTGGTGCCGGGCGCCATCGCCGCCGGGATCATCGCCCTGTCACTGAACTACGGCGCCTACCTGAGCGAGATCTTCCGCGCCGGCATCATCGGCGTCGCCGTCGGCCAGCGCCAGGCTGCCCTGGCCCTGGGCATGCGCCCGGCAGCGATCTTCTGGCACATCACCCTGCCCCAGGCCATGCGCACCATCATCCCGCCGAGCGCCAACCAGTTCATCTCAATGCTCAAGGACTCGTCGCTGATTTCGGTGATGGGTGTCTGGGAAGTGATGTTCCTGGCCCAGTCCTACGGCCGCTCCAGCTATCGCTACCTGGAGATGCTGACCACCGCGGCGGTGATCTACTGGGTGCTGTCGATCCTGCTGGAGCTGGTGCAGGCCCGGCTGGAGCGGCATTTCGGCAAGGGTTACCAACGCTGAGCGGCAGGCGAAAAAAAGGGGAGCATTCGCTCCCCAGAGGTTAACCGCTTGTAGATGAAGGCTTATCTCAGCCTTCGATCTCGATCAGGATCTCGCCCGGGGTGACCCGGTCGCCCTTGGCCACATGGATGGCCACGACCTTGCCGGCGATCGCCGCCTGCACTTCGGTCTCCATCTTCATGGCTTCGGTGATCAGCACCGCTTGACCGGCCTTGACCACGTCACCTTCCTTGACCAGCACATCGACGATGTTGCCCGGCATGCTGGTGCTGACATGGCCCGGCTCGCTGGCCTGCTTGCGCTTGCTGCCGCCACCGCCGACGAACTCGTTGAGCGGCTCGAACACCACTTCTTCCGGCATCCCGTCGATGGACAGGTAGAAGTGGCGCTTGCCTTCGGCCTTGACGCCCACGCCGGTGATGTCGACGCGGTAGGTCTCGCCGTGCACGTCGATGACGAACTCGGTCGGCACGCCCTCACCGCCCACCGAGCCCACCGCGCCGGCTTCCGGAATCGGCAGCAGGGCTTCGGGCTTGAGGGAGCCGGCTTCGCGCTCCTCGAGGAACTTGCGGCCAATGTCGGGGAACATGGCAAAGGTCAGCACGTCTTCCTCGGAATGCGCCAGGCTGCCGATATCGGCACGCAGCTTGGCCATCTCCGGCTTGAGCAGGTCGGCCGGGCGCACGTCGATCACTTCCTCGCTGCCGATCGCCTGGCGACGCAGCTGCTCGTTGACCACGCCCGGCGCCTTGCCGTAACCGCCCTGCAGGTACAGCTTCACCTCGTTGGTGATGGTCTTGTAGCGCTCGCCGGCCAGCACGTTGAAGAACGCCTGGGTACCGACGATCTGCGAGGTCGGCGTCACCAGCGGCGGGAAGCCGAGGTCTTCGCGCACCCGCGGGATCTCCGCCAGCACTTCGTTCATGCGGTTGAGCGCGCCCTGCTCCTTGAGCTGGTTGGCCAGGTTGGAAATCATCCCGCCCGGCACCTGGTTGACCTGCACGCGGGTGTCCACGGCGGTGAATTCACTCTCGAACTGGTGGTACTTCTTGCGCACGGCGTAGAAGTACAGGCCGATCTCCTGCAACAGCTCCAGGTCCAGGCCGGTGTCGAACTCGCTGCCCTTGAGGGCGGCGACCATCGATTCGGTACCTGGGTGGCTGGTGCCCCAGGCGAAGCTGGAGATGGCGGTGTCGATATGGTCGGCGCCGTTTTCCACCGCCTTGAGCTGGCACATCGCGGCCAGGCCAGCGGTGTCGTGGGAGTGGATGAACACCGGCAGCGACTGTTCGGCCTTCAGTGCCTTGACCAGCTCGCCGGTGGCGAACGGGGTCAACAAGCCGGCCATGTCCTTGATCGCCACCGAGTCGCAGCCCATGGCTTCCATCTGCTTGGCCTGCTGCACGAAGGCGTCGATGGTGTGCACGGGGCTGGTGGTGTAGGCGATGGTGCCCTGGGCGTGCTTGCCGGCGGCCTTCACCGCCTCGATGGCCACGCGCAGGTTACGCACGTCGTTCATGGCGTCGAAGATGCGGAACACATCGATGCCGTTGACCGCCGCCTTGGCGACGAAGGCCTTGACCACATCGTCGCTGTAATGGCGGTAGCCCAGCAGGTTCTGCCCACGCAGGAGCATCTGCAGGCGGGTGTTGGGCAATGCGGCGCGCAGCTTGCGCAGGCGCTCCCACGGGTCTTCCTTGAGGAAGCGCACGCAGGCGTCGAAGGTGGCGCCGCCCCAGACTTCCAGCGACCAGTAGCCAACTTTGTCGAGCTTGTCGCAGATCGGCAGCATGTCTTCGGTGCGCATGCGGGTGGCCAGCAGGGACTGGTGGGCGTCGCGCAGGATTGTGTCGGTGACAAAGATTTTCTTGGACATTGTTCGGTTCCTCACAGGCCTGCGTGCGCGGCGATGGCGGCGGCGATGGCCAGGGCCAGCTCTTCGGGTTTGCGCTTGATCGAGTAGTTGGTCAGTTCAGGGTGGCTTTCGACGAAGCTGGTGTTGAACTGGCCGCTGCGGAATTCCGGATTGCGCAGGATTTCCTGGTAGTACGCGGCGGTGGTCTTCACCCCCTGCACGCGCATGTCGTCCAGGGCCCGCAGGCCGCGGTCCATGGCTTCTTCCCAGGTCAGCGCCCATACCACGAGCTTAAGGCACATGGAGTCGTAGAACGGCGGAATGGTATAGCCGGTGTAGATCGCCGTGTCGGTGCGCACGCCGGGGCCGCCGGGGGCGTAGTAGCGGGTGATCTTGCCGAAGCTGGGCAGGAAGTTGTTCTTCGGATCTTCGGCGTTGATGCGGAACTGCAACGCGAAGCCACGGTGCTGGATGTCTTCCTGCTTGATCGACAGCGGCAGGCCGGAGGCGATGCGAATCTGCTCGCGGACGATGTCGATGCCGGTGATTTCCTCGGTGATGGTGTGTTCCACCTGCACCCGGGTGTTCATCTCCATGAAGTACACCTCGCCATCGGCGAGCAGGAACTCCACGGTACCGGCGTTCTCGTAGTCCACCGCCTTGGCCGCGCGCACCGCCAGGTCGCCGATGTAGGCGCGCTGCTCGGGGGTCAGTTGCGGGCTCGGGGCAATCTCGATCAGCTTCTGGTTGCGGCGCTGGATCGAGCAGTCGCGTTCAAACAGGTGCACCACGTTGCCGAAGCTGTCACCGAGGATCTGCGCCTCGATGTGCTTGGGGTTGACGATGCATTTTTCCAGGAACACTTCCGCCGAGCCGAAGGCCTTGGTGGCCTCGGAGATGACACGGGGGAAGTTCTGCTCCAGCTCTTCACGGCTGTTGCAGCGGCGGATGCCGCGCCCGCCGCCACCGGAGGTGGCCTTGAGCATCACCGGGTAACCGATGCGGTCGCCTTCGCGCAGGGCTTCATGGATATCGGCGACGTTGCCTTCGGTGCCGGGGGTGACCGGGACACCGGCCGCGATCATGGTGCGGCGTGCCTCGGTCTTGTCGCCCATGCGGCGAATGACATCGGCGGCCGGGCCGATGAACTTGATCCCGCGTTCGGCGCAGATCTCCGCAAGCTCGGCGTTTTCCGACAGGAAACCGTAGCCTGGATGCAGGGCATCGCAGCCGGTCTCGACAGCAAGGTTCACCAGCTTGCGCGGGTTCAGGTAGCCGGCCAGGGGCTCGGCACCGATGCTGTAGGCCTCGTCGGCGCGCTTGACGTGCAGGGCGTGACGGTCGGCGTCGGCGTAGATCGCGACGGAGCGAATGCCCATCTCGGCGCAGGCACGCACGATCCGAACTGCGATCTCACCCCGGTTGGCGATCAGGATTTTTGTTATCACTGGAGTCTTCCCAAAGCCGTAGGAACAGACGAGCCGGTTTTACCGGTCGGCGCGTGACCAGACGTCGCTGGCCAGTCGCATATTCACCCTAGCGCCGAAGGTCAATAAACAAAAATCAATATTTGTTAGGGATAGTATTAGCAAAAGCTTATAGTGAGGTAACAAGGTTTTGCCGGAGCCCCGGAAAAATGCGTAAGTCCTTGATGCGTATGACTTTGCGTCAACTGCAGGTGTTCAACGAGGTGTGTGATCTGCGCTCCTACAGCCGGGCGGCCGAGGAGATGGCGCTGACGCAACCCGCCGTTAGTCTACAGATCCGCCAACTCGAGGAGCTGGTCGGCCAGCCGCTGTTCGAGTACGTCGGCAAGAAGCTCTACCTGACCGAGGCAGCCGAGGCGCTGCAACGCGCCAGCCGGGATATCTTCGGGCGCCTGGAAAACCTCGACATGCAGCTGTCGGACCTGCAGGGCTCATTGCAGGGGCAGCTGAAACTGGCGATCGAATCCAGCGCCAAGTACTTCGTGCCACACCTGTTCGCCGCCTTCAAGCAGCGCCACCCGGAGGTCAACCTCACCCTCACGGTGGTCAACCGGGCCCAGGCGATCCGGCGCCTGTCGGACAACCGCGACGACCTGACCATCATGTCCATGGTGCCCCAGGACATGGGCCTGGAGTTCCTGCCCTTCCTCAACAACCCGATCATTGCCGTGGCGCCGCCGGACCATCCGCTTTGCAAGCTCGAACAGCTGCGCCTGCAGGATCTCGAGCCTCATGCCCTGCTGGTCCGCGAGCAAGGGTCGGGCACGCGCAAGGCCTGCGAGGAGTTCTTCAAGGACAAGCGCGTGCACTTCACCCAGACCGTCGAGGTGGCCTCCACGGACGCCCAGCGCGAATGCGTGGTGGCCGGCCTGGGCATCGCCCTGCTGACCCGCCACGCGGTCAATCTGGAGCTGGCCACCGGCGTGCTCAGGGAACTGCCGGTGGAAGAGCTGCCGCTGTACCGCAGTTGGTGCCTGGTGCAATCCAAAAACAAGCGCCAGTCGCCGGTCGCCCTGGCGTTCCAGGCGTTCATCCGCGGTGAACGTGCGCAGATCAGCGGGCTTGTGGAGCGTTTCTCGGGTAAGTTGCCGCCGAGACCTGCCACACCGTGATGGCTTGCAGGTCGGGGTAGTCGGCCAGCTCGCGCAGCAGCTGGCGCTGGTCGCAGTAGCTTTCGATCGCGCGGCGGAACTCCATGCGGCGCTGGTCCTTTTCCTGCTGCTTGCGAGCCTTGGCGTTGGGTTGGTACACACCTGCGTGATCATGTGCCATTGCCTGTCTCCCAAATAGGATGCGGGAGTTTCAGACTGGCCTCAGGGGTTTACCGTTTTGCGGTGAAATAGTGACGAAATGATGAAATCTGCGTATCGCTCAGTCGTCGGTGGCCTTGATCGACTTGGGCGACAAACGCAGGCTGCGCAAGCTGCGCTTCACGCTCTTGAGGTGGTTGACCAGGCTCGGCCCGCGGGCCATGGCCACGCCCATGGCCAGCACGTCGATCACCACAAGGTGAGCGATGCGCGAGGTCAGCGGGGTGTAGATCTCGGTGTCTTCATGCACGTCGATGGCCAGGTTGACCGTCGACAATTCGGCCAGCGGCGTCTGGCTCGGGCACAGGGTGATCAGGTTGGCGCCACTTTCACGCACCAGGTTTGCGGTGATCAGCAGGTCCTTGGAGCGCCCCGACTGCGAAATGCACACCGCCACGTCGCCCGGCTTCAGGGTGACCGCCGACATCGCCTGCATGTGCGGGTCGGAATAGGCCGCAGCGCTGAGCAGCAGGCGGAAGAACTTGTGCTGGGCATCGGCCGCCACCGCGCCAGAAGCGCCAAAGCCGTAGAACTCCACGCGCTGGGCCTGGGCCATGGCGGTCACCGCCTGCTGCAGCGCCTGCGGGTCGAGGTGCTCGCGCACCTCCATCAGCGTGTGCAGGGTGGTGTCGAAGATCTTCAGGCTGTAGTCAGCGACCGAGTCGTCTTCGTGAATCGCGAACTGGCCGAAACTGGCGCCAGCGGCCAGGCTCTGCGCCAGCTTGAGCTTGAGATCCTGGAAACCCGAACAGCCAATCGCCCGGCAGAAACGCACGATGGTCGGCTCGCTGATCCCCACGCTGTGCGCCAGGTCGGCCATCGAACTGTGCATGACGGCAGCCGGATCGAGCAGCACATGGTCGGCCACTTTGAGTTCCGATTTGCGCAGCAGGTGCCGCGATTGGTCGATATGTTGCAACAGATTCACGGGCTGGACTCGGTTATGATCGGCGTGCCGGGATGTAGCTTTCTTGTAGTTATACTACATGCTTGCCAACCCGCCCAGCTAAACGAACGTGGAGAGTGGTGGTTTGACGATTCCTTGCGACATCCTGGTTTTCGGCGGCACGGGCGACCTGGCCCTGCACAAACTGCTTCCCGCGCTTTACCACCTGTATCGCGAGGCCCGCCTGCACAATGCCGTGCGGATCATAGCCCTGGCCCGGCGCCACCTGTCGCGCAACGACTACCTCAAGCTCGCCGAGCGCCATTGCCGGGCGCAGATCGCCCGCCAGGACTTCGACGAGGACGTCTGGCAGCGCTTCTGCGCACGCCTGGACTACTTCCCCATGGACGCCGCGCAGAGCGCCGACTTCGGCCGCCTGGCCCGCTACCTGGGCGAACCCGGCGGTTTGACCCGCATCTACTACCTGGCCACCGCGCCCAAGCTGTTCGTGCCCATCGCCAACCACCTGCGCATCGCCGGCCTGGCCGACAGCGAGGCGCGCATCGTGCTGGAGAAGCCCATCGGCCATTCGCTGGAGTCGGCCACCGCGATCAACGAGGCCATCGGCGCGGTGTTCAGCGAACCGCAGGTATTTCGCATCGACCACTACCTGGGCAAGGAAACCGTGCAGAACCTCATGGCCCTGCGCTTCGCCAATGCCCTGCTGGAGCCGGTGTGGCGCAACGGCCAGGTCGACCATGTGCAGATCAGCGTCTGCGAGACCCTTGGCGTGGAGAACCGTGGCGCCTACTACGACCGCGCCGGCGCCACCCGCGACATGCTGCAGAACCACCTGCTGCAATTGCTCTGCCTGGTGGCGATGGAGCCGCCGGCGCAGTTCGAGGCCGAGGCGGTACGCGACGAAAAGGTGAAGATCCTTCGCGCGCTCAAGCCCATCACCGGCCAGGACGTGCAGGACAAGACCGTGCGCGGCCAGTACGGCGCCGGCAAGATCGGCGGCCAGGAAGTGCCGGCCTACTACTTCGAAAAGGACGTGGACAACGACAGCGACACCGAGACCTTCATCGCGGTACAGGCGCACATCGACAACTGGCGCTGGGCCGGCGTGCCGTTCTACCTGCGCACCGGCAAGCGCATGACACGGCGCTCGTCGCAGATCGTCATCCAGTTCAAGCCGGTGCCCCACGAGTTGTTCAGCGGCGGACAGGTCAACCAGTTGCTGATCCAGCTACAGCCGGAGGAGCACATCAGCCTGCGCATGATGACCAAGAGCCCGGGCAAGGGCATGCGCCTGGCGCCGGTCGAACTGGACCTGAACCTCGCCCAGGCCTTTGCCCAGACCCGCCGCTGGGACGCCTACGAGCGGCTGCTGCTGGATGTGCTGGAAGGCGACTCGACGCTGTTCATGCGCCGCGACGAGGTCGAGGCCGCATGGGCCTGGATCGACCCGATCCTGCAGGGCTGGGAGGAACACTTCCAGGCGCCACGCCCCTACCCCGCCGGCAGCAATGGCCCGGAACAAGCCAACAGCCTGCTGACACGCCAAGGCCAGGCCTGGCATTTTTAGCGCAACAGGTCGGCCGTCGAGCGATCAAGCAACGCGCGGAACGAGGTCGCGTCCACCGGCCGGCTGATCAGGTAGCCCTGCACCTCATCACAACCATGCTCGCGCAGGAACTGCAGCTGCTCGCGGGTTTCCACCCCTTCGGCCACCACTTTCAGTTGCAGGCTCTTGGCCATGGCGATAATCGCCCGGGTAATGGCCGCGTCCTGTGAGCCTTCGAGCAGGCCGCGGATGAAGGCCTGGTCGATCTTCACGTAGTCGACCGGGAAGCGCTTGAGGTAGCTCAGCGACGAATAGCCGGTGCCGAAGTCGTCGATGGCCAGCTTCACTCCCAACGCGTGGAGCTGCTCGAAGGTGGTGATGATGTGCTCGACGCTGTCCAGCAGCTGGCTTTCAGTCAGTTCCAACTCCAGCAGGTGCGGCGCCAGGCCGGACTCCTGCAGGACCTGGCGCACCAGGCTGACCAGCTTGCCTTGGCGCAGCTGATACACCGACAGGTTGACCGAAACGCGCACCTCCAGGCCCTGGCGCAACCATTCGCACGCCTGCCAGCAAGCCTGGCGCAGCACTAACTCACCCATGGGCGCGATCAGCCCGGTCTCTTCGGCCAGCCCGATGAACTCGCTGGGCGGCACCATGCCCCACTCGGGGTGCTGCCAGCGCACCAGCGCCTCGGCCGCGTGCAACTGGCCGGTGCGCAGGCACAGCTTGGGTTGGTAGTAGACCAGTAACTGGCGATCGTCGATGGCCTTGCGCAGCTGGTTCTCCAGTTGCAGGCGTTCCAGAGTGCTGGCGCGCAGGCTCTCGGTGTAGAACTGAAAGCTGTCGCCGCCCAGGTGCTTGGCGTGCTGCTTGGCCATGTCGGCCTGGCTGACCAGGGCATTGAGGTCCTGGGTGGCGTCGGACAACAGGCTGATGCCCACCGATGCACTGATCACCACCTCGTGCCCGCCGACGCGCTGAGGCACACGCAGCTTGTCGAGCAGCCGGGTGGTGACGCGCACCAGGCTCGACAGGTTGGTGTAGCCGTCGAACAACACGGCGAACTCGTCGCCGGACAGGCGCGCCACGGTGTCGGCCTCCGGCACCGCGTTGGCCAGGCGCTGGGCCATCTTCTTGAGCAACTGGTCCGCCAGTTCATGGCCCAGGCTTTCGTTGAGCAGCTTGAAGCGGTCCAGGTCCACATGCAGCAGCGCCAGGCTGCGGCCGTTCAGGCGCATGCGCTGCGCCGCCTCGTGCAAACGCAAGCGGAAAAGTGCGCGGTTGGCCAAACCGGTGAGGTCGTCGTAATGCGCCAGGTAGCGCAGGCGCTCCTCGGATTCGCGGCGTGCGGACAGGTCGGTGAAGAAGCCGACGATATTGACGATTCGTCCCCGAGGGTCATTCACGCTGTTCAGTTGCAACCACTGCGGGTAGAGCTCGCCGTTCTTACGCGCCTCGACCAGCTCGCCCTGCCAGTGGCCCTGCTGCTCCAACGCCTGGTCGATGGCCTGGCTGTGGCGGCGGGCATCGCGGCTGCAGGGCAGCTCCAGGGCGTTGCGGGCGATCAGCTCGGCCCGGCCGTAGCCGGTGACATCGCAGAAGGCCTGGTTCACCGCCAGCAACTGGAAGTCCGCGTCGAGAATGGCGATCCCTTCGCTGGCCGCCTCGAACACCGTCGCGGCCAGGCGCTGCTGCTCTTCCTGTTCCTTGCGCGCGGTGATGTCGCGGCGGGTGCCGAGCATGCGCAGGACCTTGCCCTGGCCATCGGACTCCACCGCCCGCCCGCAGTCCTCGATCCAGCACCAGTGCCCCTGGGCGTGGCGTACCCGGTACTCGACCCGGTAGTCCTCGGTGCGCCCCTTGAGGTGCTCGACCAGCGTGCGTCGCAGCACGGGCAGGTCGTCGGGATGCAGCCGCGGCTTGAGGTCGGCGCGCACCGAGCGTACCTGCTCCGGATCCAGGCCGAACAGCGCATGCAACTGGGTGTGATGGACCTCGTCGGTTTCCAGATTCCAGTCCCACAGCCCAAGTTCGCTGGCCTGCAAGGCCAGGGCCAGGCGCTGCTCGCTCTTGCTCAGGGCCTGGTTGGCCAGGTCCAGCTCATGACTGCGTTGGGCCACGCGCTGCTCGAGGCCGGCATGGGCCTTGCGCAGGTCGTCCTCGGCCCGTCGCCGTTGGGCGATCTCTGCATTGAGCTGACGGTTGAGGCCCTCACCATGACGCTGGGCGTTCTGCAGGTGCTCGATCAGCGCCTGGTTCTGGAAGCGGCGCAGCAGGCCGCGCTCGATCAGGCGATTGACCTGCCAGGCCACCACCATCAGCGCCACCAGCAGGATCAGCCCCAGCCAGCCCCAGCCGCGCTGGTGTCCGGCATCATAGACGAATAGAAACGCGATCGGCGGCAGCAGGCACGGCAGGGCGAAGCTGAGAAACGCCGGCAGGCTGACCGCGTAGGCGACACTGGCCGACAACGCCGCCGCGCCGAGCAGGCCGAAGACCCAGGCCTGCTGCACGAAGTTGTCCGCCGGCGCCAGGGCGATCACCGCGCAGGCCAAGGTCAGGCCACTGAACGCCGAGCCGAGCAGGAACATGCGCCGCCAGGTCGGCTTGGCCTGGCGCGCCGGCGTCGCCGCGTCGAAGGCCGCCACCTGGATCACCCGAAGCGCCACCAGCGCCACCAGCCAAGCCATCCAAACCCCGACCAGCAAATAGCGCGCAGGGCTCCACAGCAGCCAAGCGCAGAGCAGGCCGTTGAGCAACATGAACAAGGTGGGCAGCAACGAGCCCTGGTACAGCAGGCGAGTACGCTCGATCGACAGCTGGGTGGCGAATTGCCTGCGAACGCTCCTTGTCGTCTCCGGCGATGCTCCGATCGCCGCGCAATCCTGGGTCATATTGGCTGGGTTCTTTTGTCTTCTTGTTATGGCTGACCGCAAATGTGCAGGGAGCATACACAAGCACCGCGTCGGACCAAACTGCTCTGCGTCATGATTTCGAAAATGTCTGCTGCGTCCAGGTCTGACCGCTCAACCACGGGTACCGGACAAGTCCACCGATGAACGGTCGCGCGCCCATCAGGCGATTTGCGTCCGGGGCGTTTGCCCCTGCCTTCGCACGGCCATAGAATGCCCGGATGCATAATGACGACCTCTCCCTCCTGCTGAACTCCCTCAACGACGCTCAACGCCAGGCCGTGGCGGCCTCGGTGGGACGCCAACTGGTGCTGGCCGGCGCCGGCTCGGGCAAGACCCGCGTGCTGGTGCACCGCATCGCCTGGCTGATCCAGGTCGAACAGGCCTCGCCGCACTCGATCCTGTCGGTGACGTTCACCAACAAGGCCGCGGCGGAAATGCGCCAACGGATCGAGCAACTGCTGGGCATCAACCCGGCTGGCATGTGGGTCGGCACCTTCCACGGCCTGGCCCACCGCCTGTTGCGGGCGCACTGGCAGGAAGCGGGGCTGGCGCAGAACTTCCAGATCCTCGACAGCGACGACCAGCAGCGCCTGATCAAGCGGGTGATCCGCGAGATGGGCCTGGACGAGCAGAAATGGCCGGCGCGCCAGGTCCAGTGGTTCATCAACGGCCAGAAAGACGAAGGCCTGCGCCCACGGCACATCCAGGCCAGCGGCGACCTGTTCCTGGCCACCATGCGTGACATCTATGTCGCGTACGAGCAGGCCTGCGATCGCGCCGGGGTCATCGACTTCTCCGAGCTGCTGCTGCGTGCCCTCGACCTGTGGCGCGACCACCCGGACCTGCTCAAGCACTACCAGCGCCGCTTCCGCCACCTGCTGGTGGACGAGTTCCAGGACACCAACGCCGTGCAGTACGCGTGGTTGCGCCTGCTGGCCTCCGGTGGCGACAGCCTGATGGCGGTGGGCGACGACGACCAGTCGATCTACGGCTGGCGCGGCGCCAAGATCGAGAACATCCACCAGTACACCGCCGACTTCCCGGACGCCGAGCTGATCCGCCTGGAGCAGAACTACCGCTCCACCGGCGGTATCCTCAAGGCTGCCAACGCCCTGATCGCCAACAACAGCGGGCGCCTGGGCAAGGAGCTGTGGACCGACATGGGCGAGGGCGAACCGCTCACGCTCTATGCCGCGTACAACGAGCACGACGAGGCGCGCTACGTGGTCGAGACCATCGAAAGCCTGGTCAAGCAGGGCAACGCGCGCAGCGAGATCGCCATCCTCTATCGCTCCAACGCCCAGTCGCGGGTGCTGGAAGAGGCCCTGCTGCGCGAACGCATCCCCTACCGCATCTATGGCGGCCAGCGCTTCTTCGAGCGCGCCGAGATCAAGAATGCCATGGCCTACCTGCGCCTGCTCGAAGGTCGCGGCAACGACGCGGCGCTGGAGCGGGTGATCAACGTGCCGCCACGGGGCATAGGCGAAAAGACCGTCGAGGCCATCCGCGACCACGCCCGCCACAGCCAGCTGTCGATGTGGGAAGCCATGTGCCAGCTGCTCGCCGCCAAGGCCCTCAAGGGCCGCGCCGCCAGCGCCCTGGGCGCGTTCATCGAGCTGCTGGAGAACCTCGCCGCCAAGGTGCTGGACATGCCGCTGCACCTGATGACCCAAACGGTCATCGAGCAGTCCGGGCTGATCGTCTACCACCAGGAAGAGAAGGGCGAGAAAGGCCAGGCCCGGGTGGAAAACCTTGAGGAACTGGTCAGCGCGGCGCGCAACTTCGAAACCAGCGACGAAGACGCCGACCTCTCGCCATTGTCGGCGTTCCTCGGCCACGCCTCGCTGGAGGCCGGCGACACCCAGGCCGACGAGCACGAGGACAGCATCCAGCTGATGACCCTGCACAGCGCCAAGGGCCTGGAGTTCCCGTACGTGTTCCTGGTGGGCATGGAGGAAGGCCTGTTCCCTCACAAGATGAGCCTGGAAGAGCCCGGCCGCCTCGAAGAGGAGCGCCGCCTGGCCTACGTGGGCATCACCCGGGCCATGCGCCAGCTGGTCATGACCTACGCCGAGACCCGCCGCCTGTATGGCAGCGAGACCTATAACAAGGTGTCGCGCTTCGTCCGGGAGATCCCCGCCGGGCTGGTGCAGGAGGTGCGTCTGTCGAATACCGTCAGCCGTCCGTTCGGCGGCGCGAAGACGCCGGCCAGCAGCCTGTTCGCCAACGCCAGCATCCCGCAGACCGCCTTCAGCCTCGGCCAGCGGGTGCAGCATGCGGTATTCGGCGAAGGCGTGATCCTCAACTTCGAAGGATCTGGCGCCCAGGCGCGGGTGCAGGTGAATTTCTCCGAGGGCAGCAAGTGGCTAATGCTGGGCTACGCCAAGCTGGAAGCTATCTGACCGAATCGAACGAAACGCCCCTGTAGGAGCAGCCTTGCGTCGCGGCAGGGGCGCGCAGCGGCCCCAGATTCCGAGCCGCCATTGAAATTGCTGGGGCTGCTACGCAGCCCTTTCGCGACGCAAGGCCGCTCCCACAGGGGGCAGTTTCCCAGCTCAAAGGGCTGGGCGATCACCTACAGGTGAACGCATAGATCCGGTCAGTCAGGCAAAAGCTCGAAACATCTTGTCGCTGGCTATGTCTGTCAGTTCATGTGCACCATGACGCGCGTGCAATCCACACAAACGGGAATCCCCATCTTATGCAACGTTTTCTTAGCATCGCTCTGGCGCTCTGCGTCGGCCTGACGCTGAGCCTCGACGCCAACGCCAAGCGCTTCGGTGGTGGCAAGAGCTCGGGCTCCGCGCCTATCCACCAGACCCGCCAGGCCACCCCGACCACGCCTGCCGCCGCCCCGACCGCTCCTGGTCGCGCACCAGCCGCCGCCAGCGGTGCCTCGCGCTGGCTGGGCCCACTCGCCGGCCTCGCCGCCGGTGGCCTGCTGGCCTCCATGTTCATGGGCGACGGCTTCGATGGCATGCAGATCCTCGATTTCCTGATCATGGGCCTGATCGCCTTCCTGGTCTTCCGCTTCATCGCCGCGCGCCGTCGCCAGCAGCAGCCGCAACACGCTGCCGCCGGCCACGCCCCGTACCAGCGCGAAGCCCAGCCGCAGGCCGCCCCGCAGTCGATCTTCGGCGGCTCCGCCGCGCCGGTCGCCTCGCCTGTGATCAACGCTCCGGCCTGGTTCAACGAAGCCAGCTTCCTGTCCGCCGCCCGTTCGCACTTCCAGTCGCTGCAGCAGCACTGGGACGCCAACGAGATGGACAAGATCGCCGAGTTCGTCACCCCGCAGATGCTCGAGTTCCTCAAGCGCGAGCGTGCCGAGCAGGGTGAAGGCTTCCAGTCCACCTACATCGACGACCTCGATGTGCAACTGGACGGCGTCGACGAGCGCGCCGACCAGACCGACGCCACCCTGACCTTCCGTGGCGTGTCGAAGACCTCGCGCTTCGACCAGGGCGAAGCCTTCAGCGAAAGCTGGCACATGGTTCGCGCCCATGGCGAAAATCAGCCTTGGCTGCTGGCCGGTATCCGCCAAAACGGTTAACCGTCGCACGTTGCAGAAAAAACCCCGGGCCTGTCCCGGGGTTTTTGCTTTTGCCAGAGCGGCCTACTAGGGTATAACGCGCAGCGTTGTCATAAGGTCAGAGGATGTGAACCGTGGAAGAAGTGATCGAACAACTCCGTGAAGCCAACGAGCCGGTACCGGTGCCGCTGGAACTGCCGGACGAGGATCAGCTGGTCGAGATCGAGGAAGAGCTGTTCATCAACATCCCGTTCGTGTTCAAGGAATACCTGCTGACCGTCAGCGACGTGGTGTATGGCAGCCTCGAGCCGGTGACCGTGACCGATCCGCAATCCCACACCTACCTGCCGGAAGTGGCGGCCAACGCCTGGGACGCCGGCGTGCCTCGCGACCTCATTCCCATCTGCCAGGACGGTGACGACTACTACTGCGTCGAAGAGGACGGCACCGTGGTGCTGTGGTCTGGCGAAGAAGAAATCGTCACCGAGGAAAGCTGGGAATCGGTCTGGCACTGGGCACGGGATGTCTGGCTGGAAAGCTGAATGAGAAATACCCGCATAAAGTGATGGCTTATCGCTACCCATCACTCGTAGAATCGCCAGGCTCTCTGCGCCTGGCGACACTGCTACCGCTCCATCCCCTCGGACGACGGTGAAATCTTGCGCAGAAAGCGTTAGCCGCCTGCTCAGTGCGAATGATCGCGGCTGTTCTCCAACGTCTCCAGCAACGCCACCTGCATCCGCGTATGCACCCGGATCAGCCAGCGCCACAGCAGCGCCACCACCACTGCCGCCACCACGACGATGACCAGCAGCAGTTCGCTGGTCGGCAGGATGCTTGCCGACAAGGCCGACAGCAGCAGGAAGATCACCAGCAGTGACAGCAGCGGAATCACCTCGGCGATCACCCGCCGTACCCGCTGGGTATGCCGCCCTGCCATCTCGGGTTTGACGCCCATCTCCGCCAGCAACATCGACAGCGCCTTGAGCTTGCGATACGCCGCGATCAGGAACGGCAGCGACAGCAGCAATGCCGCTCCCCAGATCAGCGCCTTCTGCTGGCCGGCATCCGCCACCCACTCGCTCAACCAGTTACCGATGCGCCCGGCGAAATAACCGCCACTGAAGAAGATCGCGATCACCAACGCCAGGTTTACCCCGACCTGCAGCAGAATGCGTCGGATCATCGCCGCCAGCATGGCCCCCTCGCCCTGCGGCTGGATGCTGCGCAACCATTCGCCGTACAGCGACAGCACCCGTGCCACGCGGCTCGGCACCACCTTGCCCAGCCTGATAGACAACGGATCGGCGGCACGGATCAGGTACGGCGTCAGCAAGGTGGTGATGGCCGACACCGCCACTGCGACCGGATAGAGAAAGTCGCTGGTGACCTGCAAGGTCACCCCCAGGGCGGCGATGATGAAGGAGAACTCGCCGATCTGCGAAAGCCCCATCCCCACGCGCAACGAGGTGCGCCCGTCGTTGCCGGCGATAAACGCGCCCATGCCACAGGAGAGCATCTTGCCCAGTACCACCGCCAGGGTGATGACCACGATCGGCCAGGCGTACTCGACCAGGATCGACGGGTCGATCATCAGGCCGATGGCGACGAAGAAGATGGCGCTGAACAGGTCGCGAACTGGCTCGATCAGCCGTTCGATCTTCAGCAACTGGCGCGACTCGGCCATGATCGCGCCGATCAGGAAGGCACCGAGCACCATGCTGTATTCGAGCTTGACCACCAGCAGGCAGAAGCCAAAACACAGGCCCAGCACGGTGATCAGCAGCATCTCGTTGCTTTCGAATTTCGCCACGTAGGCCAGCAGCCGCGGCACCAGCAGGATGCCGATGACCAGAGCAACGATCATGAACAGCGACAGCTTGCCCACGGTAGAGAACACTTCGCCGGAGCTCACCGAGCCGCTGACGGCAATGCCCGACAGCAGCGCGATGATGCCGATGCCGAGGATGTCCTCGACGATCAGCACGCCGAAGATCAGCTGGGCGAAACGCTCGTTTTTCATCTTCAGGTCGTTGAGCGCCTTGACGATGATGGTGGTCGAGGAGATCGCCAGGATTGCCCCGAGGAACAGCGAATCCATGGTGTTCCAGCCGAACCAGCGACCGATCTCGAACCCGATCCAGATCATCAGGACGATTTCCAGGAACGCCGCGATGAAAGCCGTGGCGCCAACCTTGAACAGCTTGCGCAGGCTGAACTCCAGGCCCAGGCAGAACATCAAGAAGATCACACCAAGTTCGGCCAGCGTCTTGATGGTGTCTTCGTCGTGGATCAGACCGAACGGCGGCGTGTGCGGGCCGATGATGAAGCCGGCGACGATGTAGCCCAGCACCACCGGCTGCTTGAGGCGATGGAAGAGGATGGTGACCACCCCGGCAACCAGCATGATCACCGCCAGGTCCTGGATGAAGCTGATGGCATGCATGGCGTGATACTCCTTGTTTTCGGTGCACGGGGCGAACCGCTCCTCTGCCGGACGATCCTTCGGCGCGGAGCAGGCACATACTGTTGTGATAGACGCAAAAGCCCACGTTGCATGGGCGTCGTCAGGTTAACATCGCGCCTTGCCACAAAATGCCGATGCAATATGCAGAAACAGATCGGCCGATTCGACACCGCCGATGGCAAAATTGGCGTGACGATGGAGCGTCAGCCGACGTCCCGTACCAGGATGGGAAACCTCAACGAGGGGAAACAGAAGTGTCTGCAGATACCCGCCCCGAATCCGTGCAAATTCACCGTGAGCTCTCTATGGAACCTGGAAACGCCCAGCTGACCATGACCGTCCTGATGACACCGGACATGGCCAACTTCTCTGGCAACGTACACGGCGGCACCCTGCTCAAGTACCTCGACGAAGTCGCCTATGCCTGCGCCAGCCGCTATGCCGGCACCTATGTGGTGACCCTGTCGGTGGACCAGGTGATCTTCCGCGAACCGGTTCATGTCGGCGAGCTGGTGACCTTCCTGGCCTCGGTCAACTACACCGGCAACACCTCGATGGAGGTGGGCATCAAGGTGGTCACCGAGAACATCCGCGAGCGCTCGGTGCGCCACTCCAACAGCTGCTTCTTCACCATGGTCGCGGTGGACGACGACCGTCGCCCGGTGAAGGTACCACCGCGCCAGCCGCAGAGCAGCGAGGAGAAGCGCCGCTTCCTGCAGGGTCAGCAACGCCGTCAGATCCGCCAGGAGCTGGAACAGCGCTACCAGAACCTCAAGACTGATTCGATCTAACAGAGCAAACGCTGCGCCTCGAAGCGCACCCGCGGGTGGGCGATGCGGTCCTGGGCTCGCACCAGTTGCAGTTCATAGCGGGTGCAGGCCTGGGTTTCCAGCAGCACTTCATGCACGGCGGCGGCGGTGAACTCGAAAGCCTGTAGCCAGTCGTCGCCCAGTAGCACGCGGGCGAGGAACAGCCCGGAGGTCAGGTCGCCCACCCCCACCGGCTGGCGTGGGAAGGCCAGCAAAGGCCGGCGCAGGTGCCAGCTGGCATCGCGGGTCACCAGCAGCATCTCGAAGGCATCGTCCGCCCGCTGTGGATAATTCAGGTGCTTGACCAGTACCACCTGCGGCCCGCGCTCCAGCAACCCGCGCGCCATGCCCACGCAATCTTCCAGCGACTGCGCGCGACGGCCACAGAAGCTGTCCAGCTCGAGCTGGTTCGGGCACAGGATATCGGCCTTGGCGACCGCCTCCTCGAGCAGGAACTCACTGACCTGCGCCGGCACGATGCAGCCCTTCTCGGCATGCCCCATGACCGGGTCGCACAGGTACAGGGCCTTGGGATTGACCGCCTTGATCCGCTCGACGCCGGCCAGGATCGCCCGCCCCTGCTCGGCACTGCCCAGGTAGCCCGATAACACCGCATCGCAATGGCCCAGCTCACCGATATTGGAAATGCCTTCCACCAACGCGGGAATTTGCGCTGGGGCAAGCACTTCCCCGGCCCACTGTCCATACTGAGTATGGTTGGAGAACTGTACGGTGTTGAGCGGCCAGACGTTGACCCCGACCCGCTGCATGGGAAACACCGCGGCGCTGTTGCCGGCGTGTCCAAAGACCACGTGGGACTGAATGGCGAGCAGGTGCGGTGTACGTTTCATGCGGGACGATTCCGAAACTGTGTGAAGAAAGGTGCGGCCCGCAGTATGAACCCGATTGCCATCTGTACGACAGGCCAGAGACGCAGTTAAGCTGGATCGACCTGTCTGGAGCTTACGCAAATGCTGACCCTGGAAAACCTCTTCGTCCTGATGCTGGTGGCGACCGCAGGCGCCTGGCTGTGGCACAACCACGGGCTGCGCGAAAAGGCCCTGGCACGGGTCAAGCAGCATTGCGCCAAGCTCGACCTGGAACTGCTCGACGACGCCGTGGCGCTCAAGCGCATCGCCTTCGTGCGCGACGCCAATGGCAGGAAGCGCCTGGCGCGCATCTACAACTTCGAGTTCACCGTCACCGGTGAACAACGCCACCCCGGGACCGTCACCCAGTTCGGCGCTCACACCATGCAGATCGAACTCGCGCCCTACCCGTTCGAGATCAAGACCCCGCCGCGTACCGACAACGTTATCGAAATGCAGCAGTGGCGCCAGGAGCACAACCGCTGGCGCAATTGATCAACGGATCAGCGGGCAGCCGCCGAAGGCCGCTTGCAGGGCCTGCAAGGGCTGCGGCTGATCGAAAATCAGCTCGATGCGCGAGTCCTTGCGCCATTCGCTGGAACGCCATTCCAGCGTCCCGCCTTCAAGGCCATTGAACGACTGCCAGCCTTCGGTGCTGTGGATAACGCCCTTCGCCCGGCGCCACGGCCATTGTTCCAGAACACCGCGCAGCACGGCCGCGTCGAGGCATTGGTCGGGATGCCAGCGCCAGCCGATGCTCCAACCTCCCTCCCCCTGCTGAAACTGGCAGATCGGCTGTCGTGGATCGGTCCACAGGGTGGGCAACGGCACTGCATCGTTATCCACAGGCAGGCTGCCATGGTCGACTGTACCTGCCGCCACGGGGGTTGAAACAGGCAATGCAGCAAGCGGCAGTGTCCCGTGGTCCGTCCAGCGCGCCGGTATGGCGGGTAGTGATGCAGTTATCAACAAGCGTGCGGCTTCATCCACAACGCTCGCCTTGTTGAACACCAGCAACCCCACCTTCGCCAGTGCCTGGTGCTGAGCCTCAGGCAGGACGTCACCCCGGGACAGGGCCGCGGCATCCAGCACCATCAGCATTGGCTGCACCGACAGTACGCCAGTCCAAGGTGCGCGTCCCAGTTGTTCCAGCAACTCGACCGGGTGACCGAGGCCGGACGGTTCGATGAAAAGGCGGTCCGGGCGCGCCTTGCGCAGCAAGCGGCCAAGCCCCACTTGGAACGGTGCGCCATTGACGCAGCACAGGCAGCCTCCCGCCACTTCACCGATGGCGATGCCCGCCTCGTCGCGGCTGAGCAAGGCGGCATCGAGGCCGATCTGACCGAACTCGTTGACCAGCACGGCCCAGCGCTCGCCGGCTGGACGCTGGCCCAGCAGGTGGCGGATCAGGCTGGTCTTGCCGGCGCCGAGGGGGCCGGCGATCACATGGGTGGGAATGTTCTGCAGCATGGCTCGGTATCGGGATGGCTTGATGGCAGTCTATACCGCCGGGCCCCGCGATTCATGCCAACCAGTCCAGGCTCAGCAACAATCGGCGCTCCCCGGCAGGCGTCAGCGGTGACCGGTGAACCAATCCCGCGCCCTCGTTGCCCAGCCACTTCTCGCCCTTGAGCAGGGCCACCTCTCCCGCCGCCAGGCGCCGAACTTTATCCACAGCCGGTAACGACTGCTGCAAGCGCGCGCGATCGATCGCTCCCTCCGCCAGCCATTCGCTGCCCGCGCCGGCATAGGTACTGAGCAGGCGCACCGGCACATGGTCCACATGCATGCGCGGGCACATCGCCCCGTCCAGTACCCGCACGCGCACACCGAGACGACGGGCGCCCAGCAGGCAGGTATAGGCAGCCACCAGCCAGGCCACATCCGCGACGAAACCGTCATAGCCGTGCAGATCGGCGGCCTCCCTGAGCAAACCGGGCAAGGCTGGCGGGTGGCGTTCATCCACCTCGATCACCCGCTCATCGGCCAGGGATTGGCCAAGGCTGAGCACCAGGTTGGCGAAGTCCTCCACCTGGGCCGGCAGGCGGCGCTGCCAGACCGCCAGGTTGACACCATCCTGAAGGATGTCGGTCATCACCTGGGGCGATTCACCGAACACCTGGCGGATATCCACAGTCATGCCACCGCGTCCTCATGCCAGGCCCCGAAAGGATCGGGCAGACGCAGCCAGGCCATCGGCCCCAACTCCATCTCGTCGTCCGTGAGCAGGCAAGCCTCCAGCTCTGTGGATAACCGCTCGAAGTCGATGTTCTGCCCGATGAACACCAGTTCCTGGCGGCAATCGCCGCTTTCCACCGACCACTGCTTGAGGATCGCCGCGGTACTCTCTTCGTCCTGCGGCCATTGCTCTCGTGGCACGAAGCGCCACCAGCGCCCCGCCAGGCCGTGACGCATCATGCCACCGGCCTGGGACCAGCTCCCAGCCTCCTGGTACTTGCTGGCCAGCCAGAAGAAGCCCTTGGAACGCAGCAACCGGCCGTTGCTCCAGGGTGTGTGGATAAAGTCGTAGAAGCGCTGCGGGTGGAATGGCCGACGTGCCTGCCAGGTGCTGGCGGCGATGCCGTATTCCTCGGTTTCCGGCACATGCTCGCCACGCAGTTCGCGCAGCCAGCCCGGTGCCTGGGCCGCCTGGTCGAAATCGAACAGGCCGGTATCGAGGATGCGCGACAGCGCCACCTGGCCCATCACCATCGGCACGATCTGCGCCCGGGCATTGAGGCTGCGCAGGATGGCCACCAGTTCCTCGCGGTCAGACTGGCTGATCAGGTCGATCTTGCTCAGCAACAGCACGTCGGCGAACTCGACCTGCTCGATCAAGAGGTCGCTGATCGAGCGCTCGTCCTGTTCACCCAAGGTCTCGCCACGGCTGGCGAGACTCTCGGCGGCCTGGTAGTCGCGCAGGAAGTTCAGCCCGTCGACCACGGTGACCATGGTGTCCAGGCGCGCCATGTCGGAGAGGCTGCGCCCCTGCTCGTCGCGAAAGGTGAAGGTCTCGGCGACCGGCAGCGGCTCGGATATTCCGGTCGACTCGATCAGCAGGTAATCGAAGCGGCCCTCACTCGCCAACCTCGCCACCTCTTCCAGCAGGTCCTCGCGCAAGGTGCAACAGATGCAGCCGTTGCTCATCTCCACCAGTTTTTCTTCCGCCCGATTCAGGCTGACGTTGCGCTGGACCTCGCTGGCATCGATGTTGATTTCGCTCATGTCGTTGACGATCACGGCGACGCGCAGGTTGTCGCGGTTGCGCAGGACATGGTTGAGCAGCGTGCTCTTGCCGGCGCCGAGGAAGCCGGACAGCACGGTGACAGGGAGACGGTTGGGCATGACTAACCTCATCGGGCAGGCGCATTCGAATCGATGCATTGCACAATGTTATATTATAACAATACAATTTCGCCAAGCCGTGTCGACCGAACGGTTGTCTGGAGAGCGTCATGAAATCATCCGGCCTCGCTGCCTTGCTGCTGCTCGCAGCACCTATGCAGCTTCTCGCCATGCCTCACACCGACCTCGCCCTGTGCACCCGCAGCGCGACCCTGCTCGCCTGCCAGGATGGCCAAGGCAACTACTACAGCGTGCGTACCGAAGGCAGCACCTTTTACCTGCGAGGCTACGAAGTAGCAGGCAAGCGCCTGTGGGCTCAGACCAACAGCCGCTACGGCACGCTGACCTTCTTCACCGGGCTGGCCAGCGACGGTGAAGCCTGGGTGGGCTACAGCCGTCGCATCGGCTGGACCACCCTAAACCGTGTCTCCAGCTCCAGCGGTCAACGCTTCAACCTGCACTGCAGCCTTGTCGGCGGTTGCCGCTGACTGCCATCACTTCAGGATCCTTCCATGTCTAGCCTTGCCCTTCCCGACATCGCCACACAAAGCAGCCAGCAGACACTGCCGCTGGACTGGGTCGGCATGTGCGGTATCGCCCTGCCGCTGCTGGTCGACGGACGCAGTCTCGGCGCGCACGCCGATGCCGGCGTGAGCCTGGATGACGGCTCAGCCCGGGGCATCCACATGTCACGGTTGTACCTGGCGCTGGAAGCGCTGGAACAGCAAGCCTTGAGTCCACGCCTGATTCGCCGGACGCTCGAGCAGTTTCTCGCCAGCCACGAGGGCCTTTCGAACGCCGCCTACCTGCGCCTGGCGTTCGATCACCTGCTCAAGCGCCCGGCGTTGGTCAGCCCGCTAGCAGGCTGGAAACGCTACCCAGTGAGCATCGACGCACAGCTGAAAGATGGAATGTTCCACGTGGAACTATCGGTGCACATTCCCTACTCCTCGACCTGCCCATGCTCGGCGGCGCTGGCCAGACAGCTGATCCAGGCGCAATTCGACCGGCACTTCGCTGGCCAGTCACTGGAGTGGGAGCGTGTTCGCCAGTGGCTCGGCAGCAGTGACGGCATCGTTGCGACACCCCATAGCCAAAGGAGCATGGCCAAGCTGCAGGTCCGTCTGGACGGCGACGCGTTCAGGCTGACCGAGTTGATCGAGACTGCGGAGGCCGCCTTGGGAACGGCCGTACAGACGGCAGTCAAGCGCGCCGACGAGCAGGCCTTCGCCCTGGCCAACGGACAGAACCTGATGTTCTGCGAGGATGCCGCCCGCCGCTTGCATGCGGCCTTGCGAACGCTAACGGGCGTAAGCGGCTTCAGCGTGCGCGTGGAACATGCAGAGAGCCTGCATGCCCACGACGCGGTGGCGGTCAGTCGTTATCGCGGGTGACCGATCAGGTACGCGGTTTGACCGTTCCACAGTCATTTCCAAGCCAGACCGCCCGTGTATCCATGCTGCCCTGCTGCTGGACCCCGGAGGCATTGAAGGTGCCGTTGACCTTGGTCAGGAACTCCCGGTCGCTGAGGAAGGTGGCCTGGCCGTTACCCTGGGCCTTGGGGCAACTGAACTGGAACTTCCAGACATTGCCATTGCGCTCGGTGATCTTCTGCGTGCAGCCCGATTGCGGATCCTGCAGCGGAATGTCATTGGTCTTGACCTGCTCCGCGGTCAGGCACGAGCGCACCCCCTTGCCCCCCACCGTGATGCCCTGCTTGGCCAGGGCACCTTCCATCATCGCCCGTTGCTCCGGCGGCAGGTTCTTCAACTGACCGAGCATGAACTCCATGTCCGGCAACGGCTTGCCATCGACCTGCATGTTGCTGGTGGTCAGCTCCCACAGGCCGGGTTGCAACATCTGCGCGTGGACCAGCGGGCTGCCCAGCCCCAGCGCCAGGGCGAGCAGTGGCAGACGAATCTTCATGGATGAAAGCTCCTCGAAATACCGGCTCTTGCCGGACTGAGCCGTTAGACGTCAAAAACGCCTGCGGGTTGCAGGCCACCCCTCGAACGTGGTCTGTTAGGCAGCAGTGCTCTCGGCAAGCAGGATGCGTATGGATTTCCACAGCCCCTACTTCTTCGGTTACTTGCTCGGCCTGATTCATCTGCTCGGCTTCATCGCCGCGCTGCATGCGGTGTTCACCGTACGCACCGCCCAAGGTGCGATCGCCTGGGCCATGTCGCTGCTGTTCATCCCCTACCTCACCCTCATCCCCTACCTGGTGTTCGGCGCCCGTTCCTTCTACGCCTACATCCAGGCCCGACGCCAGGCCAACCAGGAAATGCACGTGGCCATGGCCAACCTGAACTGGCGACCCTGGGTCGAGGAAGCGCTGACCGCCCGCGAGTCCGACAGCTACGCCGCCCTGCGCGCCATGCCCAAGCTGGGGCGCATGCCGTGTCTGGCCAACAACGAGGTGAAGCTGCTGATCGATGGCGCAGCCACCTTCGAGGCGATCTTCTCGGCCATCCGCATGGCGCGGGACACCGTGCTGGTGCAGTTCTTCATCATCCATGACGACGCCCTCGGCCGGGAGTTGCAGCAACTGCTGCTGCGCAAGGCCGCCGAAGGCGTGCAGGTGTTCGTGCTGTACGACCGCGTCGGCAGTCATGCCCTGCCAGCCAGCTACAGCCAGGTGCTGCGCGACGGCGGCGTGCAGATCGAGGCGTTCGCCACCCGACGTGGCTGGTTCAATCGTTTCCAGGTCAACTTCCGCAACCATCGCAAGATCGTCGTGGTCGATGGCGTGCAAGGCTTTCTCGGCGGGCACAACGTGGGCGACGAATACCTCGGCGCACACCCCAAGCTGTCACCGTGGCGCGACACCCATGTGCAGATCGGCGGCCCGGTACTGGCCTGCCTGCAAGAATCCTTCGCCGAGGACTGGTACTGGGCCACGCGCCAGCTGCCGCCGCTGATCCTGCCCGACGCCTACCCGGAGAACGGCGTACTGTGCCAGGCCTTGGCCAGCGGCCCGGCCGATCCACAGGAAACCTGTGCGCTGTTCTTCCTCGAGGCGATTCACTCGGCCACCCGGCGGGTATGGATCACCAGTCCCTATTTCATCCCCGACGAAGCCATCTTCGCCGCCCTGCGTCTGGCAGTGCTGCGGGGTGTCGACGTACGTATCCTGATTCCCTCGCGCCCCGACCACCGCATCGTCTACGCCGCCTCCAGCCTGTTCGCCTTCGAGGCGGTACGCGCCGGAGTGCGTATGTTCCGTTACCTGCCCGGCTTCCTGCACCAGAAGGTGGTGCTGGTGGACGATGAGGTCAGCGCCATCGGCAGCGCCAACCTCGACAACCGCTCGTTCCGGCTGAACTTCGAGATCACCCTGCTCACCGTGGACCGCACTTTCGCCGACCAAGTCGAACGGATGTTGGAGAATGACTTCGAACAAGCCCGGGAGATCTCCGCGGAAGACAGCCGCGACACCCACCGCCTGCAACAGTTGGGGATGCGTATCGCGCGGTTGATTTCACCGATCCTGTGACCCGGCGAGCCTTGTCGGCACGCCGGGCTACCCGATCAACGATAGAGGTCCTCACGCGTCCAAGGCAGGTCGTGGTGGCCGTCGGCGTAGGGCTTCACCGCGAGAATCTGGTGCAGGTTGATCCAGCCCTTGGTGAAGGCATAGGCGCAACCGGCCAGGTACAGGCGCCAGATGCGCAAGGTCTTCTCCGGCACCAGCGCGGCGGCGCGGTGCAACTGGTTCTCCAGGTTCTCACTCCAGTGGTTGAGGGTCTTGGCGTAGTGCAGGCGCAGGCTTTCGATATCGACCACCTCCAGGCCCGCCTCGCAGATACGCGCCGTGATCATCGAGATATGCGGCAGCTCGCCGTGGGGGAACACATAACGGTCGATGAAGTCCCCCGCGCCACGGCCGACTGGGCGACCATCGACGTGCTTGGCGGTAATGCCATGGTTCATCACCAAGCCACCTTCGCGCACCGCACCGAACAGCCGCTGGCAGTACAGCTCGAGGTTGGCATGCCCGACGTGTTCGAACATGCCAACGCTGACCGCCTTGTCAAAGCGGCCATCCTGCGGCAGGTCACGGTAGTCGAGAATCTGCAGGTCGACCTTGTCGGCCAGGCCCTCCTCCTTGACCCGCTGGCGGCCCAGCTTCAGTTGCTCCTTGCTCAGGGTGATGCCGAACACCTTGGCGCCGTACTCGCGGGCGGCGAATCGTGCCAGACCGCCCCAACCGCAACCGACATCCAGCAAGTAGTCGCCGGCCTGCAGGCGCAGCTTGCGGCACAGGTGGTCGAACTTGTCCTGCTGCGCCTGGGCCAGGGTGTTGTCCGGTTCCTTGAAGTAGGCGCAGGAATAGACCATGTCCGGGTCGAGCCACAGTCGGTAGAAATCGTTGGACAGGTCGTAGTGGTAGGAAATGGCTTCGGCGTCGGTGCGCTTGTCATGGGAAGTGCGCTCCGGCACAAACTCGTCTTCATCCTTGAGCAATGCTTCGCTGAGCTCGTCGCAGACCCGGATGACTTCACCGATATCACCTTCCAGTTCCAGCTTGCCTTCAACGAAGGCAGAGCCAAGCTCATCCAGGTTCGGATGGGTGAGCTGGGTGATCAGCTGGGGTTCCTTGACCAGGATGGTAACCTGCGGGCTCGGCCCCAGGTCGAACTGGTTGCCGTCCCACAGCTTGACGCGCAAAGGTAAGTGCAGGCTCTGCAATGCGGGTGGAAGTTGCGCAAGCATTCATGACCCTCCCTTTCATTGATACGGACGCCAAGCCTCAAGGTGTCGGACGTCACCGGATCAGGGTAGTTCATTCGTGCGAAGTTTCCGTTAATCGCGACCATAGTCTAGAACTATCTGGTCCGGGTCATCCACCAGATTGTATACAATCATCATCACTCAGACTAACCTTGTGCCCCTCTTCGCTTCCTCACACTCTCGGAGTAACGAAACCCATGAAATCCTATGACGTGGTGATCATCGGCGGCGGCCCCGGCGGCTACAACGCAGCGATCCGTGCCGGCCAGCTGGGCCTGAGCGTGGCCTGTGTCGAAGGTCGCTCGACCTTGGGCGGCACCTGCCTGAACGTTGGCTGCATGCCGTCCAAGGCACTGCTGCATGCGTCCGAGCTCTACGAGGCGGCCAGCGGCGAGGAGTTCGCCCATCTGGGGATCGAGGTCAAACCGACCCTCAACCTGGGCCAGATGATGAAGCAGAAAGACGAAAGCGTGACCGGCCTGACCAAGGGCATCGAGTACCTGTTCCGCAAGAACAAGGTCGACTGGGTCAAGGGCTGGGGCCGCCTGGACGGCGCCGGCAAAGTGCTGGTCAAGGCCGAGGACGGCAGCGAAACCACCCTGCAGGCCAAGGACATCGTCATCGCCACCGGCTCCGAATCCACGCCACTGCCCGGTGTGACCATCGACAATCAGCGCATCATCGATTCCACCGGCGCCCTGTCGCTGCCTCAGGTGCCCAAGCACCTGGTCGTGATCGGCGCCGGCGTGATCGGCCTGGAGCTGGGTTCGGTGTGGCGCCGCCTGGGTGCCGAAGTAACGGTGATCGAATACCTTGATCGCATCTGCCCGGGCACCGATGAGGAAACCGCCAAGACCCTGCAGAAGGCCCTGGCCAAGCAAGGCATGACCTTCAAGCTCGGCAGCAAGGTGACCCAGGCCACATCCAGCGCTGACGGTGTCAGCCTGACCCTGGAGCCCGCCGCCGGTGGCAACGCCGAAACCCTGCAGGCCGACTATGTGCTGGTGGCCATCGGTCGCCGCCCTTACACCAAGGGCCTGAACCTGGAAAGCGTGGGGCTGGAAACCGACAAGCGCGGCATGCTCGCCAACGACCATCACCGTAGCGCGGTCCCGGGCATCTGGGTGATCGGCGACGTCACCTCCGGCCCGATGCTGGCGCACAAGGCCGAGGACGAAGCGGTGGCGTGCATCGAGCGCATCGCCGGCAAGCCCCACGAAGTCAACTACAACCTGATCCCAGGCGTCATCTACACCCGCCCGGAACTGGCCACTGTCGGCAAGACCGAAGAGCAGCTCAAGGCCGAAGGCCGTGCCTACAAGGTCGGCAAATTCCCCTTCACCGCCAACAGCCGGGCCAAGATCAACCACGAGACCGAAGGCTTCGCCAAGGTCATCGCCGACGCCGTCACCGACGAGGTCCTGGGCGTGCACCTGGTGGGCCCGAGCGTGAGCGAGATGATCGGCGAGTTCTGCGTGGCCATGGAATTCTCGGCCTCGGCCGAGGACATCGCCCTCACCTGCCACCCGCACCCGACCCGCTCCGAGGCCCTGCGCCAGGCGGCGATGAATGTGGATGGGAAAGCGATGCAGATCTGATTCCTGGGGGCCGCTTTGCGGCCCCCGCATCCATCAACCGTGCGCCAACTGTTTATCCATTCCCCCATGGAAGCGCGACGCCAAAAATGGCGTGATATCCAACGGTAACGCCTCATTGTGGACAACCTTGTCCAACAGCACACCGGTAATGGCCGACGTGAGGATTCCGGTACGGAAATGCCCACAGGCATTGAAGTAGCCCTGAACATTATCCACAGGCCCGAGAATCGGCAGTTCGTCCGGTGACCCAGGGCGCAGGCCGGCCCAGGTGCGCTTGAGGTTCACCTGCGCCAGCTGCGGCACGCAACGGATCGCGCCCTGCACAAGGCCACTGATTTCCGGGAAAGTGTTGCTGACATCGAAGCCCTTCTCTTCGGTGGTGCTGCCGATCAGGATCTCGCCATTGTCCTTCTGCGCCATGTAGCAATCGCTGGTGGTGATGCAGCCATCGAGCAGTTTGGGCAGGCGCTCGGTCAGCACGATCTGGCCCTTCACCGGCTTGACCGGAATACTCTCCCCCGTCGCCCATTCGCTCAGCTCCGCGGCCCAGGCGCCAGCAGCATTGATCAACGTGCCGCAATGGAACTCGCCGGCCTCGGCAGTGCGCACGCCCTTGATTCGCGAGCCTTCATGCAGCACGCCGGTGATGTTCACGTTCGGGTAAAGGTCGACACCGTTCTGCCGCGCCGCCTCCATGTAGGCATCACCCAGGCGGAACGGGCTGACCTGGTGGTCGCAGAGAAACTCCAGCGCGCCATTGGCCTTGAGCGTCACCGCCGGCTCCGAGGCCCGCAGCGCGTCACGGTCGAGCCAGCGAACCTGGTCGGCCAGGTGCGGGATCTGCTTGACGATGTGCTCGGCGTACAGCTGGTCTTCTTCATCCTGGATGATGTACTTGAGCCCGGTGCGTTCGAACTTGAAGTCCATGCCGTGGCGCTCGATCAGTTCCTGGTGCAGCTGTGGATAAAGCGCGTTGGACTGCAGGGCGAAGTCGAAGAAGCATTCCGGCAGGATATGCGGGGTGCTCGAGTCGACCACCACCGCGGCGCCGTTGGCCTCACGCTTGTTGCGCGAGGACATCATGCGAAAGAAGATCACCCCGCAGCCCAGCCCCACCGACTCACCGATGGCCCACAGGCCGCCGGCCGAGGCGCGGGTGGCGTTGCCCGGACGCTTGCAGTCGATCAGGGCGATCTTCAGGTTGTGCCGCTTGGACAGCTGGTAGGCACAAGACGCGCCGATCACACCGCCACCGGCAATGATGATGTCGTAATGCTTGTTCATGTTCAGGCCTCCGTGCCGAGTTGTTCGAATGCGGAAAAAGGGATCGGGTCCACCGGGAAGCGCGGACGCAGCCAGCCCACGTCCGCGCGGCCGGTGGCGCTGCGCAGGCGGTCGCTGCAGTAGCCGACGCACATGCGCCCCTGGCAGTCGCCCATGCTTACCCGGGTACGCATCTTCAGGCTGGCCATGTCCTCCACACCCTGCTCCAGGGCCAGGTCAATCTGATCGCGGGTGACGTTTTCGCAACGGCAGATCACCGTATCGGCCTGGGGCAGCTGGATCTGCGCTGCGCCGCGCGCGGTGTAGCGTTCCACCCCGGAACGGAAGCGCTTGATCGCCGCCAGCTTGCCCAGGAAGCGTTCACGGCGCTCGATCGCCTGCTCGGCATCGAGCTTGCCCATCTGCTGCAACATCGACACCGCGGCGATACGCCCGGTGAGCATCGCTGCCTCACCACCGCGAATACCGGCCATGTCGCCGGCCAGGTGAATGTTCGGCTGGCTGCTCTGCTGCCACACGTTGCACTCGGCGCGCAGGTAGCCGTCCTCGCTGAAACCATGGGCCAGGCCCAGTTGCTGGCTGAGCTGGGTCCGCGGAATGAAGCCGTAGCCCACCGCCAGGGTGCGCACCTGCTCGCGCTGGATGCGGGTCATGTCCGGCTGCCAATCCTGGGTGTAGGGGGCGACCTGGACCTCCTGCAATTCGCCGTCACCCGTGGCGCCCACCACGCCCCAGCCGTAATGCATGGGGATGCCGTTGAGCTTCATGTAGGCCAGCATGCTCAGGCCGTCGAGGAACAGCTGCGGCTTGTTCATCAACGCCAGGCTTTCCTTGGCGATACGGTTGAACGAGCTGGCCTCGTACACGCCGGCCACCTTGGCGCCGGCGGCGTGCAGCTGGCAGGCGACCAGTGGCAGCAACGGCCCGGTACCGGCAATCAGCGTGCTGCCCAGTGGCTTGACCACGCCACTCTTGATCTGCAGCTGCAAGCCGCCGAGCAGGATCACACCGGGCAAGGTCCAGCCAGGGAACGGCACGTTGCGCTCGTGGCATCCGGCGGCCAACAGCAGGTGCGAGTAGTCGATCTCGTGCAGCTGTTCATCAGCGTCGAGGACCATCAGCCGTTGATCGTCCCCACCCACCACGCGATGGTTCAGGCGCAGGTCGATGCGCTCGGCGCAGGCGGCGAAATCTTCATGCAGCTTGGTCAGGGCCTTGGTGTAGCGCTGCCCCAGGTAGCCCAGGTCGACACCCGCGCGCAGCGGGCCCCGATAGACCACGCCACCGGGGCGCGACGCCTCGTCGAACAGCAGGCAGTCCACGCCATGTTCGGCCAGCTCGATGGCGGCGCCCATGCCGGCCGAACCGCCACCGACGATCACGGGACGAAGGCTCATGGGTGGGCCTCCTCTTGCACGCGATTGACCTCGGTCTCGATGCTCATGCCCGGCTTGACGATGGTCTGGCAGGCGCGACGCTTGGGACGACCATCGATCTGCACCAGGCAGCAATGGCAGACGCCCATGCCGCAGAAGGCACCGCTGAGCTGACCATGATCGTTGCGCGCCAGCTGGCGCAGGCCAACGGCGTTGAGCACACTGAGTACGGTTTCGCCGGCACTGGCGACCGCAGGCAGGCCATTGACCAGCAGGGTCATTTCAGCGCCTTCCAATGGCTGGATATCGTGCTTTCGTTGCAGCGTCTGCATTTCCTGTCGTCCTTGATGACTGATGGGTCGGGCGACGTTAGGGCAAACAACGAGGGAAAACATTGATCCATGCCAGAGGCAGGATTAGGAAACGTCCTACAACGACGAACGTGCAACAGTGTTCACAAACGAGAAGGCTCAGGTTGGACAGATGAGCTTGTCAGGATTGATATCGACACTGAACAAGAAAGCGTTGTCATAGCCCGTATAGAAATGTTCCTGGCGGAACTTGAACCTGCGCATGGCCTCGAGAAACTCTGGCTCCTTGCAGGCCAGGCGCTCCAACCCCGCGCGCACGCGCGCCTCCATCTTCGACTTGCGCTCCCACGGCAGGCTGCTGGAGGCCATGTCGACCTGATAGCGGTAGGCGATCGTGTCGCCGGAGATGATATCGATCCTTTCCAGCCGGGTCAGTGCGTCGACCTGCCTGGGTAGGGTGCTGTTCAGATGAAGCACGTTCTCGACCCACTGGGCTCGCTGCGCAACCCGCTGCTCCTCGGCTTTGAGCGCGTAAAAACGCCCAGCCAGCATGAGCACGAGGGTTGCGCCAATGGACAGGTAGAAGTTGCGCAGGCTGCGCGGCTTTTTCGGTGCCAGTTTCATCAACATCAGGTTTTCTCTTCCTGTAAACGAAAACGCCCCTGGCAGACCAGAGGCGATCGTGAAGCTAAACGAAGAAGGGAGCCAGTTACGACTCCCTTCGTCAGCGACAGTTTTTATTGCCGTGCGACAGTCTTAATTCTCAGAAACCACCCTTGCCTCGACAGCAGTGGCGTTATTCCACCGTCACCGACTTGGCCAGGTTACGCGGCTGGTCGACGTCGGTGCCCTTGAGCACGGCGACGTAGTACGACAGCAGTTGCAGCGGAATGGTGTAGAGGATCGGCGCCAGCGCATCGTTGATGTGCGGCACGTTGATCACATGGGTGCCCTCGCCGTTGCTCATGCCGGCCTGCTCGTCGGCGAACACCACCAGTTCACCGCCACGGGCGCGGACTTCCTGCAGGTTCGACTTGAGCTTCTCCAGCAGTTCGTTGTTCGGCGCCACGGTCACCACCGGCATGTCGTTGTCCACCAGCGCCAGCGGGCCATGCTTGAGCTCGCCGGCCGGGTAGGCTTCGGCGTGGATGTAGGAGATCTCCTTGAGCTTGAGCGCACCTTCCATCGCCACCGGGTACTGGGCGCCGCGGCCAAGGAACAGGGTGTGGTGCTTGTCGGCGAACAGCTCGGCGATCTTCTCGACCACGCCATCCATCGCCAGCGCCTCGCTCAGGCGGGCCGGCAGGCGGCGCAGCTCGTCCACCAGCTCGGCTTCGACACCGGCTTCGAGGGTGCCGCGCACATGGCCGAGGGCCAGGGTCAGCAGCATCAGCGACACCAGCTGGGTAGTGAAGGCCTTGGTCGAGGCGACGCCGATCTCCGGCCCGGCCAGGGTCAGCAGGGTCAGGTCGGATTCGCGCACCAGCGAGCTGATGCCCTTGTTGCAGATCGCCAGGCTGCCGAGGAAGCCCAGCTCCTTGGCATTGCGCAGGGCCGCCAGGGTGTCGGCGGTCTCGCCGGACTGCGAGATGGAGACGAACAGGGTGTCCGGCTGCACCACCACCTTGCGGTAGCGGAACTCGCTGGCCACTTCCACTTGGCAAGGGATACCGGCCAGGCTTTCCAGCCAGTAGCGGGCGACCATGCCGGCGTGGTAGCTGGTGCCACAGGCAACGATCTGCACGTTGCGCACCTTGGCGAACAGCTCGGCGGCCTGTGGGCCGAAGGCCTGGACCATCACGTGGTCCTTGCCCAGGCGCCCTTCCAGGGTGCGCTGCACCACGGTGGGCTGCTCGTGGATTTCCTTGAGCATGAAGTGGCGGTAGTTGCCCTTCTCGGCGGCTTCGGCGCCTTCGTGGTACTGCACCGTCTCACGCTGGACCGGATGACCGGCCTGATCCCAGATCTGCACCTGGTCACGGCGGATCTCGGCGATATCGCCTTCTTCCAGGTACATGAAGCGGTCGGTGACCTGGCGCAGGGCCAATTGGTCGGAGGCCAGGAAGTTTTCACCGAGGCCAAGGCCGATCACCAGCGGGCTGCCGCTGCGGGCGGCGACCAAGCGGTCCGGCTGGCTGGCGCTGATCACCGCCAGGCCATAAGCCCCGTGCAGGCGTTTGACCGCGGCCTTGAGCGCGTCGGTCAGGTCGGGAATGTCCTTGAGCAGGTGGTGGATCAGGTGGACGATGACTTCGGTGTCGGTCTGCGAGACAAAGGCATAGCCCAGGCCCCTGAGCTCTTCACGCAGCTCTTCGTGGTTCTCGATGATGCCGTTGTGCACCACCGCCACGTCGTGCCCGGAGAAATGCGGGTGGGCATTGTTTTCGGTCGGCGCGCCATGGGTTGCCCAGCGAGTGTGGGCGATGCCCAGCTGGCCGGCCAGCGGGTCGGCGGTCACGGCGCCTTCGAGTTCGCTGACCTTGCCGATGCGACGGCGACGCTCCAGCGCGCCTTGCTGGTTCAGCACGGCCAGGCCGGCGCTGTCATAACCACGGTATTCCAGGCGCTTGAGGCCTTCGATGAGGATGGCAGTGATATTGCGCTCGGCAACGGCACCAACGATTCCACACATAAGATGTTGCTCCTAGCTGATAGCGGCGCAGATAAGGGTGATGCCGCGGGCTTGAATCCGGTCGCGTGCCTCGGCGGGCAGGCGATCATCAGTAATCAGGGTATTGACGCTGCCCCAGGGCAGCTCGAGGTTGGGGATCTTGCGACCGACCTTGTCCGACTCGACCATGACGATCACCTCGCGCGCCACCTCGGCCATGACCCGGCTCAAGCCCAACAGCTCGTTGAAGGTGGTGGTGCCACGCTCCAGGTCGATGCCGTCGGCACCGATGAACAGCTGATCGAAGTCGTATGAGCGTAGTACTTGCTCGGCCACCTGGCCCTGGAAGGACTCCGAATGTGGGTCCCAGGTACCACCGGTCATCAGCAATACAGGCTCATGCTCCTGCTCGCTGATGGCGCGGGCCACGTTGAGCGAGTTGGTCATCACCACCAGACCCGGCTGGCGCCCGAGCTGGGGGATCATCGCCGCCGTGGTGCTGCCGCTATCGATGATGATGCGCGCATGCTCGCGGATGCGTCCGACCGCCGCCCGGGCGATGGCCTGCTTGTACAAGGACACCGGCTGGACTGTGTCGCCCAGCAGTTCCTGGGGCATGGTCACAGCGCCACCGTACCGGCGCAGCAGCAAGCCGTTGGCCTCCAGAGCGGCGAGGTCCTTACGGATGGTGACTTCGGAAGTTTCGAAACGCTTGGCCAGGGCGTCGACGCTCACCTCGCCCTGCTCGTTGAGCAGGGCCAGGATATTGTGGCGGCGCTGGGGAGTGTTTCGTTTCGACATGTCAGTTTAAGTTTCGATTCGAAAGATAGTGTTGCAATCAAAACCTAAGATGAGCGATTCGTCAAGTTTCTCTCTGCACTGACACGGCCCTTGTAGGAGCGGCCTTGTGTCGCGAAAGGGCTGCAAAGCAGCCCCAGGATCTTAGCGCCAAGGCAGAAATAGCTGGGGCCGCTTTGCGGCCCTTTCGCGACACAAGGCCGCTCCTACAGGGGACCTCTATACGACACCCAATAAAAAGCCGGCTTATTCACATAAGCCGGCTTTTTATTGAAAGTGCTGTGGATAACTCAGCTCTTCTTGAGCTTCTCCGGCCGCTTCCAGCCTTCGATGTTGCGCTGGCGCGCACGGGCAACGCCCAACTGCCCGGCTTCGACTGTCTGGGTGATGGTCGAGCCCGCGGCGGTAGTGGCTCCCGCCTGGATTTCCACAGGTGCCACCAGCGAGTTGTTGGAACCGATGAACACATCCTCGCCCATCACGGTGCGGAACTTGTTCGCGCCGTCGTAGTTGCAGGTGATGGTGCCGGCACCGATGTTAGTGCGGGCACCGATCTCGGCATCGCCCAGGTAGGTCAGGTGACCGGCCTTGGCGCCCTCGCCCAGGTGCGCGTTCTTCAGCTCGACAAAGTTACCCACATGGGCGCGGGCTTCCAGCACGCTGCCCGGACGCAGACGGGCGAACGGACCAGCATCGCTGCCCTCGCCCAGCACCGCGCCTTCAAGGTGGCTGTTGGCCTTGACCACCACGCCCTTGCGCAGGGTGCTGTCCTTGATCACGCAGTTGGGGCCGATCTGCACGTCATCCTCGATCACCACCTTGCCTTCGAGAATGACGTTAATGTCGATCAGCACATCGCGGCCCACCGTCACCTCACCACGCACATCGAAGCGCGCCGGATCACGCAGCGTGACGCCCTGGGCCATCAAACGGCGGCCTTCACGCAGTTGATAGTGCCGCTCAAGCTCCGCCAATTGACGGCGGTCGTTGGCGCCCTGCACTTCCATCGGATCTTGGGGCTGCTCGGTGGCGACCACCAGGCCATCGGCCACGGCCATGGCGATCACGTCGGTAAGGTAGTACTCGCCCTGAGCGTTGTTATTGGACAACCGTCCCATCCAGTCGGCCAGCCGTGCGGCAGGCATGGCGAGGATGCCGGTGTTGCCTTCCTTGATCGCCTTCTGCGCTTCGCTGGCATCCTTGTGCTCGACGATCGCGGTCACGTTGCCCGCTGCGTCACGCACGATGCGCCCGTAACCGGTCGGATCCTGCAAGGTCACGGTGAGCAGCCCCAGCTGCTGCTCGCTGGCCTTGGCCAGCAGGCGCTGCAGGGTTTCCACCTCGATCAACGGCACATCCCCGTAGAGCACCAGCACGGTTTCGGCGGTGATCGCCGGCAACGCCTGGGCCACGGCATGGCCGGTACCCAGTTGCTTGTCCTGCATGACGAAGTTCAGATCGTCGGCGGCCAGGCGCTCACGGACCAGCTCGGCGCCATGGCCGATAACCACGTGAATACCTTTGGGCTGCAACTGGCGTGCGCTGTGGATAACGTGGCCGAGCATGGAGTTGCCGGCGACCGGGTGCAGGACCTTCGGCAGTGCAGAGCGCATGCGGGTGCCTTGGCCTGCGGCGAGAATGACGATATCGAGGGACATTGACTGGCTACCAATCCTGGGTGGTCAGGGACGTGACCGAAGGGAATTTCAGAAAAAGAAAAAGGGTAGCCGAGGCTACCCTTTAACTCAATCGCAACAGCGGTAAGCGGCCAAGGCCGGTTTACTTGCCTTTGCGCAATTGCTGGACAGTACGCAGCTGAGCTGCAGCCTCGGCCAGACGTGCGGCAGCAGCGCCGTAGTCGAAGTCCGAGCCTTTAGTGTTCAGCGCGTTCTCGGCAGCCTTGAGGGCTTCCTGAGCCTGAGCTTCGTCCAGGTCGGCAGCGCGCTGCACGGTGTCGGCAAGAACCTTGACCATGTTCGGCTGCACTTCGAGGAAGCCACCGGAGATGTAGTACACCTCTTGAGTGCCACCCTGCTTGGTCAGCGTGATCGGACCAGGCTTGAGATTGGTGATCAGCGGCGCGTGGCCTGGAGCGATACCCAGATCGCCCAGGTTGCCGTGCGCTACTACCATCTCGACCAGGCCGGAGAAGATCTCTCCTTCCGCGCTGACGATATCGCAATGGACTGTCATAGCCATCTGCTTGCCTCAACCTGATTAGCGCCCCTTGCGGGGCGCCGGGATTACAGTTTCTTGGCTTTCTCGATCGCTTCGTCGATGCTGCCGACCATGTAGAACGCTTGTTCTGGCAGGTGGTCGTAGTCACCTTTGAGGATGCCGCTGAAGCCAGCGATGGTGTCCTTGAGCGAAACGTACTTGCCTGGCGAGCCGGTGAAGACTTCGGCCACGAAGAACGGCTGCGACAGGAAGCGCTGGATCTTACGAGCGCGGGCAACCAGTTGCTTGTCGGCTTCGGACAGTTCGTCCATACCCAGGATCGCGATGATGTCCTTCAGCTCTTTGTAGCGCTGCAGAACATACTGAACGCCACGAGCGGTCTCGTAGTGCTCGGTGCCGATCACGTTCGGGTCCAGCTGGCGCGAAGTCGAGTCCAGTGGGTCGACCGCTGGGTAGATACCCAGGGAAGCGATGTCACGGGACAGAACGACGGTGGCGTCCAAGTGGGCGAAGGTGGTGGCTGGCGACGGGTCGGTCAGGTCGTCCGCAGGTACGTATACGGCCTGTACGGAGGTGATCGAACCTTCTTTGGTCGAAGTGATACGCTCTTGCAGAACGCCCATCTCTTCGGCCAGGGTCGGCTGGTAACCTACTGCCGAAGGCATACGGCCCAGCAGTGCGGATACTTCGGTACCGGCCAGGGTGTAACGATAGATGTTGTCGACGAACAGCAGAACGTCGTTACCTTCGTCACGGAACTTCTCGGCCATGGTCAGGCCGGTCAGCGCTACGCGCAGACGGTTTCCTGGTGGCTCGTTCATCTGACCGTAGACCAGCGCTACCTTGTCGAGAACGTTGGAGTCCTTCATCTCGTGGTAGAAGTCGTTACCCTCACGAGTACGCTCACCCACACCAGCGAACACGGAGTAACCGCTGTGTTCCATGGCGATGTTACGGATCAGTTCCATCATGTTCACGGTCTTGCCGACGCCGGCACCACCGAACAGACCAACCTTACCACCCTTGGCGAACGGGCAGACCAGGTCGATAACCTTGATACCGGTTTCCAGCAGGTCGTTGCCGCCCGCCTGGTCGGAGAACGAAGGCGCTGGCTGGTGAATACCGCGACGCTCTTCTTCGCCGATTGGGCCGGCTTCGTCGATCGGGTTGCCCAGGACGTCCATGATACGGCCCAGGGTTGCCTTGCCGACAGGTACCGAGATGGCTGCCTTGGTGTCGACGACATCCAGACCGCGCTTCAGACCTTCGGTCGAGCCCATCGCAATGGTACGAACCACGCCGTCGCCCAGCTGCTGCTGAACTTCCAGGGTGGTTTCCGCGCCTTGTACTTTCAGCGCGTTGTAAACACTCGGCACGGCATCACGTGGGAATTCCACGTCGATGACGGCGCCGATGATTTGAACGATACGTCCGCTACTCATAGCTGGATCCTCTGAATTTTTGAACCGTTAAACCGCGGCAGCGCCGCCGACGATTTCCGAGATCTCCTGGGTGATCGCAGCCTGACGCGCCTTGTTGTAGATCAACTGAAGCTCTTTGATCAAATCACCGGCGTTGTCTGTGGCGTTCTTCATGGCGATCATCCGGGCCGCTTGTTCAGCAGCGTTGTTCTCGACCACTGCCTGGTAGACCTGCGACTCCACGTAACGCACCATCAAGCCGTCCAGCAGCTCTTTTGCGTCGGGTTCGTACAGGTAGTCCCAGTGGTGCTTGAGTTCCTGATCCGGGGTTGCCACCAACGGTACCAATTGCTCGACCGTCGGTTTTTGGGTCATGGTGTTGATGAACTTGTTCGAAACCACCGAGAGGCGATCGATGCGGCCGTCCAGGTAGGCGTCCAGCATCACCTTGACGGAGCCGATCAGATCATTGATCGATGGCTCTTCGCCCAGGTGGCTGATCGCGGCTACGACGTTGCCGCCAAAGATGCGGAAGAAAGTCGCACCCTTGCTGCCGATCACGCACAGGTCGATTTCAACGCCCTGTTCGCGGTTTTCGTTCATGTCCTTGACCAGGGCCTTGAACAGGTTGGTGTTCAAGCCACCGCACAGACCACGGTCACTGCTCACCACGATATAACCGGCGCGCTTTACAGGGCGCTCGATCATGAACGGGTGGCGATATTCCGGGTTGGCGTTGGCCAGATGACCGATCACCTGGCGGATACGCTCCGCGTAAGGACGGCTAGCAGCCATGCGCATTTGTGCCTTGCGCATTTTGCTGACCGCCACTTTCTCCATGGCGCTGGTAATTTTTTGCGTGCTTTTGATGCTCGCAATCTTACTGCGAATCTCTTTTGCGCCTGCCATGTATCACCTATCAGGTTAGCAAGCGGGGGCCGGAGCCCCCGCTGCGGCTTACCAGGTCTGGGTGGCCTTGAACTTCTCGATACCGGCTTTCATGCCAGCGTCGATTTCGTCGTTGAAGTCACCCTTCACGTTGATCTTCGCCATCAGTTCGGCGTGATCACGGTTGAAGTAGGCGATCAGAGCTTGCTCGAAGCTACCGACCTTGGCGACTTCTACGTCGGTCAGGAAACCACGCTCAGCGGCGTACAGCGACAGGGCCATGTCGGCGATCGACATTGGCGCGTACTGCTTCTGCTTCATCAGCTCGGTAACGCGCTGACCATGCTCCAGCTGCTTGCGGGTAGCCTCGTCCAGGTCCGAAGCGAACTGGGCGAAGGCCGCCAGTTCACGGTACTGGGCCAGGGCGGTACGGATACCACCGGACAGCTTCTTGATGATCTTGGTCTGGGCGGCACCACCAACACGGGATACCGACACACCGGCGTTAACGGCAGGACGGATGCCTGCGTTGAACATGGCCGATTCCAGGAAGATCTGACCGTCGGTGATCGAGATCACGTTGGTCGGAACGAACGCGGAAACGTCGCCAGCCTGGGTTTCGATGATCGGCAGGGCGGTCAGCGAGCCAGTCTTGCCGGTTACGGCACCGTTGGTGAACTTCTCGACGTACTCTTCGGAAACGCGCGATGCACGCTCCAGCAGACGGGAGTGGAGATAGAACACGTCGCCTGGGTACGCTTCACGTCCTGGTGGACGGCGCAGCAGCAGGGAGATCTGACGGTAGGCAACGGCCTGCTTGGACAGGTCATCGTAGACGATCAGCGCGTCTTCACCGCGGTCACGGAAGAACTCGCCCATGGTGCAGCCGGCGTACGGAGCCAGGAACTGCAGTGCGGCGGATTCCGAGGCGCTGGCAACGACCACGATGGTGTTGGCCAGGGCGCCAGCTTCTTCCAGCTTGCGAACGATGTTGGCAACGGTGGAACGCTTCTGGCCGACTGCAACATAAACACAGAAAATACCGGAGTCTTTCTGGTTGATGATGGCGTCGATGGCCATGGCGGTCTTGCCGATCTGACGGTCACCGATGATCAGCTCGCGCTGGCCACGGCCGACAGGGATCATGGCGTCGACGGACTTGTAGCCAGTCTGTACAGGCTGGTCTACCGACTTACGCCAGATCACGCCTGGAGCTACTTTCTCGACCGCGTCGGTCTGGGTGTTGCCCAGAGGACCTTTGCCGTCGATCGGGTTACCCAGTGCGTCGACGACGCGACCCAGCAGTTCCTTACCAACCGGAACTTCCAGGATGCGGCCGGTGCACTTGGCGCTCATGCCTTCGGCGAGGGTGTCATAGGCACCCAGGACCACTGCACCTACGGAGTCTTGCTCCAGGTTCAGGGCCATGCCGAATACGCTGCCCGGGAACTCGATCATTTCGCCGTACATGACGTCGGCCAGACCGTGGATCCGCACGATGCCGTCGGAAACCGAAACGACGGTACCTTCGTTACGGGCTTGGGAGCCAACATCGAGGTTGTCGATGCGGCCCTTGATGATTTCACTAATTTCGGAAGGATTGAGTTGCTGCATTGCTCTGCTGCCCCTTCAAACTCAAGATTTCAAGGCTTCGGCCAGTTTCGCGATCTTGCCGCGAACCGAACCGTCGATTACCAGGTCGCCAGCGCGGATGACGACGCCGCCGATCAGGCTGGCATCCTCCGACGCGTGCAGGCGCACTTCCTGGCCTAACCGTGCACTGAGAACCTTGGCGAGTTTGTCTTGCTGTTCTTGGTTCAACGCAAAAGCACTGGTGACTTCCACGTCCACGGATTTCTCTTGCTCGGCCTTGTACAGGTCGAACAGAGTCGAAATCTCCGGCAGAAGCAGGAGACGTTCGTTTTCCGCGGCAACATGAATGAAATTCTGTGCCTTGGCGTCAAACTTGTCACCGCACACTTCAATGAATGCGGCGGCCTTTTCTGCGCTAGTCAGTTGCGGGGCCTTGAGCAGGCGCTGCATGGTGTCGTCTTGCGACACCGCAGCAGCCAGGCCGAGCATGGCTGACCAATTGGCCAGTTGCTGATGGGCCTGGGCATGCTCGAAGGCAGCCTTAGCGTAAGGTCGGGCCAACGTGGTCAGTTCTGCCATGATCGCCCTCGCTTAAATTTCAGCGGCCAGTTTGTTAACCAGCTCCGCATGCGCGTTTTGATCGATTGTGGCGCCAAGGATCTTTTCAGCACCGCCAACGGCCAGGGCACCCACTTGGGCACGCAGGGCGTCTTTGACGCTGTTCAGTTCCTGTTCGATCTCGGCTTGAGCCTGAGCCTTCACACGGTCAGCTTCGACGCGAGCCTGTTCACGGGCTTCCTCGACAAGCTGAGCAGCGCGTTTCTTGCTTTGCTCAATGATTTCGGCTGCCTGTGCCTTCGCTTCACGCAGTTGCTGACCCGCTTTCTCTTGGGCCAGCTCCAGGTCGCGAGCTGCGCGGTTGGCAGCGTCCAAGCCGTCGGCAATCTTCTTTTGGCGCTCTTGCAGGGCAGTGATGACCGGAGGCCATACGTACTTCATGCAGAAGAGTACAAAAATCAGAAAAGCAACGGATTGGCCAATCAGGGTTGCATTAATGTTCACGCCAACACCTCGCTCGGTCTTTGTCCATCACACCAATCAACTCGTAGGAACGAGTGATTAGCCGGCGATCTGACCAACGAAGGGGTTCGCGAAGGTGAAGAACAGAGCGATACCAACACCGATCATGGTTACGGCGTCGAGCAGACCGGCAACGATGAACATTTTGACCTGCAGCATCGGAACCATTTCTGGCTGGCGAGCAGCGCCTTCCAGGAACTTGCCGCCCAGCAGGCCGAAACCAATGGCGGTACCCAGAGCACCCAGGCCGATCAGCAGAGCAACAGCGATAGCGGTCAGACCAACTACAGTTTCCATCTTTCCTCCCGACTTTTACGTCGTATTGGTTAGGTTTTTAGTTTGAAGCGGTAAAACAAATCGTTTGGTACAGCATGCCCTTGCGGACTTTTTAAGCCCTCCCCCCAAACGGGCGGGGAAGGCTATCAGACACGCCAGGCGGTCTTAATGGTTATCTTCGTGAGCCATCGACAGGTAAACGATGGTCAGCATCATGAAGATGAAAGCTTGCAGGGTGATGATCAGGATGTGGAACACGGCCCACGCCCACTGCAGCACCACACCCAGGCCGCTGAGCCAGAGGATGCCGGCGCCGAACATCACCGCGATCAGGATGAACACCAGTTCGCCGGCGTACATGTTGCCGAACAGACGCAGGGCCAGCGAGATCGGCTTGGCGATCAGGGTGACGAATTCAAGCAGGAAGTTCACCGGGATCAGCAGGATCTGCACGAAGATATTCTTGCTGCCGAACGGGTGCAGGGTGAGCTCGCCGAGGAAGCCGCCCAGGCCCTTGACCTTGATGCTGTAGAAGATGATCAGGGCGAACACGCAGAAGGCCATGGCCAGGGTCGCGTTCGGGTCGGTGGTCGAAACCGCGCGGAACGGAATGTGCGGATCACCGGAGATCAGGATGGCCAGCTGAGGAATCCAGTCGACCGGTACCAGGTCGATGGCGTTCATCAGGAAGACCCAGACGAAAATGGTCAGCGCCAGCGGAGCAATCACCGGGCTACGGCCGTGGAAGGAATCCTTCACGCTGCCGTTGACGAAGTCCACCAGCACTTCCACGAAGTTCTGCAGACCGCTCGGCTGGCCGGAAGTCGCCTTCTTGGCCGCCATGCGGAAGATGAACAGGAAGATCAGACCCAGCGCAACGGACCAGCCGAGGGTGTCCACGTGGAACGCCCAGAAGCCCATTGCCTTGGCTTCTGCAGCCGAATGGGCGAAGCCCCAGCTGCCGTCTGGTAGTTGACCGTAGGTCAGGTTCTGCAAGTGGTGCTGGATATAGCCCGAAGCGGTTTCTGCTGCCATGGTTGCCTCAAACGCCCTAAGGTCTCGAAAGTCTTTTATTCATCAGCAGGGGCGCGAACCAGCTGACCAAAAGGGTCAGCACGAAGACGCCGAATACTGCCAACGGCGCCAATGGCTTCACTCCTGCGAAGGTCAGTGCAAACAGCACTGCCGTCAAAATCATCTTGCCTGCCTCGCCCGCGTAGAACGACTTGACGATGGCCTGCGCCGCCCGGGCTCCGCTGAAGCGAAAAGCCTTCCAGGCGAAATACACATTGGGCAGCCAGGCAATCAATCCTCCGCAGAGGCCTGAATATCCACTGACCGCCCCTTTCCACTGCCACAACACCAAGGTTGCCAGCAGCAGGACGACAAATTGAGCCAGCAGTACCGGAAAAACCGCCCAGCGATGGAAAGGCAGGCGGTTTGGCGTGCGTATTTCCATCACAACTGCTCCTCGAAAGTCGACCGCCTAGTCAGCAATGACTTGGCATAATTTGTGCCGACAAAATGCGCGCAGAGTATAGGGGTGGATTAACCCCTATTCAACTCTTCGGTAGTGATTTCCGACTGCGCGCTACAACAGGAATTGTTTCAGCGGATGTGAGCAAGCACGCCTTGCAACTCGTCAAGGGAGTTGTAGCGAATAACCAACTGGCCTTTGCCCTTGTTGCCGTGGCGAATTTGTACCGCCGAGCCCAGGCGCTCTGCCAGACGCTGTTCAAGACGGGCGATATCCGGATCAGGTTTGCTGGCCTCGACCGGCTCAGGTTTGCCATTGAGCCACTGGCGCACCAGTGCCTCGGTCTGGCGCACGGTGAGCCCGCGTGCGACAACATGACGCGCCCCTTCTTCCTGACGATCCTCCTCGAGGCCGAGCAAGGCGCGGGCGTGGCCCATCTCCAGGTCGCCGTGGGCGAGCATGGTCTTGATGGCCTCGGGCAGCGAGATCAGGCGCAGCAGGTTGGCCACGGTCACCCGCGACTTGCCGACGGCATCGGCCACCTGCTGCTGGGTCAGCTCGAACTCCTGCTGCAGGCGCTGCAGGGCCAGGGCTTCCTCCAGCGGGTTGAGGTCCTCGCGCTGGATGTTCTCGATCAGCGCCATGGCGATGGCGGCTTCGTCGGGCACTTCGCGGACCATGGCCGGCACGGTGTCCAGGCCGGCCTGCTGGGTGGCGCGCCAGCGGCGCTCACCGGCGATGATCTCGTAGCGGTTGTCGCCGATCGGGCGCACCACGATCGGTTGCATGACGCCGTGGGTGCGGATCGAGTGCGCCAGTTCCTCCAGCGCCTCGGGATCCATGTCGCGGCGCGGCTGGTACTTGCCGCGCTGGATCAGCTCGACCGGCAGCTGTTGCAGTTCATTCTGGTCGATCTTCACTGCCTGCGCTTCGAGCGCGCTGACGGAAGGACCACTGAGCAGTGCATCCAACCCACGTCCGAGACCGCGTTTCTTGATGGCCATGCGGATTCCTTAAGTTGTTTGTGCAGTGCGTGATGGACGGCGTTGACGGCGGACCAGTTCCCCGGCCAGCGCCAGATAGGCGAGCGCGCCGCGGGATTGCTTGTCGTAGGCCAGGGCCGGCATGCCGAAGCTCGGCGCCTCGGCCAGGCGGATGTTGCGTGGAATCACCGTGTCGTACAGCTGATCGCCGAAGTGTTCCTTGAGCTGCGCCGAAACATCGTTGTTCAGGCTCAGGCGCGGGTCGTACATGGTCCGCAACAGGCCTTCGATCTTCAGCTCCGGGTTCAGCCGGGCGGCGATGCGCTTGATGTTATCCACAAGGTCGCTGAGCCCTTCCAGCGCGTAGTACTCGCACTGCATGGGGATGATCACGCCATCGGAGGCGACCAGGGCGTTGAGCGTCAGCATCGACAGCGACGGCGGGCAGTCGATGAGGATGTAGTCGTAGTTCTCGCGGATCGGCGCCAGCGCGTTGCGCAGGCGGCTCTCCTTCATCTGCATCTCGAGCAGCACGACTTCCGCGGCGGTGAGGTCGCGGTTGGCCGGCAGCAACTGGAAGTTGCCGTGCTCGGAATAGTGCATGGCCTGGGCCAGGTCGCATTCCCCGATCAGCAGGTCGTACACCGAGTGCTCGAGCTCGTGTTTATCCACACCGCTGCCCATGGTGGCGTTGCCCTGTGGATCGAGGTCGATCAGCAGCACGCGACGCTTGGTCGCGGCCAGCGATGCGGCGAGATTGATGCAGGTGGTGGTCTTGCCCACGCCACCCTTCTGGTTCGCGATTGCGAATACCTTAGCCATTGTTGCGTGTGTTCCCAGTCATGCCTTGCGGCGCAGTATCAGCAGATGGCGCTGGCCCTGGCAACCTGGAACGGTCAGGGCCTGCTCGCTTTCCACTGTGAAGTCTGCGGGCAATGCTACCAGTTCGTCGGCAGGATGCAGCCCCTTCATTGCAAGCCATTGCGTGCGGGCGTCACCCAGGTGGCGGGTCCAGTTGGTGAAATTCTCCATGCTGCTGAAGGCCCGGGAAATGATCCCGCAGAACGGCTGCTCGGGCTGGACCTCTTCCACCCGGCTGTGGATAACCGTGAGGTTGTCCAGTTTCAGTTCCATCTTCACCTGGGTCAGGAAGCGGGTCTTCTTGCCGTTGCTGTCCAGCACCGTTACCTGCTTATGCGGATGCAGGATGGCCAGCGGAATGCCCGGCATGCCGCCGCCGCTGCCGACATCCAGCCAGCGCTGGGTGTCATTGTGGATAAACGGCATGACGCTCAGGCTGTCGAGCAGATGGCGCGAGACCATCTCGTCCGGGTCGCGCACGGCGGTCAGGTTGTAGGCCTTGTTCCATTTGATCAACAGGGCCAGGTAGCCCAGCAGCGACTCGTGCTGCTGCGCGCTCAGCTCGACACCGAGCTGGCGCGCACCTGTGGACAACTCTTCGGCGTGTTGCGGGGTGACCAGGGAACTCAAGCGCTTTGCTCCAATTCGCGGCCTGCGCCGCGTTTTTTCAAGTGAATCAGCAACAGGGAAATCGCCGCCGGGGTGACGCCTGGAATGCGCGACGCCTGGCCCAGGGTCTGCGGGCGGGTCTGCCCGAGCTTGCCCTGGATCTCCTTGGACAGGCCGGAAATCGTGGTGTAGTCGATATCCACAGGCAGGCGCGTGTCTTCGCTGGCGCGCAGACGGGCGATCTCTTCCTGTTGGCGGTCGATGTAGCCGGCGTACTTGGTCTTGATCTCGACCTGTTCGGCGACCTGTGGATCGATCACTTCACCGCCGGTCGCCTCGATCAAGCCAGCGTAGTCGACTTCCGGACGGGCGAGCAGGTTGAGCAGGCTGTATTCGTGGGCCAGCGGCGTGCCGAACTTATCCACAATGGCCTGGCCCTGCGGCGTGCCCGGGCGGACCCAGGTGCTCTTCAGGCGTTGTTCCTCGCGCTCGATGCCTTCGCGCTTGGCGCAGAACGCGGCCCAGCGCTGGTCGTCGACCAGGCCCAGCTCGCGGCCTTTCTCGGTCAGGCGCAGGTCTGCGTTGTCTTCGCGCAGGATCAGCCGGTATTCGGCGCGCGAGGTGAACATGCGGTACGGCTCCTGGGTCCCCAGGGTGATCAGGTCGTCGACCAGCACACCGATGTAGGCTTCGTCGCGGCGCGGGCACCAGCTTTCACGGCCCTGGGCACGCAGCGCGGCGTTGGTCCCGGCCAGCAGGCCCTGGGCGCCGGCCTCTTCGTAACCGGTGGTGCCATTGATCTGGCCGGCGAAGAACAGGCCGCCGATGACCTTGGTCTCGAGGCTGTACTTCAAGTCGCGCGGGTCGAAGTAGTCGTACTCGATGGCATAGCCCGGGCGGACGATGTGGGCGTTTTCCATGCCGCGGATCGAGCGAACGATGTCCAGTTGCACGTCGAACGGCAGCGAGGTGGAAATACCGTTGGGATACAGCTCGTGGGTGGTCAGGCCTTCCGGCTCGATGAACACCTGGTGGCTTTCCTTGTCGGCGAAGCGATGGATCTTGTCCTCGATCGACGGGCAGTAGCGCGGGCCGATGCCTTCGATCACGCCGGAGTACATCGGCGAACGGTCGAGGTTCGAGGCGATGATCTCGTGGGTACGGGCATTGGTGTGGGTAATCCAGCAACTGACCTGGCGCGGATGCATGTCGGCATTGCCCATGAACGACATTACCGGGATCGGCGTGTCGCCCGGCTGCTCGGTCATCACCGAGAAGTCCACCGAACGGCCATCGATGCGCGGCGGTGTGCCGGTCTTCAGGCGACCGACGCGAAGCGGCAGTTCACGCATGCGCTGGGCCAGGGCGTTGGCGGGCGGATCACCGGCGCGGCCACCGGAGTAGTTCTGCAGACCGATGTGGATAAGTCCGCCGAGGAAGGTGCCGCTGGTCAGGACCACGGAGTCAGCGAAAAAGCGCAGACCCATTTGCGTGACCACGCCCTTGACCTGGTCCTGCTCGACGATCAGGTCATCGCACGACTGCTGGAATATCCACAGGTTCGGCTGGTTTTCCAGGATTTCGCGCACCACCGCCTTGTAGATGGCGCGGTCGGCCTGCGCACGGGTGGCGCGCACGGCCGGCCCCTTGCGGTTGTTCAGGATGCGGAACTGGATGCCGCTCTTGTCGGTGGCCAACGCCATGGCGCCGCCGAGCGCATCGATTTCCTTGACCAGGTGGCTCTTGCCGATGCCGCCGATGGCCGGGTTGCAACTCATGTGACCGAGGGTTTCCACGTTGTGGGTCAGCAGCAGGGTTTTCACACCCATGCGTGCGGACGCAAGCGCAGCCTCGGTACCGGCATGGCCGCCGCCGATGACGATCACTTCAAAACGGGAAGGGAAATCCACCACGCACCTCGTGCCTGTTTTTGCGAATAGAGAAGGTAAGCGGACAAGTATAGGGACTTACCGCCCTTCAAAGAAACCTTCTGAGCAAAAAATGAGCAGGCTGTGGATGAGTGGCAGGTAAAAGAAAACAAAAAGGAAAAATTTAAAAAAGCTTTGTTTTTATGTTTATGTTTAGGCACCTATCCACATGTGGATAAGTTACCTAAGCCCTTTCACTGCGTGGCTTTGCCGGAATCATAACCCTGTGGTGTAGTAGGCTTGGGGGTTCTGGATAACGGCGTGTAAGCTGTGGATTAAAGTGTCGATTACCCACAGGCGGGTTTGTCCTCAGAAAAAAAGGCCAGTTATCAACGGAGCTGATGGCGAGTTTTCCACAGAGCTCCTGGGCCTGAAATCTCATCTGTGGATGACGGCTTGGGCGGCGGGCCTACAGATACCACAGACCAAGCCGGCTCTCGCCCTACCCGAATCACAGGCAAAAAAAAGCCGCTCCAGACAGAAGCGGCCTTGTTATCGAAGGGCTGTGGACTATTTGCCGATGCAGAAGCTCGAGAAAATCCTGCCAAGCAGGTCGTCCGAACTGAACGCCCCGGTGATTTCACCCAACGCTTGCTGTGCCTGGCGCAGATCCTCTGCCAGCAGCTCTCCGGCGCCAGCCAGGGTCAGTTGTGCCCGACCATGCTCCAGGTGCTCGCTGGCCTGGCGCAGCGCTTCCAGGTGTCGGCGACGGGCGCTGAAGCTGCTCTCCGCGGTCTGTTCATACCCCATGCAGGCCTTGAGGTGGTCACGCAGCAGATCCAGCCCCATGTCGTCTTCGCGGGCACTCAGGGTAATGGTTACGTGGCCATCGTCACTCTGCTCCATGCCGACATGCTCACCGCTCAAGTCGGCCTTGTTACGGATGAGCGTGACTTTTGCCACATCTGGCCGTTGGTCCAGGAACTCCGGCCACAGCGCAAAGGGGTCACTGGCTTCCGGCGCGGTCGAGTCGACGACCAGCAGCACCCGGTCAGCCTCGCCGATGGCCTTGAGCGCCCTTTCCACCCCGATCTTTTCCACATGGTCATCGGTATCGCGCAGACCGGCGGTGTCGACCACATGCAGCGGCATGCCATCGATGTGGATATGTTCGCGCAGAATATCCCGGGTGGTGCCGGCGATATCGGTGACGATCGCCGCCTCGCGTCCGGCCAGCTGGTTGAGCAGGCTAGATTTGCCGGCGTTCGGCCGGCCGGCGATGACCACCGTCATGCCGTCGCGCAACAGGGCACCCTGCCCGGCTTCACGCTGCACTGTGGACAACTCGTTGCGCACATCATCGAGCATGCGCAGCACATGGCCGTCGGCGAGAAAGTCGATTTCTTCCTCAGGGAAGTCGATCGCCGCCTCGACGTAGATGCGCAAGGCAATCAGCGCCTCGGTCAGCCCATGCACGCGCTTGGAGAAAGCCCCCTGCAACGAGCGCAGGGCATTACGGGCAGCTTGCGTGGAGCTGGCTTCGATCAGGTCAGCGATGGCTTCGGCCTGGGCCAGGTCGAGCTTGTCGTTGAGAAACGCACGCTCGCTGAACTCGCCCGGGCGTGCCAACCGGCAGCCCAACTGCAGGCAACGCTGCAGCAGCATGTCCATGACCACCGGTCCCCCGTGGCCCTGCAGCTCGAGCACGTCTTCGCCGGTGAACGAGTTCGGCCCGGGGAAGAACAGCGCGATGCCTTCGTCCAGGACCAGGCCATCGGCATCGCGGAACGGGCCATAGTGGGCATGGCGCGGGGTCAGCGTGCGGCCGGTAATGGCCTGCCCGGCCTGGCTGGCCAACGGCCCGGACAAACGGACAATGCCGACCCCGCCGCGGCCTTGGGCGGTGGCGATGGCAGCGATGGTTTCACGCACAGTGTTCATGCTCGAAAGCCTCTACAACGAATTCGTCAGATAGCAAAAACGCCCCACTAGGGGGCGTTTTTATTCACAGGCAAACAGGCTTGCCCGTCAAGCGGCAGCTTTCTTGGTCGCTGCCTCGATGCTGCGGGTGATGTACCACTGCTGTGCAATCGACAGGCAGTTGTTCACAACCCAATACAGCACCAGACCGGCCGGGAACCACAGGAAGAAGAAGGTGAAGATGATCGGCATCATTTTCATCACCTTGGCCTGCATCGGATCCGGCGGGGTCGGGTTCAGACGCTGCTGGATGAACATGGTAGCGCCCATGATGATCGGCAGGATGAAGAACGGATCCTTGATCGACAGGTCGGTGATCCACAGCATCCACGGAGCCTGGCGCATCTCTACGCTTTCCAGCAGTACCCAGTACAGGGCCAGGAACACCGGCATCTGTACCAGGATCGGCAGGCAGCCGCCCAGCGGGTTGATCTTCTCTTTCTTGTACAGCTCCATCATCGCCTGGGACATCTTCTGGCGATCGTCACCGAAGCGTTCCTTGAGCTGAGCCAGTTTCGGCGCCACGGCACGCATGCGCGCCATCGAGCGGTAGCTGGCGGCCGACAGCGGGAAGAACAGGCCTTTGATCAGCATGGTCAGGACGATGATCGACCAGCCCCAGTTGCCGAGCAGGCTGTGGATATGTTGCAGCAGCCAGAAGATCGGCTGGGCGATGAACCACAGGAAACCGTAGTCGACGGTCAGTTCCAGGCCTGGGGACAGTTCCTTGAGCTTGGACTGGATTTTCGGACCTGCATACAGCATGGCGCTGGTTTCGACCTTGCCGCCGGCAGGGACGTTAAGCGCAGGGCCGGTGTAGCCGATGATGTAGTTGCCCTGGCTGTCCTTGCGGGTCTGGACAGCGTTGTTGTCCGATTTGCTCGGAATCCAGGCGGTCACGAAGTAGTGCTGCAGCCAGGCGACCCAGCCGCCGGTCACATTTTCTTTCAAACTGCCTTTGTCGATGTCTTTCATCGACACTTTCTTGTACGGCTCGGAAGCTGTCCACAGGGCGGCGCCCAGGTAGGTGGCCGTACCGGTCGCGGTGCTCGACGACGGGTCGGAGCTGGCGTCGCGCTTGAGCTGGGCAAACATGTTGCCGCTCCAGGCCTGGCCGCTCTGGTTGTCGATCAGGTAGCTGACGGTCAGGTCGTACTCACCGCGCTTGAAGCTGAAGCGCTTGATGTAGTTGATCCCGTTCTCGCTGAACTTCAGGTCCACGACCATCTGGTCCTGACCGTCGGCAAGCTGGAAGCTCTTCTGCTGCGCGGCGTACAGCGGGCGACCAGTGGCGCGGGCGTCCGGGCCGTTGGTGCCGGTCAGGCCGCTCTGGGCCAGGTACACGCGCTCGCCGCCGTTGTCGAACAGCTGGAACGGAATGTCCGGATGGTCCTGGCGACGTGGGTACTTCGGCAGGTTCAGCTGGACGATGTCACCACCGACCGGGTCGATAGCCAGGTCCAGGACATCGGTCTTGATCCGGATCAGGTCCTTGCTGACCGCGACCGGCGCCAGTTCAGCAGGGCTGGATTCAGCATTGGCGCTCGGCACATCGGCGCTGGCACCGGCGTTGCCGGCCGGCACGGTGTCCGGCAGGGCCGGGGCAGCATTGCTGGCAGCAGCATTCTGAGTCGGCAGGGCAGCCTGGCCATAGTCCTGGTTCCACTTGAGGACCATGACATAGGACACGATTGCCAGGGCGACGATCAGGATCGTGCGTTTAATATCCATGATTACTCGGCTATCGAAGAAGTTCGGGAGGAAGGAGCAGGTGGAACGGGATCGAAACCGCCGTCGTTCCACGGATGACAACGCCCCAGGCGACGAACGGCCAGCCACCCACCACGCAAGAGGCCATGGTTTTCGATGGCTTCATAGGCGTAACAGGAACAGCTGGGATAGAAACGACAGTGACTGGCCATCAGTGGACTGATGGCGTAACGGTAGAACTGGATCGGAACGAGGGCCAGTTTACGCATTGTGACTGTCTACCCCTGCGGAATCGGCGACCGCTGGAGAGGGCCGACTGCGGACCAGTCGCTTCCAGAGCTTGCCAAAGTGTTGGTGCAATTCTGGGTTTTCCACTTCGCCCAACCCCTTGCGTGCAACGATCACGATATCCAACCCGGCCAACATCTGCTGGTTCAGGCGGAACGAATCGCGCATCAGGCGTTTCAGGCGATTGCGTTGAACGGCGAGCTTGACGCTCTTCTTGCCGATCACCAGGCCGAGGCGTGGATGATCGAGACCGTTCTCGCGGGCAAGGATAAGCAGGTTTTTCCCTGGAACCTTGCCGGTTGGGGAGTCGAAGACCGCTTTGAAATGCCGGGGTGTAAGCAGTCGCTTGTCCCGACTGAAGTCCTGACTCACCACCTGTACCGAAAAATCAAATGGCCAGACGCTTACGGCCTTTGGCACGGCGACGCGACAGAACGGCACGGCCGTTCTTGGTGGCCATACGGGCACGGAAACCGTGGGTGCGGGCGCGCTTGATGGTGCTTGGTTGGAAAGTACGTTTCATGGCGTGTTACCTGGGTTGGTCGACAACGGGCCGGAAGGGCCCCCTTTTTAAGAGATCGGCGATTCTAGAGAAAGCAAGCCGATAGGTCAATTTCCAACCAGCCTTTCCTTATGGAAGGTCGAGCCAGGTCGATGGGCATCCTGTTGACCTTGCTAACCTGAAAGCGGGCAAATCAAAAAAACAGAAGAGGCATATAAAAAGCTTTTCTGAAGAACTTATAGATCTTAGGTGGATAACCTTCTGTGGATAACCTTCTCAAGGCCACGATTGACGTACTGTACAGAAAATCACAACCTTGTCGGTAAGGAGTGTTCTGTCTGTGTCCCGCATGAGGAAAACCTGTGCGGGAAAAGGCGCTTTATCCACAGGTGATTTATCCACAGCCCAGAACCCAGGGTTGTGCATAGCCCTCATGTGTCGTTATCCACAGGGCTTATCAACAGTGGCCGAAGGGTATTCAAGTCGTTTTTTGGCGGATTTACCCTGATAGTGGGTGGCGTCACGTGTGGATAACTGATCGCCCGCCCGGTACAATGGCGGTTTGTTTTTGCCTCATCCGGCTTTCAACTCAGGGGATATCCGTGTCAGTGGAACTTTGGCAGCAGTGCGTGGAGCTTCTGCGCGATGAGCTGCCTGCCCAGCAATTCAACACCTGGATCCGTCCGCTACAGGTCGAAGCCGAAGGCGACGAGTTGCGCGTCTATGCGCCCAACCGCTTCGTGCTCGACTGGGTCAATGAAAAGTACCTTGGCCGCCTGCTCGAACTGCTGGGTGAACAGGGCAGCGGTATCGCACCTGCCCTTTCCTTATTAATAGGCAGCCGGCGCAGTTCCGCAGCCCGTGCCGCACCCAACGCCCCTGTCAGTGCCGCCGTTGCGGCAACCCTCGCGCAACAGGCGCAGGTACAGCAGGCGGCGCCTGCACTCGAGCCTGTCAGCGCACCTGTGGTGGAGCCGGCGCAGGTGGCCGAAGTCGAGGAACCCTCTTCGCGTGACAGCTTCGACAGCATGGCCGAGATCGCGAGCGCTCCGGTTGCCAGCGGTCGCACCGAGCAGCGCACGGTGCAGGTCGAGGGTGCCCTGAAGCACACCAGCTACCTGAACCGCACCTTCACCTTCGAAACCTTCGTCGAAGGCAAGTCGAACCAACTGGCTCGCGCCGCGGCATGGCAGGTGGCCGACAACCCCAAGCACGGCTACAACCCACTGTTCCTTTATGGTGGCGTCGGCCTGGGTAAGACACACTTGATGCACGCTGTGGGTAACCACCTGCTGAAGAAGAACCCGAATGCCAAGGTGGTCTACCTGCATTCGGAGCGCTTCGTCGCCGACATGGTCAAGGCGCTGCAGCTGAACGCGATCAACGAATTCAAACGTTTCTACCGTTCGGTCGATGCGTTGCTGATCGATGACATCCAGTTCTTTGCCCGCAAGGAGCGTTCCCAGGAAGAGTTTTTCCATACCTTCAACGCCCTGCTCGAGGGCGGCCAGCAGGTGATCCTCACCAGCGACCGCTACCCGAAGGAAATCGAAGGCCTGGAAGAGCGCCTGAAGTCCCGCTTCGGCTGGGGCCTGACGGTGGCCGTCGAGCCGCCGGAGCTGGAAACCCGCGTGGCGATCCTGATGAAGAAGGCCGACCAGGCCAAGGTCGAGCTGCCGCACGATGCCGCGTTCTTCATCGCCCAGCGGATCCGTTCCAACGTGCGTGAGCTTGAAGGCGCCCTGAAGCGGGTGATCGCCCACTCGCACTTCATGGGCCGCGACATCACCATCGAGCTGATCCGAGAATCGCTCAAGGATCTGCTGGCGCTGCAGGACAAGCTGGTCAGTGTGGATAACATCCAGCGCACCGTGGCCGAGTACTACAAGATCAAGATCTCCGATCTGCTGTCCAAGCGACGGTCGCGCTCCGTGGCGCGTCCACGCCAGGTAGCCATGGCCTTGTCGAAAGAGCTTACCAACCACAGCCTGCCGGAGATCGGCGACATGTTCGGCGGCCGCGACCACACCACCGTGCTGCACGCCTGCCGCAAGATCAACGAATTGAAGGAATCCGACGCGGACATCCGCGAGGACTACAAGAACCTGCTGCGCACGCTGACGACCTGATGGCCGTCAGCGCAGCTAATTGAAGGCAAGGGACTAGACCATGCATTTCACCATTCAACGCGAAGCCCTGTTGAAACCCCTGCAACTGGTCGCAGGCGTCGTCGAGCGCCGCCAGACCTTGCCGGTCCTGTCCAACGTCCTGCTGGTCGTGCAAGGCCAGCAACTGTCGTTGACCGGTACCGACCTGGAAGTCGAACTGGTTGGCCGCGTCCAGCTGGAAGAGCCTGCGGAGCCGGGCGAGATCACCGTTCCGGCGCGCAAGCTGATGGACATCTGCAAGAGCCTGCCCAGCGATGTGCTGGTCGACATCAAGGTCGACGAGCAGAAGCTGCTGGTCAAGGCCGGCCGCAGCCGTTTCACCCTGTCCACCCTGCCGGCCAACGACTTCCCTACCGTGGAAGAAGGCCCGGGCTCGCTGACCTGCAACCTGGAACAGAGTAAGCTGCGCCGCCTGATCGAGCGGACCAGCTTCGCCATGGCCCAGCAGGATGTGCGCTACTACCTCAACGGCATGCTGCTGGAAGTGTCCACCGATACCCTGCGCGCCGTCGCCACCGACGGTCACCGTCTGGCGCTGTGCGCCATGCAGGCACCGATCGGTCAGGCTGACCGTCACCAGGTCATCGTGCCACGCAAGGGTATCCTCGAGCTGGCGCGCCTGCTCACCGATCCGGAAGGCATGGTCAGCATCGTCCTGGGCCAGCATCACATTCGCGCCACCACCGGTGAGTTCACCTTCACCTCCAAGCTGGTCGACGGCAAGTTCCCGGACTACGAGCGTGTCCTGCCCAAGGGCGGCGACAAGCTGGTGATCGGTGATCGCCAGGCGCTGCGCGAGGCGTTCAGCCGTACCGCGATCCTGTCCAACGAGAAGTACCGCGGCATCCGTCTGCAACTGGCCGCCGGCCAGCTGAAGATCCAGGCCAACAACCCGGAACAGGAAGAAGCGGAAGAAGAGATCAGCGTCGACTACAAGGGCAGCTCGCTGGAGATCGGTTTCAACGTCAGCTACCTGCTGGATGTGCTGGGCGTCATGACCACCGAACAGGTTCGCCTGATTCTGTCCGACTCCAATAGCAGCGCCCTGTTGCAGGAAGCCGGCAATGACGATTCGTCCTACGTTGTCATGCCGATGCGTCTGTAACCCATAGCAGGCGACATGTCCCTTCGACGTCTCTCGGTCACCGCGGTGCGCAATCTGCACCCGGTGACCCTTTCACCCTCCCCCCGCATCAACATCCTTTACGGCGCCAACGGCAGCGGCAAGACCAGCGTGCTCGAAGCCGTGCACCTGCTGGGGCTCGCCCGTTCGTTCCGCAGCACCCGGTTGAACCCGGTGATTCAGTACGAGCAGCCGACCTGCACCGTGTTCGGTCAGGTCGAACTGGCCGAAGGCGGTACCAGCAACCTGGGTGTTTCACGGGAGCGGCAGGGTGATTTCACCATTCGTATCGACGGACAGAATGCGCGCAGCGCCGCGCAACTGGCCGAGATGCTGCCCCTGCAACTGATCAATCCGGACAGTTTCCGCCTGCTCGAAGGTGCGCCCAAGGTGCGCCGGCAGTTCCTCGATTGGGGCGTGTTCCACGTGGAACCTCGCTTCATGGCGACCTGGCAGCGCCTGCAGAAGGCCCTGCGGCAGCGGAACTCATGGCTGCGGCATGGTACACTTGATGCCGTTTCGCAAGCCGCCTGGGATCGGGAGCTATGTCTCGCCAGTGCGGAAATAGATGAATACCGTCGCAACTACATCAAGGCCTTGAAGCCTGTCTTCGAGCGTACCCTGAGCGAGCTGGTCGAACTGGACGGGCTGACCCTGAGCTACTACCGAGGTTGGGACAAGGACCGGGAACTCAACGAAGTCCTCGCAACCTCTCTCCTTCGCGATCAGCAGATGGGCCATACCCAGGCCGGGCCACAACGTGCCGATCTGCGCCTGCGATTGGGCGCGAACAACGCGGCCGACATCCTCTCGCGGGGGCAGCAGAAGCTGGTGGTCTGCGCCTTGCGCATTGCCCAGGGACATCTGGTCAGCCAGGTTCGTCGGGGCCAGTGTATTTATCTGGTGGACGACCTGCCGTCCGAGTTGGACGAGCAGCATCGCCGCGCCCTGTGCCGCTTGCTTGAAGAATTGAACTGCCAGGTGTTCATCACCTGTGTAGACCACGAATTTCTGAGGGAAGGCTGGCAGACGGAAACGCCAGTCGCCTTGTTCCACGTGGAACAAGGCCGTATCACCCAGACCCACGACCATCGGGAGTGAAGGCATGAGCGAAAATCAAACGTACGACTCCTCCAGCATCAAGGTGCTGAAAGGGCTGGATGCCGTACGCAAGCGTCCCGGCATGTACATTGGCGACACCGATGACGGCAGCGGCCTGCACCACATGGTATTCGAGGTGGTCGACAACTCGATCGACGAAGCCCTGGCCGGGCACTGCGATGACATCACCGTCATCATTCACCCGGACGAATCCATCAGCGTCCGTGACAATGGCCGTGGTATTCCGGTCGACGTGCATAAAGAAGAAGGCGTTTCCGCGGCCGAGGTCATCATGACCGTGCTGCACGCCGGCGGTAAGTTCGACGACAACTCCTACAAGGTTTCCGGCGGTCTGCACGGCGTAGGTGTATCGGTGGTAAACGCCCTGTCCGAGCAACTGGTGCTCACCGTTCGTCGTAGCGGCAAGATCTGGGAACAGACCTACGTCCATGGCGTGCCACAGGCGCCGATGGCGGTGGTCGGTGAAAGCGAAACCACCGGTACCCACATTCACTTCAAGCCTTCGGCTGAAACCTTCAAGAACATTCACTTCAGCTGGGACATTCTCGCCAAGCGTATCCGCGAGCTGTCGTTCCTGAACTCGGGTGTCGGCATCCTGCTGAAGGACGAGCGCAGCGGCAAGGAAGAGTTCTTCAAGTACGAAGGCGGCCTGCGCGCATTCGTTGAATACCTGAACACCAACAAGACCCCGGTCAACTCCCAGGTCTTCCACTTCAACGTCCAGCGTGACGATGGCGTGGGTGTCGAAGTCGCCCTGCAGTGGAACGACAGCTTCAACGAAAACCTGCTGTGCTTCACCAACAACATTCCCCAGCGCGACGGTGGTACCCACCTGGTCGGCTTCCGTTCCTCGCTGACCCGTAGCCTGAACAGCTACATCGAGCAGGAAGGCCTGGCGAAGAAAAACAAGGTCGCCACCACTGGTGATGACGCCCGTGAAGGCCTGACCGCGATCATCTCGGTCAAGGTGCCGGATCCTAAGTTCAGCTCGCAGACCAAGGACAAGCTGGTTTCCTCGGAGGTGAAGACTGCCGTGGAACAGGAGATGAACAAGTACTTCGCCGACTTCCTGTTGGAGAACCCCAACGAAGCCAAGGCCGTGGTCGGCAAGATGATCGACGCTGCCCGGGCCCGTGAAGCGGCGCGTAAAGCCCGTGAGATGACTCGCCGCAAAGGTGCTCTGGACATCGCCGGCCTGCCGGGCAAATTGGCCGACTGCCAGGAGAAGGACCCTGCCCTTTCCGAACTGTATCTGGTGGAGGGTGACTCCGCGGGTGGTTCGGCCAAGCAAGGCCGCAACCGTCGCACCCAGGCGATCCTGCCGCTCAAGGGCAAGATCCTCAACGTCGAGAAAGCGCGCTTCGATAAGATGATCTCTTCCCAGGAGGTCGGCACGCTGATCACCGCGCTGGGTTGTGGCATCGGCCGTGAAGAGTACAACATCGACAAGCTGCGTTATCACAACATCATCATCATGACCGATGCTGACGTCGACGGTTCGCACATCCGTACCCTGCTGCTGACCTTCTTCTTCCGTCAGCTGCCGGAACTGGTCGAGCGTGGCTACATCTATATCGCCCAGCCGCCGCTGTACAAGGTGAAGAAAGGTAAGCAGGAGCAATACATCAAGGACGACGAGGCCATGGAAGAGTACATGACCCAGTCGGCCCTGGAAGATGCCAGCCTGCACCTGGACGAGTCCGCGCCAGCCGTTTCCGGCGTGCAGCTCGAGGCGCTGGTCAACGAATTCCGCGCGGTGATGAAAACCCTCAAGCGTCTTTCGCGCCTGTACCCGGAAGAGCTGACCGAGCACTTCATCTACCTGCCAAAGGTTTCCCTCGAGCAACTGGCCGATAAGGCGCAGATGGACATTTGGCTGAAGGCGTTCCAGCAGCGTCTGGATAATAGCCAGCGTTCTGGTCTGGCTTACAAGGCCGACTTGCACGAGGACAAGGAGCGCAACCTCTGGCTGCCTGTCGTTGAAACGACCTCCCATGGTTTGGCCAGCTATGTCACCTTCAACCGTGACTTCTTCGGTAGCAATGACTACAAGACAGTCGTTGCCCTGGGTGAAAAGCTGGGTACCTTGCTGGGCGACGGCGCCTATGTGCAGCGTGGCGAACGTCGCAAGGCTGTCACCGAGTTCAAGGAAGCCCTCGACTGGCTGATGAACGAGAGCACCAAGCGCCACACCATCCAGCGATACAAAGGACTGGGTGAGATGAACCCGGACCAGCTGTGGGAAACCACCATGGACCCGACCGTGCGCCGCATGCTCAAGGTGACCATCGAGGACGCCATCGCCGCCGATCAGCTGTTCAACACCCTGATGGGGGATGCGGTCGAACCGCGTCGCGACTTCATCGAAAGCAACGCGCTGTCGGTGTCCAACCTGGACTTCTGATCTGCGGGTAGTACAAGAAAGCCAATCCCCAGGGATTGGCTTTTTTTTTTACCTTCATGAATGTTCCACGTGGAACTACGAAATCCCCAATGCTTTAAGTCGGCGGTACAACGTGCGTTCGCTCATCCCGAGGTGATCGGCCAATTCACTTCGGGAACCGCTGAAGGTTTCCAGGGCATGGGCCAGATCGGCCATTTCGTTCCTACGTCCCCGAACACCTGGTTGCCTTACAGTCGGGTGGATATCTTCCGGAAGATGTTCGGGACGAATCAGCCCATCATCAGCAAACAATCGCGCGCGCTCCAAGATGTTTCTGAGCTCGCGAATGTTGCCTGGGAATGTATGCAGGTTGAGGCAAGCGAGTGCTTCGGCGGTGACCTTGGGCGAGTGCTTGCCGGCCATGCGTTGTAGCAGACTCTCACAGAGCAACGGTAAATCCTCGACTCGCTCACGCAGCGATGGCAGGCGAATCGGGAATCCGCTGATGCGGTAATACAGGTCTTCGCGAAACGTCCCTTCGGCGGCCATCTCCTTCAAGGGCTTGTGCGTGGCCGAGACCAGGCGGAAATCCGAATGGACCGTGCGCGTGCTGCCGACCGGACGGAAGCTGCCGGATTCGATCAGGCGCAGCAGTTTCACCTGCATCGCCAGCGGTACTTCACCGATCTCATCGAGGAACAGGGTGCCACCGTGAGCAGCCTCGGCCAGGCCGATCTTGCGTTGAGTCGCGCCGGTGAAGGCGCCCTTCTCATAGCCGAACAGTTCACTCTCGAACAACGACTCGGTCAGCCCGGTGCAGTCCACCACCACCAGGGGGCCATTGGCTCGGGGGCTACCCAGGTGCAAGGCGCGGGCGAACAGCTCCTTGCCCGTACCCGACTCGCCCTGGAGCAGTACCGGAATCTGCGCAGGGGCTGCACGTTGCAAACTGGCCACGGCGTTCTTGAAGGCTGGCGCCCGGCCAACCAACCCTTGTTGTTGAGGTTGTGCCGATGCCAGTGTGACGCTGGTCAGGCGTTCGACGAAGGCCACCACCCTGCCCTCGTCATCGAGGATCGGGCGCAGTTCCACATCCACATGCTCCGGCCCTCGCGGGGTGTGATGGATGTGCAGCACGCGCTCGGGCACTTTGCTGTCCAGCGACTTGCGCAGCGGGCAATGTTCCCCGGCTTGGTCGCAGGGCACGGCATAGTGGTGCGAGACCCGGTGGCATTTTTCGCCGATCGGCGCGTGCTCCTCGTTGCCGAACTGACGACGGTACGCCGCGTTGGCAGCCAGGATGTTGTAGTCGGTATCCAGCACGATGCTGGGTAGCACATCGTGTTCGAGGTAGGACACCAGCGCGAGGATCGCGGGATGGGAAGCGGCTAGCATGACAGCACCAGGTGAAGGACCTGGCGAGGGTAGCAAGGACTGCCAAACACTGCCATCGGCTGACAGTCGACTGCCAGGAACTGTCACCTTTGGCTGGCTGTAATGGGGCTGCTGCGCAGCCATCGCGGCACGAGGCCGCTCCTGCAAGGGGACGGCGTCCTATCTGAAGGGCTGGCATGTATCTTGATAAAGCACCCTTCACTGCCTATGCCTTCAAGGAGGCTCGGTGGATAACTGGAGAGTGCAATGATCATCGGCAACAACCTTCACGTCGAAGCGTTCTTCGACAAGGCGACCTGGACCATCAGCTACCTGGTCATGGATGGCGAGACGCGCCAATGCGCGCTGATCGACAGCGTGCTGGACTACGACCCCAAGTCCGGGCGCACCTGCACCGATTCGGCGGACAAGCTGATCGCCCGCGTCGAAGCGCTGGATGCCAAGGTGCAATGGATCCTGGATACCCATGTGCACGCCGACCATCTGTCTGCGGCGGCCTACCTCAAGGAGCGGCTTGGCGGCAGCATCGCGATCGGCGCGCAGATCACCCAGGTGCAGAAAGTCTTCGGCACCCTGTTCAACGCCGAGCCGGGTTTTGCCCGTGACGGCAGCCAGTTCGACGTCCTGTTCGAAGATGAGGAGGGATTTCGCATCGGCAACCTGCATGCCCGTGCCCTGCACACCCCTGGGCATACCCCGGCGTGCATGAGCTACATGGTCGAGGATGCGGGCGAGATCGCTGTGTTCGTCGGCGACACCTTGTTCACCCCCGACTATGGCACCGCCCGTTGCGACTTTCCTGGCGCCAGCGCGCGAACCCTGTACCAGTCGATCCGTCGCCTGCTCGCCTTCCCCGACCAGACCCGGCTGTTCATGTGCCACGACTACCTGCCTGGTGGCCGTGAGCTGCGCTTCGTCACCACCGTGGCCGAGCAACGCGCCGACAACATTCATATCCATGAAGGGGTCAGCGAAGACAGCTTCGTGCAGATGCGCGAAGCCCGTGACAAGACCCTCGACATGCCTGTGCTGATCCTGCCGTCGGTGCAGATCAACATGCGCAGCGGGCAATTCCCCGAACCTGAAGCCAACGGTGTGAGCTACCTGAAGATCCCGCTGAACAAGCTGTAAGCCACGCCGTACCCATAACGAGATTTCCAAGGAACACCGCCATGCCTGCCTTGCTGTCCCCTGCCGATTCCTCCCGTGCCGACCACCACAAGGTGGTGATCGTCGGCGCCGGTGCCGCTGGTATCGCCACCGCGTCCAGCCTGATCGCCCGTGATCCGTCGCTGGACATTGCCCTGATCGACCCTGCCGACGTGCACTACTACCAGCCTGGCTGGACCATGGTCGGTGCCGGTGTTTTCAAGGCGCCGAGCACCGCCCAGACCATGGCGGCCACCCTGCCCCGTGGCGTGCGTTGGATCAAGGCGCGGGTGGAGAGCTTCGACCCTCAAGGGCAACTGGTCGTGCTCGAGGACGGGCGTGCGGTCAGCTATGAGCAACTGGTGGTTTGCCCGGGATTGAAACTCGATTGGAACGCCATCGAGGGTTTGAGCGAAACGCTCGGTCGCAACGGTGTCACCTCCAACTACCGCTATGACCTGGCGCCCTACACCTGGCAACTGGTACAGAACCTCAAGCAGGGGCGCGCCCTCTTTACCCAGCCGCCGATGCCGATCAAATGCGCCGGTGCGCCGCAGAAGGCGCTGTACCTGTCCTGTGATCACTGGTTGCGCAAGGGGCACCTGGGCAATGTCAGGGCCAGCTTCTTCAATGCTGGGGCGGTGCTGTTCGGTGTGCCGGATTATGTGCCGGCGCTGATGAGCTACATCGACAAGTACGGCGTGGACCTGAACTACCAGCATCGCCTGACGGCGGTGGATGGTCCGAACAAGCGCGCCACGTTTATCCGTACCCTCCCCGATGGCACCACCGAGACCCGGGTCGAAGCCTTCGACATGCTGCATGTGGTGCCGCCGCAGGTGGCGCCTGACTTCATCCGCCAGAGCCCGCTGGCCGATGCGGCGGGCTGGGTGGATGTCGACCCGCATACCTTGCGTCATCGCCAGTTCGGCAATGTCCACGCGTTGGGTGACGTGGCCAATACCAGCAACGCCAAGACCGCCGCCGCCGCCCGCAAGCAGGCGCCGGTGGTGGCCAACAATGTGCTGGTGGCACTCGGTCGCCTGTCGACCCTGGCCCAGTACGATGGCTATGGTTCCTGCCCGTTGACGGTGGAACGCGGCAAGATCGTCCTGGCCGAGTTCACCTATGGCGGCAAGGTGGCGCCGAGCTTCCCGCGCTGGCTGCTCGATGGCCGCAAGCCAACCCGCCTGGCCTGGTTGCTCAAGGCGCAGATCCTGCCGCCGCTGTACTGGAAGGCCATGCTCAAGGGCCGCGAATGGCTAGCCCGGCCGCAACCTCTGGTGGTCGAGGCGCAGCAGTGATCGAACACCAACTGCTGGGCGCCGGGCTCGGCGCGATCATTGGCGCGGTGCTGGCGCTGACCGGCGCCGGCGGTGGCATCCTGGCGGTGCCGCTGCTGGTGTTCGGCCTGGGACTGAGCATGGTCGAGGCGGCGCCGATCGGACTGCTGGCCGTAGGGCTGGCGGCGTCGGTTGGTGCGGTGCTCGGCCTGCGCCAAGGGCTGGTGCGCTATCGGGCGGCCGCGTTCATCGCGGTGATCGGAATTGTCTGCGCGCCGTTCGGCCTGATGCTCGCCCATCGTTTGCCCAACACGCCGTTGGCCTTGGTGTTCGCCGGGGTACTGGTGTACGCCTGCCTGCGGATCTGGCGCAAGGCCGCGCGTGAACTGCGTGGCGAGTCGCCCTGTGGGGAGCGGGAGATCATGCCCTGCGTGCTCAACCCGCTGCAGGGGCGCTTGCGCTGGACCCTGCCCTGCGCCCGGGCACTGGCGTTCACCGGGATGCTGTCGGGGTTGCTGTCAGGCCTGTTGGGGGTCGGTGGTGGTTTCGTGATCATCCCGGCGCTGAACCGTTATACCAACCTGAACATGAAAAGCATCGTCGCCACCTCGCTGGCGGTGATTGCCCTGGTGTCTACCGGTAGCGTGATCAGCGCCAGCGTGGCGGGCGTGATGCACTGGTGGGTCGCGGCGCCGTTCGCGGTGGGGGCAGTGCTGGGTTTGCTGCTGGCGCGGCCGTTGGCGAGCAAGCTGGCCGGCCCGCGCCTGCAGCAGCTGTTCGCCGTGGTGGGTTGTGGCGCCGCGGTGTTGCTGGCCGGCAAGGCGCTATTCGGCTAGCAACTCGTCCTGCTCGGCGGCGCAGAGCGCCAGCAGGTAGTCCCACACCACTCGCAGGCGTACCGACTTGTGCAGCTCGCGGCGTGTGCAGATCCAGTAGCTGCGCTGGATGGTCTCGCTGGGCAGCACGCGCACCAGCTTCGGATCGTGGCGGGCCATGTAGTTCGGCAACACGGCGATGCCCAGCCCGGCCTGTGCGGCGTGCTGCTGGGCGATCACGCTGGTGCTGCGGAACACCACGGTGGGCGCCCGGCAGAAACTGTTGAGGAACAGCAGCTCCTGGCTGAACAGCAGGTCGTCGACATAGCCGATCCAGCTGTGCCGGGCCAGGTCTTCGCGGCTGTGCAGCGGTGGTGCGCGGTCCAGGTAGTCCTGGCTGGCGTACAGGGCCAGGCGGTAATCGGTGAGCTTGCGGGTGATCAGCAGGTCGGCGTTGGGACGTTCCAGGTGAATGCTGATCTCGGCTTCGCGGTTGAGGATGCTGACGAAACGCGGCACCGCCACCAATTCCACTTCGAGCCCCGGGTAGCGTTGGAACAAGGCTTTCATGCGCGGGGTGAAGAACATGATGCCGATGCCTTCGGTCACCCCCAGGCGGATCTTGCCCAGTGGCGTGATGGCCTGGGTGATTTCTTCCTGCGCCAGCAGGGCAACGTTCTCCATGGCTTCGGCGTGCTTGAGTAGGGCCTGGCCGGAAGGCGTGAGTTCATAGCCCTGGGCGTGCTGGACGAACAGCGCGGTACCCAGGTGCTTTTCGATGCTCTCGATATGCCGGGCCACGGTGCTGTGGGTGGTGTTGAGGCGCTTGGCGGCGGTGAGCAGGCGGCCGCTGCGCTGCAACTCGAGGAAAAACCGCAGATCGTTCCAGTCGAACATGGGCGTCCTTGGAAGTGCTGGCTGTTGAAGCCATCGCGGGGCAAGCCCGCTCCCACAATCAGATAGTCGTTGTGCTAAAACGCACAACGGCTGCGCGAAATCTCGTGTTTCCTCGGCGAAATTAATCAATAAGATGGATCGGGACAAGAATAATAATCAGGCGCGAGGTTGCACATGCCATCAGCCGATCCTGTCTACGACTATGTGGTCGTGGGAGCCGGTCCCGCCGGTTGCCTATTGGCCAACCGCTTGTCCGCCGACCCTTCGTGCCGCGTATTGCTGCTCGAGGCGGGTGGCCGCGACAACTATCCCTGGATTCACATCCCCGTCGGTTACCTCTACTGCATCGGCAATCCACGCACCGACTGGTGCTTCAAGACCGAGGCCCAGCCCGGCCTGAACGGTCGCAGCCTGGGTTATCCACGGGGCAAGGTGCTGGGCGGCTGCTCGTCGATCAACGGCATGATCTACATGCGGGGCCAGGCCGCCGACTACGACCGCTGGGCCGAGCAAGGCAACGACGGCTGGGCGTGGAAGGATGTGCTGCCCTTGTTCAAGGCTTGCGAGAACCACTTCGCCGGCGCCAGCGACAGCCACGGCGCCGAGGGGGAATGGCGGGTCGAGCAGCAGCGCTACAGCTGGCCGATCCTCGATGCCTTCCGCGATGCCGCCGAGCAGAGTGGCATCGCCAAGGTCGACGACTTCAACATGGGCGACAACGCGGGCTGTGGATATTTTCAGGTCAATCAGCGCAGCGGTGTGCGCTGGAACTCGGCCAAGGCGTTTCTCAGGTCCATCCTCAAGCGCCCCAACCTGACAGTGTTGACGGGCGTGCAGGTCGACCAGGTGCTGCTCGACAACACCCGCGTCCGGGCGGTGAAGGCCTCGTGGCAAGGCGCCTGGCATGAGTTCGCCGCTCGCCGCGAGATCGTCCTGTGCGCGGGCTCCGTGGGCTCCCCCGGCATTCTGCAACGCTCCGGCATCGGCCCACGCAAGCTGCTCGAAGGCTTGGGTATCGGAGTTCGCCATGAGATGCCCGGGGTTGGCGGCAACCTGCAGGATCACCTGCAACTGCGCCTGATCTATCAGGTCCACAACACCCGCACCCTCAATCAGATGGCCAACAGCCTGTGGGGCAAGCTGGGCATGGGCCTGCGCTACGCTTACGACCGCAGTGGCCCATTGGCCATGGCGCCGAGCCAGCTGGGCGCCTTCGCCCGTTCAGGCCCCGAGCAGGCAACGGCCAACCTGCAATACCACGTGCAGCCGTTGTCGCTGGACCGCTTCGGCGAGCCGCTGCATCGCTTTCCGGCGTTCACCGCCTCGGTGTGCAACCTGCGCCCGGCGAGCCGTGGACGCATCGACATCCGCTCGGCGGACATGAATGCCGCGCCGGTGATCGACCCCAACTACCTGAGCGACCCCGAGGACCTGCGCGTCGCCGCCGAGGCCATCCGCCTCACCCGACGCATCGTCCAGGCCCCTGCCCTGGCGGCCTTCGATCCTCGCGAGTATTTGCCAGGCCCCGCCTTGCAGAGCGAGGACGACCTGCACCAGGCCGCCGGCCAGATCGGTACCACCATCTTCCACCCGGTGGGCACCTGCCGCATGGGCAGTGGCGCGCTCGATGTTGTGGATAACCAGCTTCGCGTGCATGGCATTCCCGGCCTGCGCGTGGCCGACGCCTCGATCATGCCGCAGATCGTCTCCGGCAATACCTGTTCACCCACGTTGATGATTGCCGAAAAGGCGGCACAACTGATCCTCAAGGGGGCCAATACCCAGACCAACCTCAGCGACGCCAGCGCGATACCGACGCCCTGACCCGGGTGTTTGCAACAGCGGCGGCTTGTGGTCGCAAGTCGCCGACAGTGGAACAACAAGAATAATCACTGTGGCCTGCGGGCCGAGGACAGCAACGATGTCGGATTACATCCAGGAACAGGGGGCGGCGGCGAGCAGCCCAAGCCGTCGTGAAGAGCGCAAGATCATTTTCGCGTCATCCCTCGGGACGGTGTTCGAGTGGTATGACTTTTTTCTCTATGGCGCGCTGGCCGCGGTCATCAGCAAGCAATTCTTCGCGGGGGTCAACGACACCACCGCCTTCATCTTCGCCCTGATGGCCTTCGCCGCCGGCTTCCTGGTGCGCCCGTTCGGCGCGCTGGTGTTCGGCCGGCTGGGCGACATGATCGGGCGCAAGTACACCTTCTTGGTGACCATTGTGCTGATGGGCCTGTCGACCTTCGCCGTGGGTCTTTTGCCCACCTACGCCAGCATCGGTATCGCCGCGCCGATCATCCTGGTGGTGCTGCGCATGCTCCAGGGCCTGGCGTTGGGCGGTGAATACGGCGGCGCGGCCACCTATGTCGCCGAGCACGCGCCTCATGGCAAACGTGGTTTCCACACCGGCTTCATCCAATCCACTGCCACATTGGGCCTGCTGCTGTCGCTGACCGTCGTCCTGGCCAGCCGCTACATCAGTGGCGACCAGTTCGAAACCTGGGGCTGGCGCCTGCCGTTCCTGCTGTCGATCGTGCTGCTGGCGATATCCACCTGGATCCGCATGAGCATGCACGAGTCGCCGGCCTTCGTGAAAATGAAGGCCCAGGGCAAGGTGAGCAAGTCGCCGATCCGCGAGTCGTTCACCTCCTGGCCGAACCTGAAAGTGGTGCTCACGGCACTGTTCAGCATCAATGCCGGGCAAGCGGTGACCTTCTACACCGCGCAGTTCTACGTGCTGTTCTTCATGACCCAGATGCTCAAGATGGACCCGGCCCAGGCCAACACCCTGCTGATCATCAGCGTGGTGATCGGTGCGCCGTTCTTCGTGTTCTTCGGCTGGCTATCGGACCGGGTCGGGCGCAAGCCGATCCTGATGCTTGGCCTTTTGCTGGCGACGGTGTTGTACTTCCCGCTGTTCAAGGCCCTGAGCCATTACGCCAATCCGCAGATCGACGCCGCCAGTCGCCAGGCGCCGATCGTCGTCACCGCAGATCCCAAGGGCTGCACCTTCCAGTTCGATCCGGTGGGCAAGGCACGCTTCGACAGCCCGTGCGACAAGGTCAAGACGTTCCTGGTCAAGCAGGGCCTGCCCTACAGCTCGGTGAGTGTCGCTGGCAGCGAGGTGATCGTCAGCATCGGCGACAAGACCATCAATGGCTTCGACGAAACGGCCATGCGCAGTGCCATCGATAGCGCCGGCTACCCGGCCAAGGCGGACCCAGCGCAGGTGAACCAGGTGATGGTGGTGGTGCTGATCGTCGCCATGATCCTGATCGCCACCATGACCTACGGGCCGCTGGCGGCGGTGATGGTCGAGCTGTTCCCGACGCGCATCCGCTACACCTCGATGTCGCTGCCCTACCACATCGGCAACGGCTGGTTCGGCGGCTTCCTGCCGACGGTGTCGTTCGCGTTGGTGGTGTACACCGGGGACATCTTCTATGGGCTGTGGTACCCGGTGCTGATCACCGGGGTGAGCCTGGTGGTGGGGATCTTCTGCCTGAAAGAGACCCGGGATGTGGATATCGACAAGGTGTGAGGATTGAGAGGGATACAACGTGGGAGCGGGCTTGCCCCGCGATGTCGCCAGCACTGAGGACGCCATCGCGGGGCAAGCCCGCTCCCACGACTCGATCAAAGCGATCAACCTATAAAAAAACCGGCGTAAAAGCCGGTTTTTTATCGCGGGAAAAAACTTATGCACGATTTTCGAAAAAACGTCATACACGGAAATAAATAGCTAATTCAATCACTTAGCTATGTTTTAAGACGCTTAATCCAAAAATTGCTAACAAGTTATCCACAGAACGTCAGGCAGGCTGCTGCTCGGGTTTTTCCGCCGCTGGCGGCAGCGAACCCATGGCGCGTTGAGCCGCCTCGTTCCATGCCTGGGCACGGTCGTTGAGCTCGGCGATGGCACGCGGGCCTGTCCCCTCCGGATACATCGGCTCGCCAATTACCACCTCGATGGTGCCCGGGCGCTTGCCCCAGCCTTCACGCGGCCAGAACTTGCCGGCGTTGTGGGCGATCGGCAATACCGGCAGGCCGGCATTCACCGCCAGCGCGGTGCCGCCGCGGGAAAACTTGCCCATCTGCCCATGCGGCACGCGGGTGCCTTCGGGGAAGATCAGCACCCAGGTACCCTGCTTGAGCAGTTCGTCGCCCTGGCTGGCAACTTGGCGCAGAGCCTCCTTCGGGTTCTTCCGGTCGATGGCGATCGGTCGCAGCATGGCCATGGCCCAGCCGAAGAACGGCACGTACAGCAACTCGCGCTTGAGTACCTGGCTCAGCGGCGAGAAGTACGCCGAGAGGAAGAATGTCTCCCAGGTGCTCTGGTGGTTCGACAGGATCACGCAGGGCACGTCAGGCACGTTCTCGGCGCCGGTGACCTTGTAGTCGATACGCAGGATCGTCCGCACCAGGAACAGCGCGCAGCGGCACCAGTACACGTTGATGAACTTGTAGCGCTTGGGGAACGGCAGGAAAGGCGCGACGAAGAAGCTCAGCGAGCACCACAGCAGCGAACTGGTGCCCAACAGCAGGTAAAAAAGAAAGATTCTGATCGCCTGCAGGATCGACATAGTGGCATGTACCGTTGCGGGGCGTGCCCGCCTAATGAAAAGTGCGCCGGTCCTGGCGCACTCATTTAAATAATTTCTCTGGCGATGGCTGCCAGATCGTCGAAAATCAGTGTAGTTTGCGGGACACCTTTTTCCAGGGTCCTTTCACCCTTGCCGGTTTTTACCAACACGGGTTGTGCATCGACGGCCAGGGCCGCCTCCAGGTCACCTTTGCTGTCACCGACGAACCATACGCCGGCCAGCGGTACCTGGTAGTGCTCGGCGATTGTCCGCAACATGCCGGGCTTGGGCTTGCGGCAGTCGCAGCCCTCGTCCGGGCCGTGCGGACAATGCACGATCAGGCCGACCTCGCCGCCCTGCTCGGCCACCAGCGCGCGCAGGCGCGCATGCATGGCCTCGAGGGTTTCCAGCGGGTAGTAGCCGCGGGCAATGCCGGACTGGTTGGTGGCAACCGCCACCGTCCAGCCTGCCTTGCTCAACTGCGCGATGGCCTCGATCGAGCCAGGAATGGGGATCCACTCCTCCAGCGACTTGATGTAGGCGTCGGAGTCGTGGTTGATCACTCCGTCTCGATCAAGGATCAGCAGTTTCAACGACTCACCCCAGCAGCGAGATATCGGCCACGCCCAGGAACAGACCGCGCAGGCGGCTGAGCAGGGCATAACGGTTGGCGCGCACCTTGGCATCCTCGGCGTTGACCATCACCGCCTCGAAGAAGGCGTCGACCGGGTCACGCAGGGCGGCCAGGCGGGCCAGGGCCTCGCTGTACTGACGCGCGGCCGCCATCGGTTGCACGGCCTGGTCGGCCTGCTGGATGGCCGAGTACAGGGAGAACTCATTGGCGTTGTCGAAGTACTTCGGCTCGACCTGGTCGGCGATGGCGCCTTCGGCCTTGCCCAGCAGGTTCGATACGCGTTTGTTCGCCGCGGCCAGGGCTTCGGCTTCCGGCAGCTTGCGGAAGGCCTGCACGGCCTGCACGCGTTGGTCGAAGTCCAGCGCCGAGCCCGGCTTCAGGGCACGCACCGACAGGTAGGTGGAGACGTCGATGCCTTCGTCCTCGTAGCGCGCGCGCAGGCGGTCGAAGACGAACTCCAGCACCTGCTCGGACAGGCCGGCGGCCTTGACCTTGGCACCGAACTGCTTGACCGCGAACTCGACCGCGACGGCCAGGTCCAGGTCCAGCTGCTTCTCGATCAGGATACGCAGCACGCCCAGGGCAGCACGACGCAGGGCGTACGGGTCCTTGCTGCCGGTGGGCAGCATGCCGATGCCGAAGATCCCGACCAGGGTGTCGAGCTTGTCGGCGATGGCCACGGCGGCACCGGTGAGGGTCTGCGGCAACTCGGCGCCGGCGCCGCGCGGCATGTACTGCTCGTTCAGCGCCAGGGCGACGTCTTGCGGCTCGCCGTCGTTGAGGGCGTAGTAGTAGCCGGCGATGCCCTGCATTTCAGGGAATTCGCCGACCATTTCCGAGGCCAGGTCGCACTTGGACAGCAGGCCGGCACGGCCGGCGTTGGCGGCGCTGCCACCGATGTACGGGGCAATGAAGGCGGCCAGCTTGGAAACGCGCTCGGCCTTGTCGAACACGGTGCCCAGCTGAGCCTGGAACACCACGTTCTTCAGGCGCTCGTTGAAGCTTTCCAGCGGCTGCTTCTTGTCCTGCTTGAAGAAGAACTCGGCGTCGGTCAGTCGTGGGCGCACGACCTTCTCGTTACCCTGCACGATCTGCTTCGGATCGCGGCTCTCGACGTTGGCCACGGTGATGAAGCGCGGCAGCAGCTTGCCTTCGCTGTCCAGCAGGCAGAAGTATTTCTGGTTGTCCTGCATGGTGGTGATCAGGGCTTCCTGCGGCACCTCGAGGAAACGCTCCTCGAACGAGCACACCAGCGGCACCGGCCACTCGACCAGGGCGGTCACTTCGTCCAGCAGCGCCGGCGGCACGATGGCCGTGCCTTCCTGCTGCATGGCAAGCTCGGCGGTGCGCTTGCTGATCAGCTCGCGACGCTCGGCGAAGTCGGCCAGCACGTGGGCCTTGCGCAGGTCCTCGACGTAGTTGGCAGGGGTGGTGATGAGTACGTTTTCCGGGTGGTGGAAGCGGTGGCCACGCGATTCACGGCCGGCCTTCTGGGCCAGGAGGGTGCAGTCGACCACCTGATCGCCCAGCAGCATCACCAGCCACTGGGTTGGGCGCACGAACTCTTCACGGCTGGCGCCCCAGTGCATGCGCTTGGGGATTGGCAGGTCGTTGAGCGAATCCTCGACGATGGTCGGCAGCAGGCTGGCGGTGGCCTTGCCCGGAATGTGCTGGGAGAAGCGCAGCTTGGGGCCGCTCTGGTCGATGTCCGACAGCTCCACGCCGCACTTCTTGGCAAAGCCCAGGGCGGCCTGGGTCGGCTGGCCTTCGGCGTTGAACGCGGCCTGCACGGGCGGGCCGTCGATGTTGATGCTGCGGTCCGGCTGCTGCACGTCCAGCTGGCGGATCAACACGGCCAGGCGGCGCGGCGCGGCGTAGACCTGCTTGCCGGTGTAGTTCAGGCCGGCGGCCTGCAGGCCTTTCTCGATGCCGGCGAGGAAGGCGTCGCCCAGGGTGGCGAGGGCCTTCGGTGGCAGCTCTTCGGTGCCCAGTTCAACCAGGAAATCTTGAGCACTCATTGTGCAGCCTCCAGCTTAGCCAACACTTCGTCACGCAGTTCGGGAGAGGCCATCGGGAAGCCCAGGCGTGCGCGGGCTTGCAGATAGCTTTGCGCCACGTCCCGGGCCAGGGTACGCACGCGCAGGATGTAGCGCTGGCGCTCGGTCACCGAGATGGCGCGGCGGGCGTCCAGCAGGTTGAAGGTGTGCGAGGCCTTCAGGACCATTTCGTAGGTCGGCAGCGGCAGGTCCAGCTTGATCAGGCGGTTCGCTTCGCTTTCGTAGAAGTCGAACAGTTCGAACAGCTTCTCGACGTTGGCGTGCTCGAAGTTGTAGGTCGACTGCTCCACTTCGTTCTGGTGGAACACGTCGCCGTAGGTGACCTTGCCGAACGGGCCGTCGGCCCATACCAGGTCGTAGACCGAGTCCACGCCCTGCAGGTACATGGCCAGGCGCTCCAGGCCGTAGGTGATCTCACCGGTGACCGGGTAGCACTCGATGCCACCGACCTGCTGGAAGTAGGTGAACTGGGTCACTTCCATGCCGTTCAGCCAGATTTCCCAACCCAGGCCCCAGGCGCCGAGGGTCGGCGATTCCCAGTTGTCTTCGACGAAGCGGATGTCGTGAACCAGCGGATCCAGGCCGATGGCTTTCAGCGAGCCGAGGTACAGCTCCTGGAAGTTGGCCGGGTTCGGCTTGAGCACCACCTGGAACTGGTAGTAGTGCTGCAGGCGGTTGGGGTTTTCGCCATACCGCCCGTCGGCAGGGCGACGGCTGGGCTGCACGTAGGCGGCGTTCCAGGTCTCCGGGCCGACGGCGCGCAGGAAGGTAGCGGTGTGGAAAGTGCCGGCGCCTACTTCCATATCGTAGGGCTGAAGCACCACACAACCTTGCTCGGCCCAGTAGTTCTGCAGGGCGAGGATCAGGTCTTGGAAGGTACGCACGGCTGGCGTAGGCTGGCTCACGAAATTCACCTGTATCTGGGGATGCGGATGTAAAGAGCGGGAGTATACCCGATTCGCCTCGCCCTCTACGTTATTGGAGCCTTATGCCACGCTGCTTTTGGTGTTCCGACGATCCGTTGTACCAGGCCTATCACGACCACGAGTGGGGAACGCCGCAGCACGACCCGGCGTTGCTCTTCGAGATGCTTTTGCTCGAAGGGTTCCAGGCGGGGTTGTCGTGGATCACGGTATTGAAGAAACGCGAACGCTATCGCCAGGTGCTGGATGGCTTCGATCCGGTGAAGCTGGCGCGCCTGAGCGATGAGCGCATCGAGGAACTGATGCTGGACCCCGGCATCATCCGCAATCGTCTCAAGCTCAAGGCCGTGCGCCGCAACGCCCTCGCCTGGCTGGCTGTGGATAACCCGGCGCAGTGGCTGTGGTCGTTCGTCGGAGGCGCGCCGAAGATCAATCATTTCCAGGGCCGCGGCGACGTGCCGGCGGTCACCGACGAGGCCAAGGCCATGAGCAAGGCCCTGCAAAAGGCCGGTTTCACCTTTGTCGGGCCGACCATCTGCTACGCCTTCATGCAGGCCACCGGCATGGTCATGGACCACACCACCGACTGCGATCGCTACGCCGCGCTGGTGCGCTGACGGGGTACAATGCGCGCCTTGCTGAAATAAGGAATTCGCCTGTGGAAAAGTTCAAGGGCGCCCTGATGGTCGGGGTGCTGCGCCTGTTTGCCAAGCTGCCCTGGGGCGCTGTGCAGCGCGTCGGCGCTGGTATCGGCTGGCTGATGTGGAAAATCCCCAATGGCTCGCGCAATGTCGTGCGCATCAACCTGGCCAAGTGTTTCCCGGAGATGGACCCGGTCGAACGCGAGCAGCTGGTTGGCCGTGCGTTGAAGGACATCGGCAAGTCGTTTGTCGAGAGCGCCTGTGCCTGGATCTGGCCGCCGCAGCGCTCGCTGGAGCTGGTCAAGGAAGTGCACGGCCTTGAAGTGCTGGAGCAGGCCCTGGCCTCGGGCAAGGGCGTGGTGGGCATCACCAGCCACCTGGGCAACTGGGAAGTGCTCAACCACTTCTATTGCAACCAGTGCAAACCGATCATCTTCTACCGCCCGCCCAAGCTGAAGGCGGTGGATGACCTGCTGCGTGAACAGCGGGTGCAGATGGGCAACCGCGTGGCGCCTTCGACCAAGGAAGGCATCCTCAGCGTGATCAAGGAAGTGCGCCGGGGTGGCCAGGTGGGGATTCCGGCCGACCCGGAGCCGGCCGAGTCCGCGGGTGTGTTCGTGCCGTTCCTCGGCACCCAGGCGCTGACCAGCAAGTTCGTGCCGAACATGCTGGCTGGCGGCAAGGCGGTGGGGGTTTTCCTGCATGCCCTGCGGTTGCCGGATGGCTCGGGTTTCAAGGTGTTCCTGGAAGCGGCGCCGGAAGCGATGTACAGCACCGATGTGACTGAATCGGCGGCGGCCATGAGCAAGGTGGTCGAGCGTTATGTGCGCGAGTATCCGAGCCAGTACATGTGGAGCATGAAGCGCTTCAAGAAGCGTCCGGCGGGTGAGGCGCGCTGGTATTGAGATTGTTGGGGGCGCTTTGCGCCCCTTTCGCGACACAAGGCCGCTCCTACAGGCGACCGCAATCCTCTGTAGGAGCGGCCTTGTGTCGCGATGGGCTGCAAAGCAGCCCCGGCGATCTCAAGCCTTGTTTAGCTTCTTGAGAAAAACGGTCATTTCTTTCTCGGCCTGCTTGTCGCCATGGGCCTGCGCCGCGACGATCCCCTCTTCCCAGGCCTTGCGCGCGCCGTCCAGATCCCCGCTCAACTGATACGCCTTCCCCAGCAGCTTCCACGCAGCCGAGTACTTCGGATCCTGCTTCACACAAGCCGACAGGTGCACCGCCGCTTGCGCGCCATTGCCCTCGTCCAGCCAGGCCTTGCCCAGCCCGAATCTCAGCAGCGGGTTATCCACACCCTTGGCCAGCATCTTCTCCAGCGATTCGCGCATGTCCTTCCCTCCTAGAAGAAACTCAGGCCCACGTGGAACAGCTTCTCCACGTCCCGAATATGCTTTTTATCCACAACGAACAGGATCACATGGTCGCCCGACTCGATCACCGTGTCGTCGTGGGCGATCAGCACTTCCTCGTCGCGGATGATCGCGCCGATGGTGGTGCCCGGTGGCAACGAGATGTCCTCGATGGCCTTGCCCACCACCTTGCTCGATTTCGAATCGCCATGGGCCACCGCTTCGATGGCCTCGGCCGCGCCCCGGCGCAGCGAGTGCACGCTGACGATATCGCCGCGGCGCACGTGGGCCAGCAAAGTGCCGATGGTGGCCAGCTGCGGGCTGATGGCGATGTCGATCTCGCCGCCCTGCACCAGGTCGACGTAGGCCGGGTTGTTGATGATGGTCATCACCTTGCGCGAGCCCAGGCGCTTGGCCAGCAGCGACGACATGATGTTGGCTTCGTCGTCGTTGGTCAGGGCCAGGAAGATGTCGGCGTCGGCGATGTTCTCTTCGAGCATCAGGTCGCGATCAGAAGCGCTGCCCTGCAGCACCACGGTGCTCTCCAGGGTATCGGAGAGGTAGCGGCAGCGCGCCGGGTTCATCTCGATGATCTTTACCTGGTAGCGGCTCTCGATGGCCTCGGCCAGACGCTCGCCAATCTGTCCGCCGCCGGCGATGACCACGCGCTTGTTGGTCTCGTCGATGCGCCGCAGCTCGCCCATCACTGCGCGGATATCCTTTTTTGCGGCAATGAAGAACACCTCGTCGTCGGCCTCGATCACCGTGTCGCCCTGAGGCGTGATCGGCCGGTCGCGACGGAAGATCGCCGCCACGCGGGTATCGACGTTGGGCATGTGGGCACGGATCTGGCGCAGTTGCTGGCCCACCAGCGGGCCGCCGTAGTAGGCCTTGACCGCCACCAGCTGGGCCTTGCCTTCGGCGAAGTCGATCACCTGCAGCGAGCCGGGGTGTTCGATCAGGCGCTTGATGTAGTTGGTCACCACCTGTTCAGGGCTGATCAGCACGTCCACCGGGATATGGTCGTTGTCGAACAGCTCTTCGCGGGTCAGGTAGGCCGACTCGCGCACCCGGGCGATCTTGGTCGGGGTGTGGAACAGCGAATAGGCGACCTGGCAGGCGACCATGTTGGTCTCGTCGCTGTTGGTCACCGCCACCAGCATGTCGGCGTCGTCGGCGCCGGCCTGGCGCAGCACCGTCGGCAGCGAGCCGCGGCCCTGCACGGTGCGGATGTCCAGGCGGTCGCCCAGGTCGCGCAGACGGTCGCCATCGGTGTCGACCACGGTGATGTCGTTGGCTTCGCTGGCCAGATGCTCCGCCAGCGTGCCGCCGACCTGTCCTGCGCCGAGGATGATGATCTTCATCCGCTACTCCCTAGGTTCTTGTTCTTACCCGCGCGAGGCGGCGATCTTGATCAGCTTGGCATAGTAGAAACCGTCGTGGCCGCCTTCCTGGGCCAGCAACTGGCGGCCGTGGGGCTGGCGCAGGCCGGCCTCGGTGGCCAGGTCCAGTTCGCGGGCGCCGGGGGTGCGGGCGAGGAAGGCGTCGATCACTTCGGTGTTCTCGGTCGGCAGGCTCGAGCAGGTGGCGTAGAGCAGCATGCCGCCCACTTCCAGGGTCGGCCACAGGGCGTCGAGCAGCTCGCCTTGCAGCGTGGCCAGGGCCGGGATGTCCTCGGCCTGGCGGGTCAGCTTGATGTCGGGGTGGCGGCGGATCACGCCGGTGGCCGAGCAGGGCGCATCGAGCAGGATGCGCTGGAACGGTTTGCCGTCCCACCAGCTGGCGGTATCGCGGGCGTCGCAGGCGATCAGCTCGGCGTCGAGCTTGAGGCGGTCGAGGTTCTCGCGCACGCGGGCCAGCCGCTTGGCTTCCAGGTCGATGGCGACCATGTGGGCCAGGCCAGGTTCGGCTTCCAGCAGGTGGCAGGTCTTGCCGCCCGGGGCGCAGCAGGCGTCGAGCACGCGCTGGCCGGGGGCCAGTTCGAGTAGGTCGGCGGACAGCTGCGCGGCTTCGTCCTGCACGCTCACCCAGCCGTCGGCGAAGCCCGGCAGGCCGCGCACGTCGCAGGCCTCGGCCAGGACGATGCCGTCACGGCTGTACTGGCAGGCACTGGCCTGGATGCCGGCCTCGGCCAACAGCGCCAGGTAGGCATCGCGGCTGTGATGGCGGCGGTTGATCCGCAGGATCATCGGCGGGTGGGCGTTGTTGGCGGCGCAGATGGCTTCCCATTGTTCCGGCCAGAAGGCTTTCAGCGACTTCTGCAGCCAGCGCGGGTGGGCGGTACGCACCACCGGGTCGCGTTCCATGCTGGCGAGCAGTTCCTCGCCTTCACGCTGGGCGCGGCGCAGAACGGCGTTGAGCAGCCCCTTGGCCCACGGCTTCTTGAGCTTGTCAGCGCACCCCACGGTTTCGCCGATGGCGGCGTGGGCCGGGATGCGCGTGTAGAACAGCTGGTACAGGCCGACCAGCAGCAGCGCCTGCACATCGGCGTCGGCGGCCTTGAACGGTTTCTGCAGAAGTTGTGCGGCTAGCAGGTCCAGGCGTGGCTGCCAGCGGGCGGTGCCGAAGGCCAGGTCTTGCGTGAGGCCGCGGTCGCGCTCCTCGACCTTGTCCAGTTGCGCCGGCAGCGAGCTGTTCAGCGAGGCCTTGCCGCTGAGCACGGCGGCAAGGGCACGGGCGGCGGCCAGGCGTGGGTTCATTGGCCGAGCACCTTGCCACCGGCGAATTTCTCGCGACGGCTGTTGAACAGGTCGCTGAAGGCCAGGGCCTTGCCGCCGGGCAGTTGCAGGCGGGTCAGGCTCAGTGCGCCGTCACCGCAGGCGACCACCAGGCCGTCCTTGCTGGCGGAGAGGATTTCGCCGGGGGTGCCCTTGCCTGTGGACAAGTTGGCGGCCAGCACCTTCACGCTTTCGCCGTCGAGGGTGCTGTGGCACACCGGCCAGGGGTTGAAGGCACGGATGAGGCGCTCCAGCTCGACGGCCGGGCGGCTCCAGTCGATGCGGGCTTCGTCCTTGTTCAGCTTGTGGGCATAAGTGGCCAGGGCATCGTCCTGCACTTCACCTTGCAGCGAACCGTCTGCCAAGCCGGCGATTGCCTGGACTACAGCAGGCGGGCCCATTTCGGCGAGGCGGTCATGCAGGGTGCCACCGGTGTCCTCGGCGCTGATCGGGGTGACCACCTTGAGCAGCATCGGGCCGGTATCCAGGCCGGCTTCCATGCGCATCACGGTCACACCGCTCTCGGCGTCGCCGGCTTCCACGGCGCGCTGGATCGGCGCCGCCCCGCGCCAGCGTGGCAGCAGCGATGCGTGGCTGTTGATGCAGCCCAGGCGCGGAATATCCAGCACCACTTGCGGCAGGATCAGGCCGTAGGCGACCACCACCATCAGGTCCGGCTTGAGCGCGGCGAGCTCGGCTTGCGCCTCGGCGTTGCGCAGGGTCTGCGGCTGGTACACCGGGATGTCGTGGGCCACGGCCAGCGCCTTGACTGCGCTCGGCATGAGCTTCTGGCCACGGCCGGCCGGGCGGTCGGGCTGGGTGTAGACGGCCACGATCTCGTACGGGCTGTCGAGCAGGGCCTTGAGGTGTTCGGCGGCAAACTCTGGAGTGCCTGCGAAGACGATGCGCATGGAGTTCTCGCTTGTTCAAAAAGAAAAAGGCTTGCCGGAGCAAGCCTTCTGGAAGGTGGGGATCAGGCTTGCTGGCGGTGCTGCTTTTCCAGCTTCTTCTTGATCCGATCGCGTTTGAGCTGGGACAGGTAATCGACGAACAGCTTGCCGTTGAGGTGATCGAACTCGTGCTGCACGCACACGGCCAGCAGGCCTTCGCATTCCAGTTCGTAGGGCTTGCCGTCGCGGTCCTGGGCCTTGACCCGCACGCGCAGCGGGCGATCGACGTTCTCGTAGAAGCCGGGCACCGACAGGCAGCCTTCCTGGTACTGGCCCATGTCGTGGGTCAGCTCCTCGACCGTGGGGTTGATGAAGACGCGCGGCTCGCTGCGGTCTTCGCTCAGGTCCATCACCACGACCTGCTTGTGCACGTTGACCTGGGTCGCGGCCAGGCCGATGCCGGGCGCCTCGTACATGGTCTCGAACATGTCGTCGATCAGCTGGCTCAAGGCGTCGTCGAACTCCGTCACCGGTTTGGCGATGGTGCGCAGGCGCGGATCGGGAAATTCGAGAATGTTCAAAATAGCCATGGCGGTCAGGCAGTCACTGTGCGGTCGGTTGAAAACTGAGCACACATAATAAAGGGAAATGGGGCGTTCGGCACCTGTGAAGCTTGGCTAGGGTCTCTATGGGCTTGATAGCTGCCATTTCATGGACAGCTTTTCAAAGTGTTACTCACAAAGTTATCCACAGGCTGTGCCACGTATCTGGCCCCCTGTCGATCAAGGATGATCCACCATGAATCCATCCCGTTCGTCGCCTTGTCCGCCTGCGGAACTGGAGGCGCGGCTGCGTCTTCATAGCCTTCCGGAGATTGGCTTGCGTCGTTTCCATACCCTCATCGAAGCGTTCGGCAGTGCCTCGTCGGCACTCAGCGCGCCGGCCAGTGCCTGGCAGGCGTTGGGACTGAAGGTTGCCAGTATAGACGCCCGGCGCAGCCCGCAAGTGCGCGATGGCGCATTGGCTGCAATGCGCTGGCTAGAGCGTCCGGGCCAGTATTTACTGATGTGGGACGGGCCTGGCTACCCGGCGTTGCTGGCCGAGATAGACGATCCGCCGCCGCTGTTGTTCGTCGCGGGCGACCCCGATTTACTCGAACAACCGCAACTGGCGATCGTGGGTAGCAGGCGTGCTTCACCCCCGGCGCTGGATACCGCAGGCGCGTTTTCCCGATGCCTTTCCCAGGCTGGTTTCACCATCACCAGCGGGCTGGCGCTGGGCGTCGACGGTGCCGCTCATCGGGCCGCTTTGAAGGCCGGCGGGCAGACCATCGGGGTGCTCGGCACGGGGTTGCAAAAACTTTATCCACAGCGCCACCGTGACCTGGCACGGGCAATGCTCGACAGTGGCAGCGCGCTGGTTTCCGAGTACCCGCTGGATGCCGGCCCGCTGGCCGGCAACTTCCCGCGTCGCAACCGGATCATCAGCGGCTTGTCGCTGGGTGTGCTGGTGGTCGAGGCCAGCCTGGCCAGCGGTTCGTTGATCACCGCACGGCTTGCCGCCGAACAGGGGCGGGAGGTGTACGCGATTCCCGGGTCCATTCATCACCCCGGCGCCAAGGGCTGCCATCAGTTGATCCGCGACGGTGCCCTGCTGGTGGAAAGCGTGGAGCAGATCCTCGACAGCCTGCGTGGGTGGCAGAACCTGCCGCCTGCGATTGTGGATAAACCCGCTCATCCATTGATCGCCCTGCTCCACGCCGCACCCCAGACCACCGAGGGCCTGGCCAGCAGCAGCGGCCTGCCACTGGCCCAGGTACTGGCCAGCCTGACCGAGCTGGAGCTCGAAGGCCGGGTGAGCAATGAAGCCGGGCGTTGGTTTGCCCGTGCGGGCTAAGTACACTGCGCGCACGGCGTTAATGCGGAGAGACGGAAAATGGTGAGCAGTTGGCGTGTGCAACAAGCCGCGCGCGAGGTGAAGGCGGGTGCGGTGATCGCCTATCCGACGGAAGCGGTCTGGGGCCTGGGCTGCGACCCGTGGAACGAGGACGCGGTGTATCGCCTGCTGGCGCTCAAGTCGCGGCCTGTGGATAAAGGGCTGATCCTGGTCGCCGACAACATTCGCCAGTTCGACTTTCTGTTCGAGGATTTCCCCCAGGACTGGATCGACCGCATGAGCGCCACCTGGCCTGGGCCTAACACCTGGCTGGTGCCGCACCAGGGCCTGCTGCCCGAGTGGGTGACCGGGCAGCACGACACCGTGGCGCTGCGGGTCAGCGATCACCCACAGGTGCGGGAGCTGTGCGCGCTGGTCGGGCCGTTGATCTCCACCTCGTGCAACCCGGCCGGGCGGCCGGCGGCCAAGAGCCGGTTGCGAGTGGAGCAGTATTTCCACAAGCAGCTGGACATGGTGCTGGGTGGGGCGTTGGGTGGGCGGAAGAACCCGAGCCTGATTCGCGACCTGGCGACCGGCGAGGTTGTGCGCCCGGGCTGATACCGCTGGCGAGGGCTTCGCCCTCGTTTCGCGGCACAAGGCCCCTCTTACAGGTACAGCGCAGCTCTCAGGCTTGGCGCTGTAACCTGTGGGAGCGGCCTTGTGTCGCGAAAGGGCCGCAAAGCGGCCCCAGAATTCCCGCCGATTTTTCTGATTTGCACCCAGATGGCTGCCCATTCTGAATTCAGAGAAATATCCTACGCAGTCTGTCGACTGCGATTACCTTCTCAGTGGGAACGCCTGCCTTTAGGCTCCAAACCGTCGCCGAATAACTTGGCGATCGGGTGTGGTAACCCGGTAACAGGAAGGTATCAGAGTCGTCCATGGCGGCTGTGCGCGGGAGGCTTTCGAGCCTGCCGGGTCTGGTACCTCCCCGGTTTACCACCCCGTGTACAGCTGCCACCCATTCGTGTGGTAACGGACGAGGTGTCAGCCCTACTCTGGTAGAGGTTGCCATGAACAAGAAGATTGTCCCCGATCCACCACTTCCTAACACCACAACCCACCCCTTCGGCCGCTGCGACTTGCCCCGCGATAGGGGCTTCAAGGCAGAAGCACAGTCGAGCCAACGGTCCGCCGCGCCGACAACTCCGCCTGCGCCTTGGCCGCCTCGCTCAACGGATACCGCTGCTGGATATCCACAACCAGCTTGCCGCTGGCGATCATCGCGAACAGGTCATCGGCCATGGCCTGGGTGTTCTCGGCATTGTTGGCGTAGCTCGCCAGCGTCGGCCGGGTGACATACAACGACCCCTTCTGCGACAGGATCCCCAAGTTGACCCCGGTTACCGCGCCGGAGGCATTGCCAAAGCTGACCATCAAACCGCGCGGCCGCAGGCAATCCAGCGAAGTCAGCCAGGTATCGGCGCCCACGCCGTCATACACCACCGCGCACTTCTGACCGTCTGTCAGCTCCAGCACACGCTTGGCCACGTCTTCATGGCTGTAGTCGATGGTCGCCCAGGCGCCGAGGGCCTTGGCCCGTTCGGCTTTCTCAGCAGAGCTGACGGTACCGATCAGCTTCGCGCCCAGCGCCTTGGCCCACTGGCAAGCCAGCGACCCCACACCGCCGGCGGCGGCATGGAACAGCACGAAGTCCCCCGGCTGCACGGCATAGGTCTGCTTGAGCAAATACTGCGTGGTCAGCCCCTTGAGCATTACCGCCGCCGCCTGTTCGAAGCTGATCGCCTCCGGCAGCTTCACCAGGTTGGCCTCCGGCAGCGTATGCACCTCGCTGTAGGCCCCAAGCGGCCCACCGGCATAGGCCACGCGGTCGCCGACCTTGATCCGGCTGACACCCTCGCCCACCGCCTCGACCACGCCGGCCGCTTCGGTGCCCAGCCCGGAAGGCAGCGCAGGCGGCGCATCAGCCCGCCACGGAAATAGGTGTCGATGAAATTCAAGCCGATTGCATGGTTACGCACCCGCACCTGCTGCGGGCCGGGCGGTGTCGGGTCGAACTCCACCAGTTGCAGGACTTCCGGGCCGCCATGCTGGCTGAACTGGATACGCTTGGCCATCACATACTCCTGTCGTCGAGGGTCGCAAAGGCCTTCTATCGGACGCCTTTGCTTGACCGCCGTCAACTGCGACGCGGCGTTGGCCGGTGGTATGCTACGCGGCGAATTTTCCCGCTCCTTCCAGGTGACCCCGATGACCAGCCGCACCGAGGCCGTAAAAGCCTACCTGCTCGACCTGCAAGACCGCATCTGCTCTGCCCTCGAAACCGAAGACGGCGGCGCCCGCTTCGTCGAGGATGCCTGGGTGCGCGATGCCGGCGGCGGTGGTCGCACGCGGGTGATCGGCGAGGGCAAGGTGATCGAGAAAGGCGGGGTGAACTTCTCCCACGTGTTCGGCGCCGGCCTGCCGCCGTCGGCCAGTGCCCACCGCCCGGAGCTGGCGGGCCGTGGCTTCGAGGCCCTGGGCGTGTCGCTGGTGATCCACCCGCACAACCCGCATGTGCCGACCTCCCACGCCAATGTGCGCTTCTTCATCGCCGAAAAAGAGGGTGAAGAGGCGGTATGGTGGTTCGGTGGCGGCTTCGACCTGACCCCGTACTACGGCAACGAAGAAGACTGCGTGCACTGGCACCGCGTCGCCGAGCAGGCCTGCGCGCCGTTCGGCGCCGACGTCTACCCGCGCTACAAGGCCTGGTGCGACCGCTACTTCCACCTCAAGCACCGCGGCGAGCCGCGCGGCATTGGCGGCCTGTTCTTCGACGATCTGAACGAGTGGGACTTCGACACCTGCTTCGCCTTCATGCGCGCCATCGGCGACGCCTACGTCGATGCCTACCTGCCGATCATCCAGCGCCGCAAGGACACGCCGTACACCGCCAAGCAGCGCGAATTCCAGGAATACCGCCGTGGCCGCTACGTCGAATTCAACCTGGTCTACGACCGTGGCACGCTGTTCGGCTTGCAGTCGGGCGGTCGCACCGAGTCGATCCTGATGTCGCTGCCGCCGCAGGTGCGCTGGGGTTACGATTGGAAAGCGGAGCCTGGCAGCGAGGAAGCGCGCCTGACCGACTATTTCCTGCAGGACCGCGACTGGCTCGCCCAGTAAGCCTGTGGATAACCGAGGAGCTCCCATGGACCAGTACGTCGTATTCGGCAACCCCATCGGCCATAGCAAGTCGCCGCTGATCCACCGCCTGTTCGCTGACCAGACCGGCCAGGACCTGGAGTACGCCACCCTGCTGGCGCCGTTGGACGAGTTCAGCGACTGCGCCACAGGCTTCTTCAAGCAAGGCAGCGGCGCCAACGTCACCGTGCCATTCAAGGAAGAGGCCTATCGCCTGTGCGACAGCCTCACCCCGCGTGCGCAACGTGCTGGCGCGGTGAACACCCTGACCAAGCTGGCCGACGGTACCTTGCAAGGCGACAACACCGACGGCGCCGGGCTGGTGCGTGACCTGACGGTGAACGCCGGGGTGACCTTGGCTGGCAAGCGCATCCTTATCCTTGGCGCCGGCGGTGCTGTTCGGGGTGTGCTGGAGCCGATCCTGGCGCACAAGCCACAGTCGCTGGTGATCGCCAACCGTACCGTCGAGAAAGCCGAGCAGCTGGCGCGGGAGTTCGATGAGCTGGGGCCGGTGGTGGCCAGTGGTTTCAGCTGGTTGCAGGAGCCGGTAGACGTGATCATCAACGCTACTTCTGCGAGCTTGTCTGGCGAACTGCCGCCGATTGCCGACAGCCTGGTCGAGGCGGGGCGCACCGTCTGCTACGACATGATGTATGGCAAGGAGCCGACACCTTTCTGCCAGTGGGCCAGCAAGCTGGGTGCGGCCAAGGTGCTGGATGGGCTGGGGATGCTGGCCGAGCAGGCGGCCGAGGCGTTCTTTATCTGGCGGGGGGTGCGTCCTGACACGGTGCCTGTGCTGGATGAGTTGCGTCGGCAACTGGCGCGCAGTTGACTTCGGGGCGCTGTTGGATGAATTGGCGTTCCAGGTCGATTTGCTGCTGGTAGTGAGCGAGTTTGGCTGTGGATTGCGTTTCGCCAGTGTAGGGATCGCGAGCGGTCATGTCGCTTTCCAGCCGGGCAATCCGTACTTGAGCATCGGCAACGCTCCAGCAGTTATCCACAGCGCCGCTGCCTTGAGCAGCTAGTAATGGCACGAGTGCCAGGGCGAGATGAACGCAACTACTCATGGCGTGCTCCGCAGTGAATGAGCGTTGTTTACTCTTTCATCGCCTGCACGCTGTTCGCAACTGACAGAAATGCCAGTTGACCATCAGCCCTCGAAGCGAATCGGGCAACTCGCCATGCCTTCCAGCTTCTGCAGTTCCTCGATCACCTGCGGCCTTGCCCGCTGCAACGTCAGGCTTCCGCCATTACGCATCAACCGCCGCGCCTCGCGGTGCAACATATCCACACCCGAATAATCGATGAAGTTCACCTGTCGCGCATCGATCACCACATGCGGCCCCTGGCAGCGCTGCAAGCGCAGCTGCAGGTAATGCGCCGCGCCGAAGAAGATCGACCCGCCCACCCGCAACACGTCCGCCTCCCCTTCCCGGCTCTGCTGCACTCGCGGCCTCGAGGTGCGCTTGAGGTAGAAGAACAGCGATGCCAGCACCCCGGCGTAGATCGCCGTCTGCAGCTCGAGCAGCAGGGTCGCGGCGGCGGTCAGCGCCATGACCAGGAACTCCGAACGGCTGACCCGGAACAGCGCGCGGATGCCGCGATGGTCCACCAGCCCCCAGCAAATCAGCAAGATGCTGCCCGCCATCGCCGGGATCGGCAGATGGGCGATCAGCCCGGCCCCCGCCACCGCGAACAGCGCCACCCACAGTGCCGAGAACACCCCGGCCAACGGCGAGCGGGCCCCTGCGTCGTAGCTGAGCCCGGAGCGGGTAAAGGAGCCGGAGGACAGGTAGCCGGATAACAATGCCCCGATGATGTTCGACAAGCCCTGGGCGCGAATCTCATGGTTGGCGTCGATCAGTTGCTCGGAACGTGCGGACAGGGAACGGGCGATGGACAGGCTGGTGACCAGCCCGAGCATGCCGACAGCCACGGCACTGGGCAGCAGGCGTAGGATCAGCTCCACATCGAGTAACGGCAGTGGGCTGAGCGGTGGCAACTGGCCGACGAAGGCGGGCACACGCGGCACATGGCCGAACACGCCGGGCAACAGCCAGGCCGTCAGGCTGACCAGCAGCAGACTTATCAACAGGCTCGGCCAGCGTGGCCGCCACAGTTTCAACAGCACGCCAATCGCCAGGGTGCTCAGCCCCAGCACCAGCGATGGCATGTCCACCTCGCCAACATGACCAGCCAGTTCCTCCACGGTCTTCAGAGCCGTGGCCTGGCTTGGCAGGTCCAGGCCCAGCAGGTTGGGCAGTTGCCCCAGCGCGATGACGACGGCGGCACCGAGGGTGAAGCCCAGCACCACCGAATGGGAGACGAAGTTGACCAGCGCGCCGAAGCGCAGCAGCCCCAGCATGAGCTGGAAGACGCCGCCGAGGAAGGTCAGCAGCAGCACCAGGGTCACGTAGTCGTCGCTGCCGGCCACGGCCAGCGGGCTGATGCTGGCATACAGGACGATGGAGATGGCGGCGGTGGGGCCGCAGATCAGGTGCCAGGACGAGCCCCACAGGCAGGCCACCAGCACCGGCACGATGGCGGCGTACAGGCCGTACTCGGCGGGCAGGCCGGCGATCAGGGCGTAGGCGATCGATTGCGGCAGGGCAAGGATAGCGCCGCTTAGGCCTACCAGCAGGTCCTGGCGCAGGCTGCGGCCCGATTGACGGGGGAGCCAGGTGAGGAAGGGCAGCAGGTGGTGGAGACGAGGCATGCGTCATTCCTGTTCAGTATCGCTGGCGAGGGCCTTGCCCTCGTTTCGCGACACAAGGCCGCCCCCACAGAAGAGCGCGAATCCCTGTGGGAGCGGCCTTGCGTCGCGAAAGGGCCGCAAAGCGGCCCCGGCAGCCTAACAGACAAAAATCAGAGTTTGGCTTTAACCGCTTCTGCTGCGTCCCCACCAGCCTTGGTAGTCACTCCAGCCAACCAACCATCCAGCAACTCTGGGCGCTTCTTCACCCAAGCCCTGGCCGCCTCATCAAAGCTCACCTTCTTGTCCACAACCTCGGCCATGATGCTGTTCTCCATGCCCAGCGTGAACGTCAGGTTGCTCAACAGCTTCGCCGCATTCGGGCAAGCCTGTGGATATCCCTTGCGAGTCAGCGTGTACACATCACCTTTGCTCCCAAACCATTTTTCGCCACCCGTGAGGTAATGCATCTTCAACTTCACGTTCATTGGATGCGGTGTCCAGCCGAGGAAGGTGATGAACTGCTGCTTCTTCACCGCCCGATCCACCTGGGCCAGCATCGCCTGTTCGCTGGATTCGACCAGCTTCCACTGCCCAAGCGCGAAGTCGTTCTTGTCGATGATCGCCTTCAGCGACAGGTTGGCCGGTGCGCCGGAGCCGATGCCGTAGAGCTTCTTGTCGAACCTGTCGGCGTACTTGTGCAGGTCGGCGAAGTCCTTAACGCCGGCCTCCCAGACATAATCGGGCACCGCCAGGGTAAATTCGGTGCCCTCCAGGTTGCGCGCCAGCTGTTGCACGTCGCCATTGGCGATGAACTTGTCATGAAAACCCTGCTGCGCCGGCATCCAGTTGCCGAGGAAGGCATCCACCCGGCCATCTTTCAGGCCGCCGTAGATGATCGGCACGGCCAGGCTGTCGATCTTCACCTGGTAACCCAGGCTTTCCAGGAGCAGGCGGGCGACGGCGTTGGTGCTGGCGATATCGCTCCAGCCGGGGTCGGCCAGTTTCACGGTGCTGCATTGCGCGTCGCCGTCGGCGGCGTGGGCCGTGCCCAGGCTCAGGGCCAGGGCAAGTACGGCGGTGGAGAACTTCTGCATGGCGGCCTCTCTTCTCAATCCAGGGGTGCGGGCTGTGGATAACGTGCCTTGCGCTCGAGGTCGTCGAGATCGATGTGGTTGCGCATGTACTGTTGGCTGGCGTCGACCAGCGGTTGGTGGTCCCAGCTTTTCAGCGTGCCGATGGCCAGCGCCTCGGCTACCAGGCGGCGGCGGCGTTGGCTGGCCAGCACCTGCTGGCGCAGGCTGGGGATATCCCAGCGCAGCTTGGCTTCATCGACAAATGCCTGCAGCAGCGCCTGGTGGTCGGGGCTGCCGGTGAGGTTCTCCCGCTCGTGCGGGTCGCGGCTCAGGTCGTAGAGTAAACAGGGGTCGTCCTCGCTGTACACGAACTTGTAGGCGCCGCGGCGGATCATCATCAGCGGGCCGACGGTACCTTCGGCCATGTATTCGCCGATCACCTCGTCATGCCCGCCCTGCCCTTGCAGGTGGCCGAGCAGCGAGCGGCCGTCCAGGTGCAGATCTTTATCCACAGCACCGCCAGCCAGCTCGACCAACGTCGGCAGCAGGTCGCAGGTGGAAACGCTGGCGCTGATGCGCGCAGGTTTGAAGTGCTTGGGCGCGTGGATCAGCAGCGGTACCCGCGCCGACATCTCGAACCAGTGCATCTTGTACCAAAGCCCCCGCTCGCCAAGCATGTCGCCGTGGTCGCCGGAGAAGATGATCAGGGTGTCGTCGGCCAGGCCGCAGTCTTCCAGCGTCTGCAGAAGCAGGCCGATATTGTCGTCGATATAGCTGCAGGCGCCGAAGTAGGCGCGGCGGGCATCGCGGATCTTGTCCACGGGCAGCGGCTTGTCCCACAGGTCATAGACCTTGAGCAGGCGCTGCGAGTGCGGGTCTTGCTGGCTCTGGGCGATCACGTCGCGGGGTAGCGGGATATCCACAGCCTCGTAGAGATCCCAGTAGCGTTTGGGGATGGTGTACGGATCGTGCGGGTGGGTCATCGACACGGTCAGGCAGAACGGCCGGCCATCGTCTTCGCGCACGTGGTCATAGAGGTACTGGCGTGCCTTGAACACCACCTCCTCGTCGAAATCCAGCTGGTTGGTGCGCACGCACGGCCCGGCCTGAAGCACCGAGGACATGTTGTGGTACCAGCTCGGGCGCTCGTCAGGCGCGTCCCAGTTCACCGCCCAGCCATAGTCGGCCGGGTAGATGTCGCTGGTCAGGCGCTCTTCGTAGCCGTGCAACTGGTCCGGGCCGCAGAAATGCATCTTGCCCGACAGCGCGGTGCGGTAGCCGATGCGGCGCAGGTAGTGGGCGTAGGTCGGAATGTCGGCGGGAAAGTCGGCGGCGTTGTCGTAGGCGCCGATGTGGCTGGGCAACTGGCCGCTGACCAGGGTGAAGCGCGAGGGCGCGCACAGCGGGCTGTTGCAGTAGGCGGAGTCGAACACCACGGCCTGCTCGGCGAGGCGCGCCAGGTTGGGCATCTTGATCGGCGACGGGCTGTAGATCGGCAACAGCGGCGCGGCCATCTGGTCGGCCATGATGAACAGGATATTGGGTTGCTTCATGGTGCCCTTCCATCGTCGAGAGTTATGGTGAACGCTTGCAATACAGCATGGAGCTGTGGATAAGGTGGGTAAAGCCCACGTCGGGCAATGACTGGGATTAGCCATGCTTATGTTTGAACACCTTGCCGACCTGTCTCTGGACGCATTGCGCGTGTTCGAGTCCGCCGCGCGCTTGCGTAGCTTCACGGCTGCGGCCGTGGAGCTGGGCACCACCCAGCCGGCGGTCAGCCAGCAGATGAAGCGCCTGGAGGCGCAGTTGGGCACGCGGTTGTTCGACCGGATCTACCGGGGCATCGAGTTGACCGAGGCGGGGTTGCTATTGTTCGAACAGGTGCACCAGGGCTTGCAGGCGATGGACGATGGCGTCGCTCAAGCCAGTGGGCGCGGCCAGCGCGAGGTGCTGCAGGTGGCTACGGACTTCGCCTTTGCGGCGTTCTGGCTGATGCCGCGCTTGCAGCGTTTCCACGACGCTTATCCACAGGTGGACGTGAGCCTGGTGACCGGCGAGCGCAGCCAGGGGATGTTGCGCCCGGACATCGATGTGGCGGTGCTGTTTGGTGATGGGCGTTTCCATCAGGGCGAGAGTCGCTGGTTGTTCGATGAGGAGGTCTTCCCGGTCTGCAGCTCACGGCTGACTCATGGCAAACCCTTGTCAGCCGAGGCTTTGCAACGATTGCCGTTGTTGCACCTGAAGGGCGAGCAGGCCAGTCGCTGGTTCGATTGGGCCGGTGTCTTCCGTGGTCTTGGTGTGGACAGCCCTCCTCCGTCCGGTCAACTGCGGTTCGACAACTACACCCTGCTGATTCAGGCGGCGATTGCTGGCCAAGGCGTGGCGATCGGCTGGGCGCATCTGGTGGACGGGCTGGTCGGGCAGGGGCTGCTGTGCCGGCCGCTGGAAGGCAGCTTGCGCTCGAAGCGGGGGTATTACGTGGTGCTGCCGCCACGCAAGCGGCGTGGGGCGTTGATCGAGCGGTTTGTGGATTGGCTAGAGCAGGAGCGCCTGTAATGAGATGGCGTAGACTTCAAGATGTTCGCATTACTGCAATCAGGAGCCACCGTGCAAAGGATCAAGGGCTATCACGCCCACGTGTACTACGACGCATCGACCATGGAGCAGGCCCGTGAACTATGCGAGGAAGCAACGCGGCTGTTTCCCGTGACCATGGGACGCATGCACCAGAAACCGGTCGGGCCGCACCCTGACTGGAGCTGTCAGCTGGCCTTCGGGCCGGAGGTGGTGGGTGTGGTGTTGCCGTGGCTGGCGCTGTATCGCAAGGGGCTGGTGGTGTTCCTGCACCCGGAAACCGGGGATGAGCTGGCGGATCACCGCGATCATGCGATCTGGATGGGGGCGATCAGGCCGTTGGATCTGTCGATATTTGGTGCTTGATGCAACGTGGGAGCGGGCTTGTCCCGCGACAGCGGCGGTGAGTCCACCATCGTTATCGCGGGGCAAGCCCGCTCCCACAAATACACCTGCTGCGCGGATCAGTTGCGGGCGGCGCGCACGCCTTCGGCCAGCGCCGAGCACAGGCTCAGCACATCGTTCACTGCCTGACCGGCATCCTTGGCCTGGGCGATCTTGTCGACCAGCGCCGAACCGACCACCACGCCATCGGCCAGGCGGGCAATGGCAGCAGCCTGCTCCGGCGTGCGGATGCCGAAACCGACGCTGATCGGCAGATCGGTATGCCGACGCAGGCGGGCAATGGCCTCGGTCACATGCTCGGTGGTTGCCGAACCCGCACCGGTCACACCTGCCACCGACACGTAGTAGACGAACCCGGAGCTGCGCTCCAGCACGCGCGGCAGGCGCGCATCGTCGGTGGTCGGGGTGGTCAGGCGGATGAAGTCGATGCCTGCGGCCTGGGCCGGGGTGGCCAGTTCGGCGTCGTGTTCCGGTGGCAGGTCGACGATGATCAGGCCATCGACGCCCGCTTCTTTTGCCTCGGCGACGAACTGCTCCACGCCGAAGCGGTGGATCGGGTTGTAGTAACCCATCAGCACGATGGGCGTGGTCTGGTTATCCACACGGAATTCGCGAACCATCTGCAGGGTCTTGGCCAGGGTCTGGCCGGCTTCCAGGGCGCGCAGGGTGGCGAGCTGGATGGCCACGCCGTCGGCCATCGGGTCGGTGAACGGCATACCCAGTTCGATCACATCGGCGCCAGCGGCCGGCAGGCCCTTGAGGATCTCCAGCGAGGCAGCGTAGCCCGGATCGCCGGCGGTGACGAAGGTGACCAGGGCGGAACGGCCTTCGGCCTTCAGTTCGGCGAAGCGTTGTTCGAGACGGCTCATGCCTGTTTCTCCTGGGCGGCCATGTGGTTCATCACGGTTTGCATGTCCTTGTCGCCGCGACCGGACAGGCAGATCACCATCAGGTGGTCCTTGGGCAGCTTCGGCGCGCGCTTGATTGCCTCGGCCAGGGCGTGGGAGCTTTCCAGCGCCGGGATGATGCCCTCCAGGCGGCAGGTGGCGTGGAAGGCGTCGAGGGCCTCGTCGTCGGTGATGCTGACGTACTCCACGCGCTTCACTTCGTGCAGGTAGGCGTGCTCCGGGCCGATGCCGGGGTAGTCCAGGCCTGCGGAGATCGAGTGGGCGTCGGTGATCTGGCCGTCGTCGTCCTGCAGCAGGTAGGTGCGGTTGCCGTGCAGCACACCCGGCACGCCGCCGTTAAGGCTGGCCGCGTGCTTGTCGGTGTGCACGCCGTGGCCGCCGGCTTCGACGCCGATGATCTGCACGCTGGCGTCATCGAGGAAGTCGTGGAACAGGCCCATGGCGTTGGAGCCGCCGCCGACGCAGGCGATCAGGCTGTCGGGCAGGCGCCCTTCCTTCTCCTGCAGCTGGGCGCGGGTTTCCTTGCCGATGATCGACTGGAAGTCGCGGACCATCGCCGGGTACGGGTGCGGGCCTGCCACGGTGCCGATCAGGTAGAAGGTGTCCTCGACGTTGGTGACCCAGTCGCGCAGGGCCTCGTTCATGGCGTCCTTCAGGGTGCCGGTGCCGGCGGTCACCGGGACGATCTCGGCACCCAGCAGCTTCATGCGGAACACGTTGGCCTGCTGGCGCTCGATGTCGGTGGCGCCCATGTAGATCACGCAGGGCAGGCCGAAGCGCGCGGCGACGGTGGCGGTGGCCACGCCGTGCATGCCGGCGCCGGTCTCGGCGATCAGGCGCTTCTTGCCCATGCGCTTGGCCAGCAGCACCTGGCCGATGCAGTTGTTCACCTTGTGCGCGCCGGTGTGGTTGAGCTCTTCACGCTTGAAGAAGATCTTCGCGCCGCCGCAGTGCTCGGTCAGGCGCTCGGCGAAGTACAGCGGGTTGGGGCGGCCGATGTAGTCGCGCTGGAAGTAGGCCAGTTCTTCGAGGAACGTGGGGTCGGCCTTGGCCGCTTCGTATTCGCGGGCCAGGTCCAGCACCAGGGGCATCAGGGTTTCGGCCACGTAGCGGCCGCCGAACGAGCCGAACAGGCCGTTGGCATCGGGGCCGGCGCGGTATTGGGTCTGGGTCATGGGGCGCTCCAGGGCGTAATGGATGAGTGATGGGCTTTACTCTAACCACGACGTGGCCGGCTGAAAACCGATAAGATTGCGCAAACCTGTCAGGAAAACTCACAACTCAAATGGCCCATGACCTTCCCCCCCTCAACGCCCTGCGGGCTTTCGAGGCGACCGCCCGGCTGAACAGTGTCAGCCAGGCTGCCGAGGCGCTGCATGTGACCCATGGTGCCGTCAGCCGGCAGATCAAGGTGCTCGAGGAGCATCTGGGCGTGGCCCTGTTCGGCAAGGATGGGCGTGGCGTCAAACTCACAGATGCCGGGGTGCGCCTGCGTGATGCCAGCTTCGAGGCGTTCGACCGGCTGCGCGGTGTCTGCGCCGAGCTTTCCCGCGATGCCGACGAAGCACCCTTCGTGCTCGGCTGTTCTGGCAGCCTGCTGGCGCGCTGGTTCATTCCGCGGCTGGGGCGCCTGAAGGCCGACCTGCCGGAGTTGCGCCTGCACCTGTCCGCGGGTGAAGGCGATCTCGATCCGCGGCGCCCGGGGCTGGATGCGTTGTTGGTCTATGCCGAGCCGCCATGGCCGGCGGACATGCAGGTGCATGTGCTCGCCGAAGAGTGGATCGGTCCGGTGATGAGTCCGCACTTCGAAGGCTTCGATCGTTTGAAAGCCGCGCCAGCCGTGGCGTTGCAACGCGAGGCCGTGCTCCACACGACTTCGCGGCCACAGGCCTGGCCGACCTGGGCGCAGCAGCATGGCATCGAGCCTGGCACTTTGAGTTACGGCCAGGCATTCGAGCATTTGTACTACCTGCTGGAAGCGGCGGTGGCCGGCCTTGGCGTGGCCATCGCGCCACAGCCGCTGGTGGCGGACGACCTGAAGGCCGGGCGGCTGGCTGCGCCTTGGGGATTCTCCCCGACCCGCGCCGCGTTGGCCCTGTGGGTGCCCTGGCGCGCCGCGGACGGGCGCGCCGAGCAGCTGGCGCAATGGCTGCGCCGGGAGCTGCAGCAGGTCGGCTAGTTATTACGCCGGCACATCAGGTAGGCGGCCAGCAGGCCGAGGGCGCCAACTGCCACACCCGCAGTGGTCCAGGGATGTTCCTGGGCATAGTCTCGGGTGGCAACACCGGTCTGGCGGGTGCGGGTCTTCACTTCCTCGTAGGCATCGCTGAGCAGGCTGCGCGAATGCTTGAGGGCGTTCTCGGCATTGCCGCGCAGCGCCTTCATGGTCTTGTGGGACTCCTCCGAGGCATCGTGCTTGAGGTGCTCCAGTGTCTTGAGCAGGCTTTCGATCTCGGCTTCCATGCTTTCCAGGGAGGTTTGGCGCAGGGAATTGCGTGGCATGTTGACTCTCCTTCGCGGTATGGGCTGTTAGGAATGCGACTGCGCGGCGCTGAGAAAGTGCAGTCGAACTTTCTCCTGCGCCGATCGCTCGCAGGTAAACCGGGCCTGCGCTGCTAGGCTCAACGGACTACCCAACCCAGGAGAGCACTCATGTCGGATCATCACACCTACAAGAAGATCGAGCTGGTCGGATCCTCCCCCACCAGCATCGAAGAAGCGATCAACAATGCCCTGGCCGAGGCCGGCAAGAGCATCAAGCACCTGGAATGGTTCGAGGTGGTCGATACCCGCGGGCATATCCGCGACAACAAGGCCGCGCACTTCCAGGTGACGCTGAAGGTGGGCTTCCGCATCGCCAACAGCTGAAACGAAGCTGGGCTAGGCTTGCCCGGCCTGATCGGGTAATAAGGTTGCAGGGCGCGAGCTTCGCGCCCTTTTCGTCTTGGATCTGTACAAGGAAAGCGATCGATGAAGAAGTTGATTCTGGCCGTGGGGCTGATGGCGTTGGCCGGTGGTGCGCTGGCGGCGGGCAAGCCGTGCGAGGAGCTCAAGGCGGAGATTGCGGCGAAGCTGGATGCGAAGGGGGTGAAGGGTTACAAGCTTACGATCGCCCCCAAGGGTGATCCTGCCGACAAGGTGGTGGGTACCTGCGAGGCTGGGACCAAGGTAATTGCCTATAGCCGTGACTGATTGTGGCTCCATCGCGGGGCAAGCTCGCTCCCACAGAGCGTACCCTGGAGCGGGCTTGCCCCGCGATGACCTTTAACCGGTCTTCAAGGCCTGAGCCATCAGCTCATAGGACCTGATCCGGTCGGCATGCTCGTACAGGTCGCTGGTGAAGATCAGCTCATCCGCCCCGGTCTGTTCCAGCAGCACCTCCACCTTCGCCCGCACCTTCTGTGGGCTGCCGATCATCGCCAGGCCCAGGAAACTGCTCACCGCATCGCGCTCATGGGGCAGCCACAGTCCATTCATGCTTTCGACCGGCGGGCGCTGCATCAGGCTCTGGCCACGGATCAGCGCGAGGATACGCTGGTACACCGACGTCGCCAGGTACTCGGCCTTCTCGTCGGTCTCGGCAACCACCATCGGGATGCCGAGCATCACGTAAGGCTTGTCCAGCGTGGTGGACGGCTTGAAATGGTCGCGGTAGATGCGGATCGCCTCGTGCATGTAGCGCGGCGCGAAGTGCGAGGCAAAGGCATAGGGCATGCCGCGCATGCCTGCCAGCTGGGCACTGAACAGGCTGGAGCCGAGCAACCACATTGGCACCTCGGTGTCGTGGCCAGGCACGGCGATCACTTTCTGATCATCTGTACGCGGGCCGAGGTAACGCGACAGTTCCTCGACATCGTCGGGGAAGTCGTCGGCACTGCCGGAGCGTTCACGGCGCAGGGCGCGGGCGGTCATCTGGTCGGAGCCCGGGGCGCGGCCCAGGCCCAGGTCGATACGCCCCGGGTACAGGCTGGCCAGGGTGCCGAACTGCTCGGCGATCACCAGCGGTGCATGGTTGGGCAGCATCACCCCGCCGGAGCCGACGCGGATGCTCGAGGTGCCGCCGGCCAGGTAGCCGATCAGCACGGCGGTGGCCGAACTGGCGATGCCGTCCATGTTGTGGTGTTCGGCGACCCAGAAGCGGTTGTAGCCGAAGCGCTCGACGTGCCGGGCCAGGTCCAGCGAGTTGCGCAGTGATTGCGCGGGGCTCCCATCGGCGCGCACGGGCACCAGGTCGAGGGTGGATATCTTCAGGTCTCGCAGGTGCGTCATTGGAGCCTCCGCTTCAGGTGATTGGCCATGGCCTTCTGGACTCTGTATGGGCATATTCGCCGGATTCAATGCCTTCCTGCGGATTGATCTGAACTTGGCGTGGGCTTGGTCCTCAGAACCGTAGACACCCCAACCCTGTGACAGGAGGCAGCATGAAGAAGACAGCATCGGCGGTCTGGCAAGGTGGCCTGAAGGATGGCAAGGGCCAGATCTCCACTGAAAGCGGCGCGCTCAAGCAAGCGCCCTACGGCTTCAACACCCGTTTCGAAGGCACGCCTGGGACCAACCCGGAGGAACTGATCGGCGCTGCCCATGCCGGCTGCTTCTCCATGGCGTTGTCGATGATGTTGGGCGAGGCGGGATTCACGCCTGAACGGATCGACACTCACGCCGAGGTAAGCCTGGACAAGCAGGCTGATGGCTTTGCCATCACCGCCGTTCACCTGACCCTCAAGGCCACCGTGCCTGGGGCCAGCGAGGCGCAGTTCCAGGAGATCGCCAACAAGGCCAAGGCTGGGTGTCCGGTGTCCAAGGTGCTCAACGCGACGATCAGCTTGGACGCCACCCTGCTGTCCTAGGCGGCGCAACGGCGGCGGTTTCCTGTAGTCTAAACAGCGTTGGCAGCTCGTCTGCCCTGCCCCAGGAGCCGTTCCATGATCCGCGTTGCATTTGGTGTGCTGGCTTCCCTGCTGGCCACCGCCGCACTGGCCGCGCCCAAGCCGTGCGAGGAACTGAAGGCCGAGATCGAAGCGAAGATCCAGGCGAACAAGGTTTCCTCCTACACGCTTGAGATCGTGCCCAATGCCGAGGTCAGTGATCCCAACATGATCGTTGGCAGCTGCGAGGGCGGCACGAAGAAGATCATCTACCAGAAGAACGATCGGTAAGGCTCGACGGTCGGGGCTGCACGGCAGCCCCGTCATCGATCAAGGAATACAGGTGACGTTGCTCGGCTCGTTCACGACCACCTTTCGGTTGGCGTCGTACAACAGCACCTGCGGCTGCATCGCCGGGGCCCGCGCCTCCAGGCGATAACGCTGGCCGGCCTTGAAATCGTTGTAGCGCACGGTGAGATAGCAGGTTCGCTCGGTGGGGTCAGTGCTGAAACCGCCGGAATAGATCTCGTAGTCGAAGCGCACCACCAGCTCATGCTTGCCAGGTGTCACCTGGAAGTAGCGGCCGTCATCCAGGCGCTGGCCGTCCAGACGGTCGGCCATGATGGTTCTGCCGGGGGTGATGGTGTAGAGATCGACCCAGGCCTTGCCTGGGTCAACGGGCGGCAAGGGGCTGGCGCACGCCCCCAGGGCACTGAGGGCCATCAGCATCATGGGCTGGCGCATGGTGAAACTCCCGCTCGCGGTTCACAGGTTACAAGCATAGCGCCGTTCGCGGGGTTCAGGTGCGCTGGCAGCCTGCCGGCTCGCCTTGGCCGATCAGTTTCTGCTGCTGGTCGTAAAGCTTGATCCAGGGGCGGAAACCGATACTGCCGGCCTGCATCTGATAGCGCTGCCCGGCCGTGAAGTCCTTGTAGGTGAGATTGAGCTGACAGTCGCGCCACAGCGGCTCGTCCACCGGGCCGATGTTGCTGGGCGTCACGGCGAACTGGTAGCGCACGGTCAGCTCGTGATTGCCGGGCTGCACCTCGAAATAGCGGGTGTCGGCCCAGGCGCGCTCATCAACCTGCAAGGCATGCAGCGAGTCGTTGTCACCCGGGGCCAGGTCGATCCAGGCCTGGTTCGGGTCGGCGCTGGGCAGGAATGAGGCACAACCGGACAGCAGCACGAGCGTGCCGGCGGCAAACAGCAGAGTACGCATGGCGAAGCTTCCCCTTTGCGAGATAGTCTTGGTCGCATTCGGCCGACGAGCGAGATAGACAGCCTCGATGTTTGGACTTTTTCTTTTCATGCGCTGCAGCCGTCGGGTTCTCGACCGCGTTTTCACCGGGTTGGTTCCCGTGGCGCTGGGCGTTCTGCTGAGCGGTTGCTCCAGCGTGAGCTACTACGGCCAACTGGCGGAGGGCCAGTGGCAGCTGTTGCGGGCACGCCAGCCGCTGGACCGGGTTATCGAGAGTCCTGCCACCAGCCCGGTGTTGCGCCAGCGCCTGTTGTTTGCCGAAAAGGCCCGGGCCTTCGCCAGCGCGCAGTTGAAGTTGCCGGACAACGGCAGTTACCGGGTCTACGCCGATTTGGGGCGACCGTATGTGGTATGGAATGTGTTCGCGACCCCTGAGCTGTCGTTGCAGCCGGTGACCCATTGCTTCCCCATCGCCGGCTGCGTGGCCTATCGAGGATATTACCGGCAGGGCGCGGCCCGCGGCGCGGCGGCGTTGATGCGCCAGGAGGGCCTGGATGTCTATGTGGGAGGTGTGGAGGCTTATTCCACCCTGGGCTGGTTCGACGATCCGATCCTGTCGACCATGGCCGGCTGGGGCGATGAGCGCCTGGCCACGGTGATCTTTCATGAGCTGGCGCACCAGCGCTTCTACGTGCAGGACGATACCGAGTTCAACGAGTCGTTCGCCTCCTTTGTCGAGCAGGAGGGAACACGGCAATGGCGCGCGGCACGTGGGTTGGCTGCCATCGAGGAGGTCGGGGCCCGGCAGCGCGAACAGTTCACCCGGCTGGTGTTGGCCAGCCGCGAGCGATTGCAGACAATTTATGCCGGGCCGTTGGATGAGGGGGGCAAGCGGGCGGCCAAGCAGGCTGAGTTCGAGCGGTTGCGGCGGGAGTACCGCGAGGTGCGGGACCGCGATTGGGGTGGGGATCGGCGTTTCGATGCCTGGGTCTTTGCTCCATTGAACAATGCCAAGTTGCTGCCTTTTGGGCTTTATGACCAGTGGGTCCCGGCGTTTTCGAAGCTGTTCGATGAGGTTGGAGGAGACTGGGGACTGTTTTACGAGCGGGTCGAGGCGCTGGGGCGGATGCCGATCGAACAGCGCAAGGCGGTGCTTGGACGGTTGATGGCAAGGCCTTGAGATAAAGGGGCTGCTTTGCAGCCCCGATACATATCAGCCTTTGATGAACGCCTGATGCAACTCGGCCAGCGTCTCGAAATGGAACGCCGGCGTCTCGGCCTCGAGTTCCTCCCGGCTGCCGAACCCATAGCCCACCGCCACCGCCTGCACACCGTTGCTGCGCGCACCGATCAGGTCATGCTTGCGGTCGCCGATCATCAGAGTCTGTGCCGGGTCCAGTCCCTCTTCATCCAACAGGTGGCGAATCAGCTCGACCTTGTTGGTACGGGTGCCGTCCAGCTCGCTGCCGTAGATCACCTTGAAGTGGTGGTCGAATTCGAAATGCCGTGCGATCTCGCGGGCATAGACCCATGGCTTGGACGTGGCGATATACAGGGTGCGGCCCTGGCCGTTGAGCGCCTGCAGCAGCTGCGGCACACCCTCGAACACCCGGTTCTCGTACAGCCCTGTGACCTTGAAGCGCTCGCGGTAGAAGTTCACCGCGTCCCAGGCCTTGGCCTCGTCGAAGTCATAGAACTGCATGAAGGCCTGCAACAGGGGTGGGCCGATGAAGTGCTCGAGGCGGGTCAGGTCTGGCTCGTCGATGCCCAGCTTGGCCAGGGCGTACTGGATCGAGCGGGTAATCCCTGAGCGCGGGTCGGTCAGGGTGCCGTCGAGGTCGAAAAGGATGTTCTGCTGGTGCATGGAGCTGTTCACTCTGCTGTTCATCTGGATGCCATCGCGGGGTATGCAAAGGTCGGGGGAGCAGGCTTGCCCGCCCCGCGATGGCGTCATTGCGGTCGGTCGTAGCCTTCGGCCAGGTGCTGGTCCTTGAGCTTCACGTAGTTGCCGGCGCTGTAGGGGAAGAACGCGTGCTCCTGCTCGCTCAGCAGGCGCACCTGTTTCACCGGGCTGCCCATGTACAGGTAGCCGCTGACCAGGCGCTTGCCCGGCGGCACCAGGCTGCCGGCGCCGATGATCACCTCGTCCTCGACGATGGCGCCGTCCATGATGGTGCTGCCCATGCCGACCAGGATGCGGTTGCCCAGGGTACAGCCATGCAGCATGACTTTGTGACCGATGGTCACCTCGTCGCCGATGATCAGCGGAAAACCGTCGGGGTTGAACGGCCCGGCGTGGGTAATGTGCAGCACGCTGCCGTCCTGCACGCTGGTGCGCGCGCCGATGCGGATGCGGTGCATGTCGCCGCGCACCACGGTCAGCGGCCAGATCGAGCTGTCCTCGCCGATCTCGACGTCGCCGATGACCACCGCCGAGCGGTCGACGAAGGCCCGTGCTCCCACTTTCGGCGTGTGTTGCTGGAAGGTCCGGAGGGCCATGATAGTGTTCCTCTGCAATGCCGATAGGCAGGCTGCCTGCTGCGGTCGGCGTCGATTGTAATTAAGATGGTCCCGTGTTTCTCCTGCCAAGGTACCCGAACCGTGAGTGCGAACAACCCGCTGCTGCAGTCCCATGATCTGCCGCCCTTCTCGGCAATCCGTGCCGAGCATGTGCTGCCGGCGATCGAGCAGATCCTCGCCGACAACCGTAAGGCCATCGCCGAGATCCTCGAAAAGCAGGGCAAGAACCCGACCTGGGCCGGCCTGGTGCTGGCGATGGACGAACTCAACGACCGCCTGGGCGCCGCCTGGAGCCCGGTCAGCCACCTGAACGCGGTGTGCAACAGCCAGGAGCTGCGCGAGGCCTACGAGTCGTGCCTGCCAGCCCTGAGCGCCTATTCCACCGAGCTGGGCCAGAACCGTGCCCTGTTCGAAGCCTATGAAGCCCTGGCCGCCAGCCCCGAGGCTGCCGGCTTCGATGTGGCGCAGAAGACCATCATCGATCACGCCCTGCGCGACTTCCGCCTGTCGGGCATCGACCTGCCGGCCGACAAGCAGCAGCGCTATGCCGAAGTGCAGAGCAAGCTCAGCGAGCTGGGCAGCCGCTTCTCCAACCAGTTGCTCGATGCCACCCAGGCCTGGACCAAGCACGTCACCGACGAGGCCGCCCTCGCCGGCCTGACCGACTCGGCCAAGGCGCAGATGGCCGCCGCCGCCCAGGCCAAGGGCCTCGACGGCTGGCTGATCACCCTGGAATTCCCCAGCTACTACGCGGTGATGACCTACGCCGACGACCGCGCCCTGCGCGAAGAACTGTACGCCGCCTACTGCACCCGCGCCTCCGATCAGGGCCCGAACGCCGGCCAGTTCGACAACGGCCCGGTGATGGAAGAGATCCTCGAGCTGCGCCAGGAGCTGGCCAAGCTGCTGGGCTACCCGAACTTCGCCGAACTGAGCCTGGCCACCAAGATGGCTGAGTCCAGCGACCAGGTGCTGAGCTTCCTGCGTGACCTGGCCAAGCGTTCCAAGCCGTTCGCCGCCCAGGACCTGGAGCAGCTCAAGGCCTTCGCCGCCGAGCAGGGCACTCCGGAGCTGGCCAGCTGGGACGCCGGCTATTTCGGCGAAAAGCTGCGCGAACAGCGCTACAGCGTGTCGCAGGAAGCCCTGCGCGCCTACTTCCCGATCGACAAGGTGCTCTCCGGCCTGTTCGCCATCGTCCAGCGCCTGTACGGCATCGAGATCGCCGAGCTCAGGGGCTTCGACAGCTGGCACCCGGACGTGCGCCTGTTCGAGATCAAGGAAGACGGCCAGCACGTCGGTCGCTTCTTCTTCGACCTCTATGCCCGTGCCAACAAGCGTGGCGGCGCCTGGATGGACGGTGCCCGCGACCATCGCCGCACCGCCGCGGGCGCGCTGCAGAGCCCGGTGGCCAACCTGGTGTGCAACTTCACTCCGGCCACGCCCGGCAAACCGGCGCTGCTGACCCACGACGAAGTCACCACCCTGTTCCATGAGTTCGGGCACGGCCTGCACCACCTGTTGACCCGCATCGAGCATGCCGGTGTGTCCGGCATCAACGGCGTGGCCTGGGACGCGGTGGAGCTGCCGAGCCAGTTCATGGAGAACTGGTGCTGGGAGCCCGAGGGCCTGGCGCTGATTTCCGGCCACTACGAGACCGGCGAACCGCTGCCCCAGGACCTGCTGGACAAGATGCTGGCGGCGAAGAACTTCCAATCCGGCATGATGATGGTGCGCCAGCTGGAGTTCTCGCTGTTCGACTTCGAGCTGCACGCCACCCACGGCGACGGCCGCAGCGTGCTGCAGGTGCTCGAAGGCGTGCGCGACGAGGTCTCGGTGATGCGTCCGCCGGCCTACAACCGCTTCCCCAACAGCTTCGCGCACATCTTCGCCGGCGGCTACGCGGCGGGTTACTACAGTTACAAGTGGGCCGAAGTGCTGTCGGCCGACGCCTTCTCGCGCTTCGAGGAAGAAGGTGTGCTGAACGCCGAGACGGGCCGCGCCTTCCGCGAAGCCATCCTGGCCCGTGGTGGTTCCCGCGAGCCGATGGTGCTGTTCGTCGACTTCCGGGGCCGTGAGCCTTCCATCGATGCATTGCTGCGCCACAGTGGCCTTACCGAGGACGCGGCGGCATGAGCGAGGTAGCCGTGAGCAAGAGCAAACGACGTTTCATCGCCGGGGCGGTCTGCCCGGCATGCAGCGAGATGGACAAGCTGATGATGTGGAACGAGGACGGCGTGCCGCACCGAGAGTGCGTGGCCTGCGGGTTCACTGACACCTTGAACGAACAAGGCCTGTCGGTACCCAGCGAGCTCGGCACCCGGGTCAACCACCTGGCGCCCAAGGCGGCGCCGGCCAAGGTGCAGACCGTGCAGTTCTTCCCCAATCCGAAGCTGAAGAAGCCGCAGGATTGAAGGTAAATCACGCGGCAAGCGTGGGAGCGGGCTTGCCCCGCGATAATCGGTTGTAGCTATCCTGCTGAACCCGGATTACTGTATGTGCATACAGTAATCCGGGTTCTTATCATGAAACCAGCCCCCATTCGCGGTCGCGGCACCGTCGACAACCCCCGCAACCGCTTCGCCCCGAGCGTTTCAGTGGTCGAGGACGATGGCTGGTACCAGGAAGTCCCACTCACCCAGGGCACCGAGGTGCGGATCGAGACGGCCAAGACCATCATCGCCCGCAACACCTCCCCCGACCTGCCCTTCGACCGCTCCATCAACCCCTACCGCGGTTGCGAGCACGGCTGCATCTACTGCTACGCCCGTCCTAGCCATGCCTACTGGGACCTCTCCCCCGGCCTCGATTTCGAAACCAAGCTGATTGCCAAGACCAATGCCGCCGAGATACTTGAACAGCAATTGAGCAAGCCCGGTTACGTATGTGCGCCAATCAATCTGGGTTCCAACACCGATCCCTACCAGCCCATCGAGCGCGAGCATCAGCTCACCAGACGCTTGCTCGAAGTGCTACTGCGCTACCGCCACCCGGTGACCATCGTCACCAAGGGCTCGCTGATACTGCGCGACCTTGATCTGATCAGCGAACTGGCCAGCCAGCGTCTGGTGCGGGTAATGATCAGCCTCACCACTCTCGACGATGAGCTAAAGCGCACCCTCGAACCCCGTGCGGCCGCACCCAAGGCGCGCCTGCGGACGATCCGCGTGCTGCGTGAGGCCGGCGTTCCCGTGGGCGTGCTGTGTTCGCCGATGATCCCGATGATCAACGACAGTGAGCTGGAGCACCTGCTGGAGGCGGCGAAGGAAGCCGGTGCGCAGAGCGCGGCTTACATGATGCTGCGCCTACCGCTGGAGGTCGCACCGTTGTTCGAGCAGTGGCTGCAGGATCACTACCCACAGCGGGCCGCGCATGTGCTGAGCCTGATTCGCCAGAGCCGGGGGGGCGAGTTGTATGACAGCCGCTTCGGTGCGCGGATGCGCGGTGAAGGCGTGTTCGCCGAATTGCTGGCGCAGCGCTTTCGCAAGGCGGCCAGGCGGCTGGGGTTCGAAGGGCGGGAGGTGTTGGCGCTGGACTGCAGCGCATTCTGCCCGCCGGGCGGGCAGATGGCGTTGTTTTGATCAGGATGCCGTCACCTGGAGGCTCGCAAGCCTCCAGGTGCCAGGCGTTAGCGCCAGTTGGCGGCGAGGACCGGCTGCAAGGCTTGCGCCTGCGCCGCGTCGAAGCTGGTAGCAGCCGCGCCGGGCGGCGCGAACGCCGCCATGGCCTGGACCAGTTGCTCGACATTGCGGTCCGACAAGTGCTGACCGTTACCGGCAACGATGTCGCGGACCCGGGCTGGTGAGCTGGCATACCAGTCATGCAGGGTGACCTGCTGCGCACTGCCGATACGGCTGATCAGCAGGTCATCGCCCTGGTGCTGGAACCACAGCTGTTCGGGCAGTACGGGCTTGCCGAAGTTCAAGGTGCTCATGGAGCCCCGGAATGCAACCTCGGTATGACCTTCACCGACTTCCACATCGGCCATGCTGCCTTCGACCACGACGTTGTTGTGGCCTTTGCCCAGCTTGATCTTGGTGAACGACGATGACGTCTCGATGCGGTTGTCGCCATCGCCGACCACCAGCTTGCGGAATTCGCCTTTGATCGAGTTGCCGCCATTGCCCAGGGTGATCTCGGCGAACGAGCCCGAGCTTTCGACATGGTTGTCGCCATTACCGGCAACCAGTTTGTCGAGCCTGCCGTTGATGGTATTGCGGCCATCGCCCAGCGTGACGTCGGCGGATGAGCCGGTGGTTTCGATGAAGTTGTCGCCATTGCCGGCCACCAGCTTGTCGAGACTACCCTTGATGGTGTTGTGGCCGTTGCCCAGCGTGAGGTTGGTAGACGATCCGGTCGTTTCGATGAGGTTGTCACCATGACCGGCTACCAGCGTGCCGACCCCTCCCTTGACCGTGTTGTTACCATCACCCAGGGTTACCTCTGCCCGCGAGCCAGTGGCAAAGACCTGCTGGTCGTCCCTGCCCAGCAGGGTGGCTTTGGCCCCGCTGCCGAGCAGTGCCAGATGACGGCCGCCGCTGGCGGTGACCTTGGTGAACGAATTGCTTAGGTTCACCGCGTACTGGTCGTCTGCCAGGGTGACGCTGCTGAACATCGGCACGGTCATCACCGTCGGTTGGACCATCAGGTGCAGCACGGCACTAGTTTGGCTGCCGGCATTCACCTTGATATCGAAGGTGCCGGCGAGACCGGCCTCAGGTATCCCTGCCAGCGACGCCTGAGCCGAGTCGAAGCTCATCCAGGCTGGCAGCGGCGAGCCGTCGGCAAGGCTGACCTGGTAAACCGGTGCCTGGTCCTTGAGCGCCATGCCGAATAGCCCGCTCAAGGAGCCAGCGCTCCAGGCCTGACCGGCGACGATCAACTGATAGGCCTGCGCTGGTGAGGTGCTGGCCTGTGGCTTCGATGCCGGGGTGGCGTCGGAGGACGTGGGGTGTTTGAGGTAGTCGCTGGCATTGATGTCCGGCAGTGTCACCGGCTTGTGCTCGAACCGGTCGTTGTGGACCTCCTCCATGATCTGCTTGTGCCGGCGCCTTGCTTCTTCGACGATCGAGTCGACATCAGTGCTTGTGTGCAGGTCGACCGCAGGTCGATCAGCGATTTCGATGAGCGTTGGCCGAAAGTCGGGGATTTCGACAGGTCGGGTCGGCTTGAGCAATTCGTCCGTGCGGCGGTTGCTTTCCTCCATGATCTGCTCGTGTCGACGCCTCGCTTCTTCGAGGATCGAGTTGATATCGGTACTTGGACGCAGGTCGACCGTAGGTCGGTCAGGGATTCTGATTTCCGGGATCTCGATGGGCGATGGCCGGATGTCAGGAATCTCGACAGGCCGCGTCGGTACGCCCGGATGGTCATCGAAGCGCTTGCGCCAGTCGTCCGTGCCGCGATTGAGCAGGTCGTTCAGATCCGGGATCCGGTGATCCGGAATGCTGAAGTCCGGAACCCGGACATCGGGAATCTTGATGTCGGGACGCTCGACGATCGGCGTGAGCCGGTCGGGGATCTCGATGGGCTTGACCCGGTCCGGCAGCGACAGGTCGATCCCCGGCAGGCGGGTCGGCGGCAGCGGGGGCTGGCCGGTTTCCACCGGCAGATGGGCGCTGGCGAAGATGAAGTCGCCGGCATCGAGCTGGGCCACTTCGATGGCGTCGAGGTAAGCCAGGTTGACCGGCTGATTCGCGCCGCGCAGCACGTTGGTGCTCAGTTCAACGCCATGGATCTGCGACAGGCCATTGATGGTGCCGCGGTTCTTCTGGACGATGCTCAGCTCTTCGAAACGGGTGACACCGACCTGGCTCAGGTCGATCTTGTCGATGCCGTGACGGAAGCCGCGCAAGGCATTGTGGTAGTCACTGGCATTGAGCTGGTGACTGATGATGAAGCGGTCCGAGGTGGCGCTGTCGTGGCTGTACACCTTGCCCGCCAGCGCGGCGATCAGTTGGCCGTCGGCGCCGCTGCTGAAGCTTACGCCCTCGCCACCGCCGCTGAGCACCACGGTGCCGGCGACGGTGGCGGTGTCCACGTTTGGTCGGCTACTGTCGACATAGTTGGCCGGGGCGACGAAGCGGTCCTGGAACTGGAAGTTCGCCGCGCTGATGTTGCCCAGCGACTGTCCGCTCAGCAGGATGTGCTGGCCGTTGCCCAGGTCGACGCGGACATCCGCGCCCTGCTGCTGCAGGGTCAGGTCGGCGAAGGTCTTGCCAGTGAAACCGACCAGGTCGATGACCTCCCCTTTTGCCGCTTCGAAGCGGTGCACGGTGTCCTGGCCGCCCTCGCGGCGATGGACCACGAAGAAGTCCTTGCCGTTGCCGCCGGTCAGGCTGTTGTTGCCTCGGCCACCGTCGAGCAGGGCATCGGCGTTGCCGGCCACCAGGGTGTCGTTGCCGTCACCGCTGATGAGGTTGTGCACGCCGTTCGGGTTGCGCAAGGTCAGCGCCGCGCCGCCGATGCTGGCCACGCCGGTGGCCAGGTTGACTTGGACATCACCGCTGACCGCCGCTGCGTTGAGCGTATTGCGCCCGCCCGCGGTGCCGTTGCCGGCGTCATCCAGCACGCCGCGGCTGGCCTGGCCCTGCACCGCCTTGAGGTACTCGTCGGTGTAGAAGTAGGTGTCGTCCGCACCGGCCTTGCTGCCATACAGGCGCAGGGCCCAGTTGTTGAGGGTCACCGGTTGGCCGTTGCTGGCGTCCTTGACCTCGAGGGTCCAGGTGCCGGCCGAGCGTTCGCCCCAGTCACGGGTGCTCATGAAGCTGTACTTGAAGGGCCCGGAGCGCGTGCTGCCCATGTCGGCGTCGCTGGCGCCGGCCATCCCCTGCGGCACCTTGCCGGTGCGGTCGAGCAGGATGCTGCGGGTGCCATCGGGCGAGACCAGGGTGACGGTCAGGTCGCCGAGGCGGCCGACGCTGGCGTCCAGGTCGATCTCCACGTGCTCGACGTTCAGCCCGGCGTCCATCTGCAGCGAGGTGCTCAGGCTGCCACCGCCGCTCAGGGTCTTGCCCAGGGCGCCGCTGCTGGCGCTGAACACGCTTTCGTCGGCACCGGTGCTGCGGGTCATCCAGCTTTCGGCCAGGCGTACGGCCGCGCGGGCGTCCACTTCGCCGAAGCCGTAGTCGTGGCTGGTGTGCATGCCGCCGCCGTTCCAGTTGCGCGCGCCGTTGTTGTCCCAGCGGGTGGCACTGTCGTTGACCCGGCGGGCCGACAGCGCAAGGATCTGCTGCACGTCGCGGTAGCCCAGGTTGGGGTTGGCTTCGAGCATCAGCGCGGCCACGCCGGAAACGATCGGCGCGGCGAAGCTGGTGCCTTGCATGCTGGTGTAGTCGTTGCCGAAGGTCGAGCCGCGCTCGGTCTCCACCAGGCGGCTGGTGGACAGCACGTTGCTGCCCGGGGCCGAGACCAGCAGGCTGGCGCCGGGGTTGGAGAACGGCGTCGAACCGATCTGCAGGGTCGACAGGTCGCCCTGGGCGTTGATCGCCCCGACCTCGATCGAGAAGCGGTTGTTGTTGGTCAGCGAGCCTTGGGCGCTGCCGCCGTGGGCGCGCTGGTTGCCGCCGGCGGTGACGATCACCGTGCCCAGGCCACCGCGACCGTTGTGCGCGGCATAGCGGGCGTTGGCCGCCAGGGCGCTGGCGGTGTCGATGGCACCGTTCTGCAGGTTGCTGATGGCGAAGTCGTTCTGGAAGCCCCAGCTGTGGTTGGCGACGTCATAGTTGACCATGTTGCCCAGGCCAGTCAGGTCGTCGCCCTTGTTGGCCAGGTAGAAACCGCTGAGCTTGGCGTCATAGGCCACGCCCACACCACCCTGGTCATTGCGCCCGGCCACCATCACCCCGGCGACCATGGTCGCGTGGTTGGAGGCCAGCTCTGGCAGCACGCCCTTGTCGCGCTGGGTCTTGAGCCAGGCCTGGTCGATGTTGGCGGCCAGGTCCGGGTGCTGGAAGTCGAAGATCTCCGGCGCCGTGGCGAACTCGCCGCCCGGTTCGAACATGGCGATGCGCACGCCCTTGCCGGTGTAGTCCTGCCATACCGGCAGCACGTTGGTGTCGCTCAGGTACCACTGCTGCGCGGCCAGCGGGTCGTTTGGCATGCCGGCGTCGAGCAGGGTCACGCTGGCGCGCATCGGCGCGGTCTGGCCGCTGCCCAGGTCGACCACCGAGGCCGACTTGTTGCCCTGGGCATCGATGATGCCGTACTTGAAGCCCATCATGCCGGTGTAGCCGGCCAGCGGGGTGAACAGCACATCACCTTGGGCGGTGAGGCTGACCGAACCGCCGGTGGCATCGCCGACGTTGTCGATGCGCAGGCCGCCCTTGCTGTCGAGCAGCAGGTCGTTAGCCAGCAGGCTGGAGGCGGCGATCAGGTGCGTGCGCTGGCGGTCGAAACGCTGGCCGTCCTTGTCCAGGCGCAGCACATCGGCCACCGGCATGGCGTTGGGGTTGGACAGGTCGACGGCGGAAATATCGGCGAAGTTGAGCTTCTGGATATTGCGCAGTTGCACGGTACCGTCGCGACCGGTCACGTTGTCGGCTACCAGGTAGCCGTTGCTGGTATGGGTGATGCGGTACTCACCGTACTTGCCGTGCAGGGTGACCAGGTTGGTGCCGCCACCGCCGTCGATCTGTGCGTTGCCGTGACCGACCTCGATCACATCGTCGGCCGCACCGCCGTGGATGACATCGTTGCCGCCACCGGCGTGGATGATGCTGCCGCCTGCGGACGCGTAGATCAGGTCGCCGTTGGGCCCTGCATAGATCACCGCCTTGCCACTGCCGCCGATGAGCGTGTTGTGGCCGCTACCGCCGACCAGTACATCGTTGCCGGCGCCGCCGATCAGGGTGGCACTGCCCTCCCCACCCTTGATGAACACGCCGGCGCCACCGCCGCTGCGGATCACATCGTCGCCGCGACCGCCCTGGGCAATGGTCAGCCCGGCCTTGGCCATGTTCAGCTCTACGCCCTGGTCTCCAACGATCAGCGCCGTGTCGCGGCCACCGTTGCCGTGGATGTTCTGTGGGTCGTCGCTGGCGCTGATGACAAAGACATCGTCGCCGGCACCACCGATGTAGGTATTGCTGCCAGCACCGCCGACCAGCCAGCTGCCGCTGGCCGTAGCAGTGAGTTGGTCGTTGCCGCTGCCGCCATACAGGTTGTTCACCCCAAGGGTCGTAGCGTCCAGCTGTTCGCCTTGGTTGCTGGTGCTGCTGTAGGCGATGGTGGTGGCGCCGTCGCTGTTTGATACCACGCGGATGCCATCGCCCTGGCGGGTGGTGGTGCTGCTTACCGGGTCGCCCAGGAAGTCCACGGCCAGCGCTTGCCGGCTGGCGCCGCCGATCGTGAACGAACCCCGGGCCAGCACACGGCTGCCATCGCGGGTCTCGCCCGGCGTGCCAGCGGCGCGCACGTTGATCTGGGTGATGCCCAGTTCGGCCAGGGTCTTCAGCTCACCGCCGTCGACACGGGCGTCATGGCTGGCATCCACCCACACACGCAGCCGGTTCCAGATTGGGTCACGGGCATCGATGATGCCATCGCCGTTGCCATCCTCGCTGGCCAGCGCGGCGAAGCCATCCTTGAAACGGGCCTCGCCGGCCGCACCGTTCACGCCGGCCTTGCCCTTGTAGTACTCGGAGAACATCTGGCTGACGTCCTTGACCTGGCCGCTGCCATCGTCGATCACCAGCATGCCGGTCTTGCGGTCGGCCCAGGCGCTGCGCTTGAGCGTGCCGCTGTGGTCGGTGTCGAACAGCACGGCGTCGCTCAGGTCGGTCATGCGCACGCCTTCGCCGCCCAGGTCGAGCAGCAGTGGGTCGACGTAGGTGTTGCGGGTGGTCATGGCCGACAGGCCGTTGAGGGTCACCGCGTTGCGCAGGCTGAAATCGAAACCGCTGGTGCTCGGCTGGTCGAGGTAGAACTTCGACAGGTGGCTGTTGGGGCGGGCGTTCGGGTCCAGTTGCATTTCGCCAGGGCGGATGCCGCCCGAGGTCAGGCTGGCCATCTGCGTGGAGGCGAAGTCGGTCTTGTTGAGAATACCGCCGAGGGCGAACACGTTGTGGGTCGCGGCGTTCTGCACATAGCCGTTGCTCACGTCCTGGCGTGCCTGGTCTTCGCCCTGGATGTGCTGCTGTGGCTTGGGCGAGGCGTCGATGTGGATCTGGATCGACTGGTTGGTATCGGGCTGGACGGGAGTGTCGTCACCGGCACCGAACCACTGGAACATCTTGTAGGTGTTGTCCGCAGCGAAGCGCCTTAGCTCATTGGCATATTTCCATGCGGGAAGCATGTCCAATTCGGTGAAGCTGGAAATGTACCGACTGACCCCGGCGAGGTTCTGCATGACAGCGAGCCTGAGGTGCTTTGCGTAGGTTTCGCCTTGGCCCGGGATGGTCGAAACCTCGCGGTTGAGACCTCCCAGCAGAGGGGGGAAGGTATCGGCGATGGTGCCAGGCCATTGCCATGATTCGAGGCCAAACGCATCGACAGTCATATCCCGATCATCCTTCATGATGTCGTTGATCGGGGGGAAACCACCATTTTTTATGATACTGTCCGCAATATTCCAGGCGAGCTTATCGGAGCCTTTTTGAAATTCAGTGTCGGAAAGAGGTTTACCTTTACTTGCCGCCGCGAACTGCATTGACCCGCGGACCATCTGGTTTGGAAACTGACCATCATTCGAGTTGACGCTGATAGCTACATTCAACCACGTCTGAGCAGTAGTCAAATCGTCTAGCGCTTGAGCATCGTGAGTGATAGTTTTTTGCGCAGTCACGACCTCGAGCATATAGCGATACATGTCGGGGTAGCGTTTGCTATCGCGCAGGCGTGTGAGTTCTGACAGCTGCTCAGCTGTCATGTTTATCATGTTCATCCTTTAACCTTAATTTGAGTGCGTACGAGAGGATTCTCGCAGATGAGTGAGTTTGCGCTGGCGCGCTCCCTGATCGGCGAAAAGAAGCCTAATCATGTTATGTGTGTTTTCTACTCCTGGGTTTTGATGAAAACTCTGTTCAGAAGCTTGAGCACCGCATCGTCCATTTGTTTAAAGTTTTTTATGTTTCGACTGTATTGATAGTTCACGTCGAGCCCCTTGTAAGTCCTATGGGCTACCCAGGTCTCCACGATGGCTGTCACGTAAAATTTTTCACCGTCGGACCCCGTCAAAAGATAGGTGGCATCGTCATCGCTGCCATATATCGTAATGCCAGGTTCCTCGCGTGTTGGCTTAAGTGTTGCGAACGCGGCCATCAAATTGAAATATGGACCGGCCTCACGAATGCGGACTCTGATCTTTCGGTTACGCGGGGTTTGCTCAACGACTTCGCCCGTTGGGAAGTCCAATGTCATAAAAATTTGTGGCGATCCCATTCGTTCGAGTGTCCTGCACTCTTGATCACTCAGCTCAAGGTGCGCCAAGCGGGACGGCGCAGGACCCACGTTTGGCCTGCAGTCGGCGATAACAGTAAGGGGTAGACAAGCCGCCAGCAAAAAACAAACTGGATTTAGAATGCTGGGGCGGCGGTATGACTTGAGCCTAATCATTGTTCACCCTGGCGCCCGAGCATGTGCTCGAGCGCGGCCATTATGAGATTGTCAATTGTTGCAAAGTTCGTGAGTCGGCGGTCGTATTGATACTGGATCAACACCCCGCTATACATGCGCTTCGCAAGCCACGTATAGCCGCGTTCTTTGATAAAAATACGCGCGCTATCACTACCCCTGAGCAGATAAAATTCTTCGCTCGAGTCTTTATAGACATCCAGGTCGCCGATGCTTCGGATGTAAGAGGCCCCGTCAAGCATGCGATCTAACCGATGCGTCGAGTCGACATGGTATAGAAGGAGGTGAATGGTCTCCCCCCGCCATGCCGAGTCAACGACTTTACCTTCCGGATAGCTGAGGCGCATCGGGATGATGGGCCCATCAATATACGAGATCGTACGGCATTCAGCCTCTGACAGATTCAACTCGTAGACGGCGTTGTTACGAGTGTCACGAAACGTACAGGCGATGCTGGCACCGGAAAACAGATACAAGAAAACTATTGGGATTAATCGAGCAGGCGTCATTGGAGTGATTCCTGGGTTGCCATATTCGGCGTACTTGGACGTTTAATGGATGTGCTCGAATTCTGGATAAGCCAGCCCAGGTCTCAAGCGTTATCGTTCCCGCAAACTTTCTTGCGCATGCTGTTGCAACGGACTCAGGAAGTAATCGATCACCGTCCGCTTATCGGTCTTGATCTCGGCGCTCACCGCCATGCCCGGCGTCAGCGCCACGGCCTGGCCGTTGACCTGCAGGTGGTCGCTGGCCAGGCGGATGCGGCTGCTGTACACCAACCCGCGGCGTTCGTCCTCGATGGCGTCGCGTGACACGCTCAGCACTTCGCCCTGTACCGTGCCGTAGCGGGTGTAGGTGAAGGTCTCGACCTTGACCGTGACTGCCTGCCCGACCTGGACGAAGCCGACGTCCTTGTTCTCCAGCAGTGCCTCGACCTCCACCGGCTGGTCACCGGGCACGATGACCATCAACGCCTGGGCCGGGGTGACCACGCCGCCGACGGTGTGCACCGCCAGCTGCTGGACGGTGCCGTCGACCGGGGCCAGCAGTTGCGTGCGGGCTTCCTGGTAGCGCGCCTTGGCCAGTTCCTGGCGCAGGCTGGCGACTTTCTGCCCGGCGGTCTGCTGCAGGTCGAGCAGGCTGCGCCGAGCCTGGGCCACCACGCCCTCGCGGCGGCGGCGGGCCTCGGACTGCGCGGCGGTCGACTGCAGCACGCTGGCTTGCTGCACCTGCAGCTGGCGCTCCAGGTCGAGGCGGGCCTGTTCCTTGTCGAGGTATTCGTGGCGGGCCACGTACTGCTGCTCCAGCAGGTTCTGGTAGTCCCGGGCCAGCTGCGTGGCGATCGGCAGGGTCTTGCGCAGGCTCGCCACCTGCACCTGTGCGGCCTGGATCTCGGCGCCGCGCTGCTGGATCTCGGCATCGACCTGGTCGAGGTTGTTGCGGTATTCCTGGTACTGCCCCTGCAGCCAGCGTTCGGCATCCTGCACCTGCAGCGCGTCGGCATGCTCGATGTCGCCTTGCAGCCCCTGCGGAGGCTGGCCGCTGGCGATGGCCTGGAGCATCGCGCTGCTGCGTGCCACGTCGATGCGCGCGGCCAACAGTTCGCTTTCGCTGCGACGCACATCGGCGTCGGCGGTGGTCGGGTCGAGTTCGAGCAGCAACTCGCCGGCCTTCACGCGCTGGCCATCGCTGACGTGGATGGCCTTGACCACCGCGGTCTCGCTGGGCTGGACCAGCTTGGTGCGCCCGCTCGGCACCACCTTGCCCGAGGCCACCGCGACCACGTCGATATGACCGAGGCAGGCCCACAGCAGGGCCAGGGCGGCAAAGCCCATGATGCTCCAGACGAACACCCGCGGCGCCGGGTGCGGTGGACGCTCTTGCAGGGCCAGGGCGGCGGGCAGGAACTCGATTTCGTGGGCGGCGCGCAGGGGCGCGTCGAGCGCCTTGCGTTGGCGCCAGGCGTGCTGCCAGGCCTCGCGGTAGCGCTGCCAGAGGCTGGAATAGGCGGACATGGCCTCTCCTTGGAGTGAGGTGGTGAGAGGATCAGCCCTGTTGCAGGCGGTGCAGCCTGGCGTAGTGCCCGGCCTGGTGCGCGAGCAGTTCGGCGTGGCTGCCTTGTTCGACGATCTGCCCACGGTCCACCACGACGATGCGGTTGGCATCGCGCACGGCGGACAGGCGGTGGGCGATGATGATCACCGTGCGCCCCTGGCAGATCGAACGCATGTTCTGCTGGATGATGCGTTCGGACTCGTAGTCCAGCGCGCTGGTGGCTTCGTCGAAGATCAGGATGCGCGGGTCGCCGATCAGCGCCCGGGCAATGGCGATGCGCTGGCGTTGCCCGCCCGAGAGCGAGGCGCCGTGCTCGCCCACCATCGTGTCGTAGCCTTCGGCGAGTTCGAGGATGAAGTCGTGGGCACCGGCCAGGCGCGCCGCCTGCATCACGGTTTCCAACGGGGTGCCGGGGTCGGCCAGGGCGATGTTCTCGCGGATGCTGCGGTTGAACAGCAGGTTGTCCTGCTGCACCACGCCGATCTGTCGGCGCAGCGAGGACGCATCGGCCAGGGCCAGGTCCATACCGTCGACCAGCACCCGGCCGCGTTCGGGCACATACAGCCGCTGCAGCAGGCGGGTCAGGGTGCTCTTGCCGGAGCCGGAGCGGCCGACCACGCCGATCACTTCGCCCGGCGCGATACGCAGGCTGACCCCGCGCAGGATCTCCGAGCCGTCGGCACGGTAGCGAAAATGCACCTGGTCGAACTCGATGCCACCTTGCAACGGCGGCAGTGCGCTGCGGGCCGAGGACGACAGTTCGGTGCGGGTATTGAGGATGTCGCCCAGGCGCTGCACCGACACGCCGGTCTGCTGGAAGCTGGTCCACAGCTGGGCCAGGCGCATGATCGGCTGGGCCACGCGCCCGGCCAGCATGTTGAAGGCGATCAGCTCGCCGACCGTGAGCTGGCCGTCGATCACCAGGCGTGCGCCGAGCCAGAGGGTGGCGACGGTCACCAGCTTGCCGATCAGGCCGACGCTTTCGTTGGCCAGGGTCGACAGGGTCTGGGTCTTGAAGCCCGCGGCGACATAGGCCGCCAGCTGGTTGTCCCAGCGCCGCAGGACTTGCGGCTCGACGGCCATCGACTTGAGGGTGTCGATGCCGTTGACCGTCTCGACCAGGAACGCCTGGTTCTCGGCGCCACGGTTGAAGCTGTCCTGCAGGCGCTGGCGCAGCACCGGTGTGATCAGCAGCGAAACCAGCGCGTAGAGCGGCAGCGAAGCCACCACCACCAAGGTCAGCCAGCCGCTGTAGTAGAACATCACGGCGATGAACACCACTGAGAACAACACGTCCATCACCAGGGTGATGGCGTTGCCGGTGAGGAAGTTGCGGATGTTCTCCAGCTCGCGCACCCGCGCCACCGAGTCGCCGACCCGGCGTGCCTGGAAGTAGGCCAGCGGCAGGTGGATCAGGTGGTGGAACAGGCGTGAGCCAAGCTCGACGTCGATACGGCTGGCGGTGTGGGCGAAGACGAAGCTGCGCAGGCCGCTCAAGGCCGACTCGAACAGCATGATGCCCAGCAGGCCGATGGCGATCACGTCCAGGGTGGTCAGGCCGTGGTGCACCAGGACCTTGTCCATCACCACCTGGAAGAACAGCGGTGTCAGCAGGGCGAAGATCTGCAGCACGAAGGACACCAGGGTCACTTCGCCGAGCAGCTTGCGGTGCTTGACGATGGCCGGGATGAACCAGGTGAAGTCGAAGCGCGAGGATTCGCCGGGGGCCAGTGCTTCGCTGCGCATCAGCAGCAACTCGCCGCTCCAGCGTTGCTCGAGGGTGGCCAGGTCGATGACCTCGGGTCGCTCGGCACGCGGATCCTGGATCAGCACCTTGCCCTGGTCCATGCGGGCGATGATGAAGAAGCCGCCCTCACGGTCGGCGGCGATCGCCGGCAGTGGCGTCTGCGCCAGGCGCTCTGCGCGGCTCTCGACGCGTTTGGCCTTGAGCCCGAGCTTGCGCGCAGCCAGCAGTATTTGCGGGGTGGTGAAGGCTTGCTGGCCATCGGTGAATTCGTGGGCCAGCTGTTCGCCGGAGGCTGCCACGTTGTGGAAACGGGCCAGCATCAGCAGGCAGATCAGCCCGGTGTCCGGGGTGCCTGTTTGGTGTTCACTCATAACGCGTCCATGCAGGCTGGTATGGCCTGGTAAAGCTACCTATTTCAATAGGTTAGCGAAGTTTTGCAAAACTTTGTAATCATTTTGCCATCATCAGATGATTGTTATTTCATTCGATTGTTTAGCCGGCGACAGGCCGCCTGGCCTCTGGCGGCAGGAAGTCGCGATCCGGGTCGTAGTCCCGGCTCAAGTAGTGGGACAGCTCAAGCAGGTCCTGGGGGGCCAGGCTGCCGGCGGCCTGCTTGAGCTTCAGCGAGTCGATGATGTAGTCGTAGCGGGCGTCGTTGTATTCGCGCACGGCGCGGTACAACTGGCGTTCGGCATTGAGCACATCAGCGGTGTTGCGTGAGCCGAGTGCCCTGCCCACCAGGTTGGCCTTGAGCGACGCCTGGCTGGAGCGGATGCTTTGCTGGCGGGCCTGGACCTGTTCCACATCGGCGTTGACCGCGCGGTGCAGGTTGCGGGTCTGCAGCACCACCTCGCGGCGGCGATCCTCATGTTCGTCTTCGCTCTGGGCCAGGCGTTCGCCTGCCTCACGGACCTGCGAGCTGGTCAATCCACCTGCGTACAGTGGAATGTTCAGCTCCAGCCCCAAGGTGCCCTGCGCAATGTCGTCGCGGTAGCCGTTGCGGCCGAAGTCGGTCGGGTTGCTGTAGCCGAAACGGTCGTTGTCGCCCTTGCGATAGGACGCGACGGCATCCAGGGTGGGAGCATGTCCGGCCTTGCGTTGGCGATTGGCCTGCATGGCGGCATCAACGGCGTGTCCGCTGGACAGCAGGCTGAGGTTGCTCTGCACCGCCTGCTCGACCCAGGTGCTGGCATCGTTGGGCACCGGCGCCTGGACCGGCAGCTGGTGGGCGATGCCGGCGATCTGCGCATAGTCCTGGCGGGTCAGGCGGTACAGCGTCTCGAAGGCGTCGTCGACCTTGCGTTGCGCCAGTTGGCGGTTGGCGCTGGCGTTGTCGTAGGCTGCCTGGGCATCGAGCACATCGGTGATGCTGGAGGCGCCGTTGGCCAGACGTCCCTGGGCCTGTTCCTGCTGGCGCTTGAGGGCCTTGGCTTCGGCCTTGGCCGCGGCCAGCGCATCGAGCGCGCGCAGGGTATCGAAGTAGGCCTCCGCGGTTTGCAGGATGAGCGACTGTTCCTTTGCGGCGAGGTCCAGGCCGGCTTGCGCCGTGCCGGCCTCGGCGGCCTTGAGGGCGTACCAGCGATCCAGGCGCAGCAGCGGTTGGTTGAGGTTGGCCTGGTAGACCATGCCGCTGCGGGTACGGGTGAGCGCGGGCTCGTCGCGCTGCAGGCGGGTGCTTTCGAAGGTGGCGCCGGCATTGAGGGTTGGCAGCAGCCCCGCCCGTGCTTGCGGCACGCGTTCGCTGAGTGCCTGGAACTCGTGGCGGGCGGCGCTCAGACGCGCATCCTGTTCGACGGCGTGTTGATAGACCTGCAGCAGTTCGGCGCGTTGCGGCTCGGCAAGCAATGGCGTGCACAAGATCAGGCCTGCCAGGAAGGTGGTGTGGATCAAGGTATTGCGGAGGCGCATGACGGTCCGTGTCTGGCGGTGACGAAGGACGCGCATCCTATACTGGCGAAGTGCCTCTAAAAAATCGGAAGAGCGACATGAATGTTGTCAGAAAGCTCGCAGTAGAGCGTCTCCTTGGGTTTTTGACTGCATTTCCCACGCGGCTAGGCGCCTGGCACGGCATGCACTGCATCAGCGCAACTAAAACAACCCTGTAATTTCACTCATGACCCTTGGCATCTGATGCTTTTTTGCTATTATCCAGCACTCCCCTCGCTCATCTAGAACGCCCGTTCTAGAGCCTGCGCAATTAAGTTTCAGTTAAGTTTCCTACGCTAGCGTGAGTCATGAGTCAGCAGTGACTGTGATTATTTACCCGTGCGCGTCATCTAAATCCCCGCGTCACCCCAATCTTTCCCCGGTAACATGGCATTCACTTTCAAACCGTCAAGAGGATGAATCATGCCCGTCAAGGACCCATCCAAGGTTGTCCCGGCCGCACCCGCCGAAAGCGCCGATGCCGCCCTCAAGCATATCGTCGACGGCTTCCTGCGGTTCCACACCGAAGTCTTCCCCGAGCAGCAAGAGCTGTTCAAGAAACTGGCCACCGCGCAGAAGCCGCGCGCCATGTTCATCACCTGCGCCGACTCGCGTATCGTGCCTGAGCTGATTACCCAGAGCTCGCCGGGCGACCTGTTCGTCACCCGTAACGTCGGCAACGTCGTGCCGCCGTATGGCCAGATGAACGGCGGTGTGTCGAGCGCCATTGAATACGCGGTGCTGGCGCTGGGCGTGCACCACATCATCGTCTGCGGTCATTCCGACTGCGGCGCCATGCGCGCGGTGCTCAACCCACAGTCGCTGAGCAAGATGCCGACCGTTTCCGCCTGGTTGCGCCATGCCGAAGTGGCGCGGACCGTGATCGAGGACAACTGCTCCTGCGGCAGCGAGCACGAAAGCATGCAGTTGGTGACCAAGGAAAACGTCATCGCCCAGCTGCACCACCTGCGTACCCATCCGTCGGTCGCTTCGCGCCTGGCCGCCGGACAGCTGCACATCCATGGCTGGATCTACGACATCGAAACCAGCCAGATCGAAGCCTACGATGCCGCCAGCGATCGCTTCCTGCCGCTGACCGCCGGCGAGCCGATCCCCTCTGCCACACCGAGAGGCCGCTACTAAGCGACCCGAACACGCTGAACAAGCCTTGATTGCCGGCTGCACCCGACGGGTGCGGCGCGGCCTTCGCCTGCCTTGAATCTCCCTGAATGCCTTGCCGGCAGACCTGCTGGCGGCTCGCGCCTGCGCGTCATTCAGGGTTCCCCGTGCTGGCGGCCAGCGGAATGGCCGTGAATCTAGAAAGGAGCTACATGGTGAACATGACACAGATAAAGGCGGCCCTGCCGCGCGAGTTGCTGGCTTCGGTGGTGGTTTTCCTGGTCGCCCTGCCGTTGTGCATGGGCATTGCCATCGCCTCGGGCATGCCACCGGCCAAAGGACTGATCACCGGCATCATTGGCGGTATCGTGGTGGGTTTTCTTGCCGGCTCGCCATTGCAGGTCAGCGGCCCGGCGGCGGGGCTGGCAGTGCTGGTGTTCGAACTGGTGCGCCAGCATGGCGTGGCGATGCTCGGGCCGATCCTGCTGCTGGCCGGCCTGCTGCAACTGCTGGCCGGGCGCCTACGCCTGGGCTGTTGGTTCCGGGTCACGGCGCCGGCGGTGGTGTACGGCATGCTCGCCGGGATCGGCGTGCTGATCGTGCTGTCCCAGGTGCATGTGATGTTCGACACGGCGCCACAACCCTCGGGCGTGGACAACCTGCTGGGCTTCCCGGCGACGCTGGCTTCGGCCCTGCCGCTGGAAAGCGCGGGCAACGGCTGGCAAGCCGGCGCGCTCGGGCTGGGCACGATCGCCATCATGTGGGGCTGGGAGCGCCTGCGCCCGCAGCGGCTGCGCTTCATCCCCGGTGCCCTGCTTGGGGTGGCGACGATGACGGCCGTCAGCCTGTGGCTGGCGCTGCCGGTCAACCGCGTTCAGGTGCCGGCCGATCTGTCCGAGGCCATCGACTGGTTGCGTCCGGATGACCTGCTCAAGTTGGCCGACCCGACCCTGCTGGTGGCGGCTTTCGCCCTGGCCTTCATCGCCAGTGCCGAGACCTTGCTGTCCGCCGCAGCCGTCGACCGCATGCACAGCGGCCAGCGTTCGGACTTCGACCGTGAGTTGTCGGCGCAAGGTGTTGGCAACATGCTCTGCGGGGTGCTTGGTGCGCTGCCGATGACTGGGGTGATCGTGCGCAGCTCGGCCAACGTCCAGGCCGGCGCGCAGACACGGGCCTCGGCGATCTTCCACGGTATCTGGCTGCTGGCCTTCGTGGTGGCGCTGAGTAGCGTGCTGCAGCAGATACCTGTGGCCAGCCTGGCCGGGGTGCTGGTCTATACCGGGGTCAAGTTGGTGGACTTCAGGGCGTTCCGTGGTCTTGGCCGCTATGGACGGATGCCGATGTTCACCTATGCGGCGACTGCACTGGCAATCATCTTTACTGACCTGTTGACCGGCGTGTTGCTGGGCTTTGCCCTCACCCTGCTGAAGCTGGCGTTCAAGGCGGCGCGTTTGAAGATCAACCTGGTGGCGCTGGACGTGCCGGGGCACATGGAGCTGCGCCTGAGCGGGGCGGCGACCTTCCTCAAGGTGCCGGCGCTGACCCAGGTGCTGGACACGGTACCGGAAGGGACCACGTTGCATGTGCCGCTGGGCAACCTGAATTATATCGACCATTCCTGCCTGGAACTGCTGGAGGACTGGGGGCGCAGCGGCGCGGCCAAGGGCTCGCGGCTGGTGCTGGAGCAGCGGCGTTTGAAGCGGCGGGTCGAGGGACGGCTGCGGACTACGGCGGGGGTTGGGGCCTAGTCTGATCTGAGGATCCTGGGGCTGCTGCGCAGCCCTTTCGCGACACAAGGCCGCTCCCACAGATACAGCGCAGAAATTGAATCATGCACTGAACCTGTGGGAGCGGCCTTGTGTCGCGAAAGGGCCGCAAAGCGGCCCCGGCAATTTTGAGGTTTGCTCAGGCCGATTGCCCCAGCTCCACACCAAGCTGGCGCGAAAGGCACGGCCAGCGTTTCCACGCGGCGCCAGTTTCCGGGCTCGACAGCTTGTCGCGGTAGACCTCCACCGATTCCACGGCAAAGCTCTCGTCATCAAGCATCTCATCCACCGAATGATGCACCACCTCATCCAGCTGGTTGGCAAACGTCTCGCCGATCAGCTGATGGGCGATCAGGTTGGCGACCGTGGTATCCACCGGAATCAGCGGCTGCTGGAAATGGCGGATATACAGGTCGTTGACCTCCTCGACCAGGCGATGCGCCAGGTAGGCCTCGTCCAGCAGGCAGTCCAGCCCGACCTGCCCCGCCATCACGCTCGGCGGCTGCAGGAAGTAGGCCTCGGCAATTTTCAGTACCGGTTTGATCTGCGTCTCGATGCCGGCTTCGAGCGCCACGTTGTGCGCGGCTTCGAGCAGTTCCGGAACCTCGTTGATGTAGGCGCCGACAAAGCGCGCCAGGGTACCCTGGGCATCCTGCTGGGGTAGTTGGATCGATGGATGCAGGTGTGGCAGTTGCAGTTCGAGGCGGGCTTTCAGTTGGCCTGTACGGCTCTCATGTTGATGGGCATTTTCGATCTGCTCGCGTACAGCAGCGATGTTCATGACAACTCCAGGGACATGGCGTTACAAACGGAAGACACTAAGTTAGCTTGCTTACGAGAATGGCTAAGACGCATTTGTTATATCTCTCACGTGCGTGTAGGAAATTGGCTATATCAAAGTGCCATTATTGTGTCCCGGCCCAGTATTCATGAGGCTTTCAGAGCAAACGTTTGGTTGAGCCAAGATCATTTCAAGTGCTGCGTTGCGCACCATTGGTCGGTGTCTATACTCCGGGTGAAACGTGATTCGTTGATGAGGCCCGACTGCCTTAAGCAGGGGGCTCGGTCGTCGAAGCCAGGCAGTCTTGGCCACCGTTCCCCCCTTTGTCGTAGCAGGTCGTCCACGCCTCCGGGACTACAAGAACGATAAGGGGAACCCGCAATGATGCGACATCCACATGTCTGGATGGGCCTGTTGCTGTGGTCGTTGTTCGGTCAGGCACAGGCAGCATGGACGGTGAACATGGCGCCCGGGGCGACGGAAGTCTCCCACGCAGTGTTCGACCTGCACATGACCATCTTCTGGATCTGCGTGATCATCGGCATCGTGGTGTTCGGCGCGATGTTCTGGTCGATGGTCATCCACCGCCGCTCGACCGGGCAGCAGGCCGCGCACTTCCACGAGCACACCTGGGTCGAGATCCTCTGGACAGTGGTTCCCTTCCTGATCCTGGTGGCCATGGCCATTCCGGCCACCAAGACCCTGATCGACATCTACGACGCCAGCGACTCGGACATCGACATCCAGGTCACCGGCTACCAGTGGAAGTGGCACTACAAGTACCTGGGCCAGGACGTCGAGTTCTTCAGCAACCTGGCCACCCCCGCCGAGCAGATCCACAACAAATCGCCGAAGGATGAGCACTACCTGCTCGAGGTCGACCAGCCGCTGGTGCTGCCGGTGGGCGCCAAGGTGCGCTTTTTGGTGACCGCCGCCGACGTCATTCACTCCTGGTGGGTGCCGGCCTTCGCGGTCAAGCGCGACGCCATCCCCGGTTTCGTCAACGAGGCCTGGACCCGGGTCGAGAAGCCGGGCATCTACCGTGGTCAGTGCACCGAGCTGTGCGGCAAGGACCACGGCTTCATGCCGGTGGTGGTCGAGGTGAAGTCCAAGGCCGACTACGACACCTGGCTTGGCGAGCGCAAGGCCGAGGCGGCCAAGCTCAAGGAGCTGACCAGCAAGGACTGGACCCTCGAAGAGCTGGTGGCACGCGGCGACAAGGTCTACCACACCACCTGCGTGGCCTGTCACCAGGCCGAAGGCCAGGGCCTGCCGCCGATGTTCCCGGCGCTCAAGGGCTCGAAGATCGCCACCGGGCCCAAGGAAGCCCACCTGGGCATCGTCTTCCACGGCAAGCCCGGCACCGCCATGGCGGCGTTCGGCAAGCAACTCTCGGAAGTCGATATCGCCGCCGTGGTCACCTACGAACGCAACGCCTGGGGCAACAACAAGGGCGACATGGTCACGCCGAAGGACGTGCTGGCGCTCAAGCAGGCGGAAAGCAAATGAACCGGTGCCTTAGGGTTGCAGGAGACAGGACATGAGTGCAGTGATCGACGACCACGCCCACGGTCATGAACACGCCCACGGCCCGGCCAAAGGCCTGATGCGCTGGGTGCTGACCACCAACCACAAGGACATCGGCACGATGTACCTGTGGTTCGCCTTCTCCATGTTCCTGCTCGGCGGCTCGTTCGCCATGGTGATCCGCGCCGAGCTGTTCCAGCCCGGCCTGCAGATCGTGGAGCCGGCGTTCTTCAACCAGATGACCACCATGCACGGGCTGATCATGGTGTTCGGCGCGGTGATGCCGGCGTTCGTCGGCCTGGCCAACTGGATGATCCCGCTGATGATCGGTGCCCCGGACATGGCCCTGCCGCGGATGAACAACTTCAGCTTCTGGCTGCTGCCGGCGGCGTTCCTGCTGCTGGTCTCGACCCTGTTCAGCCCCGGTGGCGGTCCGAACTTCGGCTGGACCTTCTACGCCCCGCTGTCGACCACCTACGCCCCGGCGAGCGTGACCTTCTTCATCTTCGCCATCCACCTGATGGGCATCAGCTCGATCATGGGCGCGATCAACGTGATCGCCACCATCCTCAACCTGCGCGCCCCGGGCATGACCCTGATGAAGATGCCGCTGTTCGTCTGGACCTGGCTGATCACCGCGTTCCTGCTGATCGCGGTGATGCCGGTGCTGGCCGGCGTGGTGACCATGATGCTGATGGACATTCACTTCGGCACCAGCTTCTTCAGCGCCGCCGGCGGTGGCGACCCGGTCTTGTTCCAGCACGTGTTCTGGTTCTTCGGCCACCCCGAGGTGTACATCATGATCCTGCCGGCCTTCGGCGCGGTCAGCTCGATCATCCCGGCGTTCTCGCGCAAGCCGCTGTTCGGCTACACCTCGATGGTCTACGCCACCGGGGCCATCGCCTTCTTGTCGTTCATCGTCTGGGCCCACCACATGTTCGTGGTCGGCATCCCGGTGGTAGGCGAGCTGTTCTTCATGTACGCGACCATGCTGATCGCCGTGCCCACCGGGGTGAAGGTGTTCAACTGGGTCAGCACCATGTGGGAAGGCTCGCTGACCTTCGAGACACCGATGATGTTCGCCATCGCCTTCGTCATCCTGTTCACCATCGGTGGCTTCTCCGGCCTGATGCTGGCCATTGCGCCTGCCGACTTCCAGTACCACGACACCTACTTCGTGGTCGCCCACTTCCACTACGTACTGGTGCCTGGGGCGATCTTCGGCATCTTTGCCTCGGCCTACTACTGGCTGCCGAAGTGGACCGGCCACATGTATGACGAAACCCTCGGCAAATTGCACTTCTGGCTGTCGTTCGTTGGCATGAACCTGGCCTTCTTCCCCATGCACTTCGTCGGCCTGGCTGGCATGCCACGCCGGATCCCGGACTACAACCTGCAGTTCGCCGACTTCAACATGGTCTCGTCGATCGGCGCGTTCATGTTCGGCGCCACGCAGATCTTCTTCCTGTTCATCGTCATCAAGTGCATCCGCGGTGGCGCGCCGGCACCGGCCAAGCCTTGGGACGGCGCCGAGGGCCTGGAGTGGTCGATTCCTTCGCCGGCGCCCTACCACACCTTCCAGACCCCGCCGGAAGTGAAGTAGGAGCCTGCCCATGGACGGCCTGTCGCTCAAACGCCTGGTCAGCCGCTTGCTGATGCTGACCGTGGTGATGTTCGCCTTCGGCTTCGCCCTGGTGCCGATCTACGATGTGATGTGCAAGGCTTTCGGCATCAACGGCAAGACCGGCGGGCAGTACGCGGGCACCCAGGTGAGCGACCCGTCGCGTTCGGTGCGGGTGCAGTTCATGTCCACCAACGCCGGCGACATGAGCTGGGAATTTCATTCCACCGCCGACCAGATCGAGGTCAATCCCGGGGCGGTGAACCAGATGATCTTCATCGCCCGCAATCCGACCAACCAGCCGATGAGCGCCCAGGCTATCCCCAGCATCACCCCGGCCGAGGCTGCGGCGTACTTCCACAAGACCGAGTGCTTCTGCTTCACCCAGCAGGTGCTGCAGCCGGGCGAGCGCATTGAAATGCCGGTGCGCTTCATCGTCGACCGCGACCTGCCGGAGTCGGTGAAGCACCTGACCCTGGCCTACACCCTGTTCGACATCACCGCTCGCCACCCGCCGGTCGCCCATGTCGCGACCGAGGCCGCCCATTGAGGGAAGGAGATCAAGCATGGCAAGCCACGAGCACTACTACGTCCCGGCGCAGAGCAAGTGGCCGATCATCGCCACGATCGGCATGTTCATCACCGTGTTTGGCCTGGGCACCTGGTTCAACGATCTCAAGGCCGGCCACCCGGAGTCCCACGGGCCGCTGATCTTCTTCATCGGGGGGCTGTTCCTGGCGTACATGCTGTTCGGCTGGTTCGGCGCGGTGGTCAAGGAGAGCCATGCCGGCCTATACAGCGCGCAGATGGACCGTTCCTTCCGCTGGGGCATGAGCTGGTTCATTTTCTCCGAGGTGATGTTCTTCCTGGCCTTCTTCGGCGCGCTGTTCTACGTACGGGTGCTGGCCGGGCCGTGGCTGGGGGGCGATGGAGCCAAGGGCGTGGCGCACATGCTCTGGCCCAACTTCGAGTTCGTCTGGCCGCTGCTGCACACACCGGACCCGAAACTGTTCCCGCCACCGAAGGAAGTCATCGACCCGTGGCACCTGCCACTGATCAACACCATTCTGCTGGTTAGCTCCAGCGTGACCGTGACCATCGCCCACCATGCTCTGCGCAAGGGCCATCGTGGCCCGCTGAAACTGTGGTTGGGGCTGACCATCCTGCTGGGGCTGGGGTTCCTTGCGCTGCAGGCCTACGAGTACCACGAGGCCTATAACAAGCTGGGGCTGACCCTGGGGTCGGGGATCTATGGAGCGACGTTCTTCATGCTCACCGGCTTTCACGGCGCGCACGTGACGCTGGGGACATTGATCCTGTTCGTGATGTTCTGCCGGGTGATGCGCGGGCACTTCGAGCCGGACAAGCACTTCGGTTTCGAGGCGGCGAGCTGGTACTGGCACTTCGTGGATGTGGTGTGGGTGGGGTTGTTCATATTCGTGTATGTGCTTTGAAGGGCGGCGCGCTCCTACAGGGATCGAGGTAATTCAGAACGGCGCGTGGGAGACCAACTGCCCGCTGATAAAGCCCCAGGCCACCAGCGCGATGGTCAGGGTGGCGAGGGCGACACGTACGGTAAGGGCCTTGAGCAGGCGGGTCGACTGGTCGTCGTCCTTGACCAGGAACACCAGGCCACTGAACAGGCTGGCGATGGTGGCCAGCAGCATCAGGACAATCGCGGCCTTGAGCATGGCGTAACTCCAGGGGGATGCGGTGATGAGTACAAGTATAGCGCTCGACCTGACGAGGCCCTGGTGAGGCCGTTTCGCCCCGGCCTGTTGCCGACCCTGGTGGTGCTCGCGCTGCTGCCGGGCCTGATCGCGCTCGGCTGCTGGCAACTGCGCCGCGCCGATGAGAAGCGCGACCTGCTCGCCGCGTACACCGAGCGCCAGATCGAGGCGCCGGTCGCTGTCGATCAACTGCGCCAGCTGCCGGATCCGGCGTTCTATCCCGTGCATTTGTATGGCCGCTTCGACGCCACCCACAGCCTGCTGCTGGACAACCAGATGCGCGACGGCAAGGCCGGCGTCGAGTTGCTGCAACCTTTCCACGACCAGGCCAGCGGGCTGTGGCTGCTGCTCAACCGCGGCTGGCTGCCCTGGCCCGACCGTCGGGTGCCGGTGCGTTTCGACACCCCGGACCAGGCCCTGGCGCTGGACACCACGGTATACGTGGCGCCGGGCAAGACCTTCCAACTGCACCCGGACAATCCGGATGGCCGCTGGCCGCAACTGCTGACGGCCATCGACCCGGCCGGGCTCTGGCAGCAGCTGGGCCGCGAAGGCTTCGCCCAGGAACTGCGCCTGCAGCCCGGTCCGGCCGCCTACCGCCTGGACTGGCCGGTGGTCGCCATGGGGCCGGAAAAGCACCAGGGCTATGCCGTGCAGTGGTTCGCCCTGGCCACCACGCTGGTGCTGCTCTACCTGTACTTCGGCTGGCATCACAACGACAAGGAGAACCGCCATGGCCGCCGCCACGAGTCCACTGGACGCGCCTGACCACCGCAAGCCCCGGGGGCGTCTGCAACTGTTGCTGATCCTGTTCGTCGTGCTCGGGCCGATGATCCTTGCCACCCTCATGTACAAGCTCAAGTTCTGGGTGCCGGAGGGGCGCAGCTATCACGGCGTGATGATCGGCAATGGCGAGGGCCGCGCGGACATCGGCATCGATGCCCAGGACGAGCGCTGGCAGCTGCTGGTCAGCGCCCCCGAGGCCTGCGCCGAGGAGTGCCGGCAACTGGTGTACCTGGCCCGGCAGATCCAGGTCGGCCTGGGCCGTGACGCCAGCCGCGCCAGCCATGCCCTGGCGGCGGCCCAACCGCTGGCCGCCGACTACCAGGCCCTGCTGGGCCGCGAATACCCGCAGTTGCGGCGCTACCCGCTGGATGTTCAGCGTTATGTCCAGAAGGTCGGCGAAGTGGGCCCGCAGCTGTGGATCGTCGACCCCCACGGCAACCTGGTGCTGCGCTACGACGCCAAGGTCAACGGCAAGCATGTGCTGGACGACCTGCGTCACCTGCTCAAGCTGTCCAACATCGGCTAGGAGGCCGCCATGGCCAGACCCGGATTCCGTCTCGCTGTGTTCGCCACCCTGCTGGCGCTGCTGGTGGTGCTGCTCGGCGCCTATACCCGGCTGACCCATGCCGGCCTGGGCTGCCCCGACTGGCCGGGGTGCTATGGCTTCATCAGCGTGCCCAAGACCGATGCCCAGCTGGCCCATGCCGAGCTGCACTTCCCCGAGCACCCGGTGGAAGAAGCCAAGGGCTGGGCCGAGATGGTCCATCGCTATTTCGCCGGCACCCTGGCGCTGGTGATCGCCCTGCTCGCCTTCCAGGCCGTGCGCCGGCATGCCCGCGACGGCCAGCCCTACCGCCTGCCGGTGTTGCTGCTGGGCGTGGTGCTGGCCCAGGCGGCGTTCGGCATGTGGACGGTTACCTTGAAGCTTTGGCCCCAGGTAGTCACCGCGCACCTGCTCGGCGGATTCACCACGGTGAGCCTGCTTTTCCTGCTTTCCCTGCGTCTATCCCGGGCCTTTGCGCCATTGCCGAAACTGCCGCTGAGCCTGCGCCGCATCGCCGCGCTGGCGCTGCTGGTGGTCATCGGCCAGATCGCCCTGGGGGGCTGGGTCAGCGCCAACTACGCCGCCGTTGCCTGCATCGACCTGCCCACCTGCCATGGCCAGTGGTGGCCTGCGGCCGACTTCAGCAACGGCTTCCACCTGACCCAGCACGTCGGGCCCAATTACCTCGGTGGGCAACTGGACAGTGACGCGCGCACCGCGATTCATATCAGCCATCGCCTGGGCGCGCTGCTGGTCATGCTGGTGTTACTGACCCTGAGCTGGAAGCTGCACCGCCACGGCCTGGGTGGCCTGGCTCGCCTGGTGTTGCTGGCGCTGGCGCTGCAACTGGGCCTGGGCATCAGCAACGTGCTGTTCCACCTGCCCCTGGGCGTGGCTGTCGCGCACAACGCTGGTGGCGCCTTGCTGCTGATGTGCATGGTACTGGTCAACTACCGCATCCGCGTGGTCGACAAGGTCCGTGTGGGCCACGGCTGGCGCCTGACGCCGGTGACCGGCGTGCACCTTTCCCATCAAATGAGGAACGATTCGTGGCGACGCTTCTGAGCACGGAACGCCAGCGCGCCGGATGGCGCGACTACATGGAGCTGACCAAGCCGAAGGTGGTGGTGCTGATGCTGATCACCTCGCTGGTAGGGATGTTTCTTGCCACCCGCGCGGGGGTGGCCTGGAGCGTCCTGCTGTTCGGCAACCTGGGGATTGGCTTGTGCGCGGGGGCCGCGGCGGCGGTCAACCACGTCGTCGACCGCCGCGTCGATGCACTGATGGCCCGCACCCACAAGCGCCCGCTGGCCCAGGGCCGGGTCGCGCCCTTGCCGGCCTTGCTGTTCGCCTTGCTGTTGGCCGTGGCGGGGATGGCCCTGCTGCTGGCCTTCACCAACCCCCTCACCGCCTGGCTCACCCTGGCTTCGCTGCTCGGTTACGCGGTGCTCTATACCGGCTTTCTCAAGCGTGCCACGCCGCAGAACATCGTGATCGGTGGCCTGGCCGGAGCGGCTCCGCCGTTGCTGGGCTGGGTGGCGGTCAGCGGGCACCTGGGCGCCGAACCACTGCTGCTGGTGCTGATCATCTTCGCCTGGACGCCACCGCACTTCTGGGCCCTGGCGATTCATCGCAAGGAGGAGTACGCAAAAGCTGATATTCCCATGCTCCCCGTTACCCACGGCGAGCGCTACACGGCCCTGCACATCCTGCTCTACACCTTGATATTGCTGGCGGTGAGCCTGTTGCCCTATGCCATCCACATGAGCGGACCGTTGTACCTGGCCTGTGCCATGGTCCTGGGCTTGCGCTTCCTGCACTGGGCCTGGGTGTTGTACCGTGGCACCCGGCCGCACGCGGCGATCAAGACGTTCAAGTACTCTATCGGCTACCTGTTCGCCTTGTTCATCGCGTTGCTCGTAGACCACTACCTGTTGCTGAACCTATGACCCGAACCCAGAAAACCGTCTTCATCCTCGTTGCCCTGGTCGCGCTGATCATGGGCCTGACCGTCAACAAGGTGCTCAACGACCGTGGTCAGTTGAATCCCACCGAGCTGATCGACGCCGGCATCATCCTGCTGCCGCAGAGCCGCACCGTGCCGGACGTGACCATGACCGACCAGAACGGCCAGCCGCTGGTGTTGGACCAGCTCAAGGGCAAGTGGTCGTTGCTGTTCTTCGGCTATACCTACTGCCCGGACATCTGTCCGACCACCCTGGCCCAGCTGCGCCAGGTGAAAAGCGAGCTGCCCAAGGAGGCGCTGGAGCGTCTGCAGGTGGTGCTGGTGAGCGTCGACCCGAACCGCGACACGCCGAACCAGCTCAAACAGTACCTGGGCTACTTCGACAAGGATTTCGTCGGGGTGGCGGGGTCGATCGAGGACACCCAGAAGCTGGCCAATGCCTTGAGCATTCCGTTCATCCCAGCCGATACCAGCAAGCCGGGCTACACCGTGGATCACAGCGGCAACCTGGCGGTGGTCGGGCCGGACGGGCGCCAGCGCGGGTTCATCCGTGCGCCGTTCAACAACCAGAAGCTGGTGGCGCAGTTGCCGGGGCTGGTCAAGCGCGACTGACCGTAGAAATGAATCGCGGGGCCAGCCCGCTCCCACACCAGAACGCAATCTGGCGTGGGAGCGGGCTGGCCCCGCGATTGGTGTTCGTTCCTCGGGCCTGCCGCGATGGGCCGAAAAGCGGCCCCGGGGATGTCAGCTTAGAACGCCGGAATCACCGCGCCCTTGTACTTCTCGGTGATGAACTGCTTCACCTCAGGCGAATGCAGGGCCGCAGCCAGCTTCTTCATGGCATCGGCGTCCTTGTTGTCCGGACGCGCCACCAGGATGTTCACGTAAGGCGAATCGCTGCCTTCGATCACCAGGGCGTCCTTCTCCGGATTCAGCTTGGCTTCCAGCGCATAGTTGGTGTTGATCAGCGCCAGGTCGACCTGGGTCAGCACGCGCGGGATGGTGGCCGCTTCCAGCTCGCGGAATTTCAGCTTCTTGTCGTTGCCGGTGATGTCCTTCACGGTCGACAGGATGTTCTTGCTGTCCTTGAGCTTGATCACGCCAGCCTTGTCCAGCAGCAGCAGGGCACGGCCGCCGTTGGTGGCGTCGTTGGGGATGACCACGGTGGCGCCGGATGGCAGTTCGTCGAGCTTCTTGTACTTGCTCGAGTAGGCGCCCAGCGGCTCCAGGTGCACGCCGGCAACGCTGACCAGCTGGGTGCCCTTGGCCTTGTTGAACTCATCCAGGTAAGGCTGGTGCTGGAAGAAGTTGGCGTCCAGGCGCTTTTCCGCGACCTGCACGTTCGGCTGGATGTAGTCGGTGAACTCCTTGACCTTCAGCTCCACGCCCTCCTTCGCCAGCTGCGGCTTGACGAAGTTGAGGATCTCGGCGTGCGGCACCGGGGTGGCGGCGACGGTCAGGGTCTCGGCGTGGGCCGAGAAGGCCGCGACGGCGGCGACAACAGCAAGCAGCTTCTTCATTGATCACTCCTTGTGAGGGCCGCGACGGCCCCCGAACGGGTCGGCCGGGCCGACCCCATTGGGGTTACTTACGGGAAAAATGCACGACCAGCTTGTCGCCGATCATCTGTAGCACCTGGACCAGGATCACCAGCAGTACCACGGTGACGATCATCACGTCGGTCTGGAAGCGCTGGTAGCCGAAGCGGATCGACAGGTCGCCCAGGCCACCGGCACCGACCACGCCGGCCATGGCGGTGTAGGACACCAGGGTGATGGCCGTTACGGTGATAGCGGCGATGATGCCCGGCATGGCTTCAGGGAGCACTGCCTTGAAGATGATCTGGCGGGTGGTGGCGCCCATCGACTGGGTGGCCTCGATGATGCCGCGATCCACTTCACGCAGGGCCGTCTCGACCAGGCGTGCGAAGAACGGCGTCGTGCCGACCACCAGCGGCGGAATCGCGCCCGCGACACCCAGCGAGGTACCGGTGATCAGTACCGTGATCGGGATCATCACGATCAGCAGGATGATGAATGGCACCGAGCGCACGATGTTGACGATGGTCGCCAGCACTGCGTAGATCTTCTTGTGCTCGAACATCTGCCGAGGGCTGAACAGGAACAGCACGACGCCCAGCGGCAGGCCGAGCAGGATGATGAAGGCCAGTGAGATGAACAGCATGACCATGGTGTCGCTGGTCGCTTGCCAGATCTCGACCCAGTCGACGTTGGCGAAATAGCTGAGGATGTCCATCAGCGCAGTACCTCCATATGTACATCAGCTGCAGTGAAGCGGGCGAATGCCGCGTCCATGTCTCCGCCGATCAAGGCGAGGGTCAGCTGGCCATAGGGAATGTCCTTGATGCGGTCGATGCGTCCGGCCAGGATGCTGTAGTCGACACCGGTTTCGCGGGCCACGGTGCCCAGCAGAGGCGCGTAGGTGGCGCAACCCTGGAATGTCAGGCGCACGATACGGCCCGGCACATGGGCGAAGTCGTCGCGTTGCTCGTTCTCGTCGATCTGCTCGTCCTCCTGGACGAAGCGCCGGGTGGTGGCGTGCTGCGGGTGCAGGAACACTTCAGCCACCGGGCCTTGCTCGACGATCTGCCCGGCGTCCATCACCGCCACGCGGTCGCAGACCCGGCGGATCACGTCCATCTCGTGGGTGATCAGTACGATGGTCAGTTTCAGCTCGCGGTTGATCTCGGCCAGCAGTTGCAGCACCGAGGCGGTGGTCTGCGGGTCGAGGGCGCTGGTGGCCTCGTCGCACAGCAGGATCTTCGGGTTGGTGGACAGGGCGCGGGCGATGCCGACGCGTTGTTTCTGCCCGCCCGACAGCTGCGCCGGGTACTTCTTCGCATGCTCGGACAGGCCGACACGGGCCAGCAGCTCGGTGACGCGCTTGTCGATCTCGCCACGCGACAGCTCGCCGGCCAGCACCAGCGGCAGGGCGACGTTGTCGGCGACGGTCTTGGACGCCAGCAGGTTGAAGTGCTGGAAGATCATACCGACCTGCTGGCGGAAGCGGCGCAGCTGGTTGGCGTCGAAGGCGGTGACGTCTTCGCCGTCGACCACGATCTTGCCGCCGGACGGCTCCTCGAGGCGGTTGATCAGACGCAGCATGGTGCTCTTGCCGGCACCGGAGTGGCCGATCAGGCCGAACACCTGGCCATCTTCGATGGTCAGGCTGGTCGGGTTCAGGGCCGGGATATCCCTACCGGCGACGCGGTAGGTCTTGTGGACATTTTGAAACTCGATCACTGAGCGAACCTTGTGGGGCGCATGGAATTTGGGTCAGCGGTTAGCCGGGGTCGCGCATTTTAGCCTTTTCCCCTGCCTGTTCTTAGCATTAATTTCGCAATGCTCCAATCCAATCGGCATATCGCGACGGTCGGCAATCCGATTGAACGCATCCGACGGCGGCCCAGTCACTAATTGAACAAGCCCGAATGGGCAGCCTGATGACTGATGAGGAGAGCCGAAGATGCCCAGCAAGACGCCCCAGGCGCCACAGCCCAGCCCTGTCGCCGGCACCGACACCCCGGACAAGGCCAACACCAACGCCAAGCTGCAGAGCCTGGAGGCTTTTCGCAGCGACGCCAGCGGCCAGGCGCTGCGCACCAACCAGGGGGTGAAGGTCGCCGACAACCAGAACAGTCTCAAGGCCGGTGTCCGCGGGCCTTCGCTGCTCGAAGACTTCATCATGCGCGAGAAGATCACCCACTTCGATCATGAGCGCATACCCGAGCGTATCGTCCATGCCCGCGGGACCGGCGCCCATGGATACTTCCAAAGCTACGGCTGCCATGCCGAACTGACCAAGGCCGGTTTCCTGCAAGATCCCGAGAAAATAACCCCGGTGTTTGTACGCTTTTCCACCGTGCAGGGCCCACGTGGCTCGGGTGACACGGTGCGAGACGTGCGCGGCTTTGCGGTGAAGTTCTACACCGATGAGGGCAATTTCGATCTGGTCGGCAACAACATGCCGGTGTTCTTCATCCAGGACGCGATCAAGTTTCCCGACTTCGTCCACGCGGTCAAACCCGAACCGCACAACGAGATACCCACCGGTGGCTCTGCCCACGATACCTTCTGGGACTTCGTATCGCTGGTGCCGGAATCCGCGCACATGGTCATGTGGGCCATGTCCGACCGCGCCATCCCGCGCAGCCTGCGGATGATGGAAGGCTTTGGCGTGCATACCTTCCGGTTGATCAATGCCCAAGGCGTGGCCAGCTTCGTCAAGTTCCACTGGAAGCCGCGCCAGGGCGTGCACTCGGTGCTGTGGGACGAAGCCCAGAAGCTTGCAGGCAAGGACACCGACTACCACCGCCGCGACCTGTGGGAAGCGATCGAGACCGGCCATTACCCGGAATGGGAACTGGGCGTGCAGATCGTGCCGGAGGCCGACGAGCACAAGTTCGACTTCGACCTGCTCGACCCGACCAAGCTCATCCCCGAGGAGCTGGTGCCGGTGACGCCGCTGGGCAAGATGGTGCTCGACCGCAACCCGGACAACTTCTTCGCCGAAGTGGAGCAGATTGCCTTCTGCCCGGGGCATATCGTGCCGGGCATCGATTTCAGCAATGATCCCTTGCTGCAGGGCCGGTTGTTCTCGTACACCGACACCCAGATAAGCCGCCTGGGCGGACCGAACTTCCACGAGATCCCGATCAACCGCCCTGTCGCGCCCAATCACAGCAGCCAGCGCGATGCCATGCACCGCATGACCATCGACAAGGGGCGTGCCTCCTACGAGCCCAACTCGATCGATGGCGGTTGGCCGAAGGAAACGCCGGCTGCCGCGCAGGATGGCGGTTTCGAGAGTTACCAGGAACGTATCGATGCGAACAAGATCCGCCAGCGCAGCGAGTCGTTCGGCGACCATTTCTCCCAGGCGCGGCTGTTCTTCCAGAGCATGAGCCCCACCGAGCAGCAGCACATCATCAAGGCCTACAGCTTCGAGCTGGGCAAGGTCGAGCGCGAGGCGATCCGGGCGCGGGAGGTGAACGAGATTCTGGCCAACATCGATCTCAAGTTGGCGGCAGCGGTGGCGGCCAACCTCGGGCTGCCGGCGCCGAAGGCCGGCACGGTCAAGGTCAAGGGCAGCAAGCCGGCGCAGTCAAAGGCCTTGAGCCAGATGAACCACCTCGGGGACATCGGCATCAGTGGGCGCAAGATTGCCATCCTGGTGGCTGATGGCGTGGATGACGCGAGTGTCGACAAGGTGGTCAAGGCGCTGGAGGCGCAAAGTGCGCGCCCCATGCTGCTCGGGCCGACTTCGGCACCAGTGAAGACTGCCGATGGCAAGCAGCTGCCGGTGGATGCGTCGATGGAGGGCATGCCGTCGGTGATGTTCGACGGCGTGTGGGTGCCGGCGGGCAAGGTGTCGTTGGAGGCGCTGGAAAACAGTGGCGTGGCCAAGCATTTTTTGCTCGAGGCCTACAAGCATCTGAAGCCCATGGGCGTAGCCAGTGAGGGCAAGCTCCTGCTGAACAAACTGGGGCTCAAGGAAGATGTGGGGCTGTTGCTGGGCGATGACCCGAAGGTGCTCGAGGCGTTTTTCAAGGCAGTCGAGGGTCACCGGGTGTGGGCGCGGGAGGCGGCTGCCGAAGTTGTTCCGGCATAGTCGGGGGCTGCTATGAAGCCCATCGCCGGCAAGCCGGCTTCCACAGGGATCATGTGTGGGAGCCGGCTTGCCGGCGATGGGGCCCTGTCAGGTTTATTGCTGGTGGGGAATCAACACCACCTGCGCCGGCAATGAGCGCTGGATCTCATGCTTTTGCTCAAGCTCGAAACCCCTGTCGAGCTTGCGCACGCGCTTCTCCAGCAGGGTCTTGAGCCACGGCGCGTCCTGGGTGCGCGGGACCTGGAACACCACCTCGCACTGGTAATTCACTACATCGGCGGCAATGTCATCCAACTGGCGGCGCATCGCCCGACTGTCGGTGGTCTTCAACGCCACCACGGTGCTGGGCGCGGTCGGGTCGATGACCCGGGCCCTGGGCTTGGACTCGGCCGCCTTCAGCGCTGCCTCGGCCTTTTCCAGCTCGGCCTTGCGCGCCTGGGCCATGGCATCGCCGCCGGTCAGGGCCGGTGCCTGGGGCATCAGCGCCCGGGCGCGGGCCAGCGCGGTGGCGGCGGCATTCACGTCGCCTTTTTGCAGGACGATGCGGCTGCGTTGCAGGTAGGCCTCGGCCAGCTGGCGCTGGTGCGGCTCAAGGCGCGCATCGCCCGGTGCCTGGGCCTGCAGCGCTGCCAGCTGGTCTTCGGCGGTGGCCAGTTCGTTGCTGGCAATGCTTTGTTCCAGCTGGTGCCAGGCATCCGGCTGGGCAGGCGCGACCGGCTGCTCGACCGGCTTGCTGGAGCAGGCGGCCAGGAACAGGGAAAACGCGGCAACAAGCAGATAACGTGAGGCGAACGGCTTCATTCCTGCGACTCTCTATTTGCGCAAAAAGCGAGCAAGTCTACACCCAGGTGCGCACGCTCGAAAACGGGTCTTGTGTGACCTGCAAGCGATGAAAAGGTTGCAGGACGCGTCAGCGTGCGCCCTGGAATCTCAGCGTTTCGGCAACGCCAAGCTCAGCAAGAATAGCACCGCCGCACAGACCACGATCGAAGGCCCAGCCGGGGTGTCCTTGAACCAGGACAGCGCCAGGCCGCCGCAGACCGCGGTAACCCCCAGCAGGCTGGCGCCCACGGCCATCTGTTCCGGTGAGCGGGCGTGACGCTGTGCCGCGGCGGCCGGGATGATCAGCAGCGAGGTGATCAGCAGCACGCCCACGATCTTCATCGCCACCGCGATCACCACGGCGATCAGCAGCATCAGCGCCAAGCGCAGGCCGGCCACCGGCAGGCCCTCGACCATCGCCAGTTCCTCGTGCACGGTGACCGCCAGCAGCGGCCGCCAGAGCATCGCCAGCAGCACCAGCACCAGCGCGCTGCCGCCGAGTATCCAGGCCAGGTCGGTGGGGCTGATCGCCAGCAGGTCGCCGAACAGGTAGGCCATCAGGTCGATCCGCACATCGTGCATGAAGCTCAGCACCACCAGGCCCAGCGACAGGGTGCTGGGCGCGAGGATCCCGAGCAGGGTGTCCGAGGCCAGTGGCTGGCGCTGTTGCAGGGTCACCAGCAGGATCGCCAGCAACAGGCAGCCGACGGTCACCGCCAACGCCGGGCTGACGTCCAGGGCGAAGCCCAGCGCCACGCCGAGCAGCGCGGCGTGGGACAGGGTGTCGCCGAAGTAGGCCATGCGCCGCCAGACCACGAAGGAGCCCAGCGGGCCGGCGACGAGCGCCAGCGACAGGCCGGCAAGCAGGGCGTAGAGAAGAAAATCAGCCATGCTTGCAGTGCTCTCCGTGGACATGGGCGCCGGGGGCGATCACCGAGCCGTGCAGGTCGTGGCTGTGATCGTGATGGTGGTGGTAGATGGCCAGGCTCGGCGCGTTCTGGCCGAACAGTTCGACGAAGGCCGGGTCGTTGCTGACCTGCTCCGGGTGGCCCGAGCAGCACACATGGCGGTTGAGGCAGACCACCTGATCGGTGGCGCTCATCACCAGGTGCAGGTCGTGGGAGACCATCAGCACGCCGCAGCCATGGCGGTCGCGCAGGCGGGTGATCAGGTTGTACAGCTCGGTCTGGCCGACCACGTCGACGCCCTGCACCGGCTCATCCAGCACCAGCAGCTCGGGTTCGCGCAGCAGGGCACGGGCCAGCAGCACGCGCTGCATCTCGCCGCCGGAGATGGTCTGGATCGGGTTGTCGATCACCTGCTCGGCGCCGACTTCCTGCAGCGCCGCCAAGGCTGCCGCGCGGTCTACCCCGGGAACCAGGCGCAGGAAGCGCAGCACCGACAGCGGCAGCGTGGCGTCTACCTGGATCTTCTGGGGCATGTAGCCGATGCGCAGTTTCGGCTTGCGCCACACCGTGCCGCGGTGCGGCTTGAGCAGGCCGAGCACGGCGCGCACCAGGGTGGTCTTGCCGGCGCCGTTGGGGCCGATCAGAGTGACGATCTGCCCGGGCGCGACGGCCAGGTCGATGCTGTCGAGCACCGCCTCGCCGCCGAAGCTGACGCCGACCTGCTCAAGGCGGATCAGGGCGTCGCTCATGCCTTGCCCCGGCAGTTGCCGCACAACCCGACCACTTCGACCGTCTGCGTCTCCACGGCGAAGCCCACGGCCTTGGCGCTGCTGACGATGGCGTCGCTGATGCTGTTCTGCTCCAGCTCGATGGCCACATGGCAGGCGCGGCAGATCAGGAACTGGCCCTGGTGCGCATGCTCGGGGTGGCTGCAGCCGATGAAGGCGTTGAGCGAGGCGATGCGGTGCACCAGGCCGTTCTCCAGCAGGAAGTCCAGCGCCCGGTAGACGGTGGGCGGCGCGGCGCGACGGCCGTCCTGCTCGCTGAGCACGGCGAGGATGTCGTAGGCGCCCAGCGGCTTGTGGCTCTGCCACACCAGCTCCAGCACGCGACGGCGCAGGGCGGTCAGGCGCAGGCCCTGACGGTTGCACAGCGCGTCGGCCTCGGCCAGCGCACTGTGGACGCAGTGGGAATGATCGTGGGGACGGTGGGCCAGCGGCGTGATGGACATGGGCAGCGACGGTTCAGGATGGAGACGTTATTATGTTACCTGTTTCTGACGACCCGAGTATCCACCGTGTCCCGATTCCTTGCCCTCTTTGTCGCTTTCATCGCTTTTTCGGCCCACGCCGACGTGCGCGTGCTGACCAGCATCAAGCCCCTTCAGCAGATCGCCGCCGCCGTCCAGGACGGTGTCGGCAGCCCCGACGTGTTGCTGCCGCCGGGGGCGTCTCCGCACAACTACGCGCTTCGCCCCTCCGATGTACGCAAGGTCGCCGATGCCGACCTGCTGTACTGGATCGGCCCGGACATGGAAGGCTTCCTGCCCCGTGTGCTGAAGAGCCGCGCCAAGCCGACCGTGGCCGTGCAGTCGCTGTCGGGTATGCAGTTGCGTCACTTCGGCGAGGATAGCCACTCCCACGACGAGGAGGACCACGACGATCACGATCACGACCACCGTCCGGGCAGCCTCGATGCGCACCTGTGGCTGTCGTCGGTGAATGCCCGGGTGATCGCGGCGAAGATGGCCGGCGACCTGGCGGCAGCGGATCCGGCTAATGCGGCGCGCTACCAGGCCAACCTCAAGCTGTTCGTCGAGCGCATGGATGCCCTGGATGGGCGGATCAAACAGCGGGTAGCGGGGATCGCCGGCAAGCCGTACTTCGTGTTCCACGAAGCCTTCGACTACTTCGAGGCCGCTTATGGCCTGAAGCACGCCGGTGTGTTCAGCGTCGCCTCGGAAGTGCAGCCGGGCGCGCAGCACGTCGCCGCCATGCGCAAGCGCCTGCAGGCAGTGGGCAAGACTTGTGTGTTCAGCGAGCCGCCGCTGCGCCCGCGCCTGGCCGAGACGCTGACGGCCGGGTTGCCGGTGCGCCTGGCGGAGCTGGATGCGTTGGGGGGCAGCGATACAGTGGATGCCAGGGGCTATGAGCGCTTGCTGGAGAAGCTGGGCAGCGACCTGACCGGCTGTCTGGAACAGCTGTAGGAGCAGCCGCGAAGCAGGCGCCACGTTGTATGGCACCCGCTTCGTGGCCAATCATCGATAACTTGAACGAGCTGCCCTTTAGAGCGCGAACGGCAGCTTCAGCGCCACCTGCTGACGCTGCGCCAGGCGCACTTCGAATTCGCTCGGATCATGGATCATCACGTCCATCCCGGCGAAGGCCTGCGCCGCGATCAGGCGCGACAGCCAGAAGCGCACGCAGGCCACCCGCAGCATCACTGGCCACAGCTCGGCCTCGGCGGCGGTGAACGGCCGCAGCGCCGCATAGGCGCCCAGCAAGGCCTGGGCGCGCGGCAGGTCGATACCGCCCTGCTCGTCCAGGCACCAGTCGTTCACGGTGATGGCAATGTCATACAGCATCGGCCCGGAGCAGGCGTTGTAGAAGTCGATCAGCCCGGTCAGGTGGGTGCCTTCGAACATCACGTTGTCGCGGAACAGGTCGGCGTGCAGGTTGGCCTTGGGCAGGGCGAGGATCTGCACCTTGTGCGCGGTGATTTCCGCCAGTGCCGGCTGCAGCAGCCCGGCCTGTTCCCGGTTCAGGCCCGGCAGCAATTCGGCGCCCGATTCCAGCATCCAGTCCAGGCCACGGTCGGTGCGGCGCTCGATGATGCGCTCGCGGGTGGCCAGGTGGATATGCGCCAACAGCTCGCCGACCTGGGCGCAGTGCTGGTTGTTCGGGGCCTTGATGTGCTTGCCCGACAGCCGTGGCTGCAGCAGCGCCGGCTTGCCGCACAGCTCGCGCAGGCCGTTGCCGTCGTGGTCGCGCAGGGCATAGGGCACCGGCATGTCGGCAGCGTGCAGCACGTCGAGCAGCTCGATGAAGAACGGCATGTCCTCAGCCGGCCCGCGCTCGATCAGTGTGAGGACGAACTCCCCTTTTTCCAGGCTGACGAAGAAGTTGCTGTTCTCGGTACCGGCGGCGATACCCTGGAAGTCGAGCAGGCGACCCAGCTCGTACGGCGCCAGAAAGGTTTCCAGCTCAGGCCGGGACACAGGGGTGAAGACTGACATGTTGAAGAATTGCCCATGCGGGCACTTCCGCCGGAAGTGCCTGGTTGATAAGAACGATACGCGTTACTAGCTTACCACTCGAAGATCTTCCAGGACGGAATCAGCATGTCCGGCTGGTCGGAACGAATGAAATTGCCTTCGGAGCCATCGGCGCGTACCAGGAAATAAGGCTTGCCGTTCTTCGGCGTGACCTTGATCGCATACAGGAAGCCGTTTTGACGGTACTCCTGGATGGTCTTGTCGCCTTCCGTGCGAATGGTTACATCGGGATCGGCCGATGGGGCTTCGTCCGCCGCCTGGGTGACGACTGGCATGGTGACCAGCAGACCGAGCAGTAACAGGCGAATGGGTGTGCGCATGATAACCTAGTCCTTTTGTCGTCATTGATCTGGCTATTCTAGCGCCGGACCCGTCGAAAAGGTTGATTCTCCTCATGAGCCAAGCGCCCCTCGTCCTGGTGGACGGTTCGTCCTACCTCTACCGCGCCTTTCACGCGCTGCCGCCGCTGACCACCTCCAAGGGCATGCCCACCGGCGCGGTCAAGGGCGTGCTGAACATGCTCAAGAGCCTGCGCAAGCAGTACCCGGACAGCCTGTTCGCGGTGGTTTTCGACGCCAAGGGCGGGACCTTCCGTGACGCCATGTTCGCCGAGTACAAGGCCAACCGCCCAAGCATGCCCGACGACCTGCGGGTGCAGGTCGAGCCGCTGCACGCCAGCGTCCGCGCCCTCGGCTACCCGCTGTTGTGCGTCGAAGGCGTGGAGGCCGACGACGTCATCGGCACCCTGGCGCGCAGCAGCGCCGCCGCCGGCCGTCCGGTGATCATCTCGACCGGCGACAAGGACATGGCCCAGCTGGTGGACGGCCACGTCACCCTGGTCAACACCATGACCGGCAGCGTGCTGGACATCGCCGGCGTGCACGAGAAGTTCGGCGTAGGTCCCGAGCACATCATCGATTTTCTCGCCCTGATGGGTGACAAGGTCGACAATATCCCCGGCGTGCCGGGCGTTGGCGAGAAGACCGCGGTCGGCCTGCTGACCGGTATCGGCGGCGGCCTGCGCGATTTGTACGACAACCTCGACAAGGTGCCGGCCCTGGCCATCCGTGGCGCCAAGACCCTGCCGGCCAAGCTGGAGGAGCACCGCGACGCGGCCTTCCTGTCCTACGAGCTGGCGACCATCAAGTGCGATGTCGAGCTGGATGTCGAAGTGGACGCCCTGGTCTGCGGCGAGCCGGACCGCGAGGCGCTGCTGGCGCTGTATACCGAGATGGAGTTCAAGAGCTGGGTGGCCGAGGTCCAGCGTAGCGCGCCCCAGGCCGGTGGCAGCGTTGCTGCCGACGTTGAGCCAGTGGCCGAGAAGGTCGAGCCGAAGTACGAGACCATCCTCGACCAGGCGCGTTTCGACGCCTGGCTGGAGAAACTGCGCCAGGCGCCGCTGTTCGCCTTCGACACCGAGACCACCGGCCTCGACGCGCAGCAGGCGCAACTGGTCGGCCTGTCATTCGCCGTCGAACCCCACGAGGCCGCCTACGTACCGTTGGCACACGATTACGAAGGCGCCCCCGCCCAGCTCGACCGTGACGCCGTGCTGCTGGCCCTGAAGCCCCTGCTGGAAGACCCGGCCAAGGGCAAGATCGGCCAGAACGCCAAGTATGACATCAACATCCTGGCCAACGGCAGCCCGGCCATCCTGATGCGCGGCGTGGCCTACGACACCATGCTCGAGTCCTATGTGCTCGACTCCACCGCCACCCGTCACGACATGGACAGCCTGGCGCAGAAGTACCTGGACCACACCACCATCAGCTTCGAGGACATCGCCGGCAAGGGCGCCAAGCAACTGACCTTCAACCAGATCCCCCTGGAAAAGGCCGGCCCCTACGCGGCCGAGGACGCCGACATCACCCTGCGTCTGCATCACGCGTTGCAGGCGCGCCTGGCCACGACGCCGAGCGTGCTGCCGGTGCTGATGGACATCGAGATGCCGCTGGTGCCGGTGCTGGCGAAGATCGAGCGCCAGGGCGCGCTGGTCGACGCCGCGCTGCTTGGCGTGCAGAGCGGCGAGCTGGGGGCGAAGCTGGTGGAGCTTGAGCGTGAGGCGTACGCCCTGGCCGGCGAGGCGTTCAACCTGGGCTCGCCCAAGCAACTGGGCGCGATTCTCTACGACAAGCTGGGCATGCCCGTGCTGAGCAAGACCGCCAAGGGCCAGCCGTCCACCGCCGAGGCGGTCCTGGATGACCTGGCCGAGCAGGGCTACCCGCTGCCCAAGGTACTGATGCAGTACCGCAGCCTGAGCAAGCTCAAGAGCACCTACACCGACAAGCTGCCGGGGCAGATCAACCCGCGCACCGGGCGCATCCACACCTCCTATCAGCAGGCCGTGGCCGCCACCGGCCGGCTGTCGTCCAGCGACCCGAACCTGCAGAACATCCCGGTACGCACCGCCGAAGGCCGGCGCATTCGCCAGGCCTTCGTCGCCAGCCCCGGCTACAAACTGCTGGCGGCGGACTATTCGCAGATCGAGCTGCGCATCATGGCTCATCTGGCCAAGGACGAAGGCCTGCTGCATGCCTTCCGCAACGACCTGGACGTGCACCGCGCCACCGCCGCCGAGGTGTTCGGCGTGGCCCTGGCGGACGTCACCAGCGACCAGCGCCGTAGCGCCAAGGCGATCAACTTCGGCCTGATCTATGGCATGAGCGCGTTCGGCCTGGCTAAGCAGATCGGGGTCGATCGCAAGCAGTCCCAGGACTACATCGACCGCTACTTCACCCGTTACCCCGGCGTGCTCGCCTATATGGAGCGCACCCGCGCCCAGGCCGCCGAGCAAGGCTTCGTCGAGACCCTGTTCGGCCGCCGCCTGTACCTGCCGGACATCAACGCCAAGAACCCGGCTCTGCGTAAAGGCGCCGAGCGCACCGCGATCAACGCCCCGATGCAGGGCACCGCGGCGGACATCATCAAGCGCGCGATGGTAGCGGTGGACAACTGGCTGACCGACAGCAAGCTGGATGCGCGAGTGATCCTGCAGGTGCACGACGAACTGGTGCTTGAGGTGCGCGAGGACCTGGTCGAGCAGGTGAAAGATGAAATTCGTGGCTATATGAGTGGTGCTGCGGATCTCGACGTGCCGCTGCTGGTGGAAGTGGGTGTCGGCTCGAATTGGGACGAAGCTCACTAAACCCCGCGTGAAAGCTGTGTAGGATCTGCGGCGTGGTGTCGCGGATCCGGTGCTGGCCTCGGGCCTTAGATCAGGAGTTTCATGAAACTATCGCAAATAGTTTCGAGGGGCTCGGAACTAAACCGGTGAACCGCCACTCAGAGGTACTGAATGGCTGGTGAAGCCTTTCGATGCTCCTATGTTGTGTTAAGTGTTGGCAGATATCTGGACCCCGCCCTAGCGGTCCGGACTTGGACCCCGAACTTCCCCCTCCCCATACGAAGTCCGGGGTTTTTTTTGCCCGGAATTCGGCCTGAAGCCTGGGAAATCCGTGGGAGCGGGCGTGCCCCGCGATCGACTGATCGCGGGGCACGCCCGCTCCCACGTAAGTATCCCTTGGCCTTCAGACAGCTGGCTTGTCTTCCAGCTCCATCCAGTCCGCCAGCACCCGGTAGGCCTCTTCCAGCCCCTGGCGCTTGGGCGCCGAGAACAGCTGGATGGTCGCCGCATCGCCCCAGCCCTTGCGGATTTCCGCCTGCACCTTGAGCAAGGTGTTCTTGCCGGCGCCGTGAGTCAGCTTGTCGGCCTTGGTCAGCAGGATGTGCATGGGCATGCCGCTGGCCTTGGCCCAATCGAGCATCATCTTGTCGAAGTCGGTCATCGGGTGGCGGGTGTCCATCATCAGGATCACTCCGCGCAGGCACTCGCGGCTGCCCAGGTAGGCTTCCAGGTGTTTCTGCCAGTGCTGCTTGAGCGGAATCGGCACTTTTGCATAACCGTAGCCCGGCAGGTCGACCAAACGCCGTTCATCGTCCAGACTGAAGAAATTCAGCAGCTGGGTGCGCCCGGGGGTCTTCGAGGTGCGCGCCAGGCTGGCGTGGGTCAGGGTGTTGAGGGCGCTGGATTTACCGGCGTTGGAACGGCCGGCGAAAGCCACCTCGTAACCCTGGTCTTCGGGGCATTGTTCGACCTTGGCGGCGCTGAGGGCGAATTTGGCTTTCTGGCAGAGGCCGAGGATGGGGTTCTTGACTTGCATGGGATTTCCGATGTGGGTGTTGCCCAGCGCTGGAGGCGTAGGACCAGGCCTGGCAAGCGGTGTCGTTTCCGTTTGGCTGGCGGAAGTATATAATGCCCCAGTTTTTGTGTGCTCATTCGCCCAGCGAAGGCAATTGAGCATGGGGTGTCGAACAATAGCTCGCGCAACAGAACGCAGCGCGGCCCCCAACCCTGTCAGGTCGTTTCGCATGGCGAAATGGCTGCTTGCTGTCGGTATGTTCCTGCCGTTTTTCAGCGCACAGGCTACACAGGATCCCGAGGCGTTGTACAACCGCACGTGCGCGGCCTGTCACGCCGGACAACTGCCCCAGGCACCCCAAAGCGGTGACCGGGCGGCCTGGGAGCCAAGGCTGGCGCGAGGCATGGAGCAACTGGTGGCACATGTTACACAGGGTTTCAAGGCTATGCCGCCGCGTGGATTGTGCATGGACTGCAGTGCCGAGGACTACCGTTTGGTCATCCTTTGGATGAGCGGCAGTCCCGATACATAACATTTCACCCTTAGCCGTGTTGGATTAGCTGATGAACAAACTATTCGTGAGTCTGCTGTTGACCATGGGGGTCGCAGGTGCGGCAACTGCTGCGGGCCCCATCAAAGGCGATGCTGCTGCCGGTCAGGCCAAAACAGCTGTCTGTGGGGCCTGCCACAACCCTGACGGCAACAGCCTGGCACCGAACTTCCCGAAACTCGCCGGCCAAGGTGAGCCCTACCTGAACAAGCAGTTGCATGACATCAAGGACGGCAAGCGTACCGTGCTGGAGATGACCGGCATGCTGGCCAACTTCAACGACCAGGACCTGGCCGATATCGCCGCCTACTTCGCCAGCCAGAAAGGCAGCGTTGGTGCCGCCGATCCGAAACTGGTCGAGCGTGGCCGTGCCCTGTTCAATGGCGGCAACCTCGAGAAAGGCATGCCCGCCTGCACCGGCTGTCACTCGCCCAACGGCGCGGGCATCGCCCTGGCGAAATTCCCGCACCTGAGCGGCCAGCACGCGCAGTACGTCAGCAAGCAGCTGACCGACTTCCGCGAAGGCAACCGCACCAACGACGGCGACGCCATGACCATGCGCACCATCGCCGGCAAGCTGAGCAACAAGGACATCGAAGCACTGTCCAGCTACATTCAAGGCCTGCATTGACATACGCGTTAACACTCGGTTAATGCACCAGCGCTAAAGATGAAAAGGGCAGCCCAGGCTGCCCTTTTTTCTGTCCATAGCCGTTACACTACAGAACTCGAGCCCTATCCGGCCTGTCCTACACGGGTCGCGTCGAGGCGACCAAAGACTGCTCAGGAGTAAAGCATGCGTAAACTGATTCTCAGCGCCGCGCTGGTCGCCGCCAGCGTATTCGGTATGGCCGCCGTGCAGGCCGCGGAGCCTGCAACCGCCGGCAAGGAATATATCGAGCTGAGCAACCCGGTGCCTGTTTCGGTACCCGGCAAGATCGAAGTCGTCGAGCTGTTCTGGTACGGCTGCCCGCACTGCTACCACTTCGAACCGGTCATCAATCCCTGGATCGACAAGCTGCCCAAGGATGTCAATTTCAAGCGCGTACCGGCCATGTTCGGTGGCCCATGGGATGCCCACGGCCAGATGTTCCTGACCCTGGAAGCCATGGGTGTGGAGCACAACGTCCACAACGCGGTATTCGATGCCATCCAGAACAAGCGCATGCGTCTTACCAAGCCTGAAGAAATGGCCGACTTCCTGGCCACCCAGGGCGTGGACAAGGACAAGTTCCTCGCCACCTTCAATTCCTTCGCCATCAAGGGCCAGGTCAACCAGGCCAAGGAGCTGGCCAAGAAGTACGAGATCACTGGCGTACCGAGCATGGTCGTCAACGGTAAATACCGCTTCGACCTGGGCACCGCCCAAGGTCCGGAAGGCGTGCTGAACGTCGCCGACCAACTGATCGCCAAGGAGCGCGCCGCTAAGTAAGCGGCGATTGCCATGCGCTTGCGTGCCACGCGAGGCATCGGCCTGCCCCAGCCGCAGGTCAACGAGCATCACCTGCGGGCCACCGGCTTGCCGGAAGATGGTCGCCTGCGGCTGCTCAGCTTCAACATCCAGGTCGGCATCAGCACCGAGCGTTATCGGCACTATGTCACCCGTAGCTGGCAGCACCTGCTGCCGCACAACGGGCGCGCCGGCAACCTGCAGAAGATCGGCGACCTGCTCGGCGACTTCGACCTGGTGGCCCTGCAGGAGGCCGACGGCGGCAGCCTGCGCTCCGGCTTCGTCAACCAGGTCGAGCACTTGGCACAGCTGGGCGCCTTTCCCTACTGGTACCAGCAGCTCAACCGCAACCTCGGGCGTTTCGCCCAGCACAGCAACGGCGTACTCAGCCGTCTCAAGCCCCAGCACCTGGAAGACCATCCCCTGCCCGGCCCGTCCGGCCGCGGGGCGATCCTGGTGCGCTTCGGCGAGGGCGAGGATGCGCTGATCGTGGTGATGATGCACCTGGCCCTTGGCGCCAAGACCCGCGCCCGTCAGCTGGCCTACATCCGCGAGCTGATCGGCGGCTATCGCCATCAGATCCTCATGGGTGACATGAACACCCACGCCAACGACCTGATCGACCACTCGCCACTGCGTGATCTGGGCCTGATCGCGCCCCAGGTCGAGGCCACCTTCCCCAGTTGGCGCCCCCAGCGCTGCCTTGACCATATCCTGCTCAGCCCAAGCCTGACGCTCGAACGTGTCGAGGTGCTGGCGCAGCCTATTTCCGACCACCTTCCGGTTGCCGTCGAGATACGATTGCCTGATGCCCTGACTGTGGATACGCTGCCGGTCCTGAGTTAGTCCTGCCTGGGCGAATCCGGCGCTCAAGTGTTGGGCTTTTCCGCCGAAATCCAGTGATTGCAGGACTAGATGCCACTACCCGTTGCGGATCCAGGCATGACCGAAGAAGCCGAGCGCTGGAAAGAAAAATACCTCAAGAGCATCGAGCAGCAGGAAAAGCTCGAGCGGCGCTGGGAAGCCCGTCTCGACCTGCTGCGCCGTGGCCTGGTGCGCAGCACCCTGGCGGCTGAAGGTAGCGACAAGACCGTTGACCAGTGCATGAAGGAAATGCGCGAGGTCATCCGCAGCGACAACATGGACGCCGGCCTCGCCGGGCTGATTCCGCGCCTGGAAAAAGCCGTACTCGACTCCGAGCAGCGCCGCGAAACCCGCATGAACCAGGTCAGCGACGCGCTGACTGCGCTGGTTACCCAGTTGCAGACCCTGCCGCTGCCAGGCGAGGTGTCGCGACCGCTGAAAAAACTGGCGAAGAAGCTTGATGGCGGGGTCAGCCAGTCCCGTGAGCTGCCGCCCTTGCTGGGTGAACTCAGTGGCTTGCAGGGACGCGCCCTGAGTGCGATGCAAAAGCCCGAGGACGGGACTCGTCCGGGCTTCCTGCAGCGTCTGTTCGGGGGTCGTGACGAGCCCCAGGCTGAGCTGGCGCCTGCGGCGGTCGACGCCCCTGTGCCTGCGTCGCTGGAGGCGCCCGTCATTACGCCTGAGGTGCAGCCAAGGGACGCTGATGAGCTGCATGCCGTGGCACCCGCGCCGGATGTCACGCCTGAGCCTGCCGAATTGTCCGGGCCCGAGGTCGAGTTACCTGGTCCCGCACTGGTTGAAGCCACGCCGGTGCCCGTTGCCGAGCCGCAACCTGAACCGCAAGCACTGGTGCAGCCGGTCGAACACATCGATCCGCAAGCCGAGGCCTCTGTCGAGGACGAAGGCGCCGCTGCGCGCGAACCTGAGGCCACGGTCGAGGAGGTCGTCGGCGAGGACGGTCCCTACGCCCTCCCTGACGCGGTCGAGCCGCCGTACAGTCAGGTCGCCGCTCATATCGAGCAGACCCTGATCGGTCTGCTCGACGACCTCAGCCTGCCGGAGCGTCACAAGGCCCAGGCCCTGGAGATGCGCGAGCGGGTTTCACGGGGGCTGAACTGGTACGAACTGATCCCGGTCCTGGATGACCTGGCTGTGCTCATGCTGGCGATCACCGACAGTGGCCAGCATGAATTCGAAGCCTACCTGCAACAGCTCAACGAGCGCCTGGAGTCCTTCCAGAGCCACCTGCACGAAGCCAGCGCCGGCCATGCCGACAACAGCTCCGCCGCCCGCGCGCTGGACAGCCAGCTACGCGAGCAGGTCGATGGTCTGCAAAGCAGCGTGCAGGGCGCCGTCGATGTCGACAGCCTCAAGCACATCCTGGAGAACCGCCTCGAAGGCCTGCTGGTGACCATGGACGATCACCAGCACGAGCGTGATCGCCGTGAGCACGAGCTGGCCAGCCGCCTGCAAGGCCTGGCCGAGCGTGTGGCAAGCATGGAGCAGGAAGCCCTCGGTTACCGCGAGCATCTCGAGGAGCAGCGCCAGAAAGCCATGATCGATCCGCTGACCGGTCTGCCCAACCGTGCAGCCTGGAGTGAGCAGGTCGAGCGCGAGGTACTCGACTGGCAGGAAAATGGTGGCCACCTGGCCATGGCGATCCTCGACCTTGATCATTTCAAGCGCATTAACGACGGCTATGGCCATCTGGCGGGCGACAAAGTGCTGAAGATCGTTGCTGATCAGTTGCGCAAGCGCTTGCGCGGCCGCGACTTCATCGCCCGTTTCGGCGGCGAGGAATTTGTCCTGCTGATGCCGCAGTCTTCGCCGCCGGCAGCGGTGCAGGTGGCCGAGGCAATGCGTGCGGCCATCGAGGCCTGCCCGTTCCACTTCAAGGGCGAGCGGGTGGTCATCACCACTTCCATCGGCATCAGCGCCTTCCGCTCCGGCGAGCGCGGCGACCAGGTGCTCAAGCGCGCCGACGAGGCGTTGTACCGGGCCAAGGAGCTGGGGCGCAATCGGGTGGAGCAGGGTTAGTCGGGTTCAGGGTGAGCAATCGTGACCGGCACGTTATACTGTAGCATTGTTGCCGCTGACTCCATGACGTGCCCCTGCTATGAAAAGACTCTTCACCGCCCTGCTCCTGCTGGCCCTGGCAGGTTGTTCCAGTGGCCTGCGCATCGACCGCAGCCATCCTTCGGCCAACCAGGACAGCCGTATCCAGTTTGTCGTGCTGCATTACACCAATGCCTCGCTGGAGCGCTCCCTTGCCCTGCTGACCCATGGCGAAGTCAGCAGCCACTACCTGATCGGTGACGGCCCGGCCACGGTCTATCAACTGGTGGACGAGAATCGTCGTGCCTGGCACGCCGGGGACAGTCAGTGGCAGGGGCGTACCTGGCTCAATTCAAGCTCCATTGGCATCGAGATCGTCAACGAGGGGTATACCGACACCCCGACCGGGCGGGTCTGGCACCCGTACAGTGAAGCACAGGTGCAGGCGCTGATCGCGTTGCTCAAGGATATCGTCAAGCGCAACAACATCGACCCGCGCCATATCATTGGCCACAGTGATATCGCGCCGTTGCGCAAGCTCGACCCGGGCCCGCTGTTCCCTTGGAAGCGCCTGGCCGACGCCGGTCTGGGCATCTGGCCGGACGCCGCGTCGGTGGCACGCCAGCAGGCCTATTTCGAGGTCAACCCGCCGAGCGTCACCTGGTACCAGCAGCAGCTGGCGCGCTTTGGCTACGCCATCGACCAGACCGGCGAATGGGATGTGGCCACTCGTCATGTGATCGCCGCCTTCCAGATGCGCTTCCGTGCGCAGCGCTTCGATGGTGTGCCGGATGCGCAGACCGCTGCGATGTTGCAGGTGCTCAACCGCAAGCGGTGAGGCAGCTTTCATAGCATAGAAACTGGTCTTGCCCTCTGGGAGCGGCCTTGTGTCGCGAAAGGGCCGCAGCGCGGCCCCAGGATCTCGAGTCTGACTAAAGATTGCCGGGGCTGCTGCGCAGCCCTTTCGCGACACAAGGCCGCTCAGGGGAGCGAGCAAATCCTGGCAATCACACGCCCAGCGGCCACGCCAATCATCGATTCAGTTGCTATACCTTTGGTATTCAACTGGATGCCACGCATGTTTGACCTCCTCGCATCGGTGCGTCAATTTTTCCACCGACCCTGGCTGTTGGCCGCGCTCGCGGCGTTGGCCAGTGCCGCACTGTTGCTGGCGATCAGCGTCAATGTGGCCTTGCAGCAGATGAAGCAGAGCGAAAGCGCACAGATGAACGCCCAGGGCGAGCGTTTTCTGGAGCGCCTTGAGCAGGTCTTCGGCCAGTTGCGCGAGGGTGTGGACCAGCTCCAGGCGCAACCCCTGCGCGGCTGCGATCCGCAGATGCTGGCGCAGTTGCAGCAGGTGGCGTTGGAGTCGCGGTTCATCTACGAGGCGTCCTATGTGGAAGGCACGCTTGCCTGTTCGAACCGCGGCGGCGAGCGGATCATCGAACCCTTGCGCAGCCCGGACATCCAGGGGCCGACCTACAGCTACTGGCTGAACACCACCACCGAGCCCAACGAAAACCTCGCGGCGCTGATGCTGGGTCGGGGCCGCTTCGTGGTGTCCACCTCCCGTGGCCACCTCACGGACGTGGTCGATTTGCCCCCAGGCGGCAGCTTGCTGGTGGTGCTCGATCGGGGCACGCGGGCCATTCCGGTACTGGGGCCGGCGCAACCCTGGCCACCCATCGCCGATTGGCCGCCGCCCCAGGGCAAGTCGCTGATCGAGCTGCCCGATCGCCTGGTCTATCGCATGTCCACCAAATCGCCGGACTACCAACTGGTGCTGATCGCCCCGCGCGCCAGCCTGCCCCTGAAGCTTAATGGCCTGCTCTGGTTGCTTTTTCCCGGCAGCCTGGTGCTGGCGGCGTGCATCGGCTGGCTGGTGCTGCAACTGATCCTGCAACGCCGCTCGATGAGTTCTGAGCTGCAGCAGGCCTTGCGCCGGGGCGAGCTGCAGGTGCTGTACCAGCCGATCTTCGAGCTGGACAGCCGGCGCTGTGTCGGGGCCGAGGCTCTGGTGCGCTGGCGCCGTCCGGATGGCAGCCTGACCAGCCCGGACTTGTTCATTCCCCTGGCAGAGAACACCGGGCAGATTCGCCAGATCACCGACTTCGTCTTACAGCGGGTGCTCGAGCAGCTTGGGCAGTTGCTGCGGGCCAACCGCCAGTTGTATATCTCGGTGAACCTGGCGGCCTGCGACGTCATGGCGCCGCGTATCGGTCGAGTGGCGGCGCGACTGCTGGCCCATCATCGGGTGGCGCCCCGGCAGATCGCCTTCGAGGTGACCGAGCGCGGGTTGATCGATGTGGTGGTGGCGCGGGACAACCTGCAGGCCCTGCGCGCCGTGGGGCACCAAGTGTTGATCGATGACTTCGGCACCGGCTATTGCAGCCTGGCCTACCTGCAGACGTTGCCGGTGGATTGCCTGAAGATCGACAAGTCATTTATCGACGCCCTTGGCCATGACGCCGCCAGCAGCGGTGTGGCGCCGCACATCATCCGCATGGCCCATGACTTGCACCTGCGGGTCATCGCCGAGGGTATCGAGTCAGAGGACCAGGCGGTGCTACTTAACAGCGAGGGTGTCAACTATGGACAGGGCTGGTTGTTCGCCCATCCGTTGAACGCGCGTCAGTTTGCCGAGCTGATTACCCGGGGGCGGCGGGTGGCAGGGCGGCGGATCGATGATGAGCCTTGAGGCTGATTGCCTGAAAAAAAGCCGTGTCAGACCGGTAAGGCCATGTAGAACTGCGTACCCTGCCCAGGCCGCGAGAATACGCCCATCCGCCCGCCATGCAGCTGGACGATCTCCTTGCACAGCGCCAGGCCCAGGCCGGCCCCGCCCTTCTTGCGCCCGACCTGGACGAACGGCTCGAAGATCCGCCCTTGCTGGCCGTAGGCGATGCCTTCGCCGTTGTCTTCGACACTGATGATCACCCGTTCGGCATGGCGCCGTGCGTGCAGGCGGATACGCCCTCCACTGCCGGTGTGGCGGATGGCGTTGTGCAGCAGGTTGTCGAGCACCCGGTCGAGCTGCGTGACGTCGGCCTGGATGCGCGGCAGTGGTGACTCCAGCTCGAGTATCAGCTCGATCTGCTTGCTCGAAGCCTGCTCGGCAGAACGTGCCCGGGCGCGCTCGAACAGTTCGTCGAGGGCGCAGGGAGCCAGCTCCAGCTTCTGCAGGCCGCTTTGATAGCGGGAGAAATTGAGCAGGTCGTTGATCAGCTGGGTAAGGCGCTGCATTTCTTCGGCGATGGTTTCGAGCAGATCGTTCTCCCGCGCCTCAGGCGGGAAACTGACCCGCTCGCGCAGCAGGCCGAAGGCCATGTGCATGCCAGTGACCGGCGTGCGCAATTCGTGGGAGGCGCGCAGCACGAATTCGCTGCGTACCCGCTCGAAAGCGCGCTGCTCGGTAACATCGTGCAGCACCATCACCGCGCCAAGGATCGGCCCCTCGGGGTGGCTGACCGGGGTCAGGCTGTAGGTCAGCAGGCGGGTTTCCTCATCCACCTCCAGACTCAGGTCGTCCGGTGGACGATCCAGGCTGCCGCCGCGCAGTACCTGGCGCAGTTGCAGGTCCAGCTCCGGGCGTTGCAAGGCCTCGGCCAGGCCTGTGCCCCGGCGGCTCGGATCCCAGCCGAGTTGACGCTGGGCTACCGGATTGAGGTGTTCCAGGCGGCCCTGGCGATCGATGATCAGCAGACCGTCATCGATGCTGTCGAGTACCGCCTGCAGGCGTTGCTGGCCGGCCTGCAGTTCATCGATGTTGGTGGCCTGGTGTTTGCGCAGGGCATCGGCCATCAGGCCGAAGCGGCGGGTCAGCTGATTGAGCTCGGTGGCCTGGGTCACCGGCAGGGTGACGTCGAAATTGCCCTGGCCGATCTGGTCGGCGGCCTTGGCCAGTGCCTCGATCGGCTGGCCGAAGCGCCTGGCTATGTTGTGGGCAGTGATGAAACCTAGTACCAGCACAGTGAGGCCAACCATGCCGAGCATGCCACTGATGAGCAGGGCTTGATTGCGCGACTGCTCCTCGCTGCGGGTGATTTTTTCCAAGGCGTGGCGGTGGGACTCCAGCAGGTCCATGCGTACCTGGTTGAAGGCCGCTCCGAGGGGCTGCTCGACACCCATGCTGCGTGCAGGCGAGGGGCTCTGTCGATAGGCCTGGACAAATGCCTGGTAGTTGCTGGCGGCCTTGCTCAAGCCGGTGCGTTCTCCGCCTTGTTCCAGTCCCTGATCGAGGAGTGTCTGGAATTGGTCCTGCAGGGTGACGAGGGTATTCGGGGTGGTGTCCTCGTCGAGAATCAGATTCAGCTGTTCGCCCAGGTTCTGCCGCAACTTGAGGGCCAGCTCGAGCGTGTAGGTGGTGTCCTTGACGACGTGCTGCTGCAGGGCTGCCATCTGCAGCACGCTGAAAAGGCCCAGCAACAGGCCAAGCAAAGCCACGGTAACCAGTGCCGAGATGCTCAGGAACAGCCGTGTGCGTAGCTTCATCGGCCATTTCATAAGTTGTATTGCTTGCGCTTGCGATAAAGGGTGGAGGCATCAATGCCCAGGGTCTTGGCTGCCTGGTCGAGGGTGTCGCTGGCAGCGAGCACCGCCCCGATATGGGCACGCTCAAGCTCATCCAGGCTCAGCGCCGCACCGACCCTGGGCGCGTTGCTGGCGGGTTGTTCGGCCATGCCCAGGTGGATGATCTCCACCCGCTCCTGGGGACAGATGATGCTGGCGCGCTCGATCACGTTGCGCAGTTCGCGAATGTTGCCGGGCCAGCGGTAGTTGAGCAGCGCCGTGCGTGCTTCATCGCTGAAGCCGCGGGCCGGGCGCGAGTACTCCTTGACGAAGCGGGCAAGGAAGCGGTCGGCCAGGGTCAGTATGTCCTCGCAGCGCTCGCGCAGCGGCGGCAGGTGCAGGGTGATGACGTTCAGTCGGTACAGCAAGTCTTCACGGAAGCGGTTCTCGCGGACCATCTCGTCGAGGTTGAGATTGGTGGCCGCGAGGATCCGCACATCCGCCCGGCGGGTGACCGGGTCGCCGACCCGCTCGTATTCCTTGTCCTGGATGAAACGCAGCAGTTTTGGTTGTAGCGTGAGGGGAAAATCGCCGATTTCGTCAAGAAACAGCGTGCCGCCATCGGCCTGGCTGACTCGGCCCAGTGTGCTTTCACTGGCGCCGGTGAAGGCGCCGCGCGTGTGGCCGAACAGCTCGCTCTCCATCAGCTCGGCATTCAGCGAGGGGCAGTTGATGGTCACGCAGGCCTTGCGTGCCCGCTTGCTCCAGCCGTGGATGGCACGGGCCAGCTCGCCCTTGCCGGTGCCCGACTCGCCCAGGATGAGAATGTTGGCGTCGGTGGTCGCCACCTGGCGCGCGGTTTCCAGCACCGCCATCATCGCCGGGCTGTGGGAGTCCAGGCCGTCCTTGGGTTTGCGCACCTCGCCTTCGAGGGCCTCCAGGCGCGCCGACAGTTGCCGGACCTCCAGCTGCTTGGCGGTAGCCAGGCGCAGCTGGTCGGGGCTGCAGGGTTTGACCAGGTAGTCTGCGGCGCCGGCCTGGATGGCATCCACCGCAGTGTCGATGGCCGAGTGGGCGGTGACGATCACCACCCGCATCCACGGTGCCTGGATACGCATCTGTGCCAGTACGTCCAGGCCATTGTCCTCGCCCAGGCGCAGGTCGAGGAAACACAGGTCGAACACCTGGCGCTGCAACAGTGCCTCGGCCTGGGCAGCGCTGTTGGCCGTGGCCACGTTGTAGCCCTCATCCTCGAGGCAATAACGGAATGTGCGCAGGATGGCGGACTCGTCATCCACCAGCAGAATGCGGCCTTGGTTGTCCTGGGCTGATTCCATTTCCTGCGCTCCTTTGGGATTGATCTCAATTAGTGTCGGAAAAATCGGGCAAGTTGCATGGTCGATTCTGATTGATTCTGCTCCATGCATGCTAGCTGCATGCCTTAATGATGGCTAAGTCTCTGATAAATATGAAGTTGATCGCTGGCAATTGGCTTCTATTCGGATTCCACGGGCTGAAATCGAGGCATCGGCAGGGATTGGCCGACGGCTGTGTCGTGCAAAACGCACGACCCGATTGTGGGTCATCGTGCAGGATACGTCCCTCGGTAAGGCGGGCGTATTTCGTAACTTTATGATTTAAAAGGATTTTTATTGTTCGAGAAGGCTGGCATGCAGGCTGCAATAACCTTTGCAGAATGGATAACAAGCACAGCAGGAGGAGTCGGCATGAATCGCCCCCAAGACAATCGTACGCAGAGCGCTGTAGTCCCCCTGCACCAGCTGTTGTTCCTCGGCATGGCCTTGCTGCTCACCCTGGCGGCGGGCCTCTTCTACCATAGCTGGCAGACCGCCCGGCTGGCCGAGCAGGTGGCGGTGCAGACCGCGCTGTTGACGCAGTTACGGACAACCCATGCCTCTACCCTGGTCAAGGCCGCCGAGCCACTGCCCAGTGCCGACAATGCGCCTGCCGTTCTCGAGCGTGTTCAGCCCGAGGAGCGTTGGGTGTTCTGACGCCATCGACCGATTTCGCACAAGAAAAGGAGAAACATCATGCTTAGTTGGGCAATCACCTTCCTGATCATCGCCATCATCGCCGCAGTCCTGGGTTTTGGTGGTATCGCTGGCGCCGCGACCGGTATCGCGAAGATCCTCTTCATCATCTTCCTGGTGCTGTTCGTAGCCTCCTTCTTCTTCGGTCGTGGCAGAGGTTGATGACCATGAGCAGGATGCTCCCCAAGGCCCTGCTTGTCGCGCTGCTGCTGGGCAGCGGCGCGACAGCGCTGGCGGCCAATGACGGCCAGGTCCGGGCCAACCAGTTGCTTGGCTCGGACCCCGAATACCAGAAAACCTGGCAGAAGACCCTCAAGAACGAGGAGCGCCTGCCCGAGTGGGTGATCAACCTCAGCGGCAGCTCGGCGCAGCAGATGTCTGCGGTAACCGAGGACGGCGACAAGTACTTGGTCGGCCCGCTGTGCGAGTCCGAAGGCAACTGTACCTACAAGCGCCTGATCGTGGCCTTCAGCTGGGACAAGGACGAAGCCTACGGCATGCTAGTGGAGGTGCCCGAAGGGCTGCCTGCCGACAAGTCACCTACCCGTCATGCCGACTACCGCTGGCTGGGCAAGCCGGATGACGGGATGAAGGCTCTGCTGCGGGAGCAGCTCAAGCGCGATCCGAACTGGTACTGACCAGCGATCGCGGACTGTAATGCTATAGAAGCTGAACCTTTTTACCTTTCAGGCTTCTATGGTGCGCCGCCCCGAGGAGGGGCGGCGCATGACCAGGGGGCCGGGCCGCTCTGACTGTTGCAGGGTCGCAGTGGCCTAGGGGTACAGGGAGTGCCTCCGTCATGGGCCGGGTCAGGAGAGGGTGGCATCGGAAGTTGCAGGTCGGTTGGCTCCGAACAGGACGATGTAACCGATCTGGCTTCCGAAGCGCCTGTGGGAGTTCTTCCTTTAATACGAGCGACTTTTTACTTCAGACACATTTTGTCGCTACCGTATATCGATTTTTTTTTACTTGTCCGACAGGTCAGCTCATGTGGCATTTCAGCCATTCGGATTGTCGAACACGCCACTTCACACCTTTCTGTGCTCCCGTCAAATCGGCCTAAAAATGGCGCTTTGGCCTTGTTCGGAAATCCGAACGTTGAAAATCAAGGACTTGGCGATGCCCGATTTCGCCTTCCGGTCTCATGCCGATTCGGCATAGGGTAGTCGTTTCCGGCATTAGACTGCCCCTCCCCACGTCGCAATAGTTGCCGCCTTTTTCCTCGGCCCGAGCGCCAGCAATGTTCGCTCGCGGTGTCCTTACAGTGGGACGCCGGATCGACCAGGCGCAACCGGAATGGCTTCAAGCCGCTCTGGCATGCACCTTTTCGGCCGGTGCCCGTGACCACTACAACAAAGGGTAATGACATGAAGAAGGCAAAACTGAGCCTCGCCTGGCAGATCGTCATCGGTCTGTTGCTGGGCGTTGCAGTCGGCGCGCTACTGAATCATTTCAGTGCAGAAAAGGCATGGTGGATCAGCAACGTCCTCCAGCCAGCCGGCGACATCTTCATTCGCCTGATCAAGATGATCGTCGTCCCGATCGTGATTTCGTCGCTGATCGTGGGCATCGCTGGGGTTGGCGACGCGAAGAAACTGGGCAGCATCGGCCTGAAGACCATCATCTACTTCGAGGTGGTGACCACCATCGCCATCGTCGTCGGCCTGGTCCTGGCCAACGTGTTCCACCCGGGCGCCGGCATCGACATGAGCACCCTGGGCACCGTCGACATCTCCAAGTACCAGGCCACCGCGGCCGAGGTGCAGCATGAGCACGCGTTCATCGAGACCCTGCTCAACCTGATCCCGTCGAATATCTTCGCGGCGCTGATGCGTGGCGAGATGCTGCCGATCATCTTCTTCTCGGTGATGTTCGGCATGGGCCTGTCGAGCCTCAACGCCGACCTGCGCGAGCCGCTGGTGCGCACCTTCCAGGGCGTGTCGGAGACCATGTTCAAGGTCACCCACATGATCATGAACTACGCCCCGATCGGCGTGTTCGCCCTGATCGCCGCCACCGTCGCCAACTTTGGCTTCGCCTCCCTGCTGCCGCTGGCCAAGCTGGTGCTGCTGGTGTACTTCGCCATCGCCTTCTTCGCCTTCATGGTGCTGGGCCTGGTGGCGCGCGTGTTCGGCTTCTCGATCATCAAGATCATGCGCATCATGAAGGACGAGCTGATCCTCGCCTACTCCACCTCCAGCTCCGAGACCGTGCTGCCGCGCGTGATCGAGAAGATGGAGAAGTACGGCGCGCCGAAGTCGATCTGCTCGTTCGTGGTACCGACCGGCTACTCGTTCAACCTCGACGGTTCGACCCTGTACCAGAGCATCGCGGCGATCTTCATCGCCCAGTTGTACGGCATCGACCTGTCCTGGAGCCAGCAGCTGCTGCTGGTGCTGACCCTCATGGTCACCTCCAAGGGTATCGCCGGCGTGCCGGGCGTGTCCTTCGTGGTACTGCTGGCCACCCTGGGCAGCGTGGGCATTCCGCTGGAAGGCCTGGCTTTCATCGCCGGTGTCGACCGCATCATGGACATGGCCCGTACCGCGCTGAACGTGGTGGGCAACGCCCTGGCCGCAGTGGTCATCGCCAAGTGGCAGGGCATGTACGACGCCGAGAAAGGCGCGGCGTACTACCAGTCGCTGGTGCTGGAAAAAGGCAAGAAAGAGGCTGTGATGGCGGGCAAGACCGTCAACCAGTAAGCCACTGAGCTGAACGAAGAGCCCCGACTTGTCGGGGCTTTTTGTTGTCTGCGCAATAGTCGAGGGCGCAGCCCTCGCCCGCAATCTTCGCTATCATTCGGGCACTTTTCACGGGGGAACACACGGATGCTCAACGGCCTCTGGCTCGGCTTTTTCCTGGTGGCGGCCATCTCCGCCCTGGCCCAGTGGCTGGTGGGCGGCAACGCCGGCATCTTCGCCACGATGGTCGAGAGCATCTTCGCCATGGCCAAGCTGTCGGTGGAGGTCATGGTCCTGCTGTTCGGCACCCTGACCCTGTGGCTGGGTTTCCTGAAAATCGCCGAGAAGGCCGGCATCGTCGAATGGTTGGCCAAGGTCCTTGGCCCGCTGTTCGCCCGGCTGATGCCGGAAGTGCCGCCCGGCCACCCGGCCCTGGGCCTGATCACCATGAACTTCGCCGCCAATGGCCTGGGCCTGGACAACGCCGCCACGCCCATCGGCCTGAAGGCCATGCGCGCGCTGCAGGAGCTCAACCCCAGCAGTACCACGGCGAGCAACGCGCAGATCCTGTTCCTGGTGCTCAACGCTTCGTCACTGACCCTGCTGCCGGTGACCGTCTTCATGTACCGCGCCCAGCAAGGCGCGCCCGATCCGACCATGGTGTTCCTGCCGATCCTGCTGGCCACCAGCTGCTCGACCCTGGTCGGCCTGCTGTCGGTGGCGGTGATGCAGCGCCTGCGCCTGTGGGACCCGGTGGTGCTTGCCTACCTGGTTCCCGGTGCCCTGCTGCTGGGCGGTTTCATGGCCTTCCTCGGCACCCTGTCGGCGGCCGCGCTGGCCAGCCTGTCGTCGATCCTCGGCAACCTGACGCTGTTCGGGGTGATCATCCTGTTCCTGGTGATCGGCGCGTTGAGGCGGGTGCAGGTGTACGAGGCCTTCGTCGAAGGCGCCAAGGAAGGCTTCGACGTGGCCAAGAGCCTGCTGCCTTACCTGGTGGCGATGCTGGTGGCAGTCGGTGTATTGCGCGCCTCAGGGGCGCTGGAGCTGGCTCTGGACGGCATTCGCCATGCGGTGAACTGGATGGGCCTGGACACCCGCTTCGTCGAAGGGTTGCCCACCGCGCTGGTCAAGCCGTTCTCCGGCAGCGCGGCGCGGGCCATGCTGATCGAGACTATGCAGACCCAAGGCGTGGACAGCTTCCCGGCCTTGGTGGCGGCGACCATCCAGGGCAGCACCGAGACCACCTTCTACGTGTTGGCGGTGTACTTCGGCGCGGTGGGCATCCAGCGGGTGCGCCACGCCGTCGGCTGTGCGTTGCTGGCCGAGCTGTCGGGGGTGATCGCGGCGATCTTCGTCTGCTATTGGTTCTTCGCCTGAGCCTGGCTGACGGTCCAGTCGATCACCTGGCGCGCCAGCTGGTCGCTGGCCGCGCCGAAGCCGGCGACCACCGCCGGGACCTGCTGTTCGCCCAGCACCTGGCGCACCTCGAAGCGTTTACTCGCGAGGATGCGCTGGCTGCGGCCCTGCACCAGCCGCGCGTCGTAGCGGATCACCACCTCCACCGCCCCGCCTGGGTGGTATTCGCTCTGGAAGGCCTGTAGCTCGCCGCCCAGCTCGTAGTCAGCCTGCAGGTTGCTGTCATCGGCGCTCAGGCGCTGCACCCGGCCATCGCGCTGGAAACCGTCGAGCAGGCGGTTGCGCACCAGCATCGGCGTCGGGTCGCTCCAGCGTGCGCCCTTGTAACTGCTGATCACATCGCCCTGGGGGATCACCGCGATACGCGGTCCGGCCAGGGCTTCGCTGGTCAGCGGCTTGTTCAGGCGCAGCGACCAGTCCAGCGGTGCGGCGGCGCGGGCCGACTGGTTCACCGGCAGGCGGTAGATATCCACAGGCTCGCTCTGCGGCAGGATCGAACAGGCCGAAACCAGGCTCAGCGTGGCGGCGGCGAAGGCCAGGCGCAGCGATGGGATCATGGCTGGAACTCCTTGTTGTTGTCGCGGCCCAGCAGGTAGCCGCTGGGGTCGGCTTCCAGGCGCCGGGAGATGCCCTTGAGCGAGTTGAGGGTCTCACGCAGTTCGCGGATCGCTGGGGCGATCTGGTTCAGGCCCTGGGCACCGTCGTCCAGAGACTGGCGGTTGTCCTGCAACAGGCTGTTGATGGTGGCGGTGCTTTCGGCCAGCGACTGCATGGCCTGTTCGGCACTGCCGATGGCCTGCTTGCCCTGGGTGCCGAGCAGGCCGTTGGCGTTGCGCATCAGCGCCTGGGTCTCGGCCAGGGTGGCGTTGGCCTGCTTGCCGACCTGGGCCAGTTGCTCGATGGCATCGGCGATGCCGCCCTTCTGGCTGGCGAAGGCGCCAGTGGTCTGCTCCAGGTTGGCCAGGGTGTTGCTCAGGCGCTCGATATTGCTTTCGGAGAACATCAGGTTGGCGTTGTGTAGCAGCAGGTTGATGTTGGTCACCAGGTCGCTGCTGTCGTTGAGCAGGCGTGAGATCGGCGACGGCGAGGCGACGATCACCGGCAGTTTGCCGCCCTTGCCCTTGAGTTCTGGGCTCTGCGGGGTACCGCCGCTGAGCTGGATGAAGGAGTTGCCAGTCACCCCGGCCAGGGTCAGCTTGGCCTGGGTGTCTTCCTTGACCGGCGTGTCGCCGCTCAGGCGCACGCGGGCCAGTACCCGGCGCGGATCGTTCGGGTCCAGGCGCAGGCTGCTGACGTCACCGACCTTGATGCCGTTGTACTGCACCGGGCTGCCGCGGGACAGGCCTGAGACCGCCTCGTTGAATACCACTTCGTAGTCCTTGAAGGCGTCGTCGACGCTGGACTTGGTCAGCCACAGGCCGAACAGCATGGCGCCGGCCACCACCAGCACGGTGACCAGGCCGATCAGGACATGATGAGCTCGGGTTTCCATCGTTCAGCGCTCCTGGCGGGCGCGCAGGGCGGCGTCTTCGGCCGCCCGACCACGCGGGCCGTGAAAGTATTCATGAATCCAGGGGTCTTCAGTCTGCTCGACCTCGGCCAGGGGCCCTGCCACGAGCACCTTCTTCTGCGACAGCACCGCCACCCGGTCGGTGATGGTGTAGAGGGTGTCCAGGTCGTGGGTGATGAGGAACACCGACAGCCCCAGGGCGTCGCGCAGGGTCAGGATCAACTGGTCGAAGGCGGCGGCGCCGATCGGGTCGAGGCCGGCGGTGGGCTCGTCGAGGAACAGGATGTCCGGGTCCAGGGCCAGGGCGCGGGCCAGGGCGGCGCGCTTGATCATGCCGCCGGACAGCGATGCGGGGTACTTGTCGGCGGCGCTGATCGGCAGCCCGGCCAGGGCCAGCTTGACTCCTGCCAGGTGCTCGGCGTCGGCCCGCGACAGCCCGGCATGCTCGATCAGCGGCAGGGCGACGTTCTCGGTCACGGTCAGCGACGAGAACAGCGCGCCCTTCTGGAACAGCACGCCGAAGCGGCGTTCGACCAGCGAGCGCTGGGTTTCGTCGAGGCTGGCCAGGTCCTGGCCGAACACCTTGACCGTGCCTTCGTTGGGCCGGCGCAGGCCGACGATGCTGCGCAACAGCACCGACTTGCCGCTGCCCGAGCCGCCGACCACGGCGAGGATCTCGCCGCGGTACAGGTCCAGGTCGAGGTTCTCGTGCACGCTCTGGCTGCCAAAGCGGTTGCACAGGCCCCGGGCTTCGATCACGGCTTCAGTCACCAGCCCATCTCCATGAAGAACAGCGCGGCCACCGCGTCCAGCACGATCACCACGAAGATCGATTGCACCACGGCAGAGGTGGTGTGGGCGCCCACTGATTCGGCGCTGCCGCTGACCTTGAAGCCTTCCAGGCAACCGATGGCGGCGATCAGGAAGGCGAAGAACGGTGCCTTGGCCAGGCCCACCAGGAAATGCTGCACGCCGATGTCGCTCTGCAGCAGCGAGAGGAACATGGCCGGCGAGATATCCAGGGTCAGTGCGCAGACCACCGCGCCGCCGATCATGCCGCAGAGCATCGCGACAAAGGTCAACAGCGGCAGCGCGATCAGCAGCGCCAGCACCCGGGGCACCACCAGCAGTTCGATGGGGTTCAGGCCCAGGGTACGGATGGCGTCGATCTCTTCGTTGGCCTTCATCGAGCCGATCTGCGCGGTGAACGCGCTGGCGGTGCGACCGGCCATGAGGATGGCGGTCAGCAGCACGGCGAATTCACGCAGGAAGGAGAAGGCCACCAGATCGACGGTGAAGATGGTCGCGCCGAAGTCGGCCAGCACCGTGGCGCCGAGGAAGGCCACCACCGCGCCCACCAGGAAGGTCAGCAAGGCGACGATGGGCGCGGCGTCCAGGCCGGTCTGCTCGAGGTGCGCGACCACCGGCGTGACGCGCCAGCGGTGCGGCTGGAACAGGCGCAGGAACAGGGTCTGCAGGATAAGGCCGACGAAGCCCAGCACCTGGTTGGTGTCCTGCCACAGCTGGTCGACGGCGCGGCCGATGCGTGCCAGCAGCAGGAGCAGCACCGGTTGCTCCGGCTCCTTGACCGGGATGCAGTAGTCCTGCACCGAGCAGTAGACGTTCTTCAGCAGCGCACGGCTGGCATCGGGGAGTTCGTCGGTGCAGCGCGACAGGCGTTCGGAGCCCAGCAGCTCGGCCAGCAGCGAGGCGCCGGCGGTGTCCAGGCGGCCCAGCTGGCTGAGGTCGACCTGGGTGTCATCGCCGTACTGGCTGCCCAGGCGCTCGCATTCGCGCTTGAGGCTGGCGTAGTGGGCCAGGGTCCAGTCGCCGACGATGCGCAGGCGCGAGGGCTGCTCGGTGGTGTCCAGGGTGGCGCTGGGGACGGTCATAGGCTCCATGCGTCTGACTGAGGGCATAGAGGCTGATCATAGCGCATGTTGAATGTGTGCTGACTGGAGGGCTGCACAGCAGCCCCAGCCCTTCACTGCGCAGGCGGGCCGTCGACCACCTTGAAGCGCAACACCCCGATCACCTGCCCGTCCTCGGTCAGCACCCTCACCTGCCACTTGCCCACCGGATTGGGCGGAAAGTTCTGCTTGTGGGTCCAGGCCCGGTAGCCTTCCTTGCGCCCGCCGTGGATATCCAGGGCGATACGGTCCACTTCCTTACCGTCCAGCTGCCACACATGGTAGATGCGCTCGTTCAGGCCACGGGGCGCGTTGATGGCGGTATAGGCGTAAAGTCCGCCGCTGCGGATGCGGCTGGCGGCCACTTCGTCCAGCGAGGCGCCCGGCTGGCGGTTGAGCACTTCGGTGCTGATCGCCACGTCGGTCATCCACAGCGTGGCCGGCGGTACCCAGGAGCGCAGCAGCCAGCCGCCGCCACCGACCGCCAGGGTCACCAGCACCAGGGCCACGCCGCGGCGCCAGTTGTTGATCGGGAAGCTGCTGGCCAGGCTCGGGAACGACAGCACCATGGCGGCGATCAACGCCAGCTTGAAGCTCTGCGCGGTGGTCAGGTGGAGGATGATCGGCAGCGCCGTGAGCATCGCGGCGAACAGCGTCAGGGTGTGCAGTGCGAGGAACAGCCAGCGGCGTGGCGCCAGCCACTTGTGGTACAGCGGGTCGACGATCGAAATCAGCCCGGCGGCGCCGAGCAGGCCGGTGAAGATCAGCTGGCCGCTGTTCCAGGTGGTGGTGATGAAGAAGAACGGCAGGACGAAGAACAGGCTTTCCTGGTGGATCATCTGCGTCGCGAAGCGCAGCAGGGGCTGCGGGATCTCGCGCTTGAAGGTGCGGGCGAACAGCTCGGTGAGGGTGTTCTCCAGCATCAGCCAGATCCAGCTGACCAGCATGACGATGGCGATCCAGCTGGCCAGGCCGGCCTGGCGGTCGACCAGGATAAAACTGCCGATCCCCGAGAGGAAACCGTAGAGCGCGATGATGCCGGGGTAGCGTTTGAGCAGTTCGATGATGCGCAGGATGAAGCCGGGGATCGGGGGCATGGGTTTACAACAGGAAGAGGCGTGTTCGAGGCGTCCTGGACGTGGACGCTGTTGGCTGACAGGATACCGCCGAATCACGGCTCCCGTGTAGCACCACTGGGGCGCTTGGCCAGCACGCGGCGCCGACGGATCAGCCCCGCAGCCAGGATCAGCCCCAGCAGCAGCGCCACCAGACCATACAGTTCGTCATACCCCAGCAACGGCTTCTCGATGCGCAGGTACCCCGGTTCCTTGAGCAGTTCGCGCAGCGCCGCGTCGGCTTGCTTGAGGCTGACCTGGCGCAGTTGCCGCACCGGATCGGTGAAACGCCCGTCCACGTAGGCGTTGAGCGCCCCCCAGTAGTAGTCGGCGAGCGCCGCGTTGCCCTGGGTGGTCCAGCTTTCCCGGGCAATCGCCGCCTCCTTGATCCGGGCGAAGGTGTCCGGGTCCAGACCGTGCTTGCGTAGGTGGTCGAACAGTTCCCCGAGCACCTTCAGCGCCGCGTCGAGGTCCTGGCGCTCAAGGTCGGCATTGAGGCTGAGCATCCCACTGTCGCCGAAGCTTTCGCGTTGCACCGACGGGCCATAGGACAGGCCGTGACGCAGGCGCAGCTGGTCGTACAGCGCCCAGTCCAGGTAACGCGAAAGCAGCTCGAGGGTCTGGTCATGGCCCTCTTCCAGCGTCGGCTCGATGAACAGCCAGTGCAGCTTGACGTTGTCGCCCAGCCAGCCGCGGGTCAGGTCGCGGCGCTGCTCGGCCTGCTGGCTGATGCTCTCCAGGTTGCGGCGTTCCCCGGGTTCGGTGGCCGGCAGCTCGCCGAAGGTGCGCTCCAGATAGGCCGGCAGCAGGCGGTCGAGGCCGCCGACGACGATCAGCGACATGTTGTTGGCCACGTACCAGTGCTCACGCAGTTGCCGCACCTGCTCCAGGGTCATATCGTCGAGGCTGGAGCGCTCGGGGCACTTCAGGCCCAGCTCGGTGGCCAGCTGGTCGCTGGCCGGGTGGCCGATGTCCTGGCGGTCGAGCCAGCGCTGCAGGCGGCCGTAGTGCCCGCCGTCCTCGCGTTCGATGATCTTCTTCGCCGTGGCCAGCGCTTTTTCGTCGATGCGGGTGTCGCGAATGATCGCCAGCAGCAGGTCGAGCACCTTGCGCTGGTTGCGCGCCGGGGCCTCGATGACGAAGGTGGTGTCGGCGCTGCTGGTGAAGGCGTTCCATTCCCCGCCCAGGGCCTGCATGCGCTCTTCCAGGCCGCCCTCGCCCGTCTCGTCGATCCCGCTGAACAGCAGGTGCTCGAGCAGGTGCGGCAGTTCGCGCTGGTCGCAATCGAAGTCGTCCAGGCCCACGCCAACCACCAGGCGGATCGACACATGGTCGCGCTCGTAGCCAGACTTGAGGATCACTTGCAGGCCGTTGGGCAGCAGGTAGCCCTCGACCCGCGAGCGGTCGAGGGCGAGCGTGGGCAGGCTGAGGATCAGCAGGCAGGCGAACAACAGGCAACGCATAGGCGAGCTTCGGTCTCCGGGGTGTCTGGGCTCAGGGCTGGCGGGCTTCGTCCGGCACGCTGTCGAGCATCAGCCCGCCGGTATCGGTGCCGCCCAGTACCACATAGGCACTGCTGCAGAACAAAGAGTTCAAACGCTTCATGTCGGCAATGAGCTCCAAGTGTAGCGAACTGGTCTCGATACTCTGCACCACTTTACGTTGCAGGCGGCTGACATGGGCATGGGCCAGACGCCGTTCCTGGGCGCGGAAGCGGCGTTTCTCGCGCAGCAACTGGTGCGCGCTCTGCGGGTCGGCGCTGAGGAATACCGAGAGGCCCAGGCGCAGGTTTGCCAGCAGCTGCTCCTGCAGTCCGGTCAGTTCCTCGAGGCCGACCTGGGAGAACTCCCGACGCTGCGAAGTCTTCTGCTGCTGGACCTTGCGCAGCATGCGCTCGATCAAGTCGCTGGCCAGCTTGAGGTTGATCGCCAGCTCGATGATCTCCGCCCAGCGCCGGTTGTCCTGCTCGCCAAGATCCTCGCGGGGCATCTGTGCCAGGTACAGCTTGATGGCGTTGTACAGGGCCTCGGCGTCCTCGCCCAGGGCACGCACCTGTTGTGGCATGGCGGTCTGGGTGCCGCGTAGGGCGCCGAGCATGGCGTCAAGCAGGCTGTCGACGATATCGCCCAGGCGCAGGGTTTCGCGCACGGCGTTGGCCAGGGCCAGGCTAGGCGTGTTCAGTGCGGTCGGGTCGAGGTGGCGTGGCTGGTGGTGGCCGTTGCCGTTGTCGCGCTCGGGCAGCAGGTAGTTGCACACCCGGCCCATGGGGTTGACCGTCGGCAGCATCAGCAGGCAGCGCAGGGTGTTGTAGAGCAGGTGGAAGCCGATCACCAGCTCCTGCGGGCTGAAGCTCAGGCTGTCCATCCATTCCACCAGCGGGTGCAGTATCGGGATGATCAGCAGCAGGCCGATGATCTTGTACAGCAGACTGCCCAGCGCCACCCGGCGCCCGGCGCTGTTCTGCAGGCTGGTGGTGAGGAAGGCGAGCAGGCCGCTGCCGATGTTGGCGCCGATCACCAGGCCGATGGCCACCGGCAGGCTGATTACCTCGGCGCCGGCCAGGGTGGCGGTGAGCAGCACGGCGGCCAGGCTGGAGTAGGAAATCATGGCGAACAACGCGCCAATCAGGGCGTCGAGCAGGATGTCTCCGGTCAGCGAGGCGAACAGTACCTTGACCCCCTGGGCATGGGTGATCGGCGCGGCGGCGTGGACGATCAGCTGCAGCGCCAGGATGATCAGGCCCAGGCCGATGCCCACCCGGCCCAGCTGGCCGGCGCGGGTCTGCTTGCGTGAGAGGAAGAAGATCACCCCGAGGAAGATCAGCAGTGGCGACAGCCAGGACAGGTCGAAGGTCAGCACCCGCGCCATCAGCGCGGTGCCCACGTCAGCGCCGAGCATGATCGCCAGGGCCGGGGTCATGGCCATCAGGCCCTGGCCGACGAACGAGGTGACCAGCATGGCGGTGGCGTTGCTGCTCTGCACCATGGCGGTTACCAGGATCCCGGCGATGAACGCCAGCGGACGTTTGTTCATGTTCTGGCCGAGCACCCGGCGCAGGTTCGAGCCATAGACCCGCAGGATACCGGTCCGCACGATATGGGTGCCCCACACCAGCAATGCCACGGCGGAGAGCAGGTTGAGCAGGGTCAGCATGGTCGGGCCCCCTTTTTTCTTCTATGCCCCTGTGCGGGGCCAATGGGTACAACGGTGAGCCTGGCCCGGGGGTGGGCTGGTTTTTTCAGTGCTCACTGAAGCTTTAGTTGTTTTGCGCGATGGGTGCCAGCTTGGCATGACTGAAATCTATTTGAAACACGGGTGCCTGTAGGAGCGGCCTTGTGTCGCGATAGGGGGCGCTCCTACAGGGACGTGGATGCGAAAAGGGCCCCGAAGGGCCCTTTTGTACTGCGCTCCTGATCTTACTGACCGGGAATGTCCTTGCGCAGTTTCACCGGATCGTGCTCCTTGCCCTTCTTGCGCGCCAGCGCCGTGCGCATGCGGATGTTGATCGCTTCAACCGCCAGCGAGAAGGCCATGGCGAAGTAGACATAGCCCTTCGGCACGTGAACATCGAAAGATTCGGCGATCAGCACGGTACCAACGACGATCAGGAACGAAAGCGCAAGCATCTTCAGCGACGGGTGCTTGTCGATGAAGTCGCTGATGGTGCCGGCGCAGAGCATCATCACCAGCACCGCGACGATGATCGCGGCGATCATCACCGGTACGTGGGAGACCATGCCCACCGCAGTGATCACCGAGTCCAGGGAGAACACGATGTCGATGATGGCGATCTGGATGATGGTGTAGAAGAACTTGCCGCCCGCCCCTTTCGGCGCATCCGCGCTCTCGTCCTCGCCTTCCAGGCCGTGGTAGATCTCCTGGGAGCTCTTCCACAGCAGGAACAGGCCGCCGAAGAACAGGATCAGGTCGCGCCCGGAGATGCCCTGGCCGAGCACATGGAACAGGTCGTCGGTCAGGCGCATGACCCAGGTGATCGACAGCAGCAGCATGATCCGCGTGACCATGGCCAGGGCCAGGCCGAAGATCCGCGTGCGCGGCTGCATGTGCTTGGGCATGCGGCTGACCAGGATCGAGATCATGATGATGTTGTCGATCCCGAGCACAATCTCAAGCGCGGTGAGGGTGAAAAAGGCAACCCAGATTTCCGGGCTGGTCAGCCATTCCATGTGTATTCCTTCGAGCGTTAAAGGCAAAGCGCCCAAGAGGCCGGGCGCTTTGCAGTTGGATGATGCGCTTGTATTACAGACTGCTGAACAGCGGGAAAGTCCCCAGTGCCAGCGCGCCGGCCATTATGCACAGGCACACCAGCACTGCCCACTTGAGGGTGAAGCGCTGGTGGTCGCCGAACTCGATGCCGGCCAGGGCCACCAGCAGGTAGGTGGAGGGTACCAGCGGGCTGAGCAGGTGCACCGGCTGTCCGACGATCGACGCGCGAGCCATTTCCACCGGGGTGACGCCGTAGTGGCTGGCGAACTCCGACAGCACCGGCAGCACGCCGTAGTAGAAGGCGTCGTTGGACATGAAGAAGGTGAACGGCATGCTGACGATCGCGGTGATCACCGCCATGTACGGGCCGAACGCTTCCGGGATCACCGCCAGCAGGCTCTTGGACATGGCGTCGACCATGCCGGTGCCCGACAGAATGCCGGTGAAGATGCCGGCGGCGAAGATCAGCCCGCTGACGGCCAGCACGCTGGAGGCGTGGGCGGCGATGCGGTCCTTCTGCTGCTGCAGGCACGGGTAGTTGACGATCATGGCGATGCTGAAGGCAATCATGAACAGCACCGGCAGCGGCAGCACGCCGGCGATCAGCGCGACCATCAGCGCTGCGGTCAGGGCACCGTTGAACCAGATCAGTTTCGGCCGGCGCGCTTCGGGGAACTGCGACACGCTGATCTCGCTGTGGTCGATGTCGTCGGTCGGCAGGTGCAGCTCGCCCAGGCGGGCACGCTCGCGCTTGCCGTACCAGTAGGCGATGGCCAGGATCGCCGCCACGCCGAAGGCCATGGCCGGGATCATCGGTACGAAGATGTCCGACGGGTCCACGTGCAGGGCGCTGGCGGCGCGGGCGGTGGGGCCGCCCCACGGAGTCATGTTCATCACTCCGCCGGCGAGGATGATCAGGCCGGCCATGATCCGCGGGCTCATGCCCAGGCGGCTGTACAGCGGCAGCATGGCGGCGCAGCAGATCATGTAGGTGGTGGCGCCGTCACCGTCGAGGGACACCACCAGGGCCAGCACCGCGGTGCCGACCGAGACTTTCAGCGGGTCGCCCTTGACCAGCTTGAGGATCTTGCGCACGGCCGGGTCGAACAGGCCGGAGTCGATCATCAGGGCGAAGTAGAGAATGGCGAACATCAGCATCACGCCGGTGGGCGCGAGCTTGCTGATGCCTTCGAGCATCATTGGGCCGATCTTGGCGGAAAAGCCACCGAACAGGGCGAACAGGATCGGTACCAGGATCAGCGCGATCAAGGCCGACAGGCGCTTGGTCATGATCAGGTACATGAAGGTGATGACCATGGCGAAGCCGAGGAAGGTCAGCATGGCGGTACTCCAGGCGTGGCGCGGCGAAAGGAAGGACGATTCGGGCGGATCAGCGCGTCAGGCGCTGCGCGAGGAGCAGGCGGAGGGATACTGCGAGAAGGCGGGCACAGGAAAACATCAGAATCACCATTGTTGTTGTTGATTGGGCCGGGGCGCGGAGGTTTCCGGGTGCCCTGGCTGGCCGGTCTGCTGCCGGTGGTGGCGCTATCCTATGTGGGCAAGCTTTCAGCCAGCTTTCGCCTGCGCTCAGGCGACGGGAGGTCATTTCGATGGTGGATGTCGTGGAAGGCGGGTGTCATTGCGGGGCGTTGCGCTACCGGCTGCAGGCCGATCTGGGCGATGTCGCCCATTGCCATTGCTCGATCTGCCGGCGGGTCAGCGGCGGTACGCTGGTGACCTGGGTCACCCTGCCCCTCGCGGGTTTCCAGTGGCTGGCGGGCTCGCCCCAGCGCTACATGGCGCCGCAGAGCTGCAGCCGGTATTTCTGTGGCAACTGCGGGGCGCACGTGGCGCTGGTGACCGCGCATAGCCCTGAAACGATCGATGTGACGGTGGCGACGCTGGATCACCCGGAGCGGGTGCCGGCCAATCGGCATATCTGGGTGGGGAGCCGGTTGCCATGGTTGCAGGTGGATCAAGGGTTGCCGGAGGAGGACGAGGAAAGCCTGTAGGGCATTGTGCTACCTCTGTTCGGCCTTATCGCCATGCGCTAGGGCAGCTGCAACCCCCCGGCCGCCTTGTGCAACGCCCGCAGATGCTCGCCCACCTGCTTGATATTGGCCTCCACGGCCTTGATCTCCCTGCCCCGTTCCGGCCCCAGCAGCGCCCTCACCTGCTGGTCCAGGTCGGTGCTCAGCCGTAGCAGCTGCGCCTGGCGCTCACTGCTCACCTGCTCCAGCTGCTTGCGCTCGGCAGGCTGCGGCAGGCCATAGCCCCCTGCCCCCAGCAATTCCGCCGGGCGGCTGAGGAAGCCGCTGTTGGCCAGCATCGCCTGCAAGGTTTCGTTGGCCTTGTCGAAGCTGCCGTCCTTGAGCGCCCGGCCATTCAGGTAGCGTTGCTTGACCTCGTCCTGGGCCAGCAGCAGCTGGCGGCGCAGGCCGGCCTGCTCGAGCAGCAGCAAGGCCGCGCTGGTACGCAGGTCGGCGCGGTCGAACCATTGGCGGCGCAGCTCGGCGTCCAGCGCCAGCCAGTCTTCCACGCTCGTCTGCTTGATCGGCAACTGCTTGCGCAGCACCTCGAACATTGCCTGGTAGCGGTCGCGATAAGAGTCGAAGCGATAACCCAGGCGCAGTGCCTCGCGCGGGTCGTCGAGCACGTGGGTATCGGCCAGTCCCCTGCCCTTGAGCACCTCCAGCAAACCGTTGGGCATGATGCTGTCAAGGTCGTTCAGGCGCGGGTTGCCGGTGCCGCTGCGCAGCAGCTTGAGCGATTCCACGGCGCAGTTGTTGGACAGGAAGTAGTAGTTACCGTCGTAGCTCCAGTGCATCTCGGCGGCCTGGCGCACCAGGTTCTCGATCTCGCCGCGGCTGAGCTTGAGCGGCACCGAGGCCAGGCTGCGCAGCTCGGTCTTGGTGTATTCGTCGATCACCTGCCCCAGCGGCAGCACGAACAGCCGCGAGGGATAGGCGCCGGTCAGGCCGTCCCAGCTGGACAGCTGCACGTCGTTGACGAAGGCGCGGTACGACAGCACCAGGCTCTGGTCCAGGTCCAGGCGGCAGGCTGGATCGCGCGGGCGGCCCGGGGCGCAGATCACCAGGCGCAGCATGCTGTGGCCCCAACGGCTGACCCAGTTCTGGTTGGCTTCGGCCAGCAGGTAGTCCACCTCGTAGACCCGCTCCGGGTCGATCTCACCCAATGGCTGGCGGGCGAAATCGTTGCCGGCATTGAGGAACGGCAGGCCCCTGGCGCAGGTGTCCTGTTGCGGCGCCCAGCCGAAATGGTCGCGCAGGTACTGGTTTAGCGCAGGGCGACGGCAGCCGTAGCTCGGGTCGAGGAGGAAGTATTCCATGTTGACCGCGATGAACTCTTTCGGGCTGCTCAGCTCGTAGGGATCCGGGCTGCGCACCAGCTGGCCGTTGTGCTGCTCGCGCTCGCCGCGCCGGCCGACGTACTGTGGCCAGCCGGCCAAATCCAGCAGGCGCGGGTCGTCGCTCAGGGTAAAGCGGCGTTCGGCCTGACCACGGCAGTCCTGCGGCAGCCCGACCTTGCCCAGAGCGCCCTGCTGGCGCTTGCAGCGGCTGATCAGCTGGCGCTCGGCGTCCGGCCACAGGCGCGCGCGGTCATAGATATGGGTGAGTTCGTGGAGCACGGTGGCCAGCAATTCCTCGCGGACCGTGCCGTGGGGACGGTTGGTCTTCTCGCGGGCGGCGCTGCCGTCGACCAGGCCCGGCAGCAGGCGCCGGTTGAGTTCCAGGCTGGCCACCGGAGAAGCCTGGCCGTAGGCGTCCTCGGGCATGCGCTCGGTCCAGCCGACCAGGATTTGCCGGTCCAATTGCTGTTTGAAGCGCGGTGGCAGCTTGGCCATGGCTTCGTCGAGCAACGTCTGGGTCGCCTGCTGTTGTGCAGGGTCGAGGCCGTCGCGCTGCAGCACCAGCTGCAGGTCGGCCAGGGCGGGCGTGCCGAGCAGCGTCAGGGCGCAGCCCAGCAGCCAGGCACGCACGCGCTTCACAGGGCGAGGATGGCTTCGGCCAGCACCTGGTCGCTGGCGTCACGGGCCTCGGGGACGCGGGCGCGCAGGGTGTCGAAGGCGGCCTCGAGCTGGGCGCCGCGGATATCACCGTTGCTGGCGACGAAGCTGGCGGCGTCGTCGTGGGCTTCACGCACCACTTTCGAGTCGCGGATCGAGGTGGTGGTGTCGGAGGTGAAATCGATCGAACGGCCAAAGGCGCGGACGATGATGTTGCTGGTGGCCACCAGGGTGTGGGCCTGGGCCAGGTCGGCGAGCAGCAGCATGCCGAGGGTGGCGGCGATCAGCGGTTTACGCATGGAGCATCTCCGGAAGTACAGGGGAGTCGAATGTAGTTATTGGACGAGAATCGCTTCGGCCAGTTCACGGTCGCCGACGCAAGGCCGGGCCAGGTCCTGGTGCAGCATGTCCAGCGCCGCCTGCAGGCGCGCGCCGCGGATCCGGCCGTCGCTGGCGACGAATGCGGCAGCGTCGTCACGGGCGGCGGCGACCAGCTTGCGGTCGAACGGCGCGGCGGTAACCTGGCTGGTGACGTAGCCGCTGATGACCAGGCTCTGGGTGGTGGTATCCATGGCCTGGGCGCTGCTCATGCAGGCCAGGGCGAACAGTGAAGGCAACAGGTAACGCATGGGCGGTCTGGCGATGATCTCGGGCTGCGAAGGCTACCCCGGATCCACGGGCGGGGCCAGTGAATCCGGGCGGTGCGGGGCTCAGATGGCGAGGATGGCGCGGGCCAGTTGCGCGTCGCTGGCCTGCAGCTCCGGCAGTTGCTGGCGAATATGCGCGAACGCGCTCTCCAGCTTGGCGCCGCGAATGGCGCCGTCGCTGCCAACGAAGCTGGCGGCATCGTCACGGGCGGCCTTGACGATCTTGTCGTCGCGGAACGAGGAGGAGATGTCGGAGGTGGCGTCGGTGGAGGCGGCTACTGCGCCTACCACAGCGTCGGTGGTGACGACGAAGCTGGTGGCATTGGCCGCGCCGGCGAGCGACAGCAGCAAGGCGGCGCCAAACAGGTGATAACGGGACATGGTCGGGGACTCCTGCACAGGGTCTGGATGGTTCTGCTTATCGGACGCTCGCTTGGCTCGTCACGGTACTTTTCTCTGCCAGGCGCGTAAGACAAGCGTAACACGCGCTGGTTCGGCCATTTGGCTCGAGAAAAGATCACAAATAGTAACTGTGCCTGTCGATTTGTAAGTTATAAAAACTGTTATGTTTGGTCGTGCGAATGCTCTAGTCCGGGCCTTGAAACAAAAAACCCGCCGCAGTTTCCTGCAACGGGTTCTTGTGAGTTTGCGGTGCCGGCCTGGGCCGGCGTCCGGCGCTTAGCGCCAGAACGGCTTGCTCAGCTCTTCGTAGCGCTGCGACTCGCTGATGCCGGCGTCAGCCAGCAGGCGGGAGTCCAGGCGCGCCAGCTGGCGGCGGCTGGCCATGCGGCGCTGCCACAGTACCAGGGTGGACAGGACGCGCAGCGGCAGGGCGGCGTTGGAGGCTTGGGCTTTTTCGAAAACCAGGTCGGAACTGAGGGTACGTTCCATGATGTGTCATCCTTCCGCTTGTGGCGGCATTAGGGAGTGATTTAACTGGTGCCCATCTTCCTCTTCTCTCGTCCAGAACAGTAGGTACAGTTCAGGTGTATTGTGAGGGGGCAGTTAACTGTTGGAAGGGACTGTTGCACTTGTTATTGGCAAAACTGTACTGGTGTGCGCTTTTTTGGTGCGGTTTTGTGGAGGTAGTAGGGAAGTGGTGAACAGAAAGTGATGTTTATGGCGGTACAGTAGTACAGTTTTAGACGGTTTTTACTTCAAGGTGTTCGACGGTACAGTTGCAGCGCCAGGTACTTGTCCGCCATCACGTGATCCCCAGCGCCCCCAAACCCCTCAAACCGACACCGCCGCCCCCCGCGCCCGCTCTGCCTTGCCCATCAACCGCTTCATCCGCCACTCAAAGCCGAACGTCAACGCCACCGCCGCGCAGGCCAGGCCCAGCGCCAGCCCCCACCAGATCCCCTGCGCGCCGCCGCCGAGGTTGAAGGCGAACAGCCACGCGCTCGGCGCACCCACCAGCCAGTAGCACACCAGGCCGATCAGGAAAGTGGTCTTGGCGTCCTTCAGGCCACGGATCGAGCCCATGGCGATGGTCTGCACGCCATCGAATAGCTCGAACCATGCCGCCACCATCACCAACTGTACCGCCAGCATGAAGATCGCCGCGAAGGCCGGGTCGTTACGGTCGATGAACAAACCAACCAGGGCGTCCGGCAACAACCAGAACAGTGCGGCGAAGGCGAACATCAGCGAGGCACCGAAGCCGATACCCACGCGCCCGGCGCTGCGAGCCGCCAACAGGTTGCCGGCACCATAGTAGAGGCCGACGCGCATGGTCACCGCATACGAAAGGCCGGTCGGGACCATGAATGCGGTCGAGACGATCTGCAGTGCGATCTGGTGCGCCGCCAGTTCCGTGCTGCCCAGCACGCCCATGCACAGGGCGGCGAAGGCAAACAGGCCCACTTCGACCATATAGGTACCGCCAATCGGCAGGCCCAGCCGCCACAGCTCGCGCAGTGCCGGCAGGGAAGGGCGCGACAGCCCCTTGCGCAGCGGGTAGGCGGCATAGGCCTTGTGCCAGCGAATATAAAGCGCGAGGGCGATGGCCATGCCCAGGGTCACCACGGCGGTGACCAGGCCGATGCCCATCAGCCCGAGCTTGGGCAGGCCGAACATGCCCTCGATCAGCGCATGGTTGAACAGGTAGTTGAACACTGTGCCCACCAGGCTGATGACCATCACCGGGGTTGAGTGTCCCAGGGCGCTGGTGAAGCCGCGCAGGGCCATGAAGGTCATGTAGCCGGGGAGGGCGAGCGGCAGCAGGGTGAGCAGCTGCATCGCCGAGTCGACGTTCTCCGGCTTCTGGCCGAACAGCAGCAGCACTGGCTTGAGGTTCCACATCACCAGCGCCGAGACCAACGCCAAGCCCCAGGCCAGCCACAGGCCGCTCTGGGCCAGGCGGGTGACGCCCTCGGTGTCGTTGGCGCCCTTGCGGATCGCCACCAGCGTGCCGACCGCGGCGATCACACCCAGGCAGAAGATCGACACGAACGAATAGCTCGCCGCGCCCAGGCCGCCACCGGCCAAGGCCTGCGGGCTGATGCGGGCCATCATCAGGGTATCGGTGAGTACCATCAGCATGTGCGCCAACTGCGAGGCGATCAGCGGCCCGGCCAGGCGCAGCAAAGCCTTGAGTTCAGTGGTGGGCGCGATATGCATGGGGGCGGTCCTTCTGGATGAGTCGGGGAAGCGAGCCGTCGATTCTGAGGCCTCGGTCAGCTTTGCACAAAAGGATAAATGCGATCACAGGCATGAGCCTGACTCATGGATGTATGATCCTGTGCATCCGACCTACGCCCCGCCTAACAGGTGCGCCATGACCCGCCAACTGCCTCCGCTCTATGCGCTGCGCGCATTCGAAGCTGCCGCCCGGCTCAGTTCGTTCACCCGTGCCGGTGAAGAACTGTCGATCACCCAGAGCGCGGTCAGCCGGCATATCCGCACCCTTGAGGAGCATTTCGCCTGCCGCCTGTTCATACGCAGCGGGCGAAGCCTGCAACTGACCGAAGCCGCGCGCATGCTGCTGCCCGGTGTGCGCGACGGCTTCGCGTCGCTGGAGCGGGCCTGCGATACCTTGCGCGGCGAGGACGACATCCTGCGCATGAAGGCGCCCTCGACCCTGACCATGCGCTGGCTGCTGGCGCGCCTGAGCCGTTTTCGCCACCTGCAGCCGGGCAACGAGGTGCAGCTGACCAGCGCCTGGATGGATGTCGATCATGTCGACTTCAACCAGGAGCCGTTCGACTGCGCGGTGCTGCTCAGCGATGGCAGCTTTCCGGCAGACTGGGAGGTGCGCCGGCTGTTCTCCGAGTTGCTGATCCCGGTGGGCGCGCCGGAACTGCTCGATGACGCGCCCTGGGACGAACGGCGCCTGGCGGGCATCGAACTGCTGCACCCCACGCCGGACAAGCGTGACTGGCGTGCCTGGCTGGCGCGCATGGGGCTGACCGACAAGGTCTCGCTCAAGGGCGGGCAGGTGTTCGATACCTTGGAACTGGGCATGATCGCCGCGGCACGGGGCTATGGGATCTCCATGGGCGACCTGCTGATGGTGGCCGAGGACGTGGCCCAGCGCCGGCTGAGCCTGCCCTGGCCGACTGCGGTGGCCAGTGGCATGGACTACTACCTGGTGTGGCCGCGGACCCGGCCGGGCGGGGAGCGGCTGCGCAGGTTGAGTGTGTTCCTGCAGGAGGAGGCGGCGGCAATGGACCTGCCGGTTGTGCAGGTACTGTCGGCGCAAGGTTGATAACCATCGCGGGCCACAGCAAGAAAACGTTTGCGAATATCCCGGTCCAGCACTCAAGTATTTCCTACAGACGCCGATCAACTTGCACCAGCGTCCCGGAAGAGGACGCGATTCCCCGTCGATATGCAGCGGGCGGTCAGCGTGATCAGGACGATCCCGGCCTCTTGCCAGGAGCCTTGCCATGTCTCAACCGCGTGCCCGAATCGCCTCGCAGCTCGGGATCGCCCTCGCCATCGTGCTGGCGCTGGTGATCACCGGTAGCACCCTGTTCGCCCTGCGTTCGCTGGACGACGCCAACCTCACCACCCGCCAGGCGCATCTGGCCAGCGAGGCGCGGCTGCTGGCCGACCAGCTCGACACCTTCCACGGCTCGCTCAAGGACAACACCCAGCGCCTGAGCGGCCTGTTCGAGCGCCGATTCGCCTCGGGGCTGGCGCTGCACGCCGGTGAGACGGTCAACGTCGCCGGTGCCGCGACACCGGCGCTGTACCTGGGCGACCACCTGCTGAACAACGATTTCCGCCAGGTCGACGAGTTCCAGCAGATGACCGCCGGGGTCGCGACCCTGTTCGTGCGCAGCGGCGACGACTTCGTGCGTATCAGCACCAGCCTGACCAAGCAGGACGGCAGCCGCGCCATCGGCACCCAGCTCGATCGCCAGCATCCGGCCTACGCCAAGCTGATGGCCGGGCAGACCTACGTCGGCCGCGCCGTGCTGTTCGAGCGCAACTACATGACCCGTTACGTGCCGGTGCGTGACGGCGGTGGCCGGGTGATCGCGGTGCTGTTCGTCGGTTTCGACTACACCGATGCGCAGAACGCCCAGTTCGCCAACCTCAAGCGCTTCCGCATCGGCCAGACCGGCTCGCTGGCGTTGCTGGACGAGCAGGGCAAGTGGCTGGTGCCGCCGGCCGAGGTACGTGACGGCGAGGCGGCGGCCCAGGCGGTCAAGGCGCTGAAACCGGGGGCAGGGCAGTTCTGGGCCGGTGCCGGCGAGCCGGTGTTCAGCGTCACCGAGCCGTTCGCCGAGGGCCCGTGGACCGTGGTGGCAAGCATGCCCGAGGGCGAGATCCGCGACGTGACCTGGAGCGTTGGCCTGCGCCTGGCCATCGGCAGCGTGCTGGCGATGCTGCTGGCCGTGGCCGCCACCCTTTGGTTGCTGCGCCGTAAACTGCGCCCGCTGGGCGACCTGGTGCGCCAGGCCGAAGCCCTCGGCGCCGGCGACCTGAATGCTCGCCTGAGCGTCACCAGCCATGACGAGATCGGCCAGCTGGCCCGCAGCTTCAACCAGATGGGTGAGGCCCTGGCGACCATGGTCGAGCATATCCGTGCTGCCTCCGACCAGGTCAGTGGCCGTGCCCGCTCGTTGTCGGGCCTGTCGTCCGGTGCCTGCGAGGGCATGGACCAGCAGTCCGGCGAGATCACCAGCATGGCCGGCGCGGTGGAGGAGTTCAGCGCCACGTCGATGAACATCGCCGACAACATGGCCGGCACCGAGCGCATGGCCCGCGACAATGCCCAGCAGACCCGCATCGGACGCAGCGCCATGGACGAAGCCTCGGTTTCCCTGCGGCAGATCGCCGAGGCCTTGGGTGGCACCGCCAGAGTGATGGACACCCTGGGAGCCCGTTCGCAGGAGATCGGTGGGATTGTCGGCGTGATCACCTCGATCGCCGAGCAGACCAACCTGCTGGCGCTGAACGCCGCCATTGAGGCGGCGCGGGCCGGCGAGCAGGGCCGTGGATTTGCCGTGGTCGCCGACGAAGTTCGTGGCTTGGCAGCGCGCACCCGCCAGGCCACCGACGAGATCTCGGGCATGATCGCCAGCATCCAGCAGCAGACCGGCCATGCCATCAGCACGTTGGAGCAGGGCAATCAGCTGATGCAGGAAGGCCTGGCACGCAACGACAAGGTGGCCGAAGCCCTGGCGCGCATCGACGAGCAGAGCCGGGTGGCGGGCGAGCAATTCGCCGTGATCAGCACCGCGACCCAGGAGCAGAGCAGCACCGCGACGGTGCTCAGCCGCAACCTGCAGAGCATCGCCCAGGCCAACAGCGAGCAGCGTGATGTGGCCAATGAACTGGCCATGACGGCCCGCGAGCTGGAGGGGCTGGCGGGGCAGTTGCGCCAGGAAGTAGATCGGTTCCGCACTCACCGCTAGTGCACTGGGGCTGCCTTGCAGCCCTTGCGCGACACAGGGCCGCTCCAGGCGAGCGCGTTCCCATGTAGGAGCGGGCTTGTGTCGCGAACGGGCCGCAACGCGGCCCCAGCGGTTTCAAATACTACAGCGTCCCCAGCCCCAACGCCTGCGCACACGCCTGCAACGACCGGCGCTCGCTCTGCGCATACAGCGCCAGCTCATCCTGCACCTGCAACCCCAGCGCCTGCTCGAAGGCCTCGCGGTTGGCGTTGCTGCCATAGTCGGCCTGGCCATCGTCCCCCAGGTTGGACTGGAAGATCCCTGCCGCGCTCACCGGCAGGAAATCCTCGTACACCAGCGCCTCGAAATGCACGTGCCCGGCGTCGATCAGCCCCTGCAGGGTGGTCGGGCGATCCTGTTGCCCGCGCTCGGCCAGGCCTTTCTCGGTGGCGAAGTAGCGAAAGTACGCCAGCCCCTGCTCGCGCATCTGCCCCAGGTCATCCGGAAACTCGGCGAAGTGCTCCGCGAGCAGCGCCCTGTATCGCTCGGCATTGGCCTCCGCCGGTGCGCCGCCCAAAGCTTCACGGGTCGCATCCAGCAGCCGGTCGTACAGCTGGCGCCCCTTGGGCGTCAGCGCCGCGCCGCGCTGTTCGATCTCGCCGAAACGCGCCGTGTGGCTGCCCTGGGCATCACTGAAGGCGACCTTCTCCTGCAGGGCCTTGAAGCTGGTCTGGCGCAGCAGGATCGGCTGGCGCCGGGTGGGCGGTCCCTCGACCACGGCCTTGGGCGGAATACCCTTGGCCGGCATGCCGAGCTGGATCGCGTCGATGTCCAGGGTGCGCGGGGTCAGATGGTTGATATGCGGGCCTTTGAACGCCACCACGTCGGCGATCAGCCGGTGCTGGTCGTGCAACTGCTGGTACTGCTCGGCGCTGACCGTGGCGTCCTGGTGCCAGCGGAAGGTGTGCAGCGCCTCCTGGACGAAGGTCTCGGCATCGCTTGCGTCCAGGCCGCCGTCGCGTTCGCATTGGGCGATCAGCTCGAGCACGCGGGGGGTGAAGATCTGCCGTTGCTCCAGGATGCCCCGGGCCAGTGCGCGCAGTTGCGGGTTGTCGATCAGCTCCAGGCGCAACAGCGAGGTGAACACGCGGAACGGGCTGATGTGCAGCGACTGTTCGTGCACGGCGCGAAATGCGGTGGAGTGCACCGGCACGCCGGCCGAGCTCAGGTCGTAGTAGCCGACCGGCTGCATGCCCATCACCGCGAACAGGCGGGCGATGGTGGCCAGTTCCTCGGCGGTGCCCACGCGGATGGCGCCGTGGCGTTCCTGGTCGAGGCGTTCGATCTCGCCGGTCCAGCGCAGGGCCTCGGCCACCTTGGGCTGTGCGGCCATGACCTGCTGGTTGGTCTCGCTCACCAGCTCAAGCAGCGTGCCGTACAGGGGGACTTCCTGCTTGTACATGAGCGACATGGCGGCAGAGAACTGCGCGCGGATGCTGTCGGGGCTGACGAAATCATGGGCGGGCATCGCAAGCTTCCTGGGTGAGTGGAGGACACTTACATGAAAGCTGGGAATGGAGCTGGCGTACAAGCGAAAAAAAGTGCGGGTTTCATTCCATAATTGATCGACCTTGAGGACCATGGGGCCGCAAAGCGGCCCCGGCAATCTCAAGCCTGCAACTGTTCGCGAACCCACTCCACCAACGCCCGCACCTTCGGCACTTCCGCCGCATGCTCGGCATACGCCAGATAATGCGCGCCACTGCTCTTCATCGCATGGTCCCAGGCCAGCACCAGGCTGCCCTCGGCCAGCTCCCGGGCCACCAGGTACCGCGGCACCAGCGCCACCCCGCACCCCGCCTGCGCCGCGCTCAAGGCCATGTAGAAGGTGTCGAAGCGTGGCCCGTGGTAGCTGTTGTCGGTGTGCAGCCCTTGCTCCAGGAACCACGCGTGCCAAGCCTCCGGGCGCGAGGTGCTCTGCAGCAATACCAGCTCCGCCACCGCGCCCGCGTCAGGCAGCGTGCGGCCTTGCAACAGCTCCGGCGCGCACACCGGCACCACCTCTTCGCCGAACAGCTCGACGCAGGTCGCCCCCGGCCAGGTGCCCTGGCCATAGAAGAACACCACGTCGGCCGACCCCTGCAGCAGGGAGAACGGCTCCATCTCGTTGCGGATATCCAGGTGGATGTTCGGGTGGCGCTTGCCGAAGCCTTTTAGGTGCGGAATCAACCAGCGCACGCCGAAACTCGGTTGAGTGGCTACCTTCAATACTTCGGTCTGCGAGCCATAGCTCAGGACATAGCGGCTGGACATGTCCACCTGGGTAAGGATCTTGTTCACCTCGGCCAGGTACAGGCTGCCGGCGGGGGTTAGCTGCAAGCGTCGACGGATGCGCAGGAACAGGTGGTGACGCAGCATCTCCTCGAGCTGCGCCACCTGCTTGCTCACCGCGCTCTGGGTCAGGTGCAGCTCCTCGGCGGCGCGGGTGAAGCTCAGGTGGCGGGCTGCGGCCTCGAAGCACTGCAGGGCGGTCATGGACGGAACCAGGCGTTTGGACATAAGCGGTCTCGGCGGCTGAAATCATTACCTGGCGGAATGATATGCGGAATAAAGGTCGTTTGTTGCACCTGTGTAATCGGATTAATACTGACCCACATCCTTTTCCACCCCTTCACCCGATGAAAGGAGAAGCACAATGGTTGCTGCACTGCTCGAGCGTCTTGGCGTTGCCGCCGCGGCTCACACCCAGGGCGACTACCCTGTTCACACCCCGATTGACGGCAGCCGCATCGCCTCGGTGAAACTGCTCGGCAAGGCCGACACCATTGCCCGCATCGACCAGGCGCAACAGGCCTTCGAAACCTGGCGCAGCGTGCCGGCCCCACGTCGCGGCGAGCTGGTGCGCCTGTTCGGCGAGGTGCTGCGCGAACACAAGGCCGACCTCGGCGAACTGGTCTCCATCGAAGCCGGCAAGATCACCCAGGAAGGCCTGGGCGAAGTGCAGGAAATGATCGACATCTGCGACTTCGCCGTCGGCCTGTCGCGCCAGCTGTACGGCCTGACCATCGCCTCCGAGCGTCCGGGCCACCACATGCGTGAAACCTGGCACCCGCTGGGCGTGGTCGGGGTGATCAGCGCCTTCAATTTCCCGGTGGCGGTATGGGCGTGGAACACCGCGCTGGCGCTGGTGGCCGGCAACGCCGTGGTGTGGAAGCCATCCGAGAAGACCCCGCTGACCGCCCTGGCCTGCCAGGCACTGTTCGACAAGGCCGTGAAGGCCTTCGGTGATGCGCCGGCTGGCCTGGCGCAATTGGTGATCGGTGGTCGCGAAGCCGGCGAAGCCCTGGTCGACGACCCACGCGTGCCGCTGGTCAGCGCCACCGGCAGTACGCGCATGGGTCGTGAAGTCGGCCCGCGTGTCGCGGCGCGATTCGGCCGCAGCATTCTCGAGCTGGGTGGCAACAACGCCATGATCCTGGCCCCGAGCGCCGATCTGGACCTGGCCGTGCGCGGCATCCTGTTCTCCGCCGTCGGCACCGCCGGCCAGCGCTGCACCACCCTGCGCCGTCTTATCGTTCACCGTTCGATCAAGGACGAAGTGGTCGCCCGCGTCAAAGCCGCCTACGGCAAGGTGCGCATCGGTGACCCGCGCAAGGACAACCTGGTCGGCCCGCTGATCGACAAGCAGTCGTTCGATGCCATGCAGGGCGCGCTGGCCAAGGCCCGCGACGAGGGTGGCCAGGTGTTCGGTGGCGAGCGTCAGCTGGCCGACCAGTACCCGAACGCCTACTACGTGTCGCCGGCCATTGCCGAGATGCCGGCCCAGAGCGACGTGGTCCGCCACGAGACCTTCGCGCCGATCCTCTACGTGTTGGCCTACGACGACTTCGAAGAGGCCCTGCGCCTGAACAACGAGGTGCCGCAAGGCCTGTCGTCGTGCATCTTTACCACCGACATTCGCGAGGCCGAGCGTTTCCAGAGCGCCTCGGGCAGCGATTGTGGCATCGCCAACGTCAACATCGGCACCAGCGGCGCGGAGATCGGCGGGGCGTTCGGGGGTGAGAAGGAGACCGGGGGCGGGCGTGAGTCCGGGTCGGACGCGTGGAAGGGCTACATGCGCCGGCAGACCAATACCGTGAACTATTCGCGTGAGTTGCCGCTGGCGCAGGGCATCGTGTTCGATTGATGATCGTGGGCGGGGGCTGACGCCCCCGAATCGCGAGGCGACACAAGGCCGCTCCCACAGGGTTCGGCGCGATTCCTGTGGGAGCGGCCTTGTGTCGCGAAAGGGCTGCGAAGCGGCCCCAGAGGCAATAAGAACAATTGCTGGAGCCGGCCATGTCCGAACTGCGTCAAGAATGTCTGTGGGAACACGTCACCCAGCCGACCGTCGCCGCCCAGGCCCTGGCCGGCGAGCATAAGGCCGATGTCTGCGTGATCGGCGGCGGCATCACCGGCCTGTCGGCGGCGATCCACCTGCTGGAGCAGGGCAAGTCGGTGATCCTGCTGGAAGCCTGGAAGATCGGCCACGGCGGCTCCGGGCGCAACGTCGGCCTGGTCAATGCCGGCACCTGGATCCGCCCCGACGACGTCGAGGCCACTCTCGGCCACAAGCAGGGCGCCCGCCTGAACAAGGTGCTCGGCGAGGCCCCGGGTGAAGTATTCGCCATGATCGAGCGCCTGGGTATCGACTGTCAGGCCCGGCACCAGGGCACCTTGCACATGGCGCACAACGCCACCGGCATCGCCGACCTCGAGGCCCGCCACCAGCAGTGGACCCGGCGCGGCGCCGACGTCGAGCTGCTGACCGGCGCGCACTGCCAGGAATACTGCGGTACCGACAAGATTGCCGCCGCGCTGCTCGACCGCCGCGCCGGCACCATCAACCCTATGGGCTATACACAAGGCCTGGCCGCCGCCGTGAACCGGCTGGGCGGCAAGCTGTTCCAGCAGTCCTCGGTCGATGGCCTGGAGCGTGATGGCGACGCCTGGCGAGTGAAGACCGCACGCGGCGCGGTGCGTGCCGACAAGGTGGTGATCTCCACCGGCGCCTACACCGAAGGCGACTGGAGCAACCTGCAGAAGCACTTCTTCCGCGGCTATTACTACCAGGTCGCCTCCAAGCCTCTGCATGGCGCCGCCGCCGACAAGGTCCTGCCCCATGGCCAGGGCTCGTGGGACACCCGCACCGTGCTCAGCAGCATCCGCCGTGACGACCAGGGCCGCCTGCTGCTCGGCAGCCTCGGCCGGGTCGACAACAAGCCGGCGTGGTTCGTGCGCAGTTGGGCCGACCGTATCCAGAGCCACTACTACCCGGCGCTGGGCAAGGTCGAGTGGGAGATGCACTGGACCGGCTGCATCGACTTCACCCCGGACCACCTGATGCGCCTGTTCGAACCGGCGCCGGGGCTGGTGGCGGTGACCGGCTACAACGGGCGCGGCAACACCACCGGCACGGTGATCGGCCGGGCGTTTGCCGAGTTCCTGCTCCAGGATGATCCGGACAGCCTGCCGATTCCATTCTCGCCGATGAGGCCGGTGAGCGCGCCGTCGCTGCGCACGGCGTTCTACGAGTCGGGGTTCTCGCTGTATCACGCAGGGCAGTGTCTGCGGGTGGTGTTGTAGGCACTGCCGCTCCTACAGGGGGTGGCGGTGCTTGGCTATTTGTGAAGCCAGCTCAGGAACCCACCTTTCTTCACCACCGCCGGTTTCTGCAGCAGCAGTGACTCGCGTTTCTGCCGGCGGAACCGCTGCAGCTTGGTCAGCGCCGACTTCACATCCCCGCTCTCGGTCAGGCAACCGCGCACCTGTTCCTTGTCGATACGATAGAGCATGCAGCCGCTCAGGGCGCGGAACTCGACCGGCGAGGCCTCGTCGTCCACCAGCCCCTCCAGCCCCAGCACCTCCCCAGGCCCCATGCGCCCGCCTTCGATCAACCGCTCGCCATCGCGTACCGAGGCCAGCACCACGCCACGGCTGATCAGCAGCACATGCTCCGAGCGCTCGCCGATACCGAGGATGACCTGGTCGGCCAGGTACTCCACCGTGGTCATGCGCTGGCTCAGGGCATCGCGCTCTTCGTTGCTCAGTGAGCGGAACACCCGCACTTCGTCCAGCAGTTCGCGCTGGCGACTGCGCACGGGGGCGCCAAGCTCGGTGTTCCAGGTCACGCCGCTGGCCTCCAGGTGGCGGTGGGCCAGGTCGAACAGCTGGTTGCGCACCTCGGTCTTGCGCGACATCTCGGCGATAAAGCCGCTGGCTTCGTACTCCACCGACTCCAGGCTCGAAGCTTTCACCGTGACCTTGGGCGCCGGCTTGTCGAGCAGGATGCTGGTGCCCTGCAGGGTCTTTTCCAGCGCATCGAACACCCGCTGCGGACGCACCTTGGCCGGCACCACCACGCTGATCGACACCCCATGCACCTCGGCCGGGCGGCTGAAGTTGAGGATCTTGGCCTTGGCCGCCACTGAATTGGGGATGACCGCCAGGCTGCTGTTGCCGGTGATCAGGCGGGTGGCGCGCCAGTCGATGTCGACCACCTTGCCCTCGGTGCCGTCGATCGAGATCGAGTCACCGATCTGGTAGGGCCGCGTGGTGTTCAGCACGATGCCGGAGAACACGTCGGCCAGGGTGCTCTGCAACGCCAGGCCGATGACGATGGCCATCACCCCGGAGGTCGCCAGCAGGCCCTTGACCGGCAGTTGCATCACATAGGCCGCCGCCGCCACCGCCGCGACCAGGAAGATCAGCGCCCCGACCACATCCTGCAGCAGGCGCCCGCCGTGGCTGCCGCGTGCCACCAGCAGCAGGCCGAACACCACCGTCACCGTGCGCGCGGCGAACAGCCACCAGCCGATCGCCAGCACCGTGGCCATCAGGTTGCGCGGCACATCGTCGGCCCAGGGCGGCGGTTGCAGCGGGCTCATGCCCGCCGTCAGCAGCACCGAGCTAAACACCAGGAAGCACACCAGCCGCGTGGCGATGCGCCAAGCCCGGTGGTGCAGCGGAATCAGCTGCCAGAGCAGCAGGTCGAGCAGGATCAGCAAGGTGCCGAGCAACAGCGGGTATGACTGGATGAACGCCAGCATGGTGGTCTCGGTGCGGGGGAGGGCTGTGGGTAGTAATAGAGCAGGTTGGGGTAGCGGGCAATGGCTGTCTGCGGGTATCGCAATCGCGGGGCAAGCCCGCGATAAGGCCAGAAAACGTGGCGCCTATCCATCGTTCGTAGAATAGAACGCTACAGCCAAATTTCGCTATCTACCGCCACAAAGGTTCCGGTTTTAATCTTCTCCCATCAACGCGAAACACCCACCCCACTGAAGATCGAAACCCAAGGAGCACCGGCAATGAACAACTTCAAATACAACCGCCTGAACAAAGACGACGCCGCCGTACTGCTGGTCGACCACCAGGCCGGCTTGCTGTCCCTGGTCCGCGACATCGAGCCGGACCGCTTCAAGAACAACGTGCTGGCCCTGGCCGACCTTGCCAAGTACTTCAACCTGCCGACCATCCTCACCACCAGCTTCGAGCAAGGCCCCAACGGCCCGCTGGTGCCGGAGCTGAAAGAGCTGTTCCCGGATGCCCCGTACATCGCCCGCCCAGGCCAGATCAACGCCTGGGACAACGAAGACTTCGTCAAGGCAGTGAAGGCCACCGGCAAGAAACAGCTGATTATCGCCGGCGTGGTGACCGAAGTGTGCGTGGCCTTCCCGGCGCTGGCGGCTCTGGAAGAGGAGTTCGAGGTGTTCGTGGTCACCGATGCTTCCGGCACCTTCAACGAAATGACCCGCGACGCGGCCCACAACCGTATGAGCCAGGCCGGCGCGCAACTGATGACCTGGTTCGGCGTGGCCTGTGAGCTGCACCGCGACTGGCGCAACGATGTCGAAGGGCTGGCGGCGCTGTTCTCCAACCACATCCCGGACTACCGCAACCTGATCACCAGCTACAACGCTCTGACCGCCGGCAAGTAAGCCGCCGCCAGCCTGGCACCCGCGAGGACGATGGTGCCAGGCAAGGCAGCACACCCATCCAATCCAGCGCTCGTCTGCTGTTGCACAGTGGATGCAGGCCAGCTCATCTCCAGGGAATGACAGCGATGAACACCGCAACCGAAGGCAACCGCAGCGTCGTCACGCTGGTGATCCAGCACAAGGTCCGTGCCCAGGCGCTGGCGCGCTACGAAACCTGGCTCAAGCGCGCCGTGACTACCGCTCGTCAACAGCCCGGTCATCTGGACGTCAATGTCATCCGCCCGGACGACGGCGGCCGCCACTTCACCACCGTGGTGCGCTTCGCCGACGCCGGCCTGCTGCAGGCCTGGGTCAACTCTGCCGAGCGCCAGGCGCTGATCAGTGAAGTGCTGCCACTGCTGGAAGACGGCGACCAGACCCAGGTGCACGATGACCCGGAGTTCTGGTTCACCCCGCCCAGCGTCGGCGCCGCGCAACCGCCGCGCTGGAAACAGGCCCTGCTGACCTACCTGGTGATCTGCCCGATGACCCTGGTCATTCCCCAGCTGCTGGCGCCGCTGTTTGCTCGCTATCCGTTGCTGGGTGGCCAGATCACCGGCAACTTGGTCACCAACCTGTTCGTCATCCTGCCCGTGGTGTTCTACATCATGCCCTGGGTGACGCGCCGCTGTGCCGGCTGGTTGCGCCGCTGAGCGCCCGCCGTGATCCATTGCTAGCCTTCAACCGCCTGCCGATCACCCACCCGGACGGAGAGCACCATGAGCCAGGACCCTACCGACCAGAGCCGCCGCAAGTTCCTCGCCACCAGCACCGTGCTCGGTGCCGCCGGCGCGCTGTGGAGCGCATTGCCGTTCACCGATTCCGCCCGTGCCGCCCTTTCAGGAGATCCCATGAACGCCGACCTCATCTTGTTCAATGGCAAGTTGCACACCGTTGACCGCGAGAAACCCACCGCTAGCGCCGTCGCCATCAAGGACGGCAAGTTCCTTGCCGTGGGCAGCGACGCCGAAGCCATGGCCCACAAGGGGACCGCAACGCAGATCATCGATCTCAAGCAGCGCACGGTGATCCCCGGCCTCAACGACTCGCACCTGCACCTGATTCGCGGTGGCCTGAACTACAACCTCGAACTGCGCTGGGAAGGCGTGCCGTCGCTGGCCGACGCCCTGCGCATGCTCAAGGACCAGGCCGAGCGCACGCCGACCCCGCAGTGGGTGCGCGTGGTCGGCGGCTGGAACGAGTTCCAGTTCGCCGAGAAACGCATGCCCACGCTGGAAGAGATCAACCAGGCTGCGCCGGACACCCCGGTGTTCCTGCTGCACCTCTACGACCGTGCGCTGCTCAACCGCGCCGCGCTCAGGGCGGTGGGCTACACCAAGGACACGCCCAATCCCCCAGGCGGCGAGATCCAGCGCGACAAGTTCGGCAATCCCACCGGCATGCTCATCGCCCGGCCCAACGCCACCATTCTCTATGCCACCCTGGCCAAGGGGCCGAAGCTGCCGCTGGAGTACCAGGTCAACTCCACCCGCCAGTTCATGCGCGAGCTCAACCGCCTCGGCCTGACCAGCGCGATCGATGCCGGCGGCGGCTACCAGAACTACCCGGACGACTACCAGGTGATCCAGGAGCTGGCCAACAACGACCAGTTGACCGTGCGCATTGCCTACAACCTGTTCACCCAGAAGCCCAAGGAAGAACTGGCTGACTTCAAGAACTGGACGCAGAAGGTGAAGCCCGGCGACGGCACCGACTTCTTCCGCCACAACGGTGCCGGCGAGATGCTGGTGTTCTCCGCCGCCGACTTCGAGGACTTCCTCGAGCCGCGCCCGGACCTGCCGCAGACCATGGAGCAGGAGCTGGAGCCGGTGGTGCGTCACCTGGTCGAGCAGCGCTGGCCGTTCCGCCTGCACGCCACCTACGACGAGTCGATCTCGCGCATGCTCGATGTGTTCGAGAAGGTCAACCGCGACATCCCGTTCAATGGCCTGCCATGGTTCTTCGACCATGCCGAAACCATCACCCCGCAGAACATCGAGCGGGTCCGGGCATTGGGCGGTGGCATCGCCATCCAGGACCGCATGGCCTTCCAGGGTGAGTATTTCGTCGAGCGTTATGGCGCCAAGGCCGCCGAACACACCCCGCCGATCAAGCGCATGCTCGACATGGGCGTGCCGGTGGGGGCGGGGACAGATGCTACCCGGGTCTCCAGCTACAACCCGTGGACTTCGCTGTACTGGATGGTCAGCGGCAAGACCGTCGGTGGGCTGGAACTGTATCCGCAAGGCCTGAGCCGCGAGACCGCGCTGCAGCTGTTCACCCATGGCAGCGCCTGGTTCTCCAGCGAGCAGGGCAAGAAGGGGCAGATCAAGGTCGGCCAGCTGGCGGACCTGGCGGCGCTGTCGCTGGACTTCTTCAGCGTCGATGAAGAGGCGATCAAGGGCATCGAGTCGGTGCTGACCGTTGTCGACGGCAAGGTGGTGTACGGCGCCGCGGAGTTCGACAAGCTGGGCCCAGCGCAGGTACCGGTATTGCCGGAGTGGTCGCCGGTGGCCAAGGTGCCGGGGCACTGGCGCGCCGGTGCGCCGATGGCGGCGGCGCTGCACCAGTGTGTCGGGCCGTGCGGGGTGCATGCCCACAGCCATGAGAAGGCGCGGCATTCCAGTGTGCCGGTGAGCGATTACCAGGGCTTCTGGGGTGCGTTGGGTTGTTCCTGCTTCGCGTTCTGATGGCCTGATCGCGGGGCAAGCCCGCTCCCACCGAGACTACAGGGCTTCGTGGGAGCGGCGATGCGGCGGCCCGACTTGCCCCGCGATGGCGTACTACGCCATGTCGCTGATGGCGAACTCCTCCGCCAGATGATCGATCAACGACCGCACCGACGGCAGCAACCCCCGCCGTGACGGGAAGATCGCATGCACGATGCCGCAACGCGGATGCCAGCCTGGCAGCATCTCCACCAGCCGCCCCGCCGCCAGGTCCTCGCGCACCGCCACCCTGGGCAGGTGCGCGATCCCCACGCCCGCCACCACGAAATGCCGCAGCGCGAACAGGTCGTCGGTGACCATCCTTGGTTTGTGCGGGATCACCAGGCTGCGGCTCATGTCCTCACCCTGGAACAGCTCCCACTGGTAATCACGCTGGGCGCCGCCCCAGTGGACGCTGGGTAGCTCGCTGAGCTGCTGCGGATCAAAGCCTTGCGCAATCTGTTCGAGAAACGACGGATGCCCGACCAGGCACTGGGTGCTGTTGCTCAGCACCTTCATCACCATGTCGGTGTTCTCCAGCGGCGGGAAACGCACCCGCAGTGCCACGTCGAATCCCTCATGCAGCAGGTCGACGCGGCGGTTGGTGCTCTCGATGAACAGCTCCACCTGCGGGTACTTGAGCATGTAGCGGGTCAGCATCGGCCCGACCCAGGAGTTGAGCAGGGTGGTCGGGCAGCTGATGCGCACCAGCCCGCGTGGCTCGCTACGGTTGCGCTCGATGATCTCGGCGGCGCCCTCGGCTTCCACGCGCATGGCCAGGCAGCGGTTGTAGTAGGCCTGGCCGATCTCGGTCAGCGAGCAGTGCCGGCTGGTGCGGTGCAGCAGGCGCACGCCGAGGCGCTCCTCCAGGTCGGCGATGCGCCGGCTGAGTTTGGACTTGGGCATGTCCAGCGCCCGCCCGGCCGGGGCGAAGCCACCGTGGTCGACCACCTGGGTGAAGTAGTAGAGGGAGTTGAGGTCTTCCAAGGGGCGATCTCCGCAGCGCGCCGGGGACAATGGCTCGCAGTCTACCGGGCGATGGTGGCCCTCATCCAACTCCCTTCAAGCCAATGTTGCTCAGGACGACTCGATTCCCTCCAGCATCGCTTCCGTCAGGCCTTCGGCCATCTCGATGCCATGCAGGCTGGCCCACAACAGGCTCCTGCCGGTTTCATCCATATGCTCCAGCGCCTTGTAGCCGACGTTGTAGGCACTGCGCAGGTACTCGGCGACATGCACCAGGGCGTCGTGGGCGTTGATATTGGGGTTGACCGCGAACAGCGGTGGGTGGCCGGCGTCGCATTTGCCGAAGGGGTGGTGGCGGGTGTCGGGGAGGGGTGGGTCGGGGACGATTTTTTTCATGGTCAAACTCCGATAGAAATTGACCGGCACCGTCCGTTTCCACGCGAAGGGTGGCGGCTGTACACGGGGTGGAAACCCAGGTTATCGGAGAACCCCGGCAGGCCTTGTGGCCTCCCGCGTACAGCTGCCGTTACGACAGATAATCCGATAACCAACCAGCCGGGTTTCCACGCCCGATCGCTGAACCGACAGCGACCCGGTCAGCCTAGAGGGCATGATTTCCCCGGACAATCAGAAGGGTATCGACAGACTTTGTAGGGTATTTCTTGGGCTGCCGGCTGCTCAGCAGGAAAGGTTTTCAGATCATGTAGGACATGGCTGAGCTCAGCAGATTCGAGCGTTTTTTGAAGACGTTCCTTCGAGCTTGTCGGAAGCTTCTCGGTTGATCTGCACTGCCGCTGTTGTATGGTTTCAGGCGAGCGCGAAACCAGTTGCTATCCAGTGGCGAGAACTGGCGTAGGAACCCCGTTGGTGGCTGGATCATCAGCGGAGGGTGAGACCTCGATCTGCTCTGTTTGAACTGGGGGCCGCTTTGCGGCCCTTTCGCGACACAAGGCCGCTCCCACAGAGATCGCGATCTCCTGTAGGAGCAACTGTCTGGCTCAGGTCCCTCAATCTGGCGCGATCGCTGTGGGAGCGGCCTTGTGTCGCGAAAGGGCTGCGTAGCAGCCCCAAGATTTCAAGACGAAGTGACAACTATGCACAACCCACCCCACCCCGGCGAAGCCCTGCGCGAAGACGTACTGCCCGCCATCGGCATGAACGTCTCTTCCCTGGCCCGCCACCTTGGCTATTCACGTGGTCAGTTATCCACAGTGCTCAACGGCCATGCAGCCATTTCAGCCGACCTGGCCTATCGCCTCGAACTGGCCGGTCTTGGCAGTGCCAGGGAGTATCTGGCCGAGCAGGCGGCTTACGACCTGTGGCAGGCCGCGCACCGCGAGCATCCACCCATCGAGCGGCTGGCGTTCGCCTGAGCGTCAGTCCTCATCCGACGCAAACAACCGCTCCAGCTCCACCCGCGCCTCCTTGGCCGTCTGCATCACCTTGGCCCGGTCGTCGCGCACATGCCCCTGGGCCTCCAGCACCTGCTCGTCGTGCTCGGTGAAGCGGGCAATGCGATCCGCCGCCTGCGCTTCCGTCAGCCCCAGCCCGACCAGCGCCCGCCGGCTCATTTCCAGGCTGGAATGGAAGGTCTCGCGAATCGGCTCGGCGCCCACGTCCACCAGCTTGTGCACATGCTGGCGGTTGCGCGCCCGGGCGATGACCTTCAGGTGCGGGTACAGGCGCTTGACCCGCTCCGCGGTGCGGGTCGCGGCCTCGGGGTCGTCGATGGTGATGATCACGTACTCGGCTTCGTCGACCTTTGCCGCATGCAGCACCTCGGTACGCGACGGATCGCCGTAGAACACCGGCACCTGCTCGAACATGCGGGTCATCTCGATGGTGTCCACCGAGGTTTCCAGGGCGACGAAGGGGATCTTCTGCGCCCGCAGGATGCGCGCCACGATCTGGCCCATGCGGCCCATGCCGACGATCACCACCCGTGGCGTGCCGGCGTCGATCTGCTTGTATTGCTCAGGTACTTCCCGGGCGGGTTGCGGACGCTTGAGGGCGCGGGCGCAGCCGATCATCAGCAGCGGGGTGAGGGCCATCGACAGGGTGATGGTCATCAGCAGCAGGTCGTAGGTCAGGGTGTCGAACAGGCCCTGGTCCTTGCCCAGCTTGAACACCACGAAGGCAAATTCGCCACCGGCCGCCAGCACCATGCCCAGGCGCAGGGCGCTGGCGCTGTTGAGGCCCCCGGCGATGCGGCCGACGCCGATCAGCAGCAGCAGTTTCACCGCGATCAACAGCACGGTCATGCCCAGCAGCACCAGCGGCATCTCCAGCAGCAGGCGCAGGTTGGCGCCCATGCCGACGCTGATGAAGAACAGCCCCAGCAGCAGGCCCTTGAACGGCTCGATCTGCGATTCCAACTCGTGGCGGTACTCGGAGTCGGCCAGCAACAGGCCGGCGAGGAAGGCGCCCAGGGCCATGGAAATACCGGCTTCCTCCATCAGCCAGGCAGTGCCGATCACCACCAGCAGTGCGGTGGCGGTGGACACCTCCGGCAAGCCGGTGCGGGCAACGGTGCGAAACAGCGGGCGCAGCAGGTAGCGGCCGCCGACGATAACGATGGCAATGCTGGCGAAAACCTTCAGGCCATGTTCGAAGCTGTCGCCGTGGCTGGTGTCCGGGCCGCTGGCGGCCAGCAGCGGCACCAGGGCGATCAGCGGGATTGCGGCGATGTCCTGGAACAGCAGGATGGCGAAGGCCAGGCGGCCGTGGGGCGCGTTGAGCTGCTTGCTCTCGGCCAGGCTCTGCAGGCCCAGGGCGGTGGACGACAGCGCCAGGCCCAGGCCGAGCACGATGGCCGCCGGCAGGCTTTGGCTGAAACCGAACAGGGCGATGGCGCCGAGCGCCGCGCCGGTCAGCACCACCTGCGCGGTGCCGACGCCGAACACTGACTTGCGCATCAACCACAGGCGCCGGGGCGACAGCTCCAGGCCGATGATGAACAGCAGCAACACCACGCCCAGCTCGGAGATGTGCGCGACGCTCTCGGTGTCGCGGATCAGTCCCAGGGCCTGCGGGCCGATGGCCACGCCGGCCAGCAGGTAGCCGAGCACGGCGCCCAGTTGCAGGCGCTTGGCCAGGGGCACGGCGACCACGGCGGCGAGGAGGAAGATGACGGCGGTTTGTAGAAGGCTGCCTTCGTGTGGCATTGCTCGGACTCCTTGAACTGCGTGCGGCAGCGTTTGATGCAACAGCTTATGTCATCGATGAAAGAGGCGGGCATTTTCGGGTGGGGAGCGAAACAGGACAATCCTGGGGTTACAGGAAGCAGCGTTCTGAAAGTAGGACCTTTGCTGAATCAATCGCGGGGCAAGCCCGCTCGCACGCAAGGTAACTGACCTTCGTGGGAGCGGGCTTGCCCCGCGATCAACTGCTTACTGCAGATGGTCTTTCAGCGCCTGCGCCGCCTGGTCCATGGCACTGCGCACACTGGGCACGGTGCTCAGCACATTGAGCAGGCCGTAGTCATGGATCAGGCCGTTGTAGCGCACGGCGGTCACCGGTACCCCGGCGGCGTCCAGCTTACGGGCATAGGCTTCGCCTTCGTCGCGCAGCACGTCCATCTCGGCGGTCTGCACCAGGGCCGGCGGCAGGCCTTTCAGCTGCTCGAGGCTGGCGCGCAGCGGCGAGGCGTGGATATCGTCGCGCTGGCGCGGGTCGGTGGTGTAGTTGTTCCAGAACCACTGCATCATGTTGCGGGTCAGGAAGTGGCCTTCGGCGAACTGGTTATACGACGCGTTGTTGAAGTTGGCGTCGGTCACCGGCCACAGCAGGGCCTGGAAGCGCAGCTTGGGCGTGCCGGCCTCCTTGGCCTTGATCGCCACCACTGCGGCCATGTTGCCGCCGACGCTGTTGCCGGCCACCGCCAGGCGGCTGCCGTCCACGCCGATCTCCTTGCCGTGCTCGGCGACCCAGCGGGTGGCGGCATAGGCCTGGTTGATCGCGGTGGGGAACTTCGCTTCCGGTGAGGGCGTGTAGTCGACGTAGACCGCCGCGGCACCAGAGCCTACCACCAGGTCACGGATCAGGCGTTCGTGGGTGGGGTAGTCGCCCAGCACCCAGCCGCCGCCGTGGAAGAACATGAACACTGGCAGTTCACCCTTGGCGCCTTCAGGCCGCACCACACGAATTTCCAGCGGCTGGCCATCGGCCTGGATGGTCCGGCGTTCGACGCGGATCCCCGACAGGTCGACCTTCACCCCGGCCTGGGCACCGCTCAGCACCGCACGGGCATCCTTGGGCGCGAGGGTTTCAAGCGGCTTGCCGCCACCTGTGGCCAGGGCTTCGAGGAAGCCCTGGGTGGTGTGCTCGACGCCAGGGCTGGTGGCGGCGAAGGCGCTGTTCACGGCGAGGGCCAGCAGGCCGGCGGTCAGGGTGCGGGACAGTTTCATGTTCTAGCTCCTTTAGGGTTCGAGCCGTGGCTCAGTTCTGGTTGGCGAGGACGGTGGGTTGCACGTAGCTCACGGCGCGCAGCTGGCCGCTGCTGTCGCGGTAGGTCAGGGTGGCGGTGCTGGCCTGGCCCTGGGCGCTGGTGGGTGCATCGATGCTGATGACCTTGGCGATGTCCAGATCCATGCCGTAGTGGTACGGGGTGGCTTCGCTGGCGAAGCTGCCGGCGCTGGTGCCGAGGGCCAGGGTGGTAACGGTAAGGGCGAAGGCTTTGCGTAGGGTCATGATCGTTCTCCGGGTTCTGCTGAGTGGGGGGCGACTGCTTGCTGCTTGAAGTGAATATTGCGCGCAAATATTTAGCGTGCAAAATATATTTCCGCTATGACGCTGATTGAGTGCGTCTTGGCTAATTCCTGGAGGAGATCGCCCAGCCCTTCGGGCTGCGCTGTCGCGCAGGGAACTTGTCCCCCTGTGGGAGCGGCCTTGCGTCGCGAAAGGGCTGCGCAGCAGCCCCAGCAATTTCGATGGTGGCTCGGAATCTGAGGCCGCTGCGCGCCCTTTTCCGACCGGCCCTACGCCTCGGCAAGGCCGCTTTCTCAGGGGGCAGCATCAAGTGCCGGGTCGGTACTGCAACGCTTCCGCCAGGTGCGCCCTGGCGATGGATTGCGCGCCCTCCAGGTCCGCCAGCGTGCGGGCGACCTTCAGCAGCCGGTGCGCCGCCCGCAACGACAGTGTCAGCCGTTCGCAGGCCTGCTCCAGCCAGGCCTGGTCAACCGGCTCCAGCGGGCAATGCCGACGCAGCCCCTTGAGGTCGAGGAAGGCGTTGGCGCAGCCCTGCCGGCGCTGCTGCAGCGCCCGTGCCTCGGCCACTCTCTGGCCAACGCTGGCGCTGGTCTCGCCACTGGGCTGGTGGGTCAGCACGGTACTTTCCCGGGCTACCGTCAGGTGCAGGTCGATACGGTCGAGCAGTGGGCCGGACAGCTTGTTGCGGTAGCGCTGAACTTGTTCGCTGCTGCACCGGCAGCGGCCGGTGGGGTCGCCCAGGTAACCGCAGGGGCAGGGGTTCATGGCCGCCACCAGCTGGAAGCGCGCCGGGAAGCGCACCCGGTCCTTGGCCCGGGCCACCACCATCTCGCCGGACTCCAGCGGTTCGCGCAGCACCTCCAGCACCCGCCGTTCGAACTCTTGACAGTCATAAGTTTGACTAGATGGACATGGCGGGAATCCTCGGCTGCTCTAGGTCTAGAAAAATTCCTCTTGTCCATCTAAATGGTGACCGTGTGGACAAATCTTCGCACGCATGCCGGTCAGGCGAAATCGAGCTTCGGGGGTGTTCTAGAAGCTGCTGCCGAACGTCGCCTACGCTTGAAAGGCCGGTATCGAAGGGTTGTCCGTGCCCCATCCTTGATTCGGCTGCCATAGACCAATGGCCTGAATTATTCAGGTGTAGGTTTTCGAAATAATGAGAAATTAATGAGACTGAAAAGCGCTCTGACGCGAACCGCAACGTGCAGTTACGAATAACGTGCTTGATGCTGGGGCAACACCTGATTCGACTCGCGCCGACGTATGGCAAAAGGCCAGGCAGTTGTGCTATTGCTAGTCTCCCTCGACTCAGCAAAGGAGATGCACCGTGTCAGGTAGAGATGGCCCACGTTTTACCCCTAGCGCTCCCGATATTGCCTGCGATCAGCTTTCGTTCAGCACTCAGATTGCCTCTCCAAAGGACGAGGTGGTGGAACAGCTGAGAGTGGGTTACATCCTGGATATCGTATCTGGGGACCAGAACGGTCAATCCGTCGTATTGGCCCTGTGGGAAGGGCAGGAGGTGGGGGGAATTGCAGACCGCCGCCTGCAGCGCCTGCGCCAATGCATGGCGGAGAGCACGATGTATGCGGCTCGCGTCGACTCAATCATTAGTGGCCAGGTTCGCGTTTTCATCTACCCCATCTGAATGAAGCAAGGAGGCTTCCATGATCACCATCATCGGCGGCGTGTATAGCGAGCGCTGCACACGCCCCAACTGGGACCAGGTATACGGCTCCGCAGGAAGAGCGGCCACTGCAATAGCCCGGTTCGGAGGTACTGCTGAGCTACACAGCTTCGTAGACTCAGACCAACAGTTCATCATGGATAGCCGTGCTGCCCTGGAAGGCTTCAAGTTTCACCCTCATCACGTCCCGCAAGGGCTCTCCTTTGAATATCTGCACGGCCTCGCAATCCCCGCGATAACCGGCCCCATGGGGCGCGTACTACAACTGCAGGCAAACTCAGAAAAGATCCTGCGTTTTGGGATGGTCGAATCCTCACCAATCGTAAACGCAGATTACGCAGTCTATGACCCACAAAGCGCCGACACGCCCGAAAGCTTCGGAGCGAACGGCTCCAAAGCCAACCACCTCGCACTCGTGCTCAATCGCAATGAAGCCTGCCTGTTCCTGAACGACAACAGCCTGTCCCCCGAGGATCTCGCAAGGGCAATTGCTGATAAGGAAAATGCCGAGGTCGTCATCATAAAAATGGGACCGCTCGGCGCGCTGGTGTTCGACCAGGGGACAATCAGCGTCGTACCCGCCTACCGGACCAAGCGCGTTTGGAAAATCGGCTCTGGCGACACCTTTGCGGCACATTTCGCTCTGGCTTGGATGGAGGAAGGCATGTCTGCACACGACTCCGCTGCCCGAGCATCCAAGGCAACTGCCTACTATTGCGATACTCAGGGGCATCCAAGCCCCAGGCTCCTGGCTAAATACGATCCTGAGCCACTAGAGCCATCTGAGCGGTTCCGCAATGGCATTCGCCCCAAAGTCTACCTGGCTGGGCCGTTCTTCTCCCTTGCACAACTTTGGATGGTTACCGAGGCGCGGAAAGACCTTGCAGCAATGGGGCTGGATGTCTGCTCTCCTTACCACGACATCGGTGTAGGGTCTGCTCAAGATGTGGTTCAGAAAGATCTGGACGCTATTCACGACTGTGATCTTTTGTTTGCCATTGGAGACGGCCTCGACGCGGGTACGATCTATGAGATCGGCTATGCGAGAGCCTTGAACAAGCCAGTCGTACTTTATGCAGAGAACGAGTCAGCCCAGGACAAAAAAATGATGGAAGGCTCAGGCTGTGTGATCACCGACGACTACGTCAGCGCGATCTACAACGTCACTTGGGAAGGTTGCACGCTATGAAGTCAGCGCTGTTATTGTCTGGAGGCATGGACTCACTGTCGATCGCCTGGTGGAAGCGCCCAGACATAGCCATCACGATTGATTACGGCCAGCTTGCAGCGAAAGCCGAGATCGCCGCATCGAGAGCGATCTGCGAGCACTTGGGGATTAAGCATCAAGTCCTAAGGATTGACTGCCGCCACCTTGGCTCTGGGGATATGGCCGGTAGCAATCCAGATGACCTCGCACCTGCATCTGATTGGTGGCCATACCGAAATCAAATGCTTGTCACCTTTGCCGCCATGAAAGCAATCTCCTTTGGGGTTACTCACCTCTGGCTTGGAACCGTCAGATCCGACGAGTTTCACCGAGATGGCTCCCAAGAGTTTATGGACGCCATAAGCCAGCTGCTTTCTTTGCAAGAGGGTGGAATGCTCGTGGAAGCACCAGCCATCGGAATGGATACAGCCGAGTTGGTCCGCGTTTCAGGCATCACTGCAGGCTACCTAGCGTGGGCGCACAGTTGCCATAAAGCGGATGTCCCATGCGGCAATTGCCGGGGTTGCAACAAGTACTTTCAGGTATTTGACGAGGTTGGGTATGACCTGGACAGACCTGGGTAACCCTTCCCCCAAAAGCCTCCCTAGCCAGTACCAGCTACACCGGTGGTGTACAGGGGAGATCCAAAGGCTTCATGCTGTGGTGCCTTCACTAGAGACCACTTTCGATCAAGTGCTGGCAACCCGCAGGACGGTGCGCCATTTTGGGGCTCTGGAGGCGCTGCAGCTGGACGCTTTCTTATGGCAGGCCTTCCGCTGCCGAGAAATATGGACGTCAACGCTCGGGTTCGATCTGGAGCACCGTGCTACCCCGTCTGCAGGTGCAATTCACCCGATTCACCTGATCATCAACAAACCCTCAGACGACCGCTGGTGGTTATATCAGCCTCAAGGCCACTACCTTGCAGAACTGGTCAACGCTTCGGAGCGACTTGCAGGATTGCGGGAGCAGAGCATGCAAGTCCTGGAGAGCTCGCACGCAACAATGATTCTGCTTCTTGCCGAGCCAGGCAAGACGTCAGCAAAGTACGAGAACGCCTGCAGCTTGATCTGGCGAGACGCTGGGGCATTGCTGTCCGTCGCTGCCTTGACGGCACATGCCCAGGGACTGAACTTCTGTCCTCTGGGCATCACGGGAGAACCATGGGCCAGTTCACTAGCCGATGAGGGACAACTGGTTGGCGTGGGCGTTGGACTTCTTGGGCTTGGCTCGAGGGCGTGATTCAGCAGGCCCTCGCCCCATACCCATGATGCTATGCACTGTGACGGGCGAAGACATCATTTCTAACCAGATCAATGCATCGAGCTCTGATGCCCTCACACCAAGGCCTTTACTGAAGCGAATGAATTGTTCCTCAAGCTCCAGGTAGTGCCGCTCGACCGTAAGGTGGCTTTCGAAGAACTTCCCGAGTAGGCCAGCACGAAGGATATGGATATCAAGGATGGCTACGTCATCCGCATCGAGCCAGTTGCGCGCGACCCATGAGGCAGTCTTGTACCCGATACCTGGAACATCCAATAGCCAATCGCGCAACGCTTTTCCTGAGTGGGTAGGCGGGCTTTCGGTGGAGAGCTTGTGCAGCGCCGCCGCTAGGTAGCGAGCCTTCTGCTTGGCAAATCGATAACGAACCCAGCGTCCTTCGACTGGCATTGGCTCACGAAGCCACTCTAACAAAACGTCCTCACTCGGCGGCTCGTCGCCAAAGGCGCCAAGTGCCTTGACGTGATGGTAGGCAGCCAAACCAACATTGGATGGAATACCGTGACCACCCAACAAACAAGCTCCCACTTCTTCCTTCAGGGTCGATCCCAGCTTGTAGTTGATTCGTTCGCCATGTAGCCGTCGCGCATACACCTGATATGCCCAATAGGCTGGCGTCGGAAAGGCTTCCAGCGCTCCCCACGGTACACCAGGAACTACTTCATCATCGGGCTTGGGCAGCTCAACATTGAAAACCAGCTGGTCGATAAAAATTGCGCCTAATTGCATCAGGCGGCCTCCTCGGCAATGCCGTAGTTTTCCTGCATCCACTGCAGCAGCTCATCTCGTTCGAGCGGATCCATACCCTCAATACGAGAGCGTAGGCGTGCCTGACGACGCTGTATGGTTTGTCGATCTCTGAATGTCTCGCCACGGTACCGGACGTCGTGAAGACGGCTCGGGGCCTCAAAGTTCATCCAGACCACTTCCTCACGAACCTCGACATGTGTTTTGGCGGGGAAGCTGACTTTGCGCCACCCGGGAAGCTCGCGGTTGTAGAGCTCGTTGTCGTAACCAGACAGCATCACGTTGCAAGGCAAGGACTGCAGGCAGCGCAGCAGCCGTAGATGATCGTCATCGGTGTAATCGCAGCGGTACACCCTAGAACGACGGCGGGTATCCGGCACATAGGGAGGGTCGACATACACCAGTTCGTCGCCGGCAAAGTGAAAGGCTTCCAGGAACTCCACTGCATCCACCTGATGCAGCTCACACACTCCTGGCTGCTCGATCCGCCACCGATCGATCACTCGCACGTCGAGGTCTAGCCCGATGCTTCGCTGCGCAGTTTTCTTGTTGCGCATGACGGCACCGCCGCCGAGGTGGGATTCGATGTATGTCTGATGCGGGGGCATCAGGTTGATCAAGCGCTGGTAGCACTTGCCTTTTCCGCCTGGATATCTCATTGGCAAAGCATCGTCAGAAATGACGATGATGTCAATGACCGTCTGTCAAAGGACCTATCCACCGGGCGGCAGCGCGACCGGTGGATTTTCTTGCAGATCCTAATTTAGCGATGAGGCCTGCGGTTTAGGTCTCGTAAACCCTTCAATTACGGAGATGTAGCAGATGAACTTGACCAAGAAATACAATGCTAAGCTTGCCTTGAAGAGTAAGCCGAAAACCTCGCCTAAACGGAAAGCTGCCGCGCTGTCGAAACGCACCAAGCGTCCAGGGAAGCCACTGCAGCGACCGTTCGTTCTCGCCTGCTCTCGTTCATACCAAACCTATGCGCTGACTACTTGCATCGCACACTAGCCTGCCCGAAAGCTCCCAGCGAACGATCGCTGGGAGCACCTTCAGTAGCCGTACCTACGCAAGTCGAGGAAATGATTGGGCAGCCCACACGGAAATGCTGGAAGCCAAGAGCTGGACTTCAGTTGGTGTTTTCTAGTGGAGGGGCTTCTGCACAGCCTTTGAAACGCCTTGTCACGCTGGCTCTTAATGTCTAGAAATCTAGACATAGAGCAAGAAAGGATGCCTTGGTGTCTAGAATTCTAGGCATTACGCAGTCATTGGAGATGACCGCGATAGCTCGACAGCTGCTGGTTGATAGGGGCAGGGATTGACGGAAGCAACCCCTTGAATGTGCCTGCGAACCCATGGCTATTCGAAGTCGATTTGATGCCAAGCGTTCGTTTCTGAAACGGTCAAATCGGCACGATGATCCTTCCCCTAGCCACACAGACATTCTCCTTCACAGCGAAGCACTCGACAAAGTGCTCACCTTCAAAAGTGGTTTTTTCTGTGATTTGGCGAGCACCGGTATCTCTGATGATGGTGCCCCGGAGCATGTCTCTTGACACAGCTTCTTTGCCAACATTCCTGACTTTCCAATAAAGCTTGAAATCGCCAGGTACGTCGATTTTGCTAACATAGAAGGTCAAATCACGGTGGATTGGGATCTTATAAACGCCTGCACGTGACATCAGAGCACGAAGCCTGCCACCCTCGCTTTTGACTGTGCAATCAACCTCCAGGCTGTACTTGATATCTAGCCTGAATTTTTTCCCGGCAAACTCTTCGAAATATTTAATTTTGCTCTCGGCAACGGCTTGCCGTTGCTCTTGGTCGATATATGCGGGGAAATGCTCGCCAAAGACGGTGCTCCACTTTTCGTGAGCTACGTCTGGATCGTTCAGTGCCTCCTGCAGTCTGCGCAGTGCCTTTTTGGCTCTAGGGTGGAAATTACCGCTATTGCTGACAATTGAGCCGCTGCCAGGGGCTCGCCACTCTGTCTTCTCTGGATCGATTGCAACGACGTAAGCGAAGAAGTCTTTGGTCATTTCGCCGTACGAAGAGTAAGACTTGGCGTCGTATGCCGTTGTACCCTTTAAAAACTGGTAGCAAAGGGTGTCGATGAGCATGCCCTTCATCGGAACCCCATGGTCGTTTTTCCAAGCCCTAACCATTTTGCAGAGTCGTTTCAGGTTGTGATTCTTTAGCTTGTGAAGACTATTAATTTCTTCGATTTCGGCTACGGGATTGCAAACCCTCCAGTTCCCTCCGCTATTCGCGTCCGGATAGGTATAACTGCCATCCTCGTTCAGAAAGGCCGGGAGAACTTCTACGATATAATCGGAAAAATCGATTGAAACAACCTGTTGCTGGGCCCTGACAGTTCGATTAGGGAATTTTTCCTTCAGCGCCGCTCTAACTTCCCCAAGCAGAAAGGACTGTTTGTTGTTCTCATATTTCTGAAAGCGGTGATAAACCTCCCAAGGCAACAGAAACGCCATATCGAGGTCGCTCACACCATCAACAGCGGTATGCCGCCCATATGAGCCAACTTGACGGCAATGTAACGTGGATGACTCATAGCCGTAGTATTTACTGTTCAATTTTTCTGTGATCTGCCGATAGCTTTTCGAGATTGCATCGGCGTTTTTTACGGCTAGATTCCTGCGAAACTGCTCAAACAACTCTTTGCTCATTTACCGCACATCCACTGTGAGATTGAAGACAAATCAAGTTTGCAGATTGTCCAACTTACGATACCAAACAACAGTATCGCTAATGCTAGGTAGGCAGAAAAAGGGATCTTGTCCCTCAGCAGGCTGAACGGGCGACTTTTGCCAATCCAATCAATTTGTTGCTCCCAGAAAAATTTTTTATGGGCCAGCCAACTCGAAAACAGAATATGCTTGCTAAGGCATATCGATCTGAAAGAATGGGTTACCGCTTCTAACTCAGCCATATGCTCGGGAGTTATGGCCTGCGCCGATCTGCACTGAGCATCGAGCCTCTTGAGGCGGTCGAATAGCTCCGTAAGGGCCTGGCCGGTTTCGAAGTACTTGCTCTTCGTATCAGAGTAATACGTTATGTAAAGCCCGCAAATGCCGAGAATTGTGATGACTGCCGAAATGTGTTTGGCTGTGAATGCATCGATATAAAGAGAGAGCACACCAACAACCAGTGAAACTAGTCCAATCCAGCCTGGTGCCTTCTCGACGATATCGTAAGTTGAGAAATGTAGTTTAGCACTGTACCCAACGTCGTAGGCTTTTTCTGCGATCAACCGAAGTGCTTCAGGCTTGTCCATTACTCATCCTTGGTAGGTTCACAGGAACGGGTAGCAATGGTACGTTAGCTCCCGTCGCAAAGTCCGATCATTGCTGAGCACTGAAGTGCAGCAAGACGAAAAATATGGACCCTACGGTACCATATCGCCGATACACCGAGGTCGCGTCCTTTAGTTTTATGAATGATGCTTGGTGCCATCCTCAGCGACGGGCCATGAGCTCACCAGGTTGATTATGAGCAAGCGCGTCAGCGTCTGTACCTTAAGGTCTGCCAGCGGTATGTCGCTGACAGACCTTAAAGTCAACTCTCTTACTGCGCGATCCAGTTCATGACGCTAAGGTCAGTCCATCGTCCAGTAGGGCGGACAGGCCTCACAGGTCTGACCGGACGTGGAGGGCGGATCGGCCGGACCGGACGAACCACTCTGACTGCTCGAGCCGGACGTACATTGCGAGGGGTTCCTACAAGCGGCGCTTGAGGGTTCCACAGTACAGGCTTACCGGCAGTATCCCTGCAGAGAAGACCGCTAACAGCGCCCAGCCAATTGCCAGTTTCAGCGGACCAAGCATGATTAACGACTACCTTTGTTTTCCTGGTGGCCGTCGCGCAAGCGTACGAATTCCTAGAGCAGAAACTTGAGGGAGTGACATCGGCTCAACAGGTGCAGAACGTCATCAAGGGGCTTTCATCCGAGCATCGAGCGCTGCTTACGTCCTACCGCGTAGTCATTCGTGAGCATGACGTTCTGCGTGCCAACCCTGGATCAGGGGCAGATGAGATCGGGCACCTTCATTTGGGTGACCAAGTAGAGGTTTTGGAGGAGCGCGAGGGTTGGATCAACGTCTCTGTCGACGTTGCCGACGAGGAAACAGAGGGGTGGGTGTCTCGTTCTCGCACCGCACCAATTGCTCATAAGACACAAGCATGACGGTTTTCTCACCGATCCTGACTGGCCTAAGCAACCGTCGTTCATCCGGCTAACCGCCCAGTAGGTTCAAAGTCCGGGCCGTTTGAAAGAGCTGCGTCCAGAAAGCGACTGCGCTTCGACGTTCGAATTGCTAGCGCAGCTCGTGCCTCCGCCCTTAATCGCTCTTCTGAGGAGCTCCGCGGTTTCTGCTGCTTTTTTTTCACGTGGTTTTCTCCAATGGTCAACAAGGGCGGGAACGATGGTTCTCCGAAAATTTCGGAGATGAAAAACCAGTAACGCCGTCGGAGTGCGACTCGAATGACCGCGTGCAATCACGGCTAAGCCGTTTACAGCATAGATAGCGGCGGACTGCACCCACTGAGATAGCAACTTGTCACAGGTAACCTAGCAACTCTCGCAGCGCCCACCATACGGGGTGACGCCGATACTTCACCGAGCGCCTAGCTTGAAGGCTAATCTCGGCACCCGAGAACTGAAGGATTAGAGGCTTCTATGAGGAGCGAGGTAAGACGCTGCTCCATCGGGAATAGGCCTTACCCTGGCGGGGCTGACAGCATGGTGCTATTGAATAGGGTTTCCCTTCTTGCGCTCTGCTGACTTGCGATTTCCGCGTCTCCATAAATGTACGTTTTGGCACCTTCAACCTGGTAGGCGTAAGCAATGCCGTCTCGAGATTCAAACCGTTGGATCATTTCGAGTGGTTCCATCATCCACCGGCCAGTTTGGTTGACGTGATCAGGTGTGTACCGGTCAGCTATGACTATCGGGAGGTGCAACCCCTTACTTCAGCTAGAAGGCAGAAGTAAGGGATTGCAGGTGCAGCGATCGGTTAGGCAGGACTAAGAATTGCGCGAGTGCTTGCCTTTTCCTTGCGCCGCCTCTTCAGGCCGCGATTAACCACATCCGTGAATAATGACAAAGCTCGATAGTTGCTATCCATCATTGGTCTGCGTCTTGACTTCACAAGTTTCCAGAAAATCGAAAATCCGCAGCGCTTGCTCCTTGGATTCACAGGTGAAAAATGCCGTTAGAATGGATCCCATAGCGTCCGGTGGCGCCATGACGAACTCGCCGTTGTGTCTATGTTGGATGACGGTAGTCGCTCCCATCTCATGGCACTGGGCAACCGTCTTTTCGATCGACGATATTACGCCACTTTTCTTAACGCTGAAGTCATACTCCAGTCCAACGCGCCGATGAGGCAAATCAAGCGTCAGTTGCGGTGTGTTCAGCTTGAGATCAACGTCATAAACGTCCAGTCCGAGACAGATATCCATTAGATAGCGAGAGGAGATTCCGTCGCCGGAAATTCTCGGGGCAAGTTCGAGGATGTAAACGCGCTGATCAGCCGTGATCCGGAACTCGGAGTGAAAGGGCGATTGATCCAGCCCTACCGCGGCAATGATCTGGCGCAGTGGGACCATGAAGGGTTCCCCCTTTTTCTCGTCGAACGGTATGGAAATCTGGGCGTTTTCGTGGAATGTCGGGCCTTCTAGCCTAGGATATTTGTGATGCAGTAGGAGCGGCGTCACTTCTCCGTCGAGTACATAACCGTCCACCGAGAATTCTTCACCGTCGATGTACTCCTCGACTAGGATTTCAGAGCCGCCTCTCTGGCTGGCCATCAGTGCGCAGACGTGTCGCGTCTGTGTCAGGGCCTTACCGAATCCAGCGCGATCATCGACTCGAATTACGCCAGCGCTGTAAAAGGCGTTGGAGGGCTTGAGCACAACCGGTAGACGTAGGGACTGCTCGACCTCCTGCCACGCCTCGTCGGTACTGACGTTTTGGGGGAGGCGCAGGTAACGTGAAATAAAGTTAGCAGTAGCGGGGACCGACTTGAAGGCGGACTTATCCGTAAGGGTGAAAAGCGCCTCAGTATCGCGGGCTGCTAAACCGAAAATTTTCTTGAATATATCTACTTGAACCTGAAAGCCGTCATGGAAAGAGACGACGTGGTCGAACTGTCGCGTTGTGCAGGTTGTGTGAAGCGCCTTGATCAGTTGCGCCTCCCAGTGGCTCTTCTCGTTCTGCAGCAGAGGCGGAGGTAAAAAGCACACCACTTCTCTGTCATGTTCGTGGCAATACTTTACATAGTCCTGCAGGTCACTCTCGCTGCCTAGTGCCAAGATTGACAACATAGATCCATCTCCAGATTAAAAGTCATAAAGACTTTACAGACGCACCTCAGCACGTTGATTGAGTTAGCTAAAACGATACTTGTTCCATTCAGGATTCTTGGAGCATGTTGTTTAGGTGCTGCCAAAGTTCGACTGTCAGTGAGTCGAGCACGTCGAAACGCTTCTCCACGCGGGAGAGGATCAGAGGGGAATTTGTCGCCTCCAATTTGAGTGCCAGCACCGATAAGGCGCGCCAGTGGTGGATTAGTGATTTGGCAATCTCACCCAGCGCATCTTCGCAGCCAGCTCGCTGGAGCGATCGTCCTAGCAAGGAGAGTCCTGGAATCACGTAGAGAATTACTATGTGGTCGAATAGACGGCGTGCAGCAATTGCAGCGTGTTCCGGCGAGCCCCGAAAGTGCTCCATGCATAGTTCTCGGTAAGCTGGCAGTGCGCCTCGATAGGCGTCTTCAGAGAGGTACAGCCGGGCTTGTCTGAGTAGATTGGCTCGTACGTCGAAGGCAGGGGGGCATGCGTTGGGGTGCATCACTATAAAGTACCCCATATGGTCGTAGGTCTCTGTGCGCACTCGATCAGTGTGCGCGTTGGCGAATGCCTCAATCGACAGCCATGCCTCGCAAGCATAGGATTCGTTATCGACGACAAGTGAGTCTAAAATCTTCACATGAGTGGACGTGTCGTTTATGCCAATCACTAGTACTGCGTGCATATAACCCGGGTCGGTACTGTAGACCGGCGCGTAATCCAGATAGACGGAGTTGACCCACACGACTACGCCGGCGTGTTCGATCAATAGTGTCTTAAGTTGCGTGACCCAATCTGTATCGATCGGCAATCGCGCCACATGCGCACCTAATGCTCTGCAAGCACGAAGACCGACGTTTTCAACCTCGAAAGTGTATTCGGGCATGCCCCATTCATCTAAACCTGTGCGGTACAGGTAGCCGTCGCCAGCCTCAAGTAGTTGCGCTTCATCGATGGGGACACCGCCTCGTTTGGACAGTTGTGCCAGACTTCCTGTAAAGCAGTTGATCGCTAAAGGTGCAAAGCGAATGACTTCATTCAGGTTCATAGGGCGCTCTCGCTGGCTGGATGAGAATCAATATGAAGACGGTTTTCGGCTCCTCGAATGGCTTTGGCTATTCGCCAGAAATAAATTGCGCCAATCAAAAATTCGAACACTGAACCGATAATCCAACATGTCACCAGCGATGACGGGGCGTCGCGATTGCTCGTTGCGACGTAGTAGATCAACGGAATGCTTATAAACCACATAAGAGCCAGGCGCACGACCAGCGAGAATCTGGCCATGCCAATACTCTCCAAGACGGCTGCCCCCGTCATGGAGAAGACAAAGGCGGCGGAGAATGTCCACAGTACGCGTTGTGTATCGATGGCCAGGGTGATGGTCTCCGGGTTGTGTCCTAGGTCACCGAAAGCCTTGAGCAGGATATGTGGCAAAGTGATTTGAACAGTGGAAACCAGCAGTACATAGAAAAGCTCTATGATTACGGTCACTCGCAGGATCATTGCCAGCTCAGTGAATTGCCCCTTGCCCACTGCAGTGGCACACAGAATGCTGCAACCAATGCCTAAACCGATGAGCGGGATAATGCCCAGGTAATTGATCGTCAGATTGACGTTGTTTGCTGCTAGTGCACTAGAGCCCAGCACCGCGACTATCCATATGAACGCAGTGTTGCCGAGCTGGTCTACCCCGGCGGATACGCCACTGGGAACACCTCTACGCAGCAGGAAAAACAGTCGGGGCAGTAGGCGCGTGCTACGAGCAATGAAGATGTTCCTCAACTCAATCCAGATTTCTCGAGGCAGCATTACTGCGTAGCACATCAGCATGGACAGAGTTCCGATCAACGTACCGATTGCGGCTCCGGCCATTCCCATTTCGGGCAGTCCGAACTTTCCGAAGACCAGGCCGACGGTGAAGATTGAGTCGACGATTTGACCAACGATTCCGACCATGAGCGTTTCGCGGGTTCGACCCACACCGTTGAAAAACGAGGACAGTGCCGTGTCGATCGTCATTACGCCACCGAAGATCGCCGCCCACAGCATGTACTGCGATTCGAGGCTGACAATCTGCGGTGGACGGGAGCTGAGCTGTGGAATCATCGCGATCAGCGGGGCGGCGACAAACAGCAGAGCACCGAAGGCTATACCAAGGAATAGTCCCAGTGCGGCTTCGTTCGAAGCTTCGCTGAGCCCTGATCGTCCATTCGCCTGTGCAATAAAGGAACGTGACACCCCCACGGTGCTACAGAAGAAAGCGATAATCGCCATGCTCGTGAATACAGCTGGGCCGGAGGCGGCCAGCGTATCTTGTGAGTAGTGTGCGAGGCATAGCCTGTCGACAAGCATCATCAACAAATTGCCGACCATCGTCCCCATTAACGGAAACGAGACGATGACGATTCCTTTCGCCACCCTTGCGTCAAACCAGTGCCGCATATTCACATTCCTTTGTATTGCAGCTGCCGTGAAGGTCACCCAACACATCGCGTAAAAGAGCCAGCAGTGTGTCGGGATTTCCAATCTGCGCTAGCAGCGACAACAGCAGACGCTCCATGCCGAAGGCGACACAGGCTGAATGCATGAGTGGCTCCGGGGCTTGCGGGCCGATCTTGAACGCGTTGGTAAATAGATCCCGGTGCAAGTTGCGCGAACCCACGCTGACCTGTCGCTGTGACCATGGGATCAGTACCTCCAGTTTGACGCCCATTGCCAGTTGTACCTTTCGAGTGACCTCGGCGGACTCTCCGTAAAATACATCGCTGGCCCGATCAACGAAGGTGGACGGTACCAGACGCTTAATCAGCGCTACGGCACTATCGAAAAGTACCTGACACATATTCTCGACCTGCGGCTGTTTGCCCAACAGCACGAACTCACGCATGGTGAAGCTGCCCAAACGCGTCGATTCTTCAGGTATTGGCTCGAAGCGGTGGCAGTGTCCTAGTGCGGTGAAGCATTTCAAATCCCAGCTCTCGGTGCTCCCGGCCAGATGAGCAAACGTGTGGTAGCAGGTCGAGGGGCTTAGCACCCATTCCCCCTCGTCATTTTTTCCGCGCTGATCACTACATGCATGTGGGCTGGCCGTCATGGGGATGCACGGTAGCTTGTTGAAAAATCCGATTTTCTCAAGCGCTTGACGCTCAATGAGTGTCGTGCAGGAATGCGCCGTGGCAGAGATATGCCGGGTAATAGTTTGCAGTAGTGCCTGGTCAAGTACTTCGTAGGCTTCGTGGAGCGTGCCGCAAAACCGATAGCCGATAAGGCCGTTGCCGGATGCAACAACAGAGAGCAGGCGGCGTGCCTGCAAATCTTGCAGCTCGAACATGTCAATTACCCCTGTTGAATCATCATGGCGATTACGCGGTCAACCAGCGACTTGCAGTTGTCTAGGCGCAACGGCTGTAATGCCGCGTGGTCGAAGATGATTTGTCATCGATCTCCGACAGCGACAGCAGGCGCCTCTGATCCAGTAAATGAATACGATCATGTATAGCGGTGATGCCAGGCTGATTTGCTTGGTCGTGGAGAACGTGTGCATACCTCATCGACCGTCGGAGCCTCGTGGCTCAGGGTTTCCATACGATGAATCCCTCGATGTAAAGCGTATCCAGAGCGATGTTGCGGAATGTCGCGAGGGCGATATCTGGTGACATAATTAGGGGCTGGCCCTTCACGTTGAACGAGGTGTTGATTGAGCACCCGTAACCGCAAACCTTCCGAACTTCGGTTAACAAGCGCCAGAAGTTTTGGTTGAGTTCTTTGCTGACTACCTGGATCCGAGCGCTTCCGTCTGTATGGGCAACGCCGCTAACAGTGGCTATCGCGTCCTCACGAACGCGTGCCGTGCAGAGCATGTAACTGGTCGGTTGCAGTTTTCTCGTTTCGAATAGACGGTCGCAGTCGATATCCAGTACCGCAGGTGCAAAGGGACGAAAAGGCTCTCTGAACTTCACCAAGCCGTTGATCCGGGCCTTGATTGAGTCACCGTTGGCTCGTCCCAAAATCGAGCGATTTCCTAGAGCCCTCGGGCCGAACTCCATGCGTCCGTGGAACCAGCCAATGATTTTGTCGTCAGCGATGTCCTGTGCTGCCAAGGCAAAGTACTTGTCATTCAAGCCCAAATATTTCCACTGGAGACATCCATCCGCTGAGGCATCAGCGAGTAGCCGGCGAATTTGCTCAACACTGTATTCAGGACCTAAATACGGCGAAAATCCGGTAACTAGGGGTTCAGAGCAATGACAGAGAGCGGCCCCCAAGGCCGTGCCGTCATCGCCAGACGCTGGTTGAACAAAGGCGCGCTCGACTTCCGGCAAGTTGCACAGGCGTTCGTTCGCCTTGCAGTTGAGAAATGACCCACCCGCAAGGCACAGCGACGACTCACCGCTGCGCTCAAGCCAGAATGCGACTAGCGATTCGAGCAACGATTCGAACCTGGTTTGCAGTGCAGCGGCAAAGTCGGCGTGCAGATCACTGAGTTCCTGATCAGATGCGCGCGGCGCCAGATTAAAGGTTACAGCGAGGAACTCCATGGCTGCGGGGTAACCTTCTTCTGCGTTGGTCAGAGCCCCGGCTGGCCAGTGGATATTGATTGAGCCAGTTTTCGGGTCAAACTGCGCAAGGCTGTTGAAAGCCTCTGAGTACGCCGAACCGTTGCCATAGGCCGCCAGCCCCATAACCTTGTACTCGTCACTGTTGAAAGCAAAACCCAAGAAGCGGGTACAGATCGAGTACAGTAATCCCAACGAGGCTTTGATGGGCTGACTATGTAATTTCTTGAGTTCCCGGTCCCGTGCCTGGAACACCGTCAGCGACTCGACCTCGCCCATTCCGTCAGAGACGATGCACAGTGCGCGATCATAGCCGCTGGTGAAGTAGGCCGAGGCTGCATGTGCCAGATGATGCTCTACAGCTCTGAAGCGTGGAGCGACATCCTGCCAGCCGGCTTTCTCCAGCGCCGTAATGACGGACTTCCCGCTGAACACTTCATGGAATGATTCGCTTGATTGCGTGAAAAAACGCCGATAACGGTCATAGTCAAAGCCATGGGCAATCACCTGCACATCGCTGGGCTGAATTTGTGCAGTGCGCAGGCAATAGTCGATCGCATTGAGAGGAAGTTCGCCGGTGCCTTTAATGCCGGTGAATCGTTCCTCGGCTGCGGCGGCGATAATCTCTCCGTCGATGATTAAGCAAGCCGCGCTGTCCAGGCCCTGGCAGATGCGTTCGTCGATTTCCAGTGCGTTGGGATAGGAAGCGCGGTGGGCGCGTTGAGAGTTAGGTAATCCGCTAATTCCAAGAACAATCATTGTTCTATGACCTTGAAGATAGATATGGCGTTATTCCCGCCAAAACCGAAAGAGTTGTTCTGGACGTATTTCAGGGAACGAGACACTCCTCCGGGCTGTGTCACTAGATCAAAGTCGTATTCGAAGCTCTCTGGATCGATATTGGTGGGAGGCAGCAATTGGTTCCGCAGTGACAGGCAGCTCGCGACGGCGCCGATCGCTCCGGCAGTAGCCATCATGTGTCCGACAGTGCCTTTGATTGCCGTTACGGACGACGACGTATAGGTTCTGCCGAATATTGTGCTCTCAGTGAGATCGTTGGCTCTGGTGCCGGTGCCATGTGCGTAGATTGCGCTGATGTCGCCGGCCTGTAGTCCGGCTTGCTGCAGTACTCTTTGGTGGCAGGCAGAAACTCCAGTTAGATCAGGGTTAGTCGGATGCGCGGCGTCATTGTTGCTTGCCACTGCCAGTAACTGGGCATAAGGAGAGGAGACGACATCTTCGGCACGCTGTAACACCACAAAGGCACCGCCCTCGCTGATCGTAATATGGCGCCGGTCGCGGGAGAACGGTTTGCACTGCTGTTCACCTAAGGCTTTGAGAGTGTAGAACCCTGACCAGACCTTTTTCGAAAAGGCGTCTCCACCTCCAACCACGGCTGTGTCGACTGCCCCGCAATGGAGCATGCGCAAAGCGAACTCCAGCGCTACATTCGCCGAGGCACAAGTGTTGTGAAAACACAATGCTGGCCCTACCGAGCCAATCGCGCGAGCTACGTTTTGGGCAATAGAGTGACTGGAGTAAGTGTTATTGCGCCAGCCCTCGTCATCTCCTTCGACGAGGCGATCCAGGATGTCCGCCTCGGCTTCATTGTTGCCCACGCAGACTAGCGCGTTGCGCAGCGCTGCAGATCCGGCGGATAGGCCAGCGTCCGTGATCGCCTGCATCGCCGCATCCACTGCGTATAGTGAGGAGTCGGGTACATTTGGCCCGGTCGCGTCAGGTGCACGTTGCTTGAGCAGCGCTTTCTGTGTGTTATCAATACGCCCGGCCTTGAAGTTCGGCTTCATCCCTGGATAAACCGGTGCCTGCGCGATGAAATTTGATTGACCATGAATCAGTGCGGACCAGAACTGTGCAACGTCGATGCCGATTGGCGTCACCGCCCCGAGACCGGAAACATATATCGTGCTCAAACGATTTTCCTCTTTACAGAAATAGCGTTGTGAATCACCAGCCTGACGCCATGCGCGTCCCAGGCGCAGGCATCCCAGGCGAGAAACGAGCCGAAGTGATTGACACGGGTCTGCAGATGGACGGGCGCATAGGCAATGCCTGGCTTCAGGTCAATGTCCAATGCATCGAACTTTGCGAAGACGTAGCTGGCTGCTGGCCCGCCTGCATGACGTTGTTGCAGCGCAAGCGCGAGGTTGCCTAACGCCTCGGTCAATATCAGTAAAGTCGGATCGGGAATCTGCGTCAGAAAGGGGTGGTGAGCGATCACCTGCTGTAGGTCAATGTGTGTTTGGGCGTGCGAGCCGTCCTCATTGAGGTTGATTTGCTCCGGCAGAAACCAGTAGAGCGGCTCACGTGCTGGTGCGATTGAAGTTTTGAACAGGCAAGGCTCATCGGTGAAATTCGGAGCATTCACGGGGGGGCCGGCGCGAGTCGAGAACGAGCAACATAGGCCCGCATCGGAGGTGATCCGGGTCTCTATGCCCTCATTCAGGTAAGTGACCTGCTGGCCAGGACGTACAAAAGACTTAAAAGCCAATCGTTCGACATGGGTGCTTGAGTTGGCCTGCTGCGGTCGACGCTGCAGTTCTGTAAGAAGCAGCAACATGCCTGGAACAATAGGAGCATCGTTAAAATGCACCTTGAACACATCAAGACTGGGGTCGAAGATTTCGTCTCGACAGTTATTCATGATGACGCGAGATCTCTATGCTGGCGGCGCTAGTCTGTTGCGCGAGTAACAACGCAGTGCTCTGTCCGGGCTTCAAGGCCAGCACACCCTCAAGGAAATCAGCGAACACGAAGGCGCGATTGTGCTCGTTCAGAGGGGAGCCCGAATGGCTATCATCCGGAGGACACAGTTTCCCAAGTTGCTCACGACTGCAGCTGTCTAAGTAGATTCGTGCGCTCGGGGTAAGCGTTTTTAGAATCTGCTCGGCGCGTTCGTCGAAGCGGATTTTGGCACTAAATTGGTCTCCCTCTTTGAGCGCCAGGTAGCAGATGCCGGAGGAAGTTTGAGCAGTGGGGGCACTCTTTAGGATGTCGTCTACTGCTTCGCTAAAGTAAGTGTCACCGATAAAGACATGGCTCTTGGTACGCTCACGACCATGTATGTGAAGCAGACCGTGAAGCAATGCTAGCGCAGGTGTCAGTGCACCAGCGTTCAAGGTGGCGTTGCCGCCGCTGATGTGGCGAATAATGTTGATAAAGGTCGACGCAGAGCTGGTTGTAGCATAGGGAAATTGCTGTGCCGAAAGCGTTTTGTGATCGGTAAGTGCCTGATGCTGAAAGCGCAGCATGGCTTCGAGGTTGCCGTACTCGGTGCCCACAATAACTGCTTCGTCACACGAACTTTCGGAATGGCTCATGTAGCGTTCTGCGAGGTAGAAGCATATGCGACTGAACGTATCGCAGAAACGGTCACCTTTGGCGTCGACCCAGTGGCTGAAGTCTTCAGGTAGAAGGTCGGCGACGGGATACGGTTTTGGCAATGCTGGATAGATTGCGTATCGCTCAATCGAGAACTCGAGAGTCGCTTGGTTCATAGAGGGCTCTGCGTGGAAAAATGCGATTAAGCATTTCGATAGCCTTGGACGGCATCATGACGGCCTCGACATGCCGAACGCCATGCTGCTGGTTCTCTGACCGATGCCGATGTGCGCTTAGTGCAGCCGTCGGCTAATGAATCAAGCTTTGGCAATCTCGATTTCGTGCCAGAGCTCTCCAACGGTGCGGGCACGCACCAATGCGTCCTCGTCCAGCTCAGTACCGAACTCTCGCTCTACTGACATCACGACATCGATCAACTTCAACGAATCGATTCCCAATGCTTGCAGTTCTTGCGAGGCGTTGATTGGATAGTTGGAGTCGAGTTCGGCGGCGGTTCTCAAGATTTCTGAAAAGCGGATATCAATAGACATAGCTGGACTCTTTTGTTTTATATGGGTTGGACGGCTGTGGATATGAAAGTGAAGACTCAATTTCCGTGTAAATGTCGCAGACAAATTCCCCCGTGTCGGCGATTGCGGAATTAAATCCATCTTTTACTTGGCTCGCGTCGATAGTGCCCTCGACGATAAGTTTTTCGATAGACTCACATGTTGCTTTGGCATGTGCTTCTTCGCCACTTTCATCCATGTGAATGGTAAAAAACTCATCGCAGATGATAATGTTGGAGAACTGCTCTGTCAGTGCTCTATGGATAACTGCAATCTGGAAATCAGCCTCAGTCTCGACGCCCAGTGCATAGCCAAGTGCGAATCCCAAGGTCTCGCTGTAGCCTGTTATCAACTTGTCAACAAAGCGTTGTGCGGTGAGCGGTCGTTTACCGACGTCAAAGCCAAGGTTCTGGATGAATTTACTAAGCATTGTCGAGTGGCAGCTCGGTGTGTTTTCTTCGCGAATGATGCTCTTTATGTAGGCGCGCCAGCTTTCGTTTGTGTGAGCTTTCAATGCGGCCGGTAGTACCTTCTTGTTAAAGCCTTGGCTGGAGCCCCAGTAATAGGTGCGCAGAAAGGATCCTAAGGCACTGGATGACATTTTTCCGTCCAGCAGCGTCAGGTACATCGGGTTTTCGATGTGATTCAGCTCCAGTATTCCGTGCTTGAGCAGCTGGTTCAGCCATGGAAGAGTCGAGGGATCATCTCGTGAAGCGATCCGTTCGCGGTAAAGTTGATTTGCCGCGGACCTAGCGTTGGCTAGTGCTGTTTCCTGCGGTTTAGCAGAGGCTGTTCCCAAAGTCGTCATTACGTCATACCTTCCTTGTATGAGAGGTTCCAATGGGGGGATTGATCAGTATCAGTTGGTCAAACCACCATCGAGCGCGAGTGCCGTGCCTGTAAGATAGGTCGAGTCGAGTGTTGCAATGCAGAAGTGAGCAACTTCATCAGGGGTGGCTAAGCGCTTAAGTGATGCTTCCCTGGCCAGTACGGCCTTCTTTTCGTCAGGCAGGTGAGCCAGCATTCCTCCGTCGACATAACCGGGCATGACCGTATAGGCGCGGATATTGAATCGGCCGTAGTCGTGCGCAATGTTTAACGCTAGTGCGTTCAGAGCTGCCTTGGAGCAAGAGTAAGGCGCAGCCCCCGTGGCACCGCGTACAGCTGCGGTAGAGGACACGAACAGGAAGACGCCTTTGCGTGCTTTGATGAAGTGAGGAAGTAGATGGCGGACCACGCGTGCGGCGCCGAAGAGGTTAACGTCAAATGTCTTTGACCATGCCTCGTCGCTCAATGTGTGGATCAGACCGTCGATAGAAAGTGCGGGAGCATAAATAACTGCATCGATAGTGCCAAAATTGGCAATCGCCTGATTTATTGCGGACGTTACGCTTTCATTCGACGTTACATCCATGAGCAACCCAGAACTGTCGACAGATCGTTGGGTGCTGAAGACTTGGTGGTTGTTAATTTCGGCGCGCCGAATTATGGCGGCCCCAATTTCACTTGAGCCACCAATCACCAATAAATTTTTATATAGCATATGTAAGGCCAAAAAAAGTTAGAGGAATAACCGCAACCTTTGCACTACTGAAAGCGCGAAGCTTTCAGGACCTCATCATCAACTTCCGAGTCAATGAGCATTACTACTCTTTCGAGTGCCTTACATTATCACTTAAAAATTACAGCTTTTGTGATTTATAGCGCGGTCTGAAATCGCCTGTCAAGCATATTGATGCTTGTGCAGTGCTTAGGGATTTTCCGATCAAGTCAGCACAGATCGTCTGACCTGTGCTGGAATAGCCCTCCGCCCAGTTCCCACGCCTGAGCAAGCCTTCACCCCATGCGTCAGGTGAGCTTTTCCGATTTTGAATACGCCGGTAAGCGCAAGCAAACCCGTCGTGAGCTTTTCCTGGCCGAGATTGACCAGGTCGTGCCATGGCGCGACCTGGTCGCGTTGATCGAGCCGCATTACCCAAAGGTAGGTGGCGGTCGCAGACCCTATCCATTGGAAACCATGCTGCGCATTCGTCTGCTGCAATACTGGTTTTCACTGAGTGACCGGCCATGGAAGAAGCGTTGTACGAGATCACCTCGATTCGCCAGTTCGCTCGACTGACGCTCAGCGCCCCGCCCCCCGAAGACACGACGATCATGAATTTCCGGCACCTGATGGAGAAACACCAGTTGGTGGCAGGTATCCTGGAACCATCAATGCGTATCTGCAAGACAAAGGCTTGTCGCTGCGCCAGGACACGATTGTCGATGCCACGATCATCCACACACAGGTTGACCAAGAACAAGGAAGGCAAACGAGACCCGGAAATGCACCAGACGAAGAAGGGAACCAGTACTTCTTCGGCATGAAGGGGCATATCGGTGCCGACGCTAAATCGGGTCTGGTACATCATGTCCATGGCACCGACGCCACGTGGCTGGCATGACGGAAGTTGCCCATCTGTTGCACGGTGATGAGAATCCACTCCGCTCAGTCACCGAGATATAGGTTGTCAAGGTACTGCGAGCTTACTCCCTGCACGTTGGAGCATTTACCTCCGCAAGCTGCCGATCTCAGTCGCACCTATTTCGAAAAAATCGCATTTAATTCGAAAACCTACAGCCGCCGCCGACCAGCGCCGGACCTGAGGCCGAATGGTGCGGATGGCGGAACGGCCGCTGTGGCCAGCTATCGAGCGGGGCGTGGCCGCTGACCGAGCGGATCGCCGCCACCTCCAGTGCCTCGCGCTCGTCCAGCGGCGGCAGCAGCCCGGGCAGACGACTGGCAAGCAAGGTCTTGCCAGTGCCCGGGGGACCTGTGAACAACAGGTTGTGCGCACCGGCCGCGGCGACCAGCAGGGCGCGCTTGGCCGCGATCTGGCCCTGGACTTCGCTGAGGTCCGGATAGGGGCGTTGCTCCAGCAGCAGGCCATTGGCCGCGTAGGGAGACAGCGCGGGCTGGCCGTTCAGGTGGGCCACCAGCTCGCGCAGGTGCCCCATCGCATACACCACCAGGCCGCTGGCCAGGCTGGCCTCCTCGGCATTCTCCCGTGGCACCACCAGCGCCCGACCCGCATCCCGGGCCGCCAATGCCGCAGGCAGCACGCCCTGTACCGGGCGCAAGGCGCCCGACAGGGCCAGCTCACCCAGGCATTCGATATCGTCGAGGGTGGCCACCGGCACCTGGCCATTGGCGGCGAGGATGCCCAGGGCGATGGCCAGGTCGTAGCGGCCACCGTCCTTGGGCAGGTCGGCGGGGGCGAGGCTCTGGGTGATGCGCCGGGCCGGGTAGTCCAGGCCGGAGTTGACGATGGCGCTGCGTACCCGGTCCTTGCTCTCCTTGACCGTGGTTTCCGGCAGGCCGACCAGGGTAAGCGTGGGCAGGCCGTTGGCCAGGTGGGTTTCGACGCTGACGGCGGGGGCCTGCACACCCACCTGGGCGCGGCTGTGGACGAGGGCGAGGGACATGGGCACTCCGTGTTTGCAGGTGATGGCCGCGTCCTGCGGCTTGGCAAAGCTTAGTGGTGCGCTTGGGCAGGTGGACGAGAAGAGTGCGTCGAGGTTTTTCCGGTCAGCCCGCCTTTCTGACTGTTGTATCTGGACAGGGCGAGGCTAAGGTCTAAAATGTGATCACAATGTAGCTACAAAGTGCTTTAAGGGGGATCTCATGGCCCATACCGAAGTCGTTCGCACGCGCATCGATAGCGAACTGAAGACCAATGCGACAAGAATCCTGGAGGAAATGGGCATCACCGTTTCCCAGGCCATCCGCATGATGCTGGTCCAGGTCGTACAGACCAAAACGCTGCCGTTCGAAGTGAAGGCTTTGTCGCTAAACGAGCGAGCCCGCCAGGTAATGGAAGCCCAAGACCGTGAGCGTACCGTGCAGACGCATGACAACGCCGAGGCGTTGTTCAAGGACCTGGGTATTTGAGCCAAGGGTCTATTCGAACAGGTAGCTGTGTGGGCCTGTCTGTTCCAAGGTGATGGCGCCGGCTCTGATGTCGCATTGGTAGATTAACCACCAGTCGTAACTGACGAGGCAGCACCAGCGACCGGGCGCCCCTACCAGCTGACCATCACAATGCCTGGGCGGCAGCGGGAGCTGCTTTTCCAGGTGGCGGACAACATCCTTGAAGGCGGCAAGGTCTGGGCCCCTGCTTAGTTGCAACCGAAAGTCGGCCCGGAATTGTTCGGTGGTCTGGATCTTGAGCACTGGAGGCCTCCCGCCGGGTTGCGCGACGGGAGTTTCGGTTGGGGTTGGCACTCCAGGTTCGCGTGAAAGCCGCAGCCTGCGGCCTGGCAAAGCTTAGTGGTGCTCCTGGGCAGGTGGACGAGAAGAGTGCGTCGAGTTTTGTCCGGCCTGGCACTCAGTACTGTGGGCGCCTGCCGCCCGAGGCTGCCTGCCGCAGATCACCGGAATCCCCGAACCCCGCGCCCGTGCCAGCAGCTCCTCGGTATCGTCACCGCCCGGCAGCGCCAGCACCACGTCGGGCCGGCTATCCCGCAGCATGAAGACGTTGCGCAGGCGCTCGGCCAGCTTGCCGTGCAGCTGCCAATTGGGCGGGTAGCGCACGATGTCGGCGCCCTGCTCGCGGGCCCAGCCTTCGATCTCGCCACCCAGGTGCTGGCTGCCGCCGTGGATCAGCACCCGGATCGGTTGCTGGCGCTGGAGGGTGTCCAGCGCCTGGCGGCAGCGTTGGCTGTCGGCGTAGTTGCGCCCTGCGCAGATCAGTACGCGCATGCTCACCCCCTCAGAACCACTGGCCGAAGCGGCGGATGTACAGGGTCTTCATGCCCTGGGCAACCAGGCAGTAGCCCAGCAGGGTGGCGGCCAGCCACGGGAAGTATTCCCACGGCAGTGGCACCAGCCCGACCATCGCCCCCAGCGGCGAGAACGGGATGTAGATGCCCAGGCACATGACCAGGCCGGTGGCCAGGATCACCGGCAGCGCCGCGGTGCTCTGGAAGAACGGCACCTTGCGGGTGCGCAGCATGTGCACCACCAGCGTTTGCGACAGCAACCCCTCGATGAACCAGCCGGACTGGAACAGCGCCTGCATTTCCACGCTGTTGGCGGCGAACACGTACCACATCAGGGCAAAGGTGGTGATGTCGAAAATCGACGAAGTGGGGCCGATCCACAGCATGAAACGACCGATGTTACGGGCATCCCACTTGCGTGGCTCACGCAGGAATTCCTTGTCCATGCGATCCCACGGTAGCGATAGCTGGGAGAAGTCGTACATCAGGTTCTGCAGCAGCAGGTGGATCGCCAGCATCGGCATGAACGGGATGAACGCGCTGGCCACCAGCACCGAGAACACGTTGCCGAAGTTGGAGCTGGCGGTCATGCACAGGTACTTCATGATGTTGCCGAAGGTTTCGCGGCCCTTGAGCACGCCTTCTTCCAGCACCATCAGGCTCTTTTCCAGAAGGATGATGTCGGCCGACTCCTTGGCAATGTCGGTGCCGCTGTCCACCGAGATGCCCACGTCGGCATCGCGCAGCGCCGGGGCGTCGTTGATGCCGTCGCCTAGGAAGCCCACGGTGTGGCCGTTGGCCTGCAGCGCCTTGAGCACCCGCGATTTCTGCAACGGAGTGAGCTTGGCGAACACCGTGCGCTCTTCGACCAGCGCCTTGAGCTGGGTGTCGTCCAGGCGCTCGATGTCCTGGCCGAGCAGCGGCTGGCCGGGTTCCAGGCCCACTTCGCGGCAGACCTTGCAGGTGACCACCGGGTTGTCGCCGGTCAGCACCTTGACCTTCACCCCCATCTCGCGCAGGGCAGCGATGGCCGGGCCGGCGGTTTCCTTGGGCGGATCGAGGAAGGTCAGGAAGCCGCGTATCACCAGCTCGCGCTCGTCATCGGTGTGGTACTGGGGCTTGCCGGCGGCGGCCGGAATGTCGCGGGTGCCGACCAGCAGCACGCGAAAACCGTCCTGGTTGTAGGCGCTCGCGGTGGCCAGCAGCTGCTGGCGTCGCCCGGCGTCCAGGGCGACCCGCTGGCCGGCTTCTTCCACATGGGTGGCGATGGCCAGCATTTCCTCGACGGCGCCCTTGCTCACCAGCAAATGATCGCCCAGGGCATCCTGGACGATAACCGACAGGCGCCGGCGGATGAAGTCGAAGGGCAGCTCGTCGACCTTGGCGTAGGCATAGGGTGGTTGGAAACCCTGGTCTGCGCCGGCAAAACGCAGCACGGCCTGGTCCATCAGGTTCTTCACGCCGCTCTGGTGGTGGCTGTTGAGCCAGGCCAGTTCCAGCAGGCGCGGGTCCTTGTGGCCGCTGGGGTCGACGTGGTGCTCGAGGATGATGCGGTCCTGGGTCAGGGTGCCGGTCTTGTCGGTGCACAGCACGTCCATCGAACCGAAGTTCTGGATGGCGTTCAGGCGCTTGACCACCACCTTGCGCCGGGCCATGGCCACGGCGCCCTTGGCCAGGTTGGCGCTGACGATCATCGGCAGCATTTCCGGGGTCAGGCCCACGGCCACGGCCAGGGCGAACAGGAAGGCGTCGCTCCAGTCGCCCTTGACCACGCCGTTGAGCATGAACACCACTGGCACCATCACCAGCATGAAGCGGATCAACAGGCGGCTGACGCTGTTCACCCCGCGGTCGAAGGCGGTCTGGCTGCGCGAGCCGACGATGGCCTTGGCCAGCGAACCGAAGTAGGTGCGCTTGCCGGTGGCCACCACCACGGCGCGGGCGCGGCCGCTGACCACGTTGGTGCCCATGAAGCCGATGTTGGGCAGATCCAGCAGGCCGCTTTCATCGTTGGCGTTGTCGGCTGCGGACTTCTGCGCGACGTGACCGAGGGTGTCGTACTTCTCCACCGGCAGCGCTTCGCCAGTCAGCACGGCCTGGCTGATGAACAGGTCGCGGGACTCGATCAGGCGGATATCGGCGGGGATCATGTCGCCGGCGGCCAGTTGCACGATATCGCCGGCCACCAGTTCGTTCATCGGCACTTCGCGCAGGCGCGCCGGCTGGTCGTGGCGCTCGCGGCGCAGCACGGTGGCGGTGGTGCGGACCATGGCCTTGAGCGCATCGGCGGCCTTGCCCGAGCGGTACTCCTGCCAGAAGCGCAGCAGGCTGCTGAGGCTGACCATGGTCATGATGATGATGACCTTGGTCAGGTCCGCTTCTTCCAGGTCGCCTGCGCGTACCGGCAGCCAGTAGTCGGTGACGAAGCTGATGCCGGCGAGGGTGAGCAGCACGTAGATGAAGGGGTTGTGCAGGGCCTTGAGCAGTTGCACCAGGGCCGGTTGCGGCTTGTCATGGGCAACCTGGTTGGCGCCGTCGCGCTGCAGGCGCTTGGCGGCTTCGTGCTCGGTCAGGCCCAGCTCGCTGGCGTCGAGGCTGGCCAGGGTCACGGCCAGGCCGTTGCGTGCCTCGCGGGCGGCGCGCATCGACAGGCGGGCATCGTCGCCGGCTTTGCTGCGGGTGTTGCGGTCTTTTACGGTCATTTGGCTGTGCTCCTGCCGCAGGAGGCGGCACGACACACAGTCGACTCACGGTAGGGAAGGTGAGTGAACGTGTCCCGTGTCGCAATGATTCAAACAATGAAAAACGTGGTTTTTCCGACGTTTACCTGTTCGCTGGCGAATGCCGGAAATTAGATCGGCAGCGAACTTTCGACTGGCTGATTCCATGGTCGGTTAATTCCTTTGCTAAATGGCGGGCAATAGAACGCCAACAAACTTTAATTATTTAAAGTTCGGACGTTTCTGACGATTTATATGGCGTCAGTTCAGCGAACGGACAGCATCGCGCGCGTCACTGAAGGCAGTAACGGGCGCGCTATCGACTGGGCGGTTCCAGGGACGAGGACAGGCCCCAGCCGAGGACAGGACGGTGCGGGGCCTTGTGCGCACAGGTGCGCAGGCGAGGGGTGGCGATATCGAGGTTCATGAGCTTGCCTCCGACCGGGCGGGCACCCAGGGCGGCAAGCTACGGCGGAGCAGCAGGCTCTGGCGCGGCTTGCCCGACCTAGGGGCGGGCCCGGAGTTCCGGTTCAAGTGCCTGGCGGCCAAAGGCTGCCAGACAGCGACTAGATACTGTGTCCATTGAATTCTTCGTGAGTTGAAATAAAGGCCCGCTTTTCGGGGCGGGTGAACTTTATGCAAAGCATAGCGGGGAAGTCAACCGGGAAGGCGTAACTTAAATATGTTTCATCTGCTGGGCGGGGAATTAATGCAATACCTCTGCGCAAGTGTTATCGCAGGGCAAGCCCGCTCCTGCCTGGTCAAGGCAGAAGCGGGCATTCGATCAAGGCTTGGCGCCCAGGATGATGTGCGAGGCCTTGACCAGCGCCACGGCCTGCTTGCCGACGTTGATGTTGAGGTTGTGCAGGCTGGCCATGGTGACCACCGCGACCAGCTTCTCGCCGCCGCCCAGGGTCAGTTCGACCTCGGCATTCACCGCGCCTGGCTTGATGTCGCTGACCGAACCTTCAAAGACATTCCGGGCACTGACTTTCATGGCTAACACTCCCTGTATCGATTGTTAGTCTGCGGCGGGCGGCGCCATCCGTGCTTCCAGCCCGGCAACCTGCTTTTCCAGGGCCTCCAGGCGGGCGCGGGTGCGGGCCAGCACCACCATCTGGCTGTCGAACTCCTCGCGGCTGACCAGGTCGAGCTTGCTGAAGGCACCCTGCATCAGCACCTTGAACTGGCTTTCCAGTTCGGCGCGGGGCGCGGCGGTGTCACCGCTGAACAGGCGCGAGGCCTGGTCGCTCAGGGCATCGAGGAAGGCTTTGGGCGCGAGCATGTCTGGTATCCGCTGATCACTGAAAGGGCAGCAGTGTAGCACGGGGCTCCGGGCCACTTGCGCTGCACGCTTTTCGCGCAGGGCGGCCAAAGGTCGCGCACCGATTTTGTGCGCTTTTTCCTTGCTGGCGATTGGCCAATCCCTGCCGGTTCACGCAACTACCTGTTTTCCCGTGACTTACGCTAACTGGCAAGGTTTCTGCAAAGACCTGAGCGAGCCATGCACTGATGCAGTCCCTTGTGACCAGGCAGTGCGCAGGCGGAGCCGGAAGGTTCTTCGTCACAGCCGGATCGTGCGTCGGCGGGGAGGATGGAGCCGACGACGCGTTACAAAGCCAGGCGCTGCGCTTAGACTTGAGACGGGTTTGTTTTCCTGGGGCAAGTCCACCAAATCGGGAGAGAGTTTCATGAAGCTAGTCACTGCCATCATCAAGCCGTTCAAGCTGGACGACGTGCGCGAGTCGCTGTCGGAAATCGGCGTGCAGGGCATCACCGTGACCGAAGTCAAAGGCTTTGGCCGGCAGAAGGGTCACACCGAGCTGTATCGCGGCGCTGAATATGTGGTCGATTTCCTGCCCAAGGTGAAGATCGATGTCGCCATCGACGACAAGGACCTCGATCGGGTGATCGAAGCCATCACCAAGGCGGCCAACACCGGCAAGATCGGCGACGGCAAGATCTTCGTGGTCAATCTGGAGCAGGCGATCCGCATCCGTACCGGCGAGACCGATACCGACGCGATCTAAGCGCCAAACCAAGCCTCACCAAACCCAACGCCCCAGGAGAAAACAACATGACTCTGCGCAAGATCGCAGGGCTAGGAGCCCTATTGTCCCTCGTAATGCCAGGGCTGGCCCTGGCCGAGGAAACTGCCGCCCCCGTGCTGAACTCCGGCGACACCGCCTGGATGCTCACCTCGACGGCACTGGTCCTGTTCATGACCATCCCGGGCCTGGCCCTGTTCTACGGCGGCATGGTGCGCTCGAAGAACGTGCTGTCGGTGATGATGCAGTGTTTCGCCATCACCGGGTTGATCAGCATCCTGTGGGTCATCTACGGCTACAGCCTGGCTTTCGATACCGCTGGTATGGAAAAGGGCGTGCTCAACTTCAATTCCTTCATCGGTGGCTTCTCCAAGGCCTTCCTCAACGGCGTCACGCCGTCGGGCCTGACCTCGGCCACCGCGCTGTTCCCCGAGGCGGTGTTCATCACCTTCCAGATGACCTTCGCCATCATCACCCCGGCGCTGATCGTCGGTGCCTTCGCCGAGCGCATGAAGTTCTCGGCAATGCTGATCTTCATGGGCGTGTGGTTCACCCTGGTCTATGCGCCGATCGCGCACATGGTCTGGAGCGGTGACGGCGCGCTGATGTGGGACTGGGGCGTGCTGGACTTCGCCGGCGGCACCGTGGTGCACATCAACGCCGGTATCGCCGGCCTGGTCTGCTGCCTGGTGCTGGGCAAGCGCAAGGGCTACCCGACCACGCCGATGGCCCCCCACAACCTGGGCTACACCCTGATGGGCGCGGCCATGCTGTGGATCGGCTGGTTCGGCTTCAACGCAGGTTCCGCCGCCGCGGCCAACGGTACCGCCGGCATGGCCATGCTGGTGACCCAGATCGCCACCGCCGCCGCCGCCCTGGGCTGGATGTTCGCCGAGTGGATCTTCCACGGCAAGCCAAGCGCACTGGGCATTGCCTCGGGCGTGGTCGCCGGCCTGGTCGCCATCACCCCGGCCGCCGGCACTGTCGGGCCGATGGGCGCCCTGGTGATCGGCCTGGTGTCCGGCGTGGTCTGCTACTTCTGCGCCACCAGCCTCAAGCGCAAGCTGGGCTATGACGACTCCCTGGACGCCTTCGGCGTGCACGGCATCGGCGGCATCATCGGTGCACTGCTCACCGGCGTGTTCGCGGCACCTGCCCTGGGCGGCTTCGGCGCGGTCACCGACATCGCCGCGCAGTTCTGGATCCAGGCCAAGGGCGTGATCTTCACCGTGGTCTACACCGCCATCGTCACCTACGTGATCCTCAAGGTCCTCGACCTGGTGATGGGCCTGCGGGTCAGCGAAGAAGAAGAGTCGGTCGGTCTCGACCTGGCTCAACACAACGAGCGCGGCTACAACCTGTAACCGCGATGCTGGAAAACTTGCCCGGTTCGCCGGGCATTTTTTTGCCTGTAATTTACCGTTTGGCCTGGGGCAAACGGTTTCCCTGCGCTGATCGCGACCCGGGGTTAAAACTTACAAGCCATCGGGTGTTTCTGGTGCTTTGCTTTTTCTGCGAGCGCGCTAGAATGCGCGCCGAAGGAAGCTGGACGAGTAGTCCACACACTTCGCTACCCTTTGCTAGGCTTGCCAATAGCCTGTGGCCAGCAAGGGCTCAAACAATTTTGTCAGGCCTTGCCAGGAGCAGGGCCTGCAGGGTGCCGGGCCCCCCATGAGGGGGTGGACACCCAGGGCAGTGGCCAATCCACGGCCAGTTGAATTTTCACTGGTGGCTGCCGGTCTACGGCTGCACCGGTCTATAACTAACCTGCTTTTCGCAAGTCATGAGGTAGAACATGAGCGACGACGATCTGGAAAATGATGACCTCGAAGTAGGCGACGAAGACGAGGCTGATGACGGCCTTGAAGCGGCCGCTGACGACGGCGCGGAAGACGCCGGCGACGATGACAGCAGCCCGGCTCCTGCGGCCAAGGGCAAGTCCAAGGCGGCGGTCTCGGTAGACGAGATGCCGAGCATGGAAGCCAAGCAGAAAGAGCGCGATGCGCTGGCCAAGGCGATGGAAGAGTTCCTGTCGCGCGGTGGCAAGGTGCAGGAAGTGGAGGCCAACGTGGTCGCCGATCCGCCCAAGAAGCCGGACAACAAGTACGGCAGCCGCCCTATCTGAGTGGCTGAACGCAAAAAAGCCCGCCGTCGCTGCGGGCTTTTTTGTGCCTGTCAGGTTGGCACGGTCTCTGTAGGAGCATTGCCTGAAGATGTGGGATGGGGAATGTGAAGCCAGTCAGCGCCAGCGCGACAGCACGTCGGGCAACTGCGACAGCCGCTGAATCTCCGCATCCGGCGCCTGTTCGCCGCTCCAGGGCTTGTGCTGCGGGTTGAACCATACCGCCCGCAGCCCGGCGCGCTGGGCGCCGGCGATGTCGTCACCCGGATGGTCGCCGACGTGCACCGCCGCCCCTGCGTCCACCTCACCGCGCTTCAGCGCTTCGAGGAACGGTGCCGGGTCCGGCTTGCCTATCCCTAGGTCCTCCGCGCACAGCGCGAAGCGGAAGTAGTCCGCCAGGCCGAGCCTGCGCACGTCGGCATTGCCGTTGGTGACCACGCCGAGGGTGTAGTGATGGCGCAGGATCTCCAGCACCGGCTGCACCTCGGGGAACACCTCGACCTGGTGCCGGGCATGCAGGAACACCTCGAAGCCCTCGTTGGCCAGCTCCTGGGCGTGCTGCTCGCTGTAGCCGACCTCTTCCAGGGCGTGGAACAGCACCCGTCGGCGCAGGGCGCTGATGCGGTGTTTGAGGCCCGGTTCGGCCTGCACCAGGCGCTCGCGGATGGCGAACAGGTGCTCGACCGGCACGCCGCCGAGGATCGGCGCGTTGGCTTCGAGCCAGTCGCGCAGGACGACTTCGGCGCTGGCGATGACCGGCGCGGTGTCCCAGAGGGTGTCGTCCAGGTCGAAGGTGATCAGCTTGATGCTCATGAGTCCGTGTCCTTGCTGCGTTTGGCCCGAGGGTGGGCGCTGTCGTACACCGCAGCCAGGTGCTGGAAGTCCAGGTGGGTGTAGATCTGCGTGGTGCTGATGTCGGCGTGGCCGAGCATCTCCTGCACCGCGCGCAGGTCCTGGGACGATTCCAGCAGGTGGCTGGCGAAGGAATGGCGAAGCATGTGCGGGTGCAGGTGCTGGCCGAGCTCACGCTCGCCAGCGGCCTTGACCCGCAGCTGGATGGCGCGGGGGCCGAGGCGCTTGCCCTGGCGGCTGAGGAACACCGCGCCGTCCCGCGGGCCGGCGATGCCGCGCAGCTTGAGCCACGCCTGCATCGCCTCGCGGGCCTTGCGGCCGACCGGCAGCACGCGGCTCTTGCCGCCCTTGCCGTGCACCTGTACCAGCCCGGCGGCCAGGTCCAGGTGTTCGAGGTCGAGCCCGGTCAGCTCCGACAGGCGCAGGCCGGACGAGTAGAACAGTTCGAGGATCGCCTGGTCGCGACGGGCAATGAACTCGTCGTCGACGCCGCCATCGAGCAGTTGCAGGGCACGGTCGGTGTCCAGCACCTTGGGCAGGCGCCGTTCACCCTTGGGCGGCGCCAGGCCGTTGGCCGGGTCGTGCTGGCAATGGCCTTCGCGGTTGAGGTAGCGGTACAGGCCGCGCACCGCCGAGAGCAAGCGCGCCAGGCTGCGCGAGGACTGGCCGTGATGGTGCTGACGGGCGACCAGCTGGCGCAACTGCTGGACCTGCAGGGCGCTCCAGCCGGCGATGCCCTGGGTGTTGCAGAATTCGATGACTTTCTCGAGGTCGCGGCGGTAGGCCAGCAGGGTGTGCTCGGACACCTGGCGCTCGTTGCGCAGGTGAGCGCAATAAGCCTCCAGCTGGCGTTCCATCAGCGTACCGAGCGCAACGTCTGGGTGAAGCGCGGCACCACGCGGCCAAGCACTTCGGCGATGTAGCTGAGGAACAGGGTGCCGACGCTGCTCTTGTAGTGCTGCGGGTCGCGGCTGCCGATCGCCAGCACGCCGTGCAGGCCCTGGTACTCAAGGGTGGCCACGGCGCTGGAACCGACTTCCTTGTGCTGGGCATCGCCGAACAGGAAGGCCAGTTCATGCTCGCGCAGGCTGCCGCTGATGGTCTTGCCGCCGCCGATCAGCCCGCCGATGGCCTGCTGCGCCTCGGCCCCGGAGACCCAGCGGCCCACGGGCGCGGCGTTCTCGCCGAACAGGATCAGGCTGACGAAGGGCACCTGGAATTCCTGGCGCAGGCTGTCCTCGACCGCCATCACCACCTCTTCGAGGGTACCGGCGTCGAGCAGGTCGAGGATCAGTCGGCGGGTCTTGTCGAACAGCCGGTCGTTGTCACGGGCCACGTCCATCAACTGCGACAGGCGATGGCGCATCTCGATGTTGCGGTCGCGCAGCAGCTTGAGCTGGCGCTCCACCAGCGACACGCTGTCGCCGCGCTGATGGGGGATGCGCTGTTCGAGCAGCAGCTCGTCGTGCTCGGCGAAGAAGGTCGGGTGGGCGCGCAGGTAGGCGACCACCGCTTCGGCATCGAGCTCTCGGGCCTGCGGGGATGCAACGTTAGGCTGATCGGTCATGGCGGATACTCGCTTAGAGACGAACTTGTCCTTCGAACACGCGGACGGCGGGGCCGGTCATCAGCACCGGCTTGCCGGGGCCGGCCCACTCGATGCTCAGGCGGCCGCCCGGCAGGTCGATGGTCACCGGCGAGTCCATCCAGCCCTGGCTGATCGCCGCCACGGCCGCGGCGCAGGCGCCGGTACCGCAGGCCTGGGTCTCGCCGGCGCCACGCTCCCATACCCGCAGGTTGGCGCGGTGGCGGTCGACCACCTGGATGAAGCCGGCATTGACCCGCTGCGGGAAGCGCGGGTGATGCTCGATCTTCGGGCCCAGCTCATGGACCGGCGCACTGCGCACGTCGTCGACGCGCAGTACCGAATGCGGGTTGCCCATGGACACCGCGGCGATCTGGTGCACCTGGCCATCGACTTCCAGCGCATAGCTGATGGCCTGCTCGTCGGCGATGAACGGGATCTCGGCCGGGGCGAAGCGTGGCGGCCCCATGTCGACGCAGATCTGGCCGTCGTTGCGCACATCGAGCTCGATGATGCCGCCCTTGGTCTCGACGCGAATGCGCTTCTTGGCCGTCAGGCGCTTGTCCAATACGAAGCGAGCGAAGCAGCGCGCGCCGTTGCCGCACTGCTCGACTTCGGAGCCGTCGGCATTGAAGATCCGGTAGCGGAAATCCACATCCGGGTTATTCGGCGCCTCGACGATCAGCAGTTGGTCGAAGCCGATACCGGTGTTGCGGTCGCCCCATTGCTTGGCGTGCTTGGGTTGGATGTGCGCGTGCTGGCTGACCAGGTCGAGGACCATGAAGTCGTTGCCCAGCCCGTGCATCTTGGTGAAACGCAGCAGCATGGGCTCACTCCGGCAGCAGGCTTTCGCCGGCGAACAATTCGGCGACGGTCTCGCGGCGACGCACTTCGAAGGCCAGGTCGCCATCGACCAGCACTTCGGCGCAACGGCCACGGGTGTTGTAGTTGGAGCTCATGACGAAACCATAGGCGCCCGCCGAGCGGACGGCCAGCAGGTCGCCCTCGGCCAGGTCCAGCACGCGGTCCTTGCCCAGGAAGTCGCCGGTTTCGCAGATCGGGCCGACCAGGTCGTAGGCCCGGCCTTCACCTTCGCGGGGCTTGACCGCGCTGACGTCCATCCAGGCCTGGTACAAGGCGGGACGGATCAGGTCGTTCATGGCCGCATCGATGATGGCGAAATCCTTGTGCTCGGTGTGCTTGAGGTATTCCACGCGGGTCAGCAGCACGCCGCCGTTGGCGACGATGTAGCGGCCCGGCTCGAACACCAGGGCCAGGTCGCGCTCGCCGACGCGCTCGCGAATGGCGGCGATGTAGTCGGCCAGCAGCGGTGGTTGCTCGTCGCGGTAGCGCACGCCGACACCGCCGCCGAGGTCCAGGTGGCGCAGGTGGATGCCGCACTCGGCCAGGCGGTCGACCAGCACCAGCAGGCGGTCGAGGGCGTCGAGGAAGGGCTCGACGGTGGTCAGTTGCGAGCCGATGTGGCAGTCGACGCCGACCACATCCAGGTTCGGCAACTGCGCGGCACGCACGTAGATAGCCTCGGCGTCGGCGATGGCGATGCCGAACTTGTTCTCTTTGAGACCGGTGGAAATGTACGGATGGGTGCCGGCGTCGACGTCCGGGTTCACGCGTAGCGAAACCGGGGCCGTCTTGCCCATTTCGGCGGCAACGACCTGGAGGCGCTCGAGCTCGTCGGTGGACTCGACGTTGAAGCAGTGCACGCCCACTTCCAGAGCGCGGCGCATGTCGTCACGGGTCTTGCCGACCCCGGAGAACACCACGCGATCGGCGCGCCCGCCGGCGGCCAGGACGCGCTCCAGCTCACCGCCGGAGACGATGTCGAAGCCTGCGCCGAGGCGCGCCAGCAGGTTCAGCACGCCCAGGTTGGAGTTGGCCTTGACCGCGAAGCAGACCAAGTGCTCGACCCCTTGCAGGGCGTCGGTATAGCTGCGGTACTGGGCCTCGATATGGGCGCGCGAGTACACGTAGGTGGGCGTGCCGAAGCGTTCGGCGATCGCCGTCAGGGCCACCCCTTCCGCGAACAGCTCGCCGCCGCGGTAGTTGAATGCGTCCATGGGATTTCCTTACTGCGCGGGCGACTCTTCTGGCTGCTCTTGCGGCTGCACCAGCACCGGTTGCGGCTGGACAGGCTTGGCATGCTGGTGCGATTTGCGCGGGCCTTTGCCGTCCTTGCCGTCTTCAGGCAGGTACAGGGGGCCTTTCTGACCGCAGGCCGAAACGAGGCAGGCAACCGCGACCAGCGCCGCGAGGGAGGAAATCAGGCGTTTCATGGGTGAAATCCTTGGAAATATGCAGTATTGCGCCCGAGTATACCGAGCGCCCACCTGATTGCCTATGCAAGGGTCAGCCCCGCTCGGCGGGCATGGGCGACCGAAGGACATGCGGCTTTTTCTTACCGCGATTAGCTTGTAGCTTGAGGCGTTCGCCCTTATCGTGCCCGGCTTGCGTGTGTACAGCCATTTTTCGAGGTCCCTGCAATGAGTTTGAGCGAAGCGCGTTTCCACGACCTGGTCGATGCGACCCAACAGGCCCTGGAAGACCTGTTCGATGAAAGCGGCATGGACCTGGACATGGAGAACTCCGCCGGCGTTCTCACCGTCAAGTTCGACAACGGCAGCCAGCTGATCTTCAGCCGCCAGGAGCCGCTGCGCCAGCTGTGGCTGGCGGACAAGTCCGGCGGCTTCCACTTCGACTACGACGAAGAGAGCGGCAAATGGGTCTGTGAGAAGAGCGAAGAACTGCTGGGCGAGATGCTCGAGCGCATCGTCTGGGAACGCGCCGGCGAGAAGCTGGACTTTGACGAGATCTGAGATGAGCGACCTGCCCCGGCCACCCAAGCCGCTCTACAGCAACGTGAGCCCGGCGGTGCCATCACCTTGTATCAGCATATGTCGGCTGGATGAGCACAAGGTCTGCACCGGCTGTCACCGCCATGTCGAGCATATCCGCGAGTGGCGCTCGGCCGATGACGAGCGGCGCCGGCAGATCTGCCGCGAGGCGCTGGCCCTGAAATCGCGAGCACCGGCATAGGCACAACGAAGGTGTGGGCTTGAGTATTTGCCCCGCTGTGGTAGTGTCAGGGTCTGCGTCGATGACGCCACAGTATTTTGCAAACCCCGCCCTTGGGCGGGGTTTTGCTTTATCTGCCTGTTGAAAATTGCCTGTTCAAAGGAGTCTGACTGGATCATGAGCACCAAGCCTTCCCTCATCCTCACCCGCTTGGACGTGCAGCGTCTCGAGCGCCTGCTCGACGACCTCGATGAAAGCACCCCAGGTGTGCTCGCCCTGCAGGACGAGCTGGACCGTGCCGAGCAGGTGGTCGGGCATGAAGAGGTGCCGGCCGGCGTGGTGACCATGAATTCGCGGGTGCACTGCCGAGAGAGTGCCAGCGGCAAGGATTACCACCTGACCCTGGTGTACCCGAAGGATGCCGGCCCCGAGGGCAACGTATCGATTCTTGCGCCGATCGGCTGCGCCCTGCTCGGCCTGTCGGTGGGTGACCAGATCGACTGGCCGGCGCCGGGCGGCAAGACCCTCAAGCTGGAGCTGCTGGCGGTCGAGTACCAGCCGGAGGCGGCAGGGGATTTCGATCTCTGATACTGTGCATTCCCCTGTAGGAGCGGCCCGTCAACGCCGAGAGAGTCAGGGCTCCAGCCGCGCCTGCAACTGTTCCAGCCCATCGTTGAGCGCCTGCTCCAGCTCGCGCTTGTAGCGCAGGTACAGGCTGGTGGACCCCTGCTCGTCCTCCAGCAGCTCGGACAGGTCGAGGTCGGTGATGTAGCAGCGGTAACGGCCGCTGCTGCGCCGCTGGCCCAGGATCTGCCGGGCGACCACGGCATACAGCTGGTCGCCATGCTCCAGTTCGGAAAACTCCTGCTGGTCGCAGTAGAGCGTGACATGCACCCCGTCGCCGGTACCCGCCTGGAGGATCGCCTGGACCTCGTAGTAGGCCTGGTTCTGGCTGTCCATTGGCGTCTGTCGCGGCTCCAGGCTGCGTGCCTTGCCGAGGCCGGATGGCAGCAACTGGTAGTAGAGGATATCCAGCGACGCCAGCGGCAGGCTGTCCAGGGGCAGTTGGGCATCGCGGCGCATCAGCATCGATTGCAGGAAGCGTTGCAGCGGCAGCAGCAGGTGCTGCTCGTCCTGCAGCGGCAGCCGTTGCTGCCAGAGCGCGTTGTGCTCGTCGAGCACATACAGGTCGGCCCAGCCTTCGAACAGCCGGTAGAACACCTGGATACAGCCGGGGCGGCCCTGGGCCAGGACCAGCGGCAGGTCATGGTCCTGCAGGGCATGGGCGTCCAGGTGCAGCGGGCTGTAGCGGCTGCGCTCCTCGCCGAGGGCCGCCAGCACCGCGTCGTGGTCGGCGAGGCTGGCCAGGGTGATCTGCCCGGGCTGCAGGTCGAGGATGTGGGTGTGCTGGGCCACCTGCAGCAGGTAGCGGTGATTCAGGCCCTGGTCGAGCAGCAGCTGCACGGTGTCGAAGATGTCCTCGACCCGTTGGCTGATAGCCTGGGCGCGGTTGTGGCAGTAGCAGCGCACCCGTACCCGCGGGCGGTGGCTGCGCAGGCCCAGGCTGTTGAGGAAGTCGCGCAGGCAGCGCACCAGCGCATGCTCGCCATCGTAGCGCTGCACCAGGACCTCGTTCCAGCTGTTGAGGGTGATCTGGTCGAGGGTCAGCACCAGGTTCTCGCGCACCCCGGCGTAGCTCAGCGAGTCGGTGCGCTCGGTGGTCATCAGGATGTTCAGGTCGCGGTGATGGCGCAGCGGATCGGCCCCGACATTCACCAGCAGCAGGATCTCGTCGGCCACGCTCGGTTGCAGCAGGCGCACCTCGCTGACCGTTTCCAGGGGCAGGGGGATGCTCTGTTGCAGGCTGCCGATCAGGTTGAACAGCTCGAACTCGCTCAGGTCGCTGGCGCCAGGGTGCAGGGCCAGGCGTGTGCCGCTGTCGATCACGCCGTTGCGATGGGCCCAGGTGAGCAGCTCGAGCAGTTCGCGGCAGCGCTTGATCGGGCTGAAGTGCTCCCACTCGTGCACGCCGAGGTTGCCGTTGTACAGGCCCCAGTGGTGGGTGCCCGGCTCCTTGCGGTTGGGCGAGTGCACCAGGGTCAGGGTGTCTTCGGCCAGGTCCGGGGCGATGCCCGGGTTGATCACCTCGATCTTGCCGGCCCGTCGCTCGAAGGCGGCGTACAGGCGCCGGCCGAGGACGTTGAGGTCGCGCTGGTCGGCGCGGCTGTTGGCGTTCTGCTGGCGGGCGAACTGGGTCAGGAAGCGGTAGCTGTGGTTCAGCTCGGCCACCAGCTCGCGGCGCTCGACGGCCACCTGGCGCACTTTCCACTGGCTGCGGCTGTCGAGCAACGCCAGCTGGCGCTCGTCCCAGCCCCATTCCTCGGTCAGGCGCCCGAGCAGCTGGCGCTGCCAGCCGCCGCTGCGGGTGCGGCCCAGGTCGCTTAGCTTCTTGTTCACTTTCAGGTACAGGCTGCGCCGCACCAGCTCCAGGCGTGCCGATTGACCACGCTGAAGCAGGTAGCGTTCGATGCGCCGGTAGACCATGACGTAGGGGTCGAGCTCGTCCAGGTCCAGCTGGTTGGCGAACACGGCCTGCTTGTAGTCCAGGCTCAGGCAGCGCACCTGCGGGTGTTCGCTGGCGTAGGCCTCGGTGAGCAGCAGCTTGAGCAGCGATTTGTAGGGCGAGTCGATGCCCTTGAACAGCTGCCACAGCCCGGCACCGACATACTCGCCAGGCGGTATGTGCGCCAGGTTGCCGAGGTCCAGGGCGTCGGTGATGCGGATGAAGCGCTTGGCCAGCAGGGTCTGGGTAAAGTCGCGGTAGTTATGCTCCTGGTACACCGGCACCAGCCACCACAGCGGCGTACGCCCGGCCAGCCAGATGGCGGTGCGGTAGAACTCGTCGAGCAGCAGGTAGTGCTGGGTGGTGCCGCAGTCGTCGGAGCTGAGCTGGCTGTCGCGCTCGCCCTGGACGAAGCCGCGTGGCTCGATCAGGAACAGGTGCGCCTCGGCGCCCTGACTGGCGGCCCAGGCCTCGAGCAGCTGGCATTTGCGGCGCAGGTCGGCCAGGGCCTGCTCGTCCAGGTCGGGGGCGTGGCAGACCCAAAGGTCCATGTCACTCTGCTCGGCCTGAGCCAGGGTGCCCAGGCTGCCCATCAGGAACAGGCCGTGGATTGGTTGCTGCGGCTTGCCGTGGCGCGGTTTGTAGGTGAACGAGCGGGTCAGGCGCTGGGCCTCGGCCAGCAGGTCGCTGTCGGGCTCGAAGCCGGATACGCCGGCGGGGGTGGTGCCCGACACATAGCCCGGCAACAGCGGGTGATTGACGTGGAAGAACAGCGGCAACAGGGTGAGGACCAGTTGCTGGCGCGTGGACAGCCCTTCCATGGCCCGTGCCAGGCGGCCCTGGTTGATCTTCAGGAAGCGCGCGCGCAGCTTGGACAGCTCCTTGCGGTCGATGCCTTGGTCGAGATCGGGGCGGATTTCATGGGGGTGGTACATTGCGCACTCAGGCAGGCCGGGGGAGCACTGGCGAGTTTAGCCTGAGTGGGGCGCTCGGATAAGGGGTTGCTGGGTTTTTGACGTCAGATTTGCAGCGCCTGTGCAAGCCATCGACGGTAAGCCTGCTCCTGCAGGTCTGCCGAGCTGCAGGAGCGGGAGCAGGGGTTCAGGCCGGCTGGGCGGATTTTGATTTGAGGATGGTCAGCAAAAGCCGGACGCTCTCAGCAGCATCGTTACCAAGGCTGGTGAGGTAACCGCCATCGGGTTGGTCGGTTAGCCCTTTGTCATGCAAGCGCTTGGCAGCGGCGACCAGGGCGGGGGAGGCGTCGCTGCTAACCTTGATGCCTTCCTGGTGGTTATCCAGGTTGAACTGAGAAAGGACTTCCAGTTCGGCGATCAGTTCGGTGGTAAAAGGCATGGGCAACTCCTGACTTCGAGACAAGGATGGAAGTCAGGAGTGTAGTCAGGCTTATTCGATGTCGCCTTGATCCGCCTCAGGTGGTAGCTCCGGCAGGGCCCGCAGGGCGGTTTCATACCATTCGGTGTTGAACGGACGGTCTTCGTCGAGCATGGCGTCGATTTCGATGGCCAGCACATGGGCCATGAGATTGAGGATGTCCTCGCGCTCGTAGCCGACCAGGGTCAGCTTGTTGAAGGTGGCCTTGGCCGCCGCGGGTTCGCCGCTTTCGATCTGGTTCTCGATGGCCTGGGTGAGGGTAGCCTCGGTGAAGGCTTCTTCGTCGTTGCCGTCGATCTCGTCGTGCTCGCTCATGGCGGTACTCCTGTGGTGAAGCGCATAGTGTGCCATGTCTGGGTTGGCAATGCCCGGCCATCAACGCCGAGCATGCCACTGGTCAAGGGCCGGGCAGGGGGCTATAACAGCCGGGCCAACCCCATACGGCCTTGGAGGCTGTCTCAATGCTCAAGCTTCATGGATTCGCAGTCAGCAACTACTACAACATGGTCAAGCTGGCCTTGCTGGAGAAGGGCGTGCCCTTCGAGGAGGTACCGTTCTTCGGTGGTCAGTTGCCTCAAGCCCTGGCCGTCAGCCCTCGCGGCAAGGTGCCGGTGCTGGAGACCGAGCACGGTTTCATCAGCGAAACCGGGGTCATCCTCGACTACATCGAACAGACCCAGCCGGGCAAGGCGCTGCTGCCGGCCGATGCCTTCGGGCAGGCCAAGGTGCGCGAGCTGCTGCGGGAGATCGAGCTGTATATCGAGCTGCCGGCGCGTACCTGCTACGCCGAGGCGTTCTTCGGCGCGGCGGTCGAACCGCTGATCAAGGAGCGGGCGCGGGCGGACCTGCTGGCGGGCTTCGCCACCCTCAAGCGCAACGGGCGGTTCCAGCCATACGTGGCCGGTGAGCAACTGACCATCGCCGACCTGATGTTCTGCTTCTCGGTAGACCTGGCCTGCGCGGTGGGCAAGAAGGTGCTCAATATCGACTTCCTGGCGGATTTCCCGCAAGCGAAGGCGCTATTGCAGTTGCTGGGCGAGCACCCACACATGGCGCGGATCGTGGCGGACAAGGACGCGGCGATGCCGGCGTTCCTGGAAATGATCAAGAGCAAGCGCTGACTGGCGTCGGGGCCTTTTGCTGGCAAGCCGGCTCCCACGGATACAGCGAAGCGCTGAGGGCTGTGTGATCGGAGTGGGAGCCGGCTTGCCGGCGAAAGGGCCGCAAAGCGGCCCCTGACTGCTTAGCGCGAAGCCAGCAAGGCCTTGCCGCGCGCGACGGCCGCGCGCACCTGGGCCGGCGCGGTGCCGCCAATGTGGTTGCGGGCGTTGACCGAACCTTCCAGGGTCAGTACGGCGAACACGTCCTGCTCGATCTGGTCGCTGAACTGGCGCAGTTCGTCCAGGCTCATCTCGGCCAGGTCCTTGCCGGTATCGACACCGTACTTCACCGCATGGCCGACGATCTCGTGGCAATCACGGAACGGCAGGCCGCGGCGCACCAGGTAGTCGGCCAGGTCCGTGGCGGTGGAGAAACCGCGCAGGGCCGCTTCGCGCATGATCGCGTGCTTGGGCTTGATCGCCGGGATCATGTCGGCAAAGGCACGCAGCGAGTCGCGCAGGGTGTCGGCGGCGTCGAACAGCGGCTCTTTATCTTCCTGGTTGTCCTTGTTGTAGGCCAGCGGCTGGCCTTTCATCAGGGTCAGCAGGCCAGTCAGGGCGCCGAACACGCGGCCGCTCTTGCCGCGCACCAGCTCCGGCACGTCTGGGTTCTTCTTCTGCGGCATGATCGAGCTGCCGGTGCAGAAACGATCAGGCAGGTCGACGAACTGGAACTGGGCGCTAGTCCACAGCACCAGCTCTTCGGAGAAGCGCGACAGGTGCATCATCGCGATGCTCGCCGCCGAGCAGAATTCGATGGCGAAGTCGCGGTCCGAGACGCTGTCCAGCGAGTTGCCGCCCACGGCCTCGAAGCCCAGCAGCTTGCAGGTCAGTTCGCGGTCGATCGGGTAGGTGGTGCCGGCCAGGGCGGCGCTGCCCAGGGGCATGCGGTTGGCGCGCTTGCGGCAGTCCACCAGGCGCTCGTAGTCACGGCTGAGCATCTCGAACCAGGCCAGCAGGTGGTGGCCGAAGGTCACCGGCTGCGCGGTCTGCAGGTGGGTGAAGCCGGGCATGATGGTCTCGGCCTCGCGCTCGGCCTGCTCCAGCAGCCCCTGCTGCAGGCGGGTGATCTCGGCCAGGATCAGGTCGATCTCGTCGCGCAGCCACAGGCGGATGTCGGTGGCCACCTGGTCGTTGCGGCTGCGGCCGGTGTGCAGCTTCTTGCCGGTGATACCGATGCGGTCGGTCAGGCGCGCTTCGATGTTCATGTGCACGTCTTCGAGGTCGACGCGCCAGTCGAAGGAGCCGGCCTCGATTTCGCCCTGGATGGTCTTCAGGCCATCGATGATGGTGTCGCGCTCGGCATCGGTGAGGACGCCGACCTGCGCCAGCATGGTGGCGTGGGCGATCGAACCCATGATGTCGTGGCGGTACAGGCGCTTGTCGAAATCGACCGAGGCGGTGAAGCGGGCGACGAAGGCGTCGACGGGCTCACTGAAGCGGCCGCCCCAGGACTGATTGGTCTTGTCGGTGCTCATGGATTCACTCGTTGAAGGCGTGAACGGAAAAAGTGCGCCGATCATAGCAGGGTTGCGCCCGCCGCCGCAGGGCGCTGGTCGCGAGAATCGTCCCGTTACAAGGGGGTGCGGCATATTCAACGATTGAACGGCAGTGTTCCACGGAGCGTCTACAGTTGGACAAAGGACTGGCGGTGAATCTGCCAGACCAGTGAATCTTTGGCCTTCGCACCGGTCTGTAGCGTGACCGCGTTTCGGTCGCCCCACACTTGTCTACGCTATACCCGTGCGAGACTCACTCAGGAATCCAGCGCAATTATGAATGTCCTGATCGTTGATGATGAACCCCTGGCCCGCGAGCGCCTGAGCCGGCTGCTTGGCGAGCTGGAGGGGTACACCGTGATGGAGCCCAGCGCCACCAACGGCGAGGAGGCCCTGACCCTGATCGAAAGCCTCAAGCCCGATGTGGTGCTGCTGGATATCGGCATGCCGGGCCTCGATGGCCTGCAGGTCGCCGCCCGGCTGTGCGAACGCGAGTCGCCGCCGGCGGTGGTGTTCTGCACCGGCGACGATGAGTACGGCAGCGAAGCTTTCAGGGACAGCACCCTGAGCCATGTCGACAAGCCCATCCAGCCGCAGGCCCTGCGCGACGCCCTGCGCCGGGCAGAAAAACCCAACCGGGCCCAACTGGCCGCGCTGACCCGCCCCGCCAGCGATGCCGGTGGTGGCCCGCGCAGCCATATCAGTGCCCGTACCCGCAAAGGCATCGAGTTGATCCCCATTCCCCAGGTCATCTACTTCATCGCCGACCACAAGTACGTCACCCTGCGCCATGAGGCGGGCGAAGTGCTGCTTGACGAGCCGCTCAAGGCCCTGGAGGACGAGTTTGGCGAGCGTTTCGTGCGCATCCACCGCAACGCGCTGGTTGCCCGTGAGCGCATCGAGCGCCTGCAGCGCACGCCGCTGGGGCATTTCCAGCTCTATCTCAAGGGCCTGGACGGCGACGCCCTGACCGTCAGCCGCCGCCATGTGGCGGGGGTGCGCAAGATGATGCAGTCCTTGCACTGAATACCTGTTCGTGGCGTGGGAGCGGGCTTGCCCCGCGATGAGGTGTTGCCCGCCATCGCAATCGCGGGTCATGCCCGCTCCCGCGTGGCGCTTTGCTGATCTGAATCTGCGGGCACACCCAGAGGAGCTGTTATCATCGACCGCATTTCTCTGGATCGGTGCGCTTCATGTCCACTCGCGAAATCCGCATTGCCACCCGTAAAAGTGCCTTGGCCCTGTGGCAGGCCGAATACGTCAAAGCCCGCCTGGAGCAGGCGCATCCTGGTCTTCTGGTGACCCTGGTGCCGATGGTCAGCCGCGGCGACAAGCTGCTCGACGCGCCGCTGGCGAAGATCGGCGGCAAGGGCCTGTTCGTCAAGGAGCTGGAAACCGCCCTGCTCGACAACGAGGCCGACATCGCCGTGCACTCGATGAAGGACGTCCCCATGGACTTCCCCGAGGGCCTGGGCCTGTACTGCATCTGCGAGCGTGAAGACCCGCGCGACGCCTTCGTTTCCAACACCTTCGCCAGCCTCGAGGCCTTGCCGGCCGGCAGCATCGTCGGCACCTCCAGCCTGCGCCGCCAGGCCCAGTTGCTGGCGCGCCGGCCCGACCTCGAAATCCGCTTCCTGCGCGGCAACGTCAACACCCGCCTGGCCAAGCTCGATGCCGGTGAGTACGACGCCATCATCCTCGCCGCCGCCGGCCTGATCCGCCTCGGCTTCGAGGACCGCATCACTGCCTCCATCAGCGTCGATGACAGCCTGCCGGCGGGCGGCCAGGGCGCGGTGGGCATCGAATGCCGCAGCGCCGACGCCCAGATCCATGCCTTGCTGGCGCCGTTGCACCATGCCGACACCGCCGACCGGGTGGTGGCCGAGCGTGCCCTGAACAAGCGCCTCAATGGCGGTTGCCAGGTGCCGATTGCCTGCTACGCGGTGCTCGAAGGCGAGCAGCTGTGGCTGCGCGGCCTGGTTGGCCAGCCCTCCGGCGGCACCTTGCTGGTGGCCGAGGCCCGGGCGCCGCGTGCCGATGCCGAGCGCCTGGGTGTGCAGGTCGCTGAAGACCTGCTCGGGCAGGGGGCCGAGGCGATCCTCAAGGAAGTCTACGGCGAGGCCGGCCACCCGTGAGCCCCTGGCGCCTGCTGCTGACCCGCCCTGAAGAGGACTGTGCGGCGCTGGCGCAGACCCTGGCCGACGCGGGCATCGCCAGCGCCAGCCTGCCGTTGCTGGTGATCGAGGCGATCGCGCCGGCCCCTGAGCAGTTGCAGCGCCTGCGGGCGATCGCCGAGGCCCACGCCATCATCGTGGTCAGCAAACCGGCGGCCCGCCTGCTGCTGGAGCAACTCGCCCAAGCGGGAGTGACGCCGCCGTTCGCCGGCTGGTTCACGGTGGGCGAGGCAACCGCGCGGATCCTTCAGGAGCGCCGGTTGCAGGTGGCCTTCCCGGCTGTCGGCGACAACAGCGAAGCCTTGCTCGCATTGCCCGCCCTGCGCGAGGCTATCGCCGTGTCGGCACCCCGCGTCCTTATCGTGCGCGGCGTCGGAGGTCGTGAACTGCTGGCCGAGCGTCTTGCCGAGCAAGGTGCTAGTGTCGATTATCTGGAATTGTATCGCCGCTGCCTGCCGCACTACCCTGCCACGACCCTCGCCCAGCGCATCGATGGGGAACGCCTCAATGGCTTGGTGGTCAGCAGTGGGCAGGGTCTGGAACACTTGCAGCGACTGGCGGGTGCGGATTGGCCGCGGTTTTCCCGCTTGCCGCTGTTCGTGCCCAGCCCCCGGGTGGCCGAGCAGGCCCGAGCGCTCGGGGCGAAAGACATTGTGGATTGCCGTGGCGCCAGCGCCGCGGCCTTGCTGGCAGCCGTGCAGCGAACCGCTGCGCCTGCCCCTTAAGGCGCTAAGCTAGAGAGCTATGCGCCACCATGCAAAGGATGGATACGTGAGCGAAACTGTCTTGTCCAACACTGAACAGCCCGCGGCGCCCGAGGCGCCGCAATCCGCCACCGCCAAGCCCGCCCGACGCTCCGGCAACGGCCTGGCGCTGCTGGCCCTGCTGCTGGGCGCCGCCGGCGTCGCGGTCGGCGGCTGGAGCGTCTGGCAGGTCCGTCAGCTGCAAGGCAGCGAGCAAGGCCAGGGCGAACACCTGCAAGCCCTCAATCAACGCGCCGACGCGCTGCAGCAGCGCGAGCAGCAGCTCAGCGCGCAGCTGGCCAGCTTGCCGGCAGCCAGTGAGCTGGAAGACCGCCGGCGCCTTGTGGCGCAATTGCAGGGCGACCAGCAGCGCCTGAGCCAGCGCCTGGAAACCGTGCTCGGCGAAAGCCGCAAGGAGTGGCGCCTGGCCGAGGCCGAGCACCTGTTGCGCCTGGCCACCCTGCGCCTGTCGGCGCTGCAGGACATCACCAGCGCCAAGGCGCTGGTCGAAGGTGCCGACGAGATCCTCCGCGAGCAGAGCGACCCGGGCGCCTTCGCCGCCCGCGAGCAACTGGCCCGCAGCCTGGCGACGCTGTCCAGCACCGAGCAGCCGGATCGCACTGGGCTGTTCCTCAAGCTCGCCGCGCAGCGTGAGCTGGTGCAGCAGCTCAGCGCCCAGTCGCCGGAGTTCGACAGCAAAGCCGACGCCATGGGCGCGCTGACCGCCGATGGCGACGGCGCCAGCCGCTGGTCGCAGTGGTGGGCGGAGATCTCCAAGTACTTCCAGATCGAGTTCAATGCCGACGACAATGTCCGCCCGCTGCTGTCCGGGCAGTCGCTCAACCAGCTGCGCCTGGCCCTGAGCCTGACCATCGAGCAGGCGCAATGGGCGGCGCTCAACGGCGAGGCCAAGGTCTATGCCCAGGCCCTGGATGACGCGCGCAGCGTGTTGCTGGCCAACTTCAACCCGGACAACCCGCAAAGCAAGGCGATGCTCGACAGCTTCAACCAGCTGGCCGAACAGCCGGTGTCGGTGGTCACGCCTGACCTGAGCGAGAGCCTGGCCGCGGTGCAGGCCTACATCCAGCGTCGCCACCTACCGGCCGCCGCCGAGGGGGCCAAGCCATGAAGCGAGTGTACTTGCTGGCGGTGCTGGCGATCGTCGTTGCCGCGGCGCTGGGCATCGCGATTGCCAAGCATAGCGGCTACGTGCTGATCGCCTACGGCGGCTTCCGCTATCAGTCCGGGCTGTGGGCGGCGCTCGGCGCGCTGGTTGGCATCATCGTGCTGCTGTTGCTGCTGCGTTACCTGGTCGGCCTGGTGCTGACCTCGTCCGGCGTGGTCAACCCGTGGTCGCGGCGCAACCGCAGCCGCCGTACCCGGATCGCCGTCGAACAAGGCCAGCTGGACCTGGCCGAGGGGCGCTGGGCGAGTGCCCAGCGCCACTTGCAGCGTGCCGCCGAGTCTGACCGCCAGCCACTGCTCTACTACCTCGGTGCCGCTCGCGCCGCCAACGAACTGGGACGGGTGGAGGAGCGTGACAACCTGCTCGAACGTGCCCTGGAGCGCCAGCCCCAGGCGGAGCTCGCCGTTGCCCTGACCCATGCCCAGTTGCAGATGGACCGGGGCGAGAGCGAGGGTGCGCTGGAGGCCCTGCAGGCGATGCAGGAGCGTCACCCGCACAATGCCCAGGTGTTGCGCCTGCTGCAGCGCCTGCACTTGGAGCGCGGTGACTGGCCGGCGTTGATCCGCCTGCTGCCGGACTTGCGCAAGCACAAGGTGCTGCCCGCGGCGGAGCTTGCCGACCTGGAGCAGCGCGCCTGGGGCCAGAACCTGGGCCTGGCGGCGACCCGTGGCGAGGATCCGCAGACGGCGCGCCAGGCGCTCGAGCGCGCCTGGCAACAGCTGACCAATGCTCAGCGTCAAGAGCCGCAACTGGTGTCTGCCTATGCCGAACAGCTGCGTCAGGTCGGTGCCCAGGGCGAGGCCGAGCAGGTGCTTCGCGGCGCGCTCAAGCGCGGCTACGAAAGCCACCTGGCACGCCTGTACGGGCTGGTGCGCGGCGACGATCCGGCGCGCCAGTTGCAGACGGCCGAAGCCTGGTTGAAGGAACACCCGCAGGATCCGAGCCTGCTGCTCACCCTCGGCCGGCTGAGCCTGCAGAACCGCTTGTGGGGCAAGGCGCGAGACTATCTGGAGAGCAGTCTGCGCATGGAGCGCAATCCGGAAACCTGCGCCGAGCTGGCACGCTTGCTGGCAGGGCTTGGCGAGACCGAGCGCAGCAATCAGCTGTTCCAGGAAGGGCTGGGGCTGCTGGATGAGCGCCTGCTGGCGTTGCCGCTGCCGGAGGGTGTTCGGGCCTGAGGGCTCACTGGCCACGTGACGTACTGTTGCGCATCGCGGGCATGCCTGCCGGTGCAGGTGCGATGTTTTGCCAGCGGCGTGTTGCATTTTCTGATGAGCGATGACTCAAGACGCGCCCTCTGCGGGGAGGGCGTTGAATCTTCCTTCCTTCGCGTCGGAATATTCCCACGCTCCACAAAAATGATTCTCTAGCCATTCAGCGACTTGTCTGCACTGTAGCGCCTTGATACAAAGCGCTCCTTTCCTCTACCGTTTCAAACCACTTCCTTCATTTTCGGATCACATCTACCCATGTCGCTGGCCTGCTTGCGCAGCTCGTTCCTTCCCGCCTTCCTGGCCGCCGTAGTGGTGCTGGTTGCGTCGTTCCGTCTCGAGAACGTGGTTGGCCTGGATCCCTGCGCGTTGTGTTTCAGCCAGCGCCTGATGCTGGGCTGTTTTGCGCTGACCTGCCTGGTCGCCACGCTACACACCGGCGCCCGCCGCTGGCATGCCCGGCTGGCGCTGCTGTTCGCGTCGGCTGGCGCCTTGCTGGCGGGGCGGCATGTCTGGCTGCAGGCCGAGCCGCTGCCGGTCAGCGGTTGCCACCTGCCCCTGGCGCACCTGGTCGAACGCCCGTGGAGCGAGATTCTGCAGGCGTTCCTGCTGGGCAGCCCGGACTGCGTGTCGGTCAACTGGAGCTTCCTCGATCTGACCCTGCCGGAATGGAGCCTGCTGGCCTTCCTGTTGCTGGCGGCGGTGCCGTTGTCGTGGCTGGTGCTGTATCGATTGCGCCAGGACGCGGCGGGTTGATCCACGGCAATGCACCGGGCATTGCGCGACCAGCGGTGGCCGGCAACGGGATTAAACGCTTGTATGAACTTTGTCTGCTGCGTACCTTGAAGGGCAGGTCGCGCGGGAATAATCTCGCAGCACGCTTACCGAAAATACAACTGCTCGATGCCGTTTGCTGACGTCACCTTTGTGCCACGGTGTTGTGTCGCGAGGTGCAGCGGCATCTACCCAGAAGGGAAGAGATCGCCATGCTCGATAGTTGCCAGAACGCCCAGGAACGCTGGGGCGGTGTTCACAAGCTGATCGATCGTTGGCTGGAGGAGCGCCAGGAACTGGTGCAGGCCTTCCGCGCGTTGCGCGATGCCAAGCCGGCCTTTGCCGACAAGCACCACAACGGCGGATTCTGCGAGGTCCTCGTCGACTACGTCTCGGCGTGGCACTTCGAGGTGTGCGAACAGCTCATCAGCGAGGCCAAGGCTTTTGGCGACGAGCGTGCGCTGGAGCTGGCCGAGGAAATCAACCCGCGGATCAACGACATCACCCAGATCGCCCTGGCCTTCAACGACCACTGCGCCAAGGGCGAATGCACCGACACCGAACGCTTCGCGGAAAAGCTGGGCAAGCTCGGAAGCCTGTTGCACGAGCGTTTCGAGCTGGAAGACTGCCTGATCGAAGTGCTGCACAACGCCCACAAGCAAGAGGACGCGGTGCAGGCCTGATTCAGTCGGCCACGTCCAGCAGTTTGATCTCGAACACCAGTGGGGTATAGGGTGCGATCAGGTCACCCGCACCGTCGGCGCCGTAGGCTTGCGCCGACGGGATCACCAGGCGCCATTTCGCCCCCGCCTTCATGCGCTGCAGCGCCACCTGCCAGCCCTCGATCACCGAGTCCAGCTTGAACCATTGCGGTTGCAGGTTCTGGTCGAACACCGTGCCATCCGGCAATTTCCCTACATAGCGCACCTGCACGCGACCGCTGGCCTTGGGTTGTGCGCCGCTGCCGCTGGCCAGCTCGCTGTAGAGGATGCCCTCAGGCAGTTCGCGTACCCCGGCCTTGGCCCGTTCGCCGGCGATGAAGCGTTTTTCCGCTTCCACCAGCTTGTCCACCTGGGCCTGTTCGGCGGCGGCGTTGGCTTGCGTCTCGTGCTGTTCGAGGATGGCCTGCATGCGTGACTTGGCAATGCGGGGCGGCTGGCCCTGATAGGCCTGGCGCAGGCCTTCGACCAGGGCGTCGAGCTGCAGGCCGGGGACTTCCTGGCGCAGGCGCTCGCCCAGGCTGGCACCGAGGCTGTAGGCCAGGTCGCTGTCGTTGGCGGGGGCGGTTTCGGCGTTGGCCAGGGCGAGTGGCATCACCAGGCACAGGCCCAGAGTCAGATAACGAGGCATGAACGGTTCCTGCGGCAAAGAGCGCAAAGTATGCCAGCGTTGTTGGGCGAAGATGTGTAAATATCGGCAGTGCACTAATGGGCAACTACACTTGTTTCCAGCTGCAAGACAACAACTTTGCCCAGGCATGCAACGCGGCGCTACTGAGACTGTCAACATGCCCTAGCGGCGGTAGCAGCAGAAGCATAGTATGAGCCGCACTCTCGTCAGCCAGGAGGTAAACCATGTCGGCCAAGAAGAAAGCAGTCAGTACGCCGTTGCACCTGCTCCAGCAACTTTCCGGTAGCTTGCTCGAACATTTGGAAGATGCCTGCTCCCAAGCGCTGGCGGATGCCGAGAAACTGTTGGCCAAGTTGGAAAAACAACGTGGCAAGGCCCAAGAGAAACTGCACAACGCTCGTTTGAAGTTGCAGGACGCCGCCAAGGCCGGTAAAGCCAAGGCTCAGGGCAAGGCGCAAAAAGTCGCCGGAGAACTTGAGGACTTGCTCGATTCGCTCAAGGATCGCCAAGCGCAAACCCGTACTTATATCCAGCAACTCAAGCGCGATGCCCAGGAAAGCCTGAAGCTGGCCCAGGGTGTCGGCAAGGTGCGTGAGGCCGCCGCCAAGGCCTTGGACTCGCGTACTGCGGCACCGAAAGCCGCCGCGAAAGCTGCAGCCAAACCAGCGGCCAAGCCTGCTGCCGCCAAGGCACCGGCGAGGACTGCTGCCGCTAAACCTGCGGCCAAGCCAGCGGCCAAACCGGCTGCCGCCAAGGCACCGGCGAGGACTGCAGCCGCAAAACCTGCCGCCAAGCCAGCGGCCAAACCGGCTGCTGCCAAGGCCCCGGCGAAGACTGCAGCCGCAAAACCTGCCGCCAAGCCAGCGGCCAAACCGGCTGCCGCCAAGGCCCCGGCGAAGACTGCAGCCGCGAAACCCGCCGCCAAGCCAGCGGCCAAGCCTGCTGCCGCCAAGGCCCCGGCGAAGACCGCCGCCGCGAAACCTGCTGCCAAGCCAGCGGCTAAACCAGCTGCCGCCAAGGCACCGGCAAAGGCCGCTGCAGCGAAACCAGCAGCCAAATCAGCGGCCAAGCCTGCTGCCGCCAAGGCCCCGGCCAAGCCAGCAGCGGCCAAGCCCGCCGCCAAACCTGCAGCCAAGCCAGCAGCCAAACGGGCCGCTGCCAAGGCTCCGGCCAAGCCTGTAGCCAGCAAGCCAGCCGAAAACCAGCCAGCCACGCCGACCGCCAGCACCACCCCGGCGCCTGCGAACAGCGCGGCCACGCCTGCGGCAACCGCCACACCGGCTCAGTCGTCGACTTCGGCGTCCTGAAGCTCACGGGCCGCGGCGCGCAGTTGATGCAGCGCGTCGTGGTCCCGGGCCTGGTCCGGCGCCAGCCGGGTCAGCCAGTCCTGCGCGGCGCCCGCTTGCGCAGGCCACTCGTGCGCCAACGCCTCCAGGCGCTCCAACAAGGTGCGTTCAGCCTGCAACTCCAGCGCCTTCACCTGCTCACGCATCACGCTCAGTCGCGGGTCGGCCAGCGCCTGCTCGCGCCATTGCCGGCGTAGCATGCGTAGCGGCGTCACCACGTCGCGTTGCCAGGGGCCGGCAAGGGCCTTCAAGGCGGTAATCCTTTGTTCATCGGCGGCCACGCCGCGGGTCTGCAGCCAGGTGCCGCAGAGCAGCAGGCAGACATCGCCGCCCAGTTCCTGGAGGGCCAGGCTGGCGGCTTCGACGCCTGGCCGGGCATACAAGGCCAGGGCGTGATTCCACAGGTCGGTGTGCATGGTTTCACTCGCGCCAGTGATCGGCGAAGCTGGTAGACTCCGCGACCATCATGATCAGACTATCGAACCTCACTTTACAGCGTGGTCCCCAGCGCCTGCTAGAAGGCGCCGAGATGACCCTGCACACCGGTCACAAGGCCGGCCTGATCGGCGCCAACGGCGCCGGTAAATCCAGCCTGTTCGCCCTGCTGCGCGGTGAGCTTTCGCCCGATGCCGGCGATTGCCTGCTGCCCGGCGACTGGCGCATCGCCCACATGCGCCAGGAGGTCGACACCCTTGACCGCATCGCCGTGGACTATGTGCTCGACGGCGACGCCCGCCTGCGCAAGGTGCAGGCGGAGCTGGCCGCCGCCGAGCAGGCACACGACGGCACCGCCCTGGCGCGCCTGCACAGTGAGCTGGACAGCGCCGACGGCTACACCGCCGATGCCCGCGCGCGCAAGCTGCTGGCCGGCCTGGGCTTTACCAACGAGCAGATGGACCGCCGCGTCGGCGACTTCTCCGGTGGCTGGCGAATGCGCCTGAACCTGGCCCAGGCACTGATGTGCCCGTCCGACCTGCTGCTGCTCGACGAGCCCACCAACCACCTGGACCTCGATGCCATCCTCTGGCTGGAAGAGTGGCTCAAGGGCTACCCGGGCACGCTGCTGCTGATCTCCCACGACCGTGATTTCCTCGATGCAGTGGTCGACCATGTGCTGCATGTCGAGCAGCGCAAGCTCAATCTCTACAAGGGCGGCTACAGCGCCTTCGAGCGCACCCGCGCCGAACGCCTGGCGCAGCAGCAGCAGGCCTACGAGAAGCAGCAGGCGCAGCGCGCGCACATGGAAAAGTACATCGCCCGCTTCAAGGCCCAGGCCACCAAGGCCCGCCAGGCACAGAGCCGGATCAAGGCCCTGGAGCGCATGGAGGAGCTGTCGGCGGCCCATGTCGATTCGCCGTTCGACTTTGTCTTCCGCGAGTCGGAGAAGATTTCCAGCCCGTTGCTCGACCTGTCCGAAGGCCGCCTGGGCTATGGCGACAAGGCCATCCTCGAGAAGGTCAAGCTGCAACTGGCGCCGGGTGCGCGGATCGGCCTGCTCGGCCCCAACGGCGCGGGCAAGTCGACCCTGATCAAGAACCTCGCCGGCGAGCTGCAGCCGCTGTCCGGGCGCCTGGTGCGCGGCGAGAACCTCGCCGTCGGCTATTTCGCCCAGCACCAGCTCGACTCGCTGGACGACAAGGCCAGTCCGCTGCTGCACCTACAGCGCATCGCCCCGGGCGAGCGCGAGCAGACCCTGCGCGACTTTCTCGGCGGCTTCGATTTCCACGGCAACCGTGTCGACGAGCCGGTGGTGAATTTCTCCGGTGGCGAGAAGGCCCGCCTGGCCCTGGCGTTGATCGCCTGGGAGCGGCCGAACCTGCTGCTGCTCGACGAACCGACCAACCACCTCGACCTTGAGATGCGCCTGGCGTTGACCATGGCCCTGCAGGAGTTCGCCGGTGCCGTGGTGGTGGTGTCCCACGACCGTCACCTGCTCAAGAGCACCACCAACGACTTCCTGCTGGTGGCCGACGGCAAGGTCGACACCTTCGACGGCGACCTGGACGACTACAGCCGCTGGCTGGTCGAGTACCGCCAACGCAACGCGCCGGTGAGCAGCGCGCCCGCGAACCCGGACAAGACCGACAAGAAGGCCCAGCGCCAGGCCGCTGCGGCCCTGCGTCAGCAGTTGGCCCCGCACAAGAAGGCGGCCGACAAGCTGGAGGCCGAACTCAACCAGGTGCACAAGCAACTGGCCGAGATCGAGACGACGTTGGGCGACAGCGGTCTGTACGAGACCACGCGCAAGGATGAGCTGCGCGACTTGCTGGCCCGTCAGACCAAGCTCAAGCAACGCGAAGGCGAGCTTGAGGAAGCCTGGATGGAAGCCCTGGAAACGCTGGAAAGCATGCAGGCCGAGCTCGAGGCGCTGTCCTGATGGAGGCGCTGCGTTCGCTGCTGCCGGGGCAGTGGATGGACTCGTTCTGGCTGGGGCTGCAGATCCTGCTGATCCTGATCGCCGCCTTCGTCCTGCAGCGCATGGTCGCGCGCGGCCTGCGCAGCCTGGGCGAGCGCTACCCGTTGCCGCACGAGCTGATGGTACCGGTGCGCGGCGCCCTGCGCTGGCTGATCATGGGCAGCGCGCTGCTGTTCGTGCTCGAGCGCATGGGGGTGTCCGCCACGGTGCTGTGGACGGCATTGTCGGGCTTCGTCGCGGTGGCGGCGGTGGCGTTCTTCGCCATCTGGAGCGTGCTGTCCAACCTGCTGTGCGCGGTGCTGATCTTCACCGTCGGACCGTTTCGCATCGGCGATGTGGTCGAGCTGGTCGATACCCTCGACAAGCCGGGGGTGAAAGGCCGGGTGATCGCCATCAACCTGCTGTACACCACGCTGATGGAAACGCCGGAAGCCGGTGGAGCGCTGGTGCAGGTGCCGAACAGCCAGTTTTTCCAGAAGGCCGTGCGGCGTTGGCGTGGCACTGAAGCCGCCGTGGCGGCCAAGCCTGAGGCGATGGAAACCGACTGAAGCCGCAGAATTGTCTGGTTATTTTTTCGCCAACACCTTAGCTTAGCGGTTTGCAAAAGCTGTTAGAGCGAGGTGTGCGATGTCGATGGAAACGTGGTTGGCCTTCTTTGCCGCGTGCTGGGTGATCAGCCTGTCGCCGGGCGCCGGGGCAATCGCCTCGATGTCCAGTGGGCTGCAGTACGGCTTCTGGCGTGGTTACTGGAACGCCCTGGGCCTGCAATTGGGCCTGATCGTGCAGATCGCCATCATCGCCGCCGGTGTTGGCGCCATCCTCGCCGCGTCGGCCACCGCCTTCCAGGTCATCAAGTGGTTCGGCGTCGCCTACCTCGTCTACCTCGCCTACAAGCAATGGCAAGCCCTGCCGATGGACATGAGCGACGAGTCCGGCGTACGACCGATCGGCAAGCCGCTGAGCCTGGTGTTCCGCGGCTTCCTGGTCAACGTCAGCAACCCCAAGGCGCTGGTGTTCATGCTGGCGGTGCTGCCGCAGTTCATCAACCCGCACGAGGCGCTGTTGCCGCAGTATGTGGCGATCACCGTGACCATGATCAGTGTCGACATGCTGGTGATGGCTGGATATACCGGGCTGGCTTCGCGGGTGCTGCGCCTGCTGCGCACGCCGAAGCAGCAGAAGCGCCTGAACCGTACCTTTGCCGGGTTGTTCATCGGTGCGGCGACGTTCCTCGCTACCTTGCGTCGCGCGCCGCTTTGACGCGTGATGGGGCCTCCCAGAGGCCCCATCAGCGCTGCTTGTCCACCAGCCCCTTGAGCAGATCCACCGGCAGCGGAAACACGATGGTCGAGCTCTTGTCCCCGGCGATCGACCCCAGCGTCTGCATGTAGCGCAGCTGCATCGCCCCCGGCTCCTTGCCCAGCATCTGCGCGGCCTGCATCAGCTTCTCCGAGGCCTGCAGCTCGCCTTCGGCATGGATCACCTTGGCCCGTCGTTCGCGCTCGGCCTCGGCCTGGCGGGCGATGGCGCGGACCATCGACTCGTTGAGGTCGACATGCTTGATCTCGACGTTGGCCACCTTGATGCCCCAGGCGTCGGTCTGCGCGTCCAGCACCTCGCGGATATCCGAATTCAACTGCTCGCGCTCGGCCAGCAGTTCGTCCAGCTCGTGCTTGCCGAGCACGGCGCGCAGGGTGGTCTGGGCCAGCTGGCTGGTGGCGGTGAGGAAGTTCTCGACCTGGATGATCGCCTTCTGCGGGTCGAGCACGCGAAAGTACAGCACGGCATTGACCTTGACCGAGACGTTGTCGCGGGTGATCACGTCCTGGGAGGGCACGTCGAGCACCACGGTGCGCAGGTCGACCCGGACCATCTGCTGGATGCCGGGAATCAGGATGATCAGCCCCGGGCCCTTGTCCTGCCAGAAGCGCCCGAGCTGGAACACCACGCCGCGCTCGTACTCGCGCAGGATGCGCAGGGCCGAGAGCAGCAGTATGCCCAGCAGCACCAGCACGGCGCTGAATCCGAATTGCATGAACATCGTCTACTCTCCTTGCGCCGTGGGCGCAGTGGCGCTGACTTCCAGCGTCACGCCATGACGGGCGGTCACCCGCACGTGCTGGCCCGGCTGCAGCGGTGTCGCGCACTGCGCCTGCCACTGTTCGCCCTGGGCCTGTACCGAGCCGCAGAACGGGTTGTCCGCGCGTACCTGGGTCACCGTCACCAGGCTGCCCACCAGCCCGGCATCGCCGCTGACCAGGGCGCGTCGGCGCGCCTTCAGCGCCATGCCCAGCACGCCGCCGAGCAACAGCGCCGACAACACTGCCAGGCTGACGATCAGCGTCAGCGGAATGCCAAAGCCAGGGGCGTCGGTGTCCATCAGGATCACCGCGCCGACCACGAAGGCGACGATGCCGCCGAAGCCGATCACCCCGAAACTGGGCAGGAACGCCTCGGCGACCATGAACGCCACACCGAGCAGGATCAACGCCACCCCGGCGTGGCTCACCGGCAGCAGTTGCAGGGCGTACAGCGCCAGCAGCAGGCAGATGCCGCCGACCACGCTGCCGACTCCGGAGCCTGGGTTCATGAATTCGAACAGCAGGCCGTACACGCCGATCATGATCAGGATCAGCGCCACGCTGGGGTTGGTGATCACCGCCAGCAGGCGAGTGCGCCAGTCCGGCAGGTGCTCCACTACATTGGCGCCGGCGGTCTGCAGTGATGCTGGCTGGCCGGCGACGGTCAGCGTCCGGCCATCGAGCTGGCGCAGCAGGTCGGGCAGGTCAGCGGCGACCAGGTCGATCACCTTCAGCCGCTGGGCTTCGCTGGCCGACAGGCTGACCGCCTCGCGCACGGCCTTCTCCGCCCAGTCGGCGTTGCGCCCGCGCAGTTGCGCCAGGCCACGGATGTAGGCCGCGGCGTCGTTGACCTGTTTACGGGCGAGGGTGTCCTGCTCGCTGTTCGCGGCGGGCTTTTCGTCCTTGCCGGGTGCGCCGATCTGTACCGGCGTCGCCGCGCCCAGGTTGGTTCCCGGGGCCATGGCCGCCACGTGGCTGGCATAGAGGATGTACGTGCCGGCGCTGGCCGCCCTGGCGCCGCCCGGGGCGACGTAGGTGGCCACCGGCAGCGTGCTTGCGAGAATGGCCTTGATGATCTGGCGCATGGCGCTGTCGAGCCCGCCGGGAGTGTCGAGGCGGATGACCACCAGTTGCGCGCCCTGGGCCTGCGCCTGGTCCAGCCCGCGCAGGAGTTAGTCGGCGCTGGCCGGACCGATGGCGTCGTCGACGCTCAGCAGCCACACGTTGGCACCGGGCGCGGCCTGGCCGCCCGGGGCGAAGCCCAGGATCAGCAGCAACAGCAGCACGCGCCAGCGCCGGGCGATCACCTGTCGTCACCTCATGCGGACCTGTCCTTGAAGTTTAGTCGTGGCTGCCGGGCCACGGCCTAAACTTGAGGGTGGGGGCAAAACCGGAGGTGCATCATGCGTATGGCCAAGACCCTTCAGCAGCGCCTGGACCAGGCCAACTGCGACTACGACATCATTCCCCATCCCCATTCGGCCACTGGCCTGGAGTCGGCGCGCACGGCCGGCGTACCCGCCGAGCGGGTCGCCAAGTCGGTGATGCTCGATGACCGCCATGGCAACTACATCATGGCCGTGCTGCCGGCCAACCGGCATCTGGACATGACCGAAGTGCGCATGACCGGCGCCTGGCAGCTGACCCGCGAAAGCAACCTGCCGAGCCTGTTCGGCGATTGCGAACGCGGCGCCATCCCGGCTCTGGGCGATGCCTACAACATTCCCATGCTGCTCGACCGGACCCTTACCCGCCAAGGTGATGTCTACCTCGAGGCAGGTGACCACGATCACCTTATCCACATGAGCATGGAGCAATACTTGAAACTGGTGCCGCACGCCGAAGTGCGCGAACTGAGCTGATGCTCGCAACCCACGCCGGGCTGGCGTCGTGGACGACCGGCCCGGCCATAGGAGTGAATCATGGAAGCGCCGATCCACAAGTTTTCCGAACTGTTCAAGCAACTGGGCCTGCCGGACGATGCGCTGGGCATCGACCAGTTCATCACCAGTCATTCGCCGCTCAAGGGGGATGTGAAGCTGGTGGATGCGCCGTTCTGGAATGAGTCCCAGCGCTCGTTCCTCAGGGACAGCATCCTTGAAGATGCCGATTGGGCGGAGCTGTTCGACCAACTCAACGAGGCGCTGCGCCGTCCCCGCCAATAAAGCGCCGAGCGGCACCTGATGGGTGATCGGGGCGTTGCTATGCTCAGGGAAAACAAGAGGGGATGGCGCAATGAAAGATCCCTACGCACCAGGTTTCTGGTGCACCGTGACGATCCTGGGCACCCTGACCGCCGGCTACTTCTACGGTATCCGGCACACCCACACGATGAACCAGGCCGTGCAGTTTCTCTATGCCGCCGCCGCCGTGACCGCGGCGGTGGCGTTGTGCGGGCTGGCGTGGATCGCCTGGCAGCAGCTGCACCTGAACAGGCGCGAAGTCGCCCAGGGACGAACGTTGCTGACCATCTGGAACACCAAGGTCGCCCTGCGCCGGGTCGAGACGGTGTTCGACCGCTATTTCTGGGGCAGCTACTGGCACTCCGGACGCACCTTCGAGGAGGTGATGGGCGAGCTCAAGGGCACGCCGCTGGAGCAGAGCCTGGACGCCCTCAAGCGCCAGTGCCGGGAACTCGACCGGGAAGTGCACGACCACCACCATCACTGGCTGGCCAATGCCCGCGACCTGTCCAGCGTGGCCACGGCCATGGCCCGCGAGCGCTACCAGCTGGACCTGTGCGACGCGCCGGCCCGTGACGGCGGCAACACCGCCGTGCTCAACAGGGATCTGGAAGTGCTGGTGTACACCTGGTCGGCGCGCCTGCGCAGCTTCGACCATCAGCTGGACGAGCTGGAGCGCGCCTATCACTGAGCTGGGTCATTCACCGCGGATGTACTGCTCCAGTTGCAGGATCAGGTTGGCCTGTTCGGCGATGGTTTCCTTCACCAGGTCGCCGATAGACAGCAGCCCGAGCAGCTTGCCCTCATGCACCACCGGCAGGTGGCGCAGGTGGCGGTTGGTCATCAGGTTCATGCAGTACTCGAGATTCTGCTTGGGTTCAACCGTGACCACTGGAGAACTCATGATGTCGCGTACCGGCGTGGCCGCCGAGGAGCGACCCTTGAGCACCAGCTTGCGGGCGTAGTCGCGTTCGCTGACGATTCCCACTACCTGGCCATGCTCCATCACCGGCAGGGCGCCGACGTTCTTCTCCGCCAGCAACTTCAAGGCATCCAACACCGAGTCGTCTGGGTTGATGGTGTAGACGGTGTGGTGCTGGGACTTGGCTTTGAGGATTTGTTCGACGTTCTTCATACGGGCCTCTGTGGGTGCAAATGCGACGTGTCGGAGTAAATAAAGCATCCGGCACGGCGCTCTGCACGGCAATGCAGGAAACGGCATCGAGGTGATTGAAAAACGTCATCGCGGCAAGGGGCCGCAACGCGGCCCCGAGTGGGTCATCAGAGCTTCGGCATCTGCCCGATCCGCGCCACCATCTCGCTGACGACCTGTAGGTCGAGCATGAACTGCTCCACGGTCTTGAACTCGTTGTCGTTGTGCCCGGTGTACTTGACGTCCGGCATGGCCAGGCCGAACTGCACGCCGTTGGGCAGGTCGTGCACCGAGGTGGCGCCAGCGGAGGTGCCGTACTCGTGCTTCATGCCCAGGTTCTCGCTGGCCACGGCCAGCAGGGCCTTGACCCATTCGCCCTCGGGGTTGCGGTACATCGGCTCATCGAGGGTGTAGTCGAACGCCACCGGGGTCTTGCTCTTGGCCTTCCACGCATCGAGCTTGCCGGCGATCTCGCCCTTGAGGGTGTCGAGCGACTTGCCCTTGGGAATGCGCAGGTTCACCGCCAGCTTCAGCGCCTTGTCATCCAGGCCGACGAAGGTCAACGAGGTGGTCAGCGGGCCCATGAAGTCGTCCTTGAAACCGACGCCGAGCTTGTTGCCCAGGTAGTCCAGGCCCCAGTTGTCGGCGGCGTAGCGGGCGGCGTCGGTGATGTGGTTGTGCTTGAGCGGCACGTCCTTGCCCAGGCCGTTGAGGAAGTCGAGCATGCGCGCCACCGGGTTGACCCCGGACTCGGGCTCGGAGGAGTGCGCCGACACGCCGGTCACGGTGAGCAGCACCTGCTTGCCGTCGACCTTGGCGTAGATGCTGAAGTCGCCGCCATGGCGTTTGACGTAGGCCGCGCCGGCCTTGTTCAGCGCCTTGGCCAGGTCGGCCGGCTTGTCGCCGGTCAATGTCGCCACCGAGCTGCCGGGGATCTGGTTGGTGGCCAGGCCGCCGGTGAGGTTGATCACCTCGGCGCCTTTGCCGTCACCGGCACGCTTGGCGAAGGTGGCCATGACGGTGCCGTAGCCTTTCTCGGCGATTACCACCGGGTAGCCGCCGTCCAGCGCCAGGTTGTAGTCGGGGGTGGCGTTGCGTTCGAAGTAATAAGGGATGGCGTCGCCGGTGGTTTCCTCGGTGGTGTCCACCAGCAGCTTGAACTGGCGCGCCAGCGGCAGCTTCTCGTCCTTGGCCACCTTCAGCGCGTACAGCGCGACGACGATGCCGTTCTTGTCGTCCTCGGTGCCGCGGCCGTACATGCGGTCGCCCACCAGGGTGACCTTGAACGGGTCGAGCTTGGTGCCGTCCTTGAGTTTCCAGTTGTCCGGAGTGACCGGTACCACGTCGGCGTGGGCGTGGATGCCGATCACTTCCTTGCCTTCACCGAGGGTGATCTCGTAGACGCGGTTGTCGATGTTGCGGAACGTCAGGCCGAAGCCCTCGGCCAGGGCCTTGATCTTGTCGGCGATCTTGATGAACTCAGGATTCTCGTGCTGCGGTACACCGTCCTTGCGAACGGTCGGGATCTCCACCAGCTCGCGCAGGGTTTCCTTGGCGGCCTTGCCGTACTTGATGCGGGTGTACAGGCCCAGCAAGCGGCTGATCTCGTCCTGCTGTTCGGCGCTCAACGGCTTGCCGGCCAGGTACAGCTTGAGGGTTTCGTCCAGCTTGTCGGCCTTGGCCAGGTCGCTGCCGGCCAGCTTGCCGAGGAACTGCTTGAAGTCGGCCGGGTCGCTGCCGTCGTAGGCCTTGATGATGGCGGCGGACTGCTGCTGGGAGAGGTTGGCCTGGGCCGGGATCGAGAACATGGCCACGCTGGCCAGCAGGAGCGATGCGGCGGATAGCTTGGTATATGGCATGGGGGTGCGCATTCCTTTGCAGGGGTGGAGGGTGACCGTTTACGCAAACGGAAGATGCCCACGCTATCACCAATGACCACCGGCACGGGAGAGGTGGCAATGTGCTTTTCTGCACAAACGTGCAAGCGTTCATATACGGCGCGGCCTGCAGGTTTATGATAAAAATGCGTATCATTAGCGTTTTTTGTAATAACCCTCGCGTCACAAGAGAAGGATCCTCATGTTCATGTCTTACCTTGCTCCCCTGGCCGGGGTGCTGGCATTCACCCTGGCCTGCATCGCGCCTGCCCAGGCTCGGGACGATGGCACCGACCACTCCGTCACCCTTGAAAAGGTCGTGCAGACCTTCACCGTGCAGCGCGACGGCAGTTTCCAGGTGGCGGTCGAATCGGTCTCGCGCATCAACGAAGAGCGCGCCATCCAGGCCAAGGCCCAGCAAGCACTGAGCTACAACCGTGGGTACGAGACCCTGGAGGTCGACCAGGCCTTCACCCAGAAGCCCGACGGGCGCAAGGTCATGGTCGACGCCTCGCAGATCAAGGAGCAGCAGGAGCAGGCGTCCACCTACGCGCCGATGTTCCAGGACTCCCGGGTCAAGGTGGTGATCTTCCCGGAAGTGGCCGTCGGCGACCGCCTGGTGCTGCGCTACAAGCGCCATCGCACCACCGCGCTGTTCCCCGGCCATTTCGAGGACCTCACCGCGGCGGAATTTCACCCCGTGGAGCAGTTCTCGCTGATCTACGACCTGCCGGCGGACCTGCCGCTGTATGCCGACGCCCGTGGTTTCAAGGCGTCCACGCCCAAGGCCGGCAAGGGCCGCAAGGTCTACCGCTGGGACTTCGTGCCGACCGACAGGGCCAGGATCGAGGCGAGCGCCGTGTCCTACCTGGACTATGGCCAGTACCTCGCGGTCTCGACCTTCAAGGACTACGCAGGGCTTGCCGCCAGCTACCAGGCGCGCGCCGACGTGCAAGTGACACCGGCCATTGCCGCGTTGGCCGGACAATTGACGGCGAACCTGCCCGACGCCCGGGCCAAGACGCTCAAGCTCAGCGACTGGGTGCGTGAGAACATCCGCTACGTGGCGGTCTATGTCGGTGCCGGTGGCGTGGTTCCGCACGCGGCGCAGAGCGTGCTCGACAACCGCTATGGCGACTGCAAGGACCATGTGGCCCTGCTCGAGGCGCTGCTCAAGGCGGCGGGTATCGAGAGCTCGCCGGCGCTGATCAACCTCGGCAATGCCTACCAGCTGCCGAAGGTGCCGACACTCGGTGTGCTCAACCATGTGCTGACCTATGTGCCGAGCCTCGACCTGTACCTGGATTCGACCGACCCGTCGGTGGCCGCCGGTTACCTGCCGCTGATGGACCTGGACAAGACCACCCTGCTGACCGCCACCGGCGTGTTCGGCAAGACCCCGGCCACCCAGTTCGGCAAGCAGGTCGGTGAAATGCTGTTCAAGGTCAAGGACACGGGTGCCGCGGACTTCACCGGCGACTCGACCATCGAAGGCTGGGCCAGCGAGGTCAACCGCTATGGCGCCAAGACGATGAAACCGACGGACCTCGATCGCATCGTCGAGCAGGTGCTCAATGCCTATGGGCAACGGGGCAGCGGCAAGATCCTGATCCAGCCGTCGGCAGCGCCGGAGCACTTTCGCAGCCAGGTCCAGGGCCATACCGAGAACCTGGTGAACCTGCCCGGCCCGGTGGGCGTGCCAGCCCTGAGCAGCCTGGTGGGCGGCATCGCCCAGTCAGTCTATGGCTTTGCCACCGAGAACGAGCGCACCCAGGGCTTCGTCTGCATCTCCAACGAAACGCTGGAGCAATCGCGCTTCGAGTTCCCGGCCGGGGTCACCGTCCTGGCGACGCCCAAGGCCGTTGCCGTGAAGGAAGGCAGTTTCGACTACAGCGCCCGTTACACCCGTGACGGCAACGCCGTGGTGGTCGAGCGCCGCATGCAGTTCAAGCACCCGAAGGCAGTGTGCACGCCTGAGGAGTTCAAGGCGATGAAGCCGGTCATCGAGACCATGGTCCGAGACCTGCAGGGCCAGATCATCGTGCAGGGCTGAGGCCCGGAAACGCAAAAGCCCCGCCAGAGCGATCTGAGCGGGGCTTTTGCTTGCCGGCACCGGTGAAAACAAACGGGTGACGGCTGATGTCATGGCGCACTCGGCGGGATTCGAACCCACGACCCCTGCCTTCGGAGGGCAGTACTCTATCCAGCTGAGCTACGAGTGCAACGGGCCGCATGATACCCATCTGTGTCGGTGGCGTCCATGGCCTTGATCTGTGGAGTTTTTTCCCGGGGGGACAGCGGGTGCCGGTCACAGTGCGATCAGCTCCGGCCGCAGCCCCTCCATCCGCTGTCCCGCAGGCTTGAGATACCCGCCATCCCCGGTGATCTGGTGCAAGACCTTTTCACGCAAGCCATGCAATGCCACGCCGGTGCGCTGGCGCGGGTGCGGCAGGTCGATTTCCACTACCGCCTTGATCCGCCCCGGCCTCGGCTCCAGCACCACCACCCGATCGGCCAGGTAGGTGGCTTCCTCGGCATCGTGGGTGACCAGCAGGATGGTGATCCCCGAGCGTTCGCGAATCGCCAGCAGTTCGTCCTGCAGCTGTTGGCGGGTCAGGGCGTCGAGGGCGCCGAAGGGTTCGTCCAGCAGCAGGATCCGTGGGCTGGCCACCAGGCCACGGGCGATGGCCACGCGCTGGGCCATGCCGCCGGACAGCTGGTGCGGATAGGCCGATTCGAAGCCGACCAGGCCCACCAGTTGCACGTACTCGTGTACGCGCCGGGCGCGCTCGCCCTGGGTGAGTGTCTCGTTGACCAGCCCCAGGCCGATGTTCTGCGCCACCGTCAGCCATGGGAACAGGCGATGCTCCTGGAATACGATGCCGCGTTCGCCGCCGATGCCGTCGACCGGCTGGCCGTCGACCCGGATCGTGCCGCTGTAGTCGGTGTCCAGCCCCACCAGCAGACGCAGCAGGGTGGACTTGCCGCAGCCGGAGGAGCCGACGATGGCGATGAACTCGCCTTCGTTGATCGACAGGTCGAAGTGGCGGATCGCTTCGAAGGGCTGGCCATCGACGCTGAAGGTCTTGCCGACCCCCTCGAAACTGACCAGTGGCGGCGTGGCGTCGGGTTGGTTGGCCGCGTGCAGGGCCGGGGTGATGAAGGCGTTCATGCGGATCTCCAGCGCGTGGCGCGCGATTCGAGGCGTTGGCCGAGGTGGCTGAGCAGGGCGCCGACCAGGCCGATCAGGACCATGGCGGCCATCACCTGGTCCATGTGGAACAATTGCTGGGCGCCGATCATCAGGCTGGCGATGCCACCGTCCGAGGGCATGAAGTACTCGGCACCGATGGTGCCGAGCCAGGCGTAGATCAGCGCCAGGCGCAGCCCGGCGAAGATCGCCGGGGCGGCGCCGGGCAGCACCAGCAGACGCAGCCGGTGCGGCAGGTCCAGACGCAGGGCCTGGGCCGCCTCGCCCAGCTGTGGCGGGAGGCTGGCGATGCCGCGCTGGGTGGCGATCAGCAGCGGGAAGAACGCCGCCAGCGCGACGAACACCAGCTTGGCACCTTCACCCAGGCCGAACCAGGCGGTCAGCAGCGGCACCCAGGCGAACAGCGCCACCTGGCGCAGCGCCGACAGGCTCGGGCCGAGCATGCGTTCGGCGTTGGCTGACAGGCCCAGCAGCAGGCCCAGTACGAAGCCCGCGCCACCGCCGAGCAGCAGCCCGGCCAGGGTGCGTTGCAGGCTCAGGCGCAGGGCCTCGGGCAATGAACCGTCGAGCAGGCCTGCGTACAGGCTGCGCAGCACTTCCAGCGGCGAGGTGAGGATGTTGGCGTCGACCCAGCCAAGGCTGTTGGCGGCCTGCCACAGCAGCAACAGCCCCGCAGGCAGCAGCAGGCTTTGCCAGCCGCGTGGCACCTGGCCGCGCAGCTGTTCGCCCGTGGCCGGTTGCGGCCAGTGCAACAGGCCGCGCTCCAGGCGCGTGAAGCCGCGATCCATCAGCGCGCCGACCAGGCCGATCACCAGGATGCAGAGGAACACCAGGTCGAGCATGAACAGTTGCCGCCCCCAGACCATCAGGTAGCCGATGCCTTCGCTGGACGCCAGCAGCTCCACGGCCAGCAGCGAGGTCCAGCCAGTGGCCAGGGCCAGCCGCACACCGGCGAGAAACGCCGGCAGCGCGGCGGGCAGCAGCAGGCGCAGGAACAGCAGGTGAGGGGGCAGGCGCAGGACGGCGGCGGCTTCACGCAGCTTGGGCTGGGCGTCGCGCACGCCGATCAGGGTATGCAGCGTGACCGGCACCACCACGGCCTTGACCAGCACCACCAGCTTGAGCAGCTCGCCGATGCCGAAGAACAGCATGAACAGCGGGATCCAGGCCAGGGTCGGGATCTGCGCGAGGGCGACGAAGGTGGGCAGCACCAGGGTCTGCGCCCGTCGCGATCCACCCAGCCAGGTACCCAGCAGCAGGCCGCTGGCGATTCCCGCCAGCAGTCCCCAGGCCAGGCGCTGCAGACTTATCCACAGGTGGCCCCAGAGCTCACCGGAGCCATACTCCAGCGCGCTCTGCCAGACCAGCGACGGCGCAGGCAGGATCTGCTCGCTCATCCAGTGTTCACGGCTGGCGATAATCCACAATGCCGCCACCACCAGCGGCACGGCCCACGGTATGTAGGAGCGGCCTTGTGCCGCGAAAGGACCACGTAGCGGCCTCCATCGACGGCGCTGGCCTACGCTCAAGACTTCGCTCATCAAGGCACCTCTCAAACAAACCATTCCTTGTTTATTCGTTTATGGAATTAAAAATTCTCACAAACGATATTCAGGAGATAAGAGCATGCGCCTGCTGCATGCGAAACCCCCGAGGCATTGCGTTTTCCTCATATTTTTCATGCGTGCTCTGCAAGCCGCCCGGCGTCCCGCATGGCGCCTCGTTTATGTCTTCTGGTTACTAAAAAATGAAGTTTTGATCTTTGTAGGTTCTAACCGGACCTGCCTAGCTTCTGGCCCATAGCGCCGGCCATCGCCGGTGGCAGCCTGCCAAGGAGCCTTGCCATGAAAACCGCCTTCCGCCATCTGCTCAGCCCGTTACTCGCCGCCTTGTTGAGCGCCCTGCCCGTGGCAGCCCATGCCGCCCAGCCGGATGTGATCCGTATCGCCGTGCCCGACCTCAGCGCCGGCAGCAAGCCCAGCGCCGGCGGCGTGGTGGATGTGCTGCGCGACCAGCAACTGCTGGAGAAAGAGTTCGCCAAGGACGGCATCCGTATCGACTGGCGCTTCTTCAAGGGCGCCGGCCCCGTGGTCAACGAGGCCCTGGCCAACGGCCAGGCGGACTTCGCCTACCTGGGCGACCTGGCCGCGATCATCGGCAAGGCCAACGGCCTCGACACCCGCGTGTTGTCGGCCGGGGTGCGTGGGGTGAAGAGCTACCTCGGCGTGGTGCCGGGCTCGGGCATCCACAGCCTGCAGGACCTCAAGGGCAAGCGCGTGGCGGTGTTCCGCGGCACCGCCAACCAGCTGTCGTTCGCCAGCGCCCTGGCCAGCCAGGGGCTGTCCGAACGTGAGCTGAAAGTCATCAACCTCGATTTCAACGCGGCCAACGCCGCCCTGGCCGCCAAGCAGATCGACGCCACCTGGGGCCTGTCCAGCCTGCTGTCGCTGCGCGAGCGAGGGCTGGTCGAGCTCCCGGTCAACTCCCGGGACCTGAAAGGCGCCGGCAGCACCCAGGCGGTGCTGCTGGGTACCGGCGAGTTCATCCGCCAGCACCCCGACCTGGTACAGCGGGTTGTCAACGCCCAGGAGCAGGCGGTGAAGTGGCTGCGCGACGAACGTAACCGCGAGGCCTATGTGGACCTGGTGGCGAACACCGCCAACTGGCCAAAGGCGATCCTGCGCGACGACCTGGCCGAGGAGAACCTCGCCGACTACTTCGACCCACGCCTGGATGCCGGTTTCGTCGGCCTGCTGCAACAGGGCGTGGACCTGGCCGTCAAGGAGCGCCTGATCCGCCGTGGCTTCCAGGTGGCCGACTGGATCGAACCCCGTTTCATCGATGCCGCCCAGCGGCAGGACCAGGCCGTCCAGGCCGCCCGCTGACCCGACAACAACCGTGAGGAGCACGACCATGAGCAACGCCGCACTGGCCACCGCGCCGCAAACCCTGGAACTCGACATCCACCCCGTTGCCGGGCGCATCGGCGCCGAGATCCGTGGCATCAAGCTGTCCGCCGACCTCGATCCGGCCACCATCGATGCCATCCAGGCGGCATTGGTGCGCCACAAGGTGATCTTCTTCCGGGCCCAGGAGCACCTGGACGACGTGGGGCAGGAGGCCTTCGCCCAGTTGCTCGGCGAGCCGATCGCCCATCCCACGGTGCCGGTGGTCGATGGCACCAGCTACCTGCTGCAGCTCGATGGCGCAGAAGGCCAGCGGGCCAACTCCTGGCACACCGACGTGACCTTCGTAGACGCCTACCCCAAGGCCTCTATCCTGCGCAGTGTGGTGGCCCCGGCTGCCGGTGGCGACACGGTGTGGGCCAACACCGCCGCAGCCTATCAGGAGCTGCCCGAGCCGCTGCGCGAACTGGCCGACAAGCTGTGGGCGGTGCACAGCAACGAATACGACTATGCCAGCGTGAAGCCGGATGTCGATCCGGCGAAGCTTGAGCGCTATCGCAAGGTGTTCACCTCGACGGTGTACGAGACCGAGCACCCGGTGGTGCGGGTGCATCCGATCAGTGGCGAGCGGGCGTTGCAGCTAGGGCACTTCGTCAAGCGCATCAAGGGCTATTCGCTGGCGGACTCGCAGCATCTGTTCGCGCTGCTGCAGGGGCATGTGACACGCCTGGAAAACACCGTGCGCTGGCGCTGGCAGGCGGGGGACGTGGCGATCTGGGACAACCGCGCGACGCAGCACTATGCGGTGGATGACTACGGCACCCAACCGCGCATCGTGCGCCGGGTTACCCTGGCTGGCGAGGTGCCGGTGGGGGTGGATGGGCAATTGAGTCGGACCACGCGCAAGGGCTGAGATCGTTGGGGCCGCTTTGCGGCCCTTTCGCGACGCAAGGCCGCTCCCACAGGAGGGCAGTTCCCTGCGCGACAGCGCAGTCCCAAAGGGCTGCACAGCAGCCCCTTACGGCTACAACTCGCTATCACAGGCAATCAACTGCCTCACCAACCCCTGCGCCAGCGCCGACAACCCATACCCCACCCGGCTCACCACCCCATAGCGGGTATAGAACGCCTCCTCCTGCTCCGGCGCCAGATCCACCAGCTTGAGGGCCACCAGGCCGTCATAGGGCCGCAGGTTCGCGCTGCAGGCGATACCGATGGTGTCCGAATGCAGCACGACATTGAGCAGCGCATAACCATGCTCGCATTCCACGCTGGGCAGAAAGTCCTGCCGCCCGCTCAAGTCACTGAGGATCTTGCGGATGTTCGGCGGGCGAAAGGTGGTGGCCAGCGGGTAATCGAACAGGTCCCGCGCCCGCACTTCGGCCAGCTCGGTCAATGGATGTTCCCGGCGACAGCAGAAGTGCCAGCGCTGTGGCCTGAGCTTGTGCACCTGGTAGTCCGGGTCGGCCTCGAACTGGCGGGTGTCGGCGACGAAGAACTCGATCTCCTCGGCGATCAGCCGCCGGTTCAGCGCCTGCCAGTTGTCCACCTGGAAGCAGGTGCGGGCCGCTGGGTACTCGGCGACGAACCGCGCCACCGCCCTTGGCACCAGCCCGCCGGCGGGGGCCGGCCCCGAGCCGAAGCGCACCACGCCGGTGGTGGCGCCGTTGAACTGGTTGATCTCGTTGACCAGGTTGTGCGCCCCGTGCACCAGCCGCCGTGAATGCTCCAGCACCAGCAGGCCCTGGCGGGTCGGCGCCAGTTCCTTGTTGGCGCGATCGACCAGGCGGCAGCCGACGTTGTGTTCCAGCGTCTGGATGCTGCGGCTGAAGGCCGATTGCGAGAGGTTCACCGCCGCCGCCGCGGCGACAAAGCTGCGGTGCTCGACAAGGGCGATGAAGTGGCGGAGCTGGCGCAGGTCGATATGCATTTTCTACATGGAAACTTTCGGTGGAATGCAATTGCTGGGAAGGGTTGGGAACCTTATAAAGGGAGTCACTTATTCCACAAAATATGAAATACAAATATTTATATCTCTTAAAAGAATAAAGCCCGTCTGATCGCGATTCGGTTCCGCCAACGGAAATGCTCGCCAGGGCCTGTGCCTCCAAGGAGCATCTGCATGTCCCGACTTTCCCGTTGGCCGGCGCGCGCGTCGGTATTCGCCCTGCAACCCTTGGCCGCTGGCGTGCTGCTGGCCGCCGCCGGCAACAGCTTCGCCGAAGAGCCGCGCTCGGCTGCGCCAGCTGTCGAGCAGGAGGCCAAGCTCGGCACCGTCACTGTCAATGCCCGGCGCCGTGAGGAGACCGCCCAGAGCGTGCCCACGCCGATCAGCGTGCTGGGCAGCGAAACCCTGGAGACCCAGCGCATCTATCGCGTGCAGGATCTGCAACAGCTGGTGCCGAGCACCAACGTCGCCTATGTGCACGCCCGCCAGTCGAGCATTTCCATTCGCGGCCTGGGCAACAACCCGGCCAGTGATGGCCTGGAAGGCAGCGTCGGCGTGTATCTGGACAACGTCTACCTGGGGCGCCCGGGCATGGCGGTGTTCGACCTGCTCGATGTCGAGCAGCTGGAGGTGCTGCGCGGGCCGCAAGGCACGCTGTTCGGCAAGAACACCACTGCCGGGGTGCTCAACATCACCACCCGCAAGCCGACCTTCCACCAGGAAGGCAGCGTGCAGTCGTCGTTGGGCGAGGATGGCTACTGGCAGACCCAGGGCAGCTTCTCCGGCCCCCTGACCGACACCCTCGCCGGGCGCATCAGCGTCTACCACACCGAGGACGACGGCTATGTGAAGAACATCTACAACGGCCACGACCTCAATGGCGGCAAGCGCCAGGGCTTTCGTACCCAGTTGCTGTTCAAGCCCAGCGAAACCTTCAACCTGCGCTGGATCGGCGAGTACAACGAAGAAGACTCCGACAACGGCATCCTCAGCCTCTACAGCACCGGCCCGACCATCAATGGCGTGAACCGCTACGAAAGCCTGGCCGCCCAGGCCGGCGCCACCCTGGTGTCGGGCAAGGACCGCAAGGTCAACTTCGATGCCGACCAGATGGTCAAGGTGTTCCAGGGCGGCACTTCGGTAGAGGCCAACTGGACCCTGCCCAACGACTTCACCCTCACCTCGATCAGCGCCTACCGTTGGTGGGACTTCACCCCGCGCAACGACGACGGCCTCAACGTGCCGGTGTTCTACAGTGCCGGGGTTTCGGTGCGGGACAAGCAGTACTCGCAGGAGCTTCGGCTGGCCTCACCCACCGGCGGCTTCTTCGACTACGTACTGGGCGCGTACTACTTCAAGCAGGACCTGGACAATAAATCGTTCACTTACTACGGGCCGCAGGCCGATATCTGGAACCTGACCCCGGCCGGCGCCCTGGCCAACGTGAACACCATCGGCAATGGCCACATCGACACCGACAGCTACGCCCTGTTCGCCCAGGGCACCTGGCACCTGACCGAGCGCCTGGACTTCACCGCCGGGGTACGCGGCACCTACGAGGAGAAAAGCGCCTGGGTGACCCGCGATGCGCCGTCCGGCGGCGCGGCCGTCACCGGTGCGGCCGCGGCCGCCCGCCAGGGCCGGGTGGGCGCGTACGACTCAGGTGACCTTAACCAATACAGCTTCGCCCCCTCCGGGCTGCTCAGCCTGAGCTACCGATTCACCGATGACCTGTTGGGTTATGCCAGCCTGTCCCACGGCGAGAAGTCCGGGGGTGTCAACCTGACTGTCGGTGCCGCCCCACGCTTGGGCACCGATTCGCTGTTGGTGGGTACCGAGCGGGCCAACAACGCCGAACTCGGGCTCAAGAGCACCCTGTTCGACAACCGCCTGCAGCTGAACACCAACCTGTTCTGGACTGAAGTGCACGGCTACCAGGCCAACGTCTACGACGAAGCCAACCGTGTGCAGTACCTGGCCAACGCCGGCAGCGTGCGTTCTCGCGGCCTGGAGTTCGAAGCCACGGCCCTGCCGATCCGAGGCCTGACGCTGAACTTCAACGGCTCATGGAACGACGTGCGCTACACCGACTACAAGGACGCGCCGTGCCCGCCCGAGGTAAGCCTGGCCAACCCCGCCGCCACCTGCGACCTGTCCGGCCACCAGGTGGTCGGCGCCTCCAAGTACATCGCCAACCTCAACGGCCAGTACAAGTGGCAGATCAGCGAACGCATCGAGCCCTACGTCACCGCCAGCTACGCGTTCCGCTCCAAGGCCGTCGGCACCATCGACGATTCCGACTACGGCCAGATCCCCAGCTACGCCATCGTCAACCTGTCCACCGGCGTGCGCCTGGACCAGGGCGACGGCGTGCTCGACCTGTCGCTGTGGGTGAAGAACGCCGGCGACAAGACCTACTTCACCAGCCTGTGGAACTCCGCCAACGGCGGCTATGCCGGCGTGCTGGGCACCCCGCGCACCGTGGGCGCCACCGCCCGTTACGACTTCTGAGCACAAGGAGCTTTGCCATGAATGCCAAGACCCAACCGCATGACCTGCCCGAAGGCGCCTGCCTCACCGCCAAGGTGCCCGACCGCGACCAAGCCCTGCTCGGCGACGTGGTGGTCAACCCGTACCGGCTGGCGCCGCTGACCGCGATCATCCGTGATGGCGGGCGTACCCTGAGTGCCGCCCATGTGCGGGTGCTGGGCCGCGGCGAGCGCGGTGTCGATATCGTCTACGACGTGTCCGACCGCTCGCTGTGGACCTACGGCGGCATCCCGGTGTTCGGCCTGTACCCCGACCACGTCAACCAGGTCGAGGTGAGTTACAAGCTTGATGGCGAACGCATCCGCGAACGTTACGAAATCTACGCCCCGGCGGTGCGCCTGCCGGTGGTGGCCAAGCAGACTGCCGCGCTGCCCGAGGTAGAGCCGGTCAAGGTCGCCCCCGGTTTCGAAAAGCGCCTGTACCTGTTCAATCACCTGCTGGCCGAGATCCCGGGTGGGCGCGCCTTCAAGTGGAACGGCCTGGGCGGCGCCGCCGAGTGGGACTCGGTGGGCAACAACTGGATCGCCGACAGCAACGGTGACGTGCGCTGGTACCTGGATATCGAGCAGATCCATGATTCCAACCATCGCGACGGCCTGGGCGGCACCATGGGCTTCCACCAGACCCGCGACGGCAAGCTGATCTGGGGCCAGGGCCAGACCTACTCCAAGTACGACCTGCTGGGGCGCAAGGTGTGGCAGCGCAACCTGCCGGACAAGTTCGCCGACTTCTCCCACGAGATCCGCGAGACGGTGAACGGCAGCTACCTGCTGCGGGTCGGCACCAGCGACTACCGTCGCCCGGACGGCAAGCGCGTGCGCTCGATCCGCGACCATATCATCGAGGTCAACGAGGCTGGCGACGTGCTGGATTTCTGGGACCTGAACCAGATCCTCGATCCGTACCGCGGCGAGCTGCTGGAAACCCTGGGCAAGGCCGCGATCCAGCTGCCGGACGGTGTGCAGAAACAGGATGAGCGGCTGGCCAACGAATTGGCTGAAGGCGACCTGCCGTTCGGCGACGTTCCCGGTGTCGGTACCGGGCGCAACTGGGCCCATGTCAATGCCATCGACTACGACGCCGATGACGACAGCATCATCGTTTCAGCACGGCACCAGGGCGTGGTGAAGATCGGCCGCGACAAGCAGGTGAAGTGGATCCTCGCCGCGCCGCAAGGTTGGCCGGCACGTTTGCAGGACAAAGTGCTCAAACCAGTGGGCGAGGGCTTCGAGTGGTCCTGGACCCAGCACACCGCCTGGCTGACCGGGCACGGCACGCTGACTGTGTTCGACAACGGCTGGGGCCGCGACTTCGGCCTGACTAGGCTGACTGGCAACTACAGCCGGGCGGTGGAGTACCGCATCGACGAGGCCAAGGGCACGGTCGAGCAGGTGTGGCAGTACGGCAAGGAGCGCGGTGACGAGTGGTACAGCCCGATCACCTCGGTGGTGGCGTACCGGGCGGATACCGATACCCAGTTCATCTACTCGGCTTCGGTGAATTTCCTGACGTCCGAGAAACTGACGACCAGCGTGCTCAATGAAGTGCGCCGTGGCACCCAGGAGGTGGCGGTGGAGCTGAAAGTGCACAGTCGCCAGCCGGGCAGCGTGGGCTACCGGGCGCTGGTGATCGATCTCGACAAGGCGTTCTGACCCTTCCTTCTGACCGATGGTCTAACCTCTTACGGCCCAATCGCGGGGCAAGCCCGCTCCCACAGGAACCCTGCGCTCCTTGTGGGAGCGGGCTTGCCCCGCGATTGGGCCGTTTGCCAGGGGGGTGTTCAACCATTCGTTCTTTTTTTCGAACAGCCTATTGTCCAACACCCCAACCCCCGCTTAGCATTCCGTTTGAGATTTCAAACGCTCGGCACCCAGGCGTCGAACACCCTGGTGCACGAATTTGTGACGGCCGCCCCCTTCTCGGGGGCGCCTTTTCAACAATCAATAATTCGCAGTAAAGGGAAGCCGACATGCAGCTCAAAGACGCTCAGTTGTTCCGCCAGCAAGCCTTCATCAACGGTGAATGGCTGGATGCGGACAGCGGTCAGACCATCAAGGTGACCAACCCGGCCACCGGTGAGGTGATCGGTACCGTGCCGAAGATGGGCGCCGCCGAGACCCGCCGCGCCATCGAGGCCGCCGACAAGGCCCTGCCGGCCTGGCGCGCACTGACTGCCAAAGAGCGTGCCGGCAAGCTGCGTCGCTGGTTCGAGCTGATGATCGAGCACCAGGACGACCTGGCCCGCCTGATGACCACCGAGCAGGGCAAGCCACTGGCCGAGGCCAAGGGCGAGATCGCCTATGCCGCCTCGTTCATCGAGTGGTTCGCCGAGGAAGCCAAGCGCGTGTACGGCGACGTCATCCCAGGCCACCAGCCGGACAAACGCCTGATCGTCATCAAGCAGCCGATCGGTGTCACCGCCGCCATCACTCCGTGGAACTTCCCGGCCGCGATGATCACCCGCAAAGCCGGCCCGGCCCTGGCCGCCGGTTGCACCATGGTGCTCAAGCCCGCTTCGCAGACCCCGTACTCCGCCCTGGCCCTGGTCGAGCTGGCCACCCGTGCCGGCATCCCGGCTGGCGTGCTGAGCGTGATCACCGGCAGCGCCGGCGAGGTTGGCTCCGAGCTGACCGGCAACTCGCTGGTGCGCAAGCTGTCCTTCACCGGCTCGACCGAGATCGGCCGCCAGCTGATGGAAGAATGCGCCAAGGACATCAAGAAGGTTTCCCTGGAACTGGGCGGCAATGCGCCTTTCATCGTGTTCGACGACGCCGACCTGGACAAGGCGGTCGAGGGCGCGATCATCTCCAAGTACCGTAACAATGGCCAAACCTGCGTCTGTGCCAACCGCATCTACGTGCAGGACGGCGTCTACGACGCCTTCGCCGAGAAGCTCAAAGCCGCCGTGGCCAAGCTGAAGATCGGCAACGGCCTGGAAGAAGGCACCACCACTGGCCCGCTGATCGACGGCAAGGCTGTCGCCAAGGTCCAGGAGCACATCGAGGACGCCGTCGCCAAGGGCGCCAAGGTACTGTCCGGCGGCAAGATCATCGAAGGCAACTTCTTCGAGCCGACCATTCTGGTCGACGTGCCGAAGACCGCTGCCGTCGCCAAGGAAGAGACCTTCGGCCCGCTGGCGCCGCTGTTCCGCTTCAAGGACGAGGCCGAAGTCATCGCCATGTCCAACGACACCGAGTTCGGCCTGGCCTCGTACTTCTACGCCCGCGACATGAGCCGCGTGTTCCGCGTCGCCGAGGCCCTGGAATACGGCATGGTGGGTATCAACACCGGCCTGATCTCCAACGAAGTGGCGCCGTTCGGCGGCATCAAGGCTTCGGGCCTGGGCCGTGAAGGTTCCAAGTACGGTATCGAGGACTACCTCGAGATCAAATACCTGTGCATCAGCGTCTGATCGCCAGGTAAACGCTTTTACCTCTGCCAGCGGGGCGCGAGAGCGACGTCTCGCTGGCCTTTTTGACATAGCGGTACCTGGTGGCCAGGGCATGTGTGGCAGTCGATCAACGAATACTGTGCACGCCTGCATCCAGCCACCCCCGAATAAAAGCGCCGCAGAACCGGCGCAATTGAGGGCACTATGAGCAAGACCAACGAATCCCTGATGCAACGCCGTGTCGCCGCCGTCCCACGTGGCGTTGGCCAGATTCACCCGATCTTCGTCGATACCGCGAAGAACTCGACGGTGATCGACGTCGAAGGCCGCGAACTGATCGACTTCGCCGGCGGCATCGCGGTGTTGAACACCGGCCACCTGCATCCGAAAGTGGTCGCGGCCGTGCAAGAGCAACTGACCAAGGTCAGCCACACCTGCTTCCAGGTGCTGGCCTACGAGCCCTACGTCGAGCTGTGCGAGAAGATCAACAAGCTGGTCCCAGGCAACTTCGACAAGAAGACCCTGCTGGTCACCACCGGCTCCGAAGCCGTTGAAAACGCCGTGAAGATCGCCCGTGCCGCCACCGGCCGTGCCGGCGTGATCGCCTTCACCGGCGGCTACCACGGCCGCACCATGATGACCCTGGGCCTGACCGGCAAGGTCGTGCCGTACTCCGCTGGCATGGGCCTGATGCCAGGCGGCATCTTCCGCGCCCTGTTCCCGAGCGAACTGCACGGCATCAGCGTCGATGACGCCATTGCCTCGGTCGAGCGCATCTTCAAGAACGACGCCGAGCCACGCGACATCGCCGCGATCATCCTCGAGCCAGTACAAGGCGAAGGCGGTTTCCTGCCGGCGCCGAAAGAGCTGATGAAGCGCCTGCGCGCCCTGTGCGACCAGCACGGCATCCTGCTGATCGCCGACGAAGTACAGACCGGCGCTGGCCGCACCGGCACCTTCTTCGCCATGGAGCAGATGGGCGTCGCGCCTGACCTGACCACCTTCGCCAAGTCGATCGCCGGCGGCTTCCCGCTGGCCGGTGTGTGCGGCAAGGCCGAGTACATGGACGCCATCGCCCCGGGCGGCCTGGGCGGCACCTATGCCGGCTCGCCGATCGCCTGCGCCGCGGCCCTGGCCGTAATCGAAGTGTTCGAGGAAGAGAAACTGCTGGATCGCAGCAAGGCTGTCGGCGAGCGCCTGACCGCCGGCCTGCGTGAAATCCAGAAGAAGCACCCGATCATCGGCGATATCCGTGGTCTGGGCTCGATGATCGCGGTGGAAGTCTTTGAGAAAGGCACCCACACCCCGAACGCCGCCGCTGTTGCCCAGGTGGTCGCCAAGGCGCGCGACAAAGGCCTGATCCTGCTGTCCTGCGGCACTTACGGCAACGTCCTGCGGATTCTGGTTCCGCTGACCGCCGAAGACGCGCTGCTGGACAAAGGCCTGGCCATCATCGAAGAGTGCTTCGCCGAACTGGCCTGAAGAATGTGACATGCTTTAGAAAAAAACCCGCCTCGGCGGGTTTTTTTTGTGCCGTTCGCCGGTATCAGGCGCTAAGGTTGTACGAGGATTCCGTGGAAGCTGCGATGGATCGCGCGTCATAGCCTGGAGAATAGCCCATGAGCGCTGTCGACCCCGTCCCCCCCTGCGTGCTGATTGCCGAAGGCGATCCCTGGGTGCGCGACATGCTCAGCGAAATGCTGCTTAGCGTGCGCTGCGATGCCCGCCTGCAGGTTTGTGCCGATGGTTCCGAGGCGCTGAGTGCGCTGGCGGCCAAACCCGACCTGATCATCGCTGCCCGTGAACTCTCAGGGTTCGACGGCCTCGATCTGCTGCGCAAGGTGCGCGCCAAGGGCGACAAGCCCGGTTTGCCGTTCATCCTCATGAGTGACCGCACCGACAGCGCCAGTGTGCGCGAGGCGCTGCCGTTGCACCCGACCGCCTACCTGAGCAAGCCGCTTGACCTGGACAACCTGCGCAAGCGCCTGGAGAACCTGCTGCTGGCAGTAGGTGAGCAGATCGCCTGCCCGGTACCGCCGTTGCAGCCCGGCGCGCGACTGCCGGCCTACCTGGAACAGCGCCGGGCCACCGCCGACGGCGGCCCGCTGTTTGCCGATGTGCAGGTGGCGGTCAAGCGGGCCCTCAACCCCCATGGCCTCAACCTCAAGGTGCTCGAGGAAGAGGTGCGCAACGACCCACAGATCACCGGCGTGCTCATCGCCGCCGCCAACAGTGCCGCCCTGCACCGTGAAGCGCCGGTACAGACCCTGCTACAGGCGCTGAACAAGCTCGGCAGCACCCAGAGCATGAACCTCATCCTCGGCCTCACGCTCAAGCGCAGCGCCCGTTTGACCGACCCGCTGCTGGAGCGGCACGCCACCCATTACTGGAACCTGTCGCTGCACACCGCCGAGTACGGCCGCACATTGGCGCGCATGCTCGAGGTGGACGAAGCGCGTTGTTACTGCGCGGGGCTGCTGCACTGCCTGGGTGACCTGGCGGTGCTGCGCACCTTGCAGGAGTGGCGCCTGGCCGGTGGCGAGCTGGACGAGGACCAGGTGGAGCTGTCGCTCAACGAGTTCGGCGCGCCGTTCGGCTCGGCACTGCGCACCCGCTGGCGTCTGCCGTTGGACCTGCGCGAGCTGATCGCCGCGGTGTACCAGCTGGGCGGCGGCGTCTACTCCCGGGAGATCCTGGCGATGAACCTGGCCGGGCAGCTGTCGCGGCTCAAGCCCAGCGAAGGGCTGGAGAAGGTCGCCAGCAGCAAGACGGCGCGCCTGCTAAAACTTGGATTGCCGGAGCTGTCGCGGCTGCGCAAGGTGGACCCTGAGGCGCTGGCGCGGGAGGAGGCCGAGCGTCTGGCGGCGGAAGCGGCCGAGAGCAAGCTGCAGGTTGCTCCCATCGCTGCCCTGACTATTGATGCTGATCCCGCGGGGGGTGAGGAGCAGGCCTGAGACGTAGCGGGCTGATCGATTACGAGTGGAGTGCCGCAGCCGCGAAGTGATCCGTTTCAGCCTTTAACGATCTGGTTCTTGCCCTGGCGCTTGGCACGGTACATGGCGGCGTCCGCCCGGGCGAACAGGCTGTCGAGCGTTTCATCCTCATCCTGCAACCCGGTCAGCCCTTGGCTTACGGTAACCCCGTAGGTGTGCTCGCCATGGCTGAAGCTCAACCGCTGGATCTCCCGCTGCAGACGCTCGGCAATTTGCTCGGCCACTTGTGCGGTGCAGCCGGGGAACACGGCCGCAAACTCCTCGCCACCGATTCGTCCGAACTGATCGCCACGGCGCAGCACGGCCTTGCCGCTGTCGGCGATGCGCTGTAGCACTTGGTCGCCTTCCTGGTGGCCGTAGGTGTCGTTGATATGCTTGAAATCGTCGATGTCCAGCAGCAGGAAGGCCATCGGCGCGCCGTCCTCGCGTGCGCTGTCGAAGGCCTGCTGGGCGCACTCGAAGAAGTGCCGGCGGTTGCTGCTCTGGGTCAGCACATCGGTGGTGGCCAGGCGTTGCAGCTCGCCTTCGAGCTGTTTTTTTTCGGTGATGTCCTCGGCGATGCCGACGATGATCACCCGCTGGTCGCCCTCGCGATGCTGGTTGATGTAGCACTTGTCGCTGAGCCAGCGCACCTCGCCGGCGGCATTGAGGATGCGGTATTCGCGGTCCTCGACGGTGCCCTTGACCAGCACCTGGGCAAGGCTGCGTTCGGCGTACTCCAGGTCGTCCGGGTAGATGGCGTCGCGCCATTCGTTGTAGTCGGCCAGTACCAGGCTGGCCGGGCGGCCAAAGATGCGCTCGTAGGCGGGGCTGACGTAGAGCACCTGACGGGTTTCCCAGTCGAAGGCCCAGAGCACGGCGTTGACGCTGTCGAGCAGCGAGCTGTACAGCTGCTCGCGTTCGCTTAGGCGAGCCACTTCGCCTTGGGCATGGAGCAGGGCCAGCAGGGTCTGGGCGGCTTCTGGGCGGGGAGTGCCGGCAGGTGTGGGTGGGAGGTCTTTGGCCATGAGCACGGAACGTTTCTCGACGATGGGCGTGCGGCCACGGTCCGGCCCGCCACGCGGGCGATATGCCGGATTTGAGTCGATTTGCGGGGGGGAAGTTCCGGTCGGCACGCCCCGTTGCGGGGCATGCCGATCAACGGTGCTCAGGCGCCATTGGGGCGCAGCGAGTAGGTCTTGAGCTGGGCGGCGAAGTCACGCAGCGAGTGGATGCCACTGGCCTCGGCCTCGTGTACCCAATCCTTCATCGCGGCGAGCATATCGTGGCCGTTGGCGCTGGTGCGCGCCCAGATCTGCTGCAGCGCCAGGCGCTTTTCGTAGATGGTCTTGAGAGCCTGGCTGTGGGCCAGCATCGACTCGATGCGCACGTGGTGGCGGTCCTGCAGCAGGCTGGTTTCCCGCGAGAGCAGGCGCTTGGCACGGCGGAAACGGTGGCGCAGCGAGGCGTCGACCTTGTCCAGCTCTTGCTTGACCAGCGGGCCGATCACCAGCTTGCGGTACTGGGCCATGATCTGGAAGCGGTTGTTGAGGATGGCCATGGCGGTGTCCATGTCCAGCGACGCCTTGCCCTCCACGCGATGGGCGATGGGCGCGACACGCTGGACCTTGGCCAGGCGCAGCAGGCTCAGCAGACGGATCCACATCCAGCCCATGTCGAATTCCCAGCGCCGCACCGACAGCTTCGCCGAGTTGGGGTAGGTGTGGTGGTTGTTGTGCAGCTCCTCCCCACCAATGATGATGCCCCACGGCACCAGGTTGGTGGCGGCGTCGCGGCACTCGAAGTTGCGGTAGCCCACGGCATGGCCCAGGCCGTTGACCACGCCGGCGGCCCAGAACGGGATCCACATCATCTGGATCGCCCAGATGGTGATGCCGATGGTGCCGAACAGCAGCAGGTCGATGACCGCCATCAGGGCGATGCCGCCGAGCTTGAAGCGGGTGTAGAGGTTGCGCTCGATCCAGTCGTCCGGGCAGTTCTTGCCGTAGATGCGCAGCGTTTCCTCGTTACGCGCCTCTTCACGGTACAGCTCGGCACCCTTGCGCAGCACGGTGCCCAGGCCCTTGTGCACGGGGCTGTGCGGGTCGTCCGGGGTTTCGCACTTGGCGTGGTGCTTGCGGTGGATGGCGGTCCATTCGCGGGTGTTCTGCGCGGTGGTGAGCCACAGCCAGAAACGGAAGAAATGCTTGAGCCCCGCGTTCAGCTCCAGGGCGCGGTGCGCCGAGTAGCGGTGCAGGTAGATGGTGACGCTGACGATGGTCAGGTGGGTCATCAGCAGGGTGACGGCGACCAGTTGCCAGGCCGACAAGTCGAGTAGACCGTAGTACCACATAACGGGAAAGACCCTCGAAAACTCAGGGGAACAGCGCTCGCATTATCCCTGGGCGGGGAAATAAAACCAGTCACCCTTTTAGATAGGAGGTCACAGGGTGTTTCAGCCCTTATAATGCCCCTTCATTTTTCATGGGCTCATCCACCCGACATGTCTGTTTCCGTTCGCGACGCCTTGCGCATGGCCGGGCTCTACGTGGTGCTTTCGATCCTCTGGCTGGTGCTGTCCGAGCTGGTCCTGCAGGGCATGACCGACGACCCGCTGGCGCTGACCGTGGGCCGGCAGATCAACGTGGTGGTCTGGGTGCTGCTCAGTGCCTTGCTGATCTTTGTCTCCCGTGCCCGCCTGCTGAACTTCATCGGCATCGGCGCCCGCTTGCGCAGTGAAGACCGCGAGCGCCTGCGCATGGCTGCGGCGGTGTTCGACAGCACCCTGGAGGGTGTGCTGGTGACCGACCGCAATGGCCTGATCGTGCACGTCAACCGGGCCTTCATGCGCATCACGGGCTACCAGCAGGACGAAGTCATCGGCCAGCGCCCGAGCAAGTTCAAGTCCGGTCGGCATGGCGCGCCGTTCTACCAGCAGATCTACGCCGCCCTGGCGGAGCAGGGCGAGTGGAGCGGGGAGATCTGGAACCGCCGTAAAAGCGGGGAGATCTACCCGCAATGGCAGACGATCTGCGCCATTCGCGATGACAGTGGCGCGCTCAGCCATTACGTTGCGGTCTTCAGCGACATCAGCGCGATCAAGCACACCGAGGAAGAACTGGCCTATCTCGTCCATCACGACCCGCTGACCGGCCTGCCCAACCGTCTGCTATTCAACGACCGCGCCATGCAGGCCATGGCCGCGGCCCAGGCCAACAAGCGCGGCTGTGCCCTGCTGCTGCTCGACCTCGACCATTTCCAGAGCATCAACGATGGCCTTGGCCACACCATCGGCGACCAACTGCTCAAGCTGGTCGGCGAGCGCCTGCGCGAGGTGCTGGGCAGCGGCGTGACCCTGGCCCGGCTGGGCGGCGACGAGTTCGGCGTGCTGGCCGAGAACTGCCAGCAGGTCGGCCAGGCCGGCAAGCTGGCGCAATCGATCATCGAGCGATTGAAGGAACCGTTCTGCTTCGAAGGCAATCGCCTGTTCATCAGTGTCAGCATCGGCATCAGCCTGTTCCCCAGCGACGCGCTGAGTGCCGAGCAGTTGTTGCGCAACGCCGACTCGGCGCTGTTCAAGGCCAAGAGCAACGGCCGAGCCTGCTATGCGCTGTACACCGAGGAGCTCACCGCCCATGCCCAGCAGCGGGTCGAAACCGCCGGCGAGTTGCGCCGAGCGCTGGAGCAGCAGGAGCTGCGGGTGTTCTTCCAACCGGTGCATGACCTGTTCACCGCGCGGATGATAGGCGTCGAGGCACTGGTGCGCTGGCAGCATCCGCAGCGTGGTCTGGTCCCACCCGGTGAGTTCATCCCTATCGCCGAACGCACCGGGCTGATCGCCGAGATCGACGCCTGGGTGTTGCACCAGGCCTGCCGGCAGATGGTGCAGTGGCAGACCGAGGGACGGCAGTTGGCATTCGTTGCGGTGAACATTTCCAGCCGCCTGTTCAGCCAACGCGACCTGTACCGGCAGGTGGCCGATGCATTGCACGACACCGGGCTGGACCCAGCGCTGCTCGAGCTCGAAGTGACCGAGAGCGCGGTGATGGAAGACCCCGAGGTTGCCCTGGAGCAGCTTTACCGCCTGCGCGAGCTGGGCGTGACACTGGCCATCGACGACTTCGGCACGGGGTACTCGTCATTGCTGCGGCTCAAGCGAATGCCCGTGCAGAAGCTCAAGATCGACCAGGGCTTCGTCGCGGGCCTGCCCCATGACGAGGACGACATCGCCATCGTGCGGGTGATCATCGCCCTGGCGCGGAGCATGGGCATGCAGGTGCACGCCGAGGGGGTAGAGCAGGCGGAGCAGGCGCGGTTCCTGCTGGAGCAGCAATGCCAGCTGGGGCAGGGGTACTGGTTCGGGCGGCCGGTGCCGGCGGCGGAGCTGCACTGGGGCTGAGCCATGTGCATACCGTTGTAGGAGCGGCCTTGTGTCGCGAAAGGGCCGCAATGCGGCCCCGGCGATCTTTGCATCAACGCTGAAATCCTGGGGCCGCTTCGCGGCCCTTTCGCGACACAAGGCCGCTCCTACACCAATAATATTTCAACGTTTGTTCAACCCTTTGGCCAGACGGTCCCCGCCCAGCTGGATCAGCGCCACCAATGCCACAAGCATCACGATCACGGTCAGCATGATCTGGCTGTCGAAGCGTTGGTATCCATACCTGTAGGCAATATCCCCCAGGCCACCGGCGCCGATCGCTCCGGCCATGGCCGACGAGTTGATCAGCGTCACCAGGGTGATGGTGAAGCCGCCGACGATGCCCGGCAGGGCCTCGGGCAACAGCACGTGCCAGACGATGTGCCAGCGCCGGCAGCCCATGGCCTGGGCGGCTTCGATCAGGCCGTGGTCGACCTCGCGCAGGCTGACCTCGGCGATCCGCGCGAAGAACGGCGTGGCGGCGATGGTCAGCGGCACCACGGCCGCCCACACGCCATAGGTGGTGCCGACCACCAGGCGGGTGAAGGGGATCAGCGCGACCATCAGGATCAGGAACGGAATCGAGCGGAACAGGTTGACGATGGCGCCCAGCACCCGGTTCAGCGCCGGGGCCTCGAAGATCCCGCCCTTGTCGCTGGTGACCAGCAGCACCGCCATCGGCACCCCGACCAGCAGCGCGACCAGCGAGGACACGCCGACCATCAGCAGGGTGTCGAACAGGCCTTGCAGCAGGCGATCAATCCACATGGCCGAGTACCTCCACATCCGCGGCCCAGCGGCGGGCGCGTTCGAGCAATTGATGGGTGTCCAGCGGCGAGCCGCGCACGGACAGGATCAACTGCCCCAGGGCCTGCTCGCCGATGGTCTCGACGCCGCCCTGGAGCAGCCGCACGCGTCCGCCCAGGTCGTTGAACAGGGCGCTCAGTTCCGGCTCGCCGAGCAGGTCGAGCTTGAGCACCACGGCCGCGTCGCGGCTGACCGGCTGGGCGCGCAGGCTGGCCTGCAAGGCTGCCGGCAGCTTGGTCTGCAGCGGTGCGAGCAGGGTGCGGGTGACGTCGTGGCGTGGCGCGCCGAACACCTGCCAGACCTCGCCCTGCTCGACGATCTCACCCCGTTCGAGCACCACCACGTGCTGGCAGATGTCGCGGATCACCGCCATCTCGTGGGTGATCAGCACCACGGTCAGGCCCAGGCGCCGGTTGATGTCGCGCAGCAGTTCGAGGATCGAGGCGGTGGTTTCCGGGTCCAGCGCCGAGGTGGCCTCGTCGCACAGCAGGATCTCGGGGTCATGCACCAGCGCCCGGGCGATGCCGACGCGCTGCTTCTGCCCGCCGGACAATTGCGCCGGATAGACATGATGCTTTTCCTCCAGGCCGACCAGTGCCAGCAGCTCGCGCACCTTGCGCTGGCGCTCGGCCTTGTCCACCCCGGCCACCTTCAGCGGCAGCTCGACGTTCTGCCATACGGTCTTGGCCGACATCAGGTTGAAGTGCTGGAAGATCATGCCGATGCGCCGGCGCAGCGCCACCAGACGGTCCTCGTCGAACGGCGCGATATCCACCTGGTCGATCAGCACCCGGCCCTGGCTGGGCTGTTCAAGGCGATTGATGGTGCGCAGCAGCGAGGACTTGCCGGCGCCACTGCGGCCGATGATGCCGAAGATCTCGCCCCGGCGAATGTTCAGGTCGATGCCTTGCAGCGCCGGCTGGCCCTGGCCCGGATAGGTCTTGCCCAGGCCGATGAAGCGGATGTGCGCCTGGTTCACCTCCGGGCGCAGGGCGGTTTCCTCGGCCTTGAACGGTTCGGCGGGCGGGACGGGCGCCCTGAGGGCGCTGGCCTGGGCCATGTCAGCCTTCCCAGCCGGCCTGGTAGAGCTTGCCATGGGCCTTGTCCAGGGCGGCGCGCACGACCGGCGAGTGTTGGTAGATATCGACGAACTTGGCCAGGCGCGGGTCGTTCTTCTCCTGCGGGCGGATGACGAACTGGATCACGTACTCCTTGTTCTCCAGGCCGTCGAACAGCAGCGCCGAGGTGGCGTCGAAGCTGTTGGCCAGGCGGATGTAGGCCGGGTAGCCCTGGACCAGGTCGGCGTCGTCATAGGCGCGTACCAGTTGCACGGCTTCGACCTGGAGAATCCGGATCTTCTTCGGGTTGGCGACGATGTCGTCCTCGGTGGCCTTGTAGCCCACGCCCGGCTTGAGGGTGATCAGCCCGGCCTTGGCCAGCAATTGCAGGCCACGGCCACTGTTGATCGGGTCGTTGGCGATGGCCACGCTGGCGCCTTCGGGCAGCTCGGTGAAGCTTTTGTACTTTTTCGAGTACAGGCCAACGTTGTTGATGATCCCCGGCGCGTACGGGACCAGGTCGAAGCCGGCGGCGGCCTTGGCGTTTTCCAGGAACGGGATGTGCTGGAAGTAGTTCACGTCGATATCGCCGCTGTTGAGGCTGACATTGGGCGCGATCCAGTCGCTGAACTCGATCAGCTTCACTTCCAGGCCCTGTTTCTGGGCCTCTTCCACCGCTGCCTCCAGGGGGATGGCGAAGGCGGCGGTGGTGCCGATCTTCAGCGGTTCGGCGGCCAAGGCGGCGGCGGACAGGCCGAGGCCCAGGGCAATGGCCGCGATGGGCCGGAACAGTTTCTCAAGCATGGTGCAGGGCTCCAGTCGGGGCAGGGTCGGGGGTGTTGCGGTAGCGGGCGCCGGGGTGTCCGGCGGGCAGATGCGGCTCGCTGCTGGCGAACAGCTTCTCGCGCAGGGTGCCCTCGGCGTAGGCGGTCTTGTAGCGACCGCGGTGTTGCAGGGCGGGGACCACCAGTTCGATGAAGTCCTCGTAGCTTTCCGGGGTGACGGTGCGGGTCAGGTTGAAACCGTCCAGGCCGGTCTCGTCGATCCAGGCGATCAGTTGCTCGGCCACCTGCTCGGCGTCGCCGACCAGGGTCACGTAGCGACCGCCCAGGGCGTGCTGCTCGAGCAGGCGGCGGCGGGTCCAGGCGCTTTCCTGCAACTGGCGGGTGGCGGACTGGATGGCGTTGCCCTTGGCGAAGCCGATGGGCTCGTCCAGTTCGTAGCGCGAGAAGTCGATACCGGTGGAACTGGCAAAGTGCGCGACCCCGGCCTCGGCGCTGGCGTAGCGCAGGTACTCGGCGTGCTTGGCCTGCGCCTGCGCCTCGGTCGGCGCGACGATCACGGTGATGCCCATGAACACCTTGACCGCCTGCGGATCGCGCCCGGCCGCCTTGGCCGCGGCGCGCATCTTGTCGACCTGGGCGCGGGTGGCGGCCTTGTCCTGGCCGCTGATGAACACGCACTCGGCATGGTTGCCGGCGAAGGCCAGCCCGCGCGGCGAGCTGCCGGCCTGGAACAGCACCGGCGTGCGCTGCGGCGAGGGTTCGCACAGGTGGTAGCCCTCGACCTTGTAGAACTCGCCGTGGTGCTCGACCTTGCGCACCCTGTCAGGGCGGGCATAGACCCGCTGCTCGCGGTCGGCGACCACGGCATCGTCGGCCCAGCTGCCTTCGAGCAGCTTGTACAGCACCTGCAGGTACTCGTCGGCCTGATCGTAGCGGCGGTCGTGCTCGGGTTGCTGCTCCAGGCCCATGGCCCGGGCGGCGCTGTCGAGGTAGCCGGTGACGATGTTCCAGCCGACCCGGCCATTGCTCAGGTGGTCGAGGGTGGAAAGGCGTCGGGCGAACAGGTACGGCGCCTCGTAGGTCAGGTTGGCGGTGAGGCCGAAGCCCAGGTGCCTGGTCACCGCCGCCATGGCCGAGACCAGCAGCAGCGGGTCGTTGACCGGCAGCTGGATCGACTCCTTGAGCGTCACGTCCAGCGACTGGCCATAGACATCGTAGGTGCCGACGATATCGGCAATGAACAGCCCGTCGAACAGTCCCCGCTCCAGCAGGCGAGCCAGGTCGGTCCAGTAGTCGAGGGTCTTGTACTGGGTCGAAGTGTCCCGTGGGTGGGTCCACAAACCGTGGTTGATGTGCCCGATGCAGTTCATGTTGAAGGCATTGAGCAGGATCTGCTTCGCCATCAGATGGTCCCCCGGCGCGGCGGCTTCTCGTCGTTGAGGTAGTAGTTGCCGATGGCGTGGTACTTCCAGCGCACCGGGTCATGCAGGGTGTGCACCCGGGCGTTGCGCCAGTGGCGGTCGAGGTTGTGCTCGGCCAGGGTGGCCTGGCTGCCGGCCAGCTCGAACAGCGTGGTGCCGGCGGCCAGGGAGATCTCGGTGCTGATCGCCCGGGCCTCGGCCACGGCGATGGAGGCGGCGGCCAGGGTCTCGGCGTTGCTGTCGGCCTGGGCGATGTCGAGGATTTCGCCGGCGCGCTCGAGCAGCGCCTCGGTGGCGTGAAGGCGGATCGCCAGGTGGCCGAAGCTCTTCAGGGTCAGCGGGTCGTCGCTGGCCTTGTCGAGGCCGGAGTCGATCCATGGTCGGCTGCGGGTGCGCACGAAGTGCAGGGCATCCTCGTAGGCGGCGCGGGCGATGCCGGTGTCGATGGCGGCATGGAGGATCTGCGCCAGCGGGCCGACCGTGGTCGGGCGTTCGAAGGCGCTCTGGAACGGCACCACGTCCTCGGCGCGGACCGCCACGTGGTTGAACACCACCGAGCCGCTGCCGGTGGTGCGCTGGCCGAAGCTGCTCCAGTCGTCGATCACCTCGATGCCCTGGCTGTCGGCGGGCACGAAGGCCAGGTGCGACACATCCTGGTCGTCGATCACCAGGGTCGGGATGCGCTGGGCGTAGATCGCGCCGGTGCAGTAGAACTTGCGGCCGTCGATACGGAAATGGTCGCCATCGCGGCTCAGGCGGGTGGTGCGCTCGTGGGCGTTCTTGGTGCCGAGCTCGGCCAGGGCGTTGCCGAAACGGCGGCCGGCGAGCACTTCGGCGTAGAGACGTCGCTGTTGTTCGGGGCTGCCATTCACCCGCAGCACTTCCAGGGCGTAGAAGTGGTTCTGCGGGATCTGCCCGAGCGAGGCGTCGGCCTGGGCGATGCGGGCGATGACCTTGGCCAGGGTGACATTGGACACCCCGGCGCCGCCGAAGGCCTTGGGCACGCTGATGCCCCAAAGGCCGGACTGCACGAAGCGTTCGAGTTCGGCATGGGGCAGGCGGCGCTCGCGGTCGCGCAGGGCGCTGTCCTGGCGCAGGTGTTGGGCGAGTTCGTCGGCGACGGCCAGGGCCTGGGCGTCGGTGGTGATGATGGATGCAGTCATTTTGCTCTCCGGGCACTTGGAGCCGCTGTGCGGCTCTTTCGCCGGCAAGCCGGCTCCCACAGTGAGCGTTCACTGACGTCCTAGTGGGAGCCGGCTTGCCGGCGAAAGGGCTGCACCGCAGCCCCTGGGCCTTGAATCAGATCCAGGAATGGCGGGCAGGCAGGGTGCCGTTGAGGTGGTAGGCGCCGACGGCGTGGTACTTCCAGCGCACCGGGTCGTGCAGGGTGTGGACCCGGGCGTTGCGCCAATGCCGGTCGAGGTTGAACTCGGCCAGGCTGGCGCGGCTGCCGGCCAGCTCGAACAGCTTCTCGCTGGCCTGCAGCGAGATCTCGGTGGTGAGCACCTTTGCTTCGGCCACGGCAATCGAGGCACGGGCCGCGGCGGCGGCATCGATCACGCCGGCGTTCACTTCGTCGAGCACCTTGGCGGCCTTGCGCAGCAGGGCCTCGGCGGCGTGCAGCTCGAGCTTCAGGCGACCGATGTCGGCGATCACATAGGGGTCGTCGCTGTTGCGTTCGACCTTGGCTTCGATCCACGGCCGGGACTTCTCCCGAACGAACTGGATCGTGTCCTCGATGGCCGCTTCGGCGATGCCGGCGTCGATGGCTGCCTGGATCAGCTGCGAGGCGGCGCCCTGGATGCTGGGCTCCTCACGCAGGCGCCAGTTGTCCACCACCAGGTCGGCGTCCACCGGTACCTGGTCGAGCAGCACGGTACCGCTGGCTGTGGTGCGCTGGCCGAAGCCGGACCAGTCGTCGACGATACGCAGCCCCGGACTGCCGCGACGGACGAACGCCAGGCGCTGGCGGCCATCGTCGTCCAGCGCCTTGACCGCCACCCAATGGGCGTACAAGGCACCGGTGGAATAGAACTTCTCGCCGCTGATGCGATAGCCGTCGCCGTCACGGGTGAGGCGCGCCTTGAGCGTCAGGGTGTCCTTGGTCCCGCGCTCGGGGCCGGCATTGCCGATGCGCCAGCCGTCAAGCACCGAGCGGAAGATCACTGCCTGCTGGGCCTGGGTGGCGGTCAGGCGGACCAGTTGCAGGATGCCGAACTGGTTCTGCGGAATCTGCCCCAGCGCCGGGTCGGCGGCACTGATCAGGCGGAACACTTCGGCGATGGTGGCGAAGGACACCTCGGGGCCGCCGAAGGCCTTGGGCACGCTGATGCTGCCCAGGCCGCTGCGGGTGAACTGTTCGATCTCGGCCCAGGGCAGCTTGCGCTGCTGGTCACGCTTGGCGGCCTGCTGGCGGGCCACCTCGGCCAGCTCACGGGCAGCCTGCAGGGCCTCTTCGTCGTTGCGCAACACCGTGGCCGGCAGCAGCAGCGGCGAGCTGTCGAGATCGCTGTGGAATCGGGTAGTTGGTTGGCTGGACATCAGTACCGCTCCTTGGCTGCACTCAATGCCCTGGCGTTATGCACTGGGGTGATTGTGATCCTGACCATTCCTAACCTCACAAAGTTGAAAGCGTCGCCTCAGCTGATGGCGACAGACGTTTGCTGGTCCGGTGGTCCGGTCGATATACCCTATTCGTTTAGAAAAAGTTTATAAACTACCGTTTAGGAATATGAATAGAAGAACTGCAGGGTCGGCCCTGTCGCCGGCAAGCCGGCTCCCATGACCGCGGCGTAAAACTGTGGGAGCCGGCTTGCAGGCGATGAGACCTGAGCGGTCAGCGCGGGATCATCACCACCAGCTTGCCCACCGCCTGGCGCTGCGCCAGGCGTTCGATCGCCGCGCCACCCTCGGCCAGTGCAAAGGTCTGCGACACCAGCGGCTTCAACTTGCCTTCGGCGTGCCAGGCGAACAGCTGGCGGAAATTGGCGGCGTTGTCTTCCGGCTGGCGCTGGGCGAAGGCGCCCCAGAACACACCGAGCACCGCCGCGCCCTTGAGCAGGGCCAGGTTTACCGGCAGTTGCGGGATCGTGCCGCTGGCAAAGCCCACCACCAGCAACCGCCCGTTCCATGCCAGCCCGCGTACGGCCTGGTCGAACAGCGCGCCGCCGACCGGGTCGTAGATCACATCCACGCCCTGGCCGCCGGTCAGGCGCTTGATCTCGTCCTTGAGGCTGGCCTGGCTGTAGTCGATCAGTTCGTCGGCCCCGGCGGCCTGGGCGATCGCCAGTTTCTCGGCGCTGCTGGCCGCGGCGATCACCCGCGCGCCCAGGGCCTTGCCGATCTCCACCGCCGCCAGCCCCACGCCGCCCGAGGCGCCGAGCACCAGCAGGGTTTCGCCGGCCTTGAGCTGGCCGCGTTGGGTCAGCGCGTGCATCGAGGTACCGTAGGTCATGCCGAACGCGGCGGCGGTGGTGAAGTCCATGCCCGCCGGGATCGGCAGCACGTTGTAGAACGGCACCGCCACCTGCTCGGCGAAGGCGCCCCAGCCGGTCAGGGCCATGACCCGGTCGCCGACCTTGAACGCGCCGGCCTTATCGCCGACCGCGGCCACCACGCCGGCCGCCTCGCCACCCGGGGCGAACGGCAGCGGCGGCTGGAACTGGTACTTGCCCTCGATGATCAGGGTGTCGGGGAAGTTGACCCCTGCGGCGTGCACGTCGAGGAGGATCTCGTTCTTCTTGGGCGTGGGGCTGGCGACCTCTTCCAGGACCAGGTCCCGCGCCGGGCCCAGGGCTTTGCACAACAAGGCTTTCATTAGGGCTATTCCTTTGCGTGTGGTGGCCGATAAGTGTAGGAGGGCCGTCCCGAGGGTCAACGAGCATGGCCGGCCCTGATGAGCCGGCATAAGCCCGGGCTTGGGTTTGGCCGGCGCGCTGGGTAAGCTGGCGCCAACTGTATTGAGGAGCGAATTCGTGAAAGCGTGGATCTTGATGGTGCTGGCCTTGATGCTGCCAGTGGCGGCGATGGCCGAGGAAAAGGAAGGCGAGCCCAAGGTCGCCTACATCAGCCTCAGCCCGCCCTTCGTCGGCAACTACGCCCTCGACGGCGGCCCCAAGCTGCGCGTGTACAAGGCCGATGTCGCCCTGCGCGTGACCGGCGATGCCGCCGCCGCTGCGGTCAAGCACCACGAGCCACTGATCCGCAACCAGCTGGTGGCGCTGTTCACCCAGCAGGGCGTGGACAACATGAGCAACGTCGAGGCCAAGGAAAAACTGCGCCAGGAAGCCCTGAAGCAGGTGCAGCAGGTGATGGAATCCGAAGAGGGCAAGCCGATCGTCGAGGACCTGCTGTTCAACAACCTGATCGTGCAGTGATCAGGCGGCGAGGCTGCGGCGAAAGCGCGCCAAAGCCACGCCGAAGAATACCAGGCCGATCGCGGCCAGGGCCGCCACATCCGGCCACACCACGCTCAGCCCGGCGTCGCGGAACAGGATCGCCGCGCCGAGGCTGACGAAGTGGGTCGAGGGCGAGCCCTGCATGACCCACTGCAGCCACTGCGGCATGCTGTCCAGCGGCGTGCTGCCCCCCGACAGCAGCAGCATCGGGATGATCACCGGAATCGCCAGCAGGCCGAACTGCGGCGTCGAGCGCGCCAGGGTGGCGAGGAAGATGCCCAGTGCCGTGCTGGCGAACAGGTACAGCGCGGTCACCCCCAAAAACAGCCCCATCGAGCCCGCCAGCGGCACGCCCAGGGCGCCCTTGACCACCACTTCTAGCGAAATCCAGGTACAGGCCACCACCACCAGGGCGTTGCTGGCGATCTTCGCCAGCATGATTTCCAGCGCCGTCAGCGGCAGCACCAGCAGGTGGTCGAGGGTGCCGTGCTCGCGTTCGCGCAGCAACGCGGTGCCGGTGAGGATGATGGCCAGGATGGTGATGTTGTTGACGATCTGGATCACCGCCAGGAACCAGCCGCCTTCGAGGTTGGGGTTGAACAGTGCCTTCGGGTTGAGCAGGGCCGGGCTGCTGGTGCTGCGCCCTGCGTATTCAAGCAGCTCGCGTTCGAAGATCCGGCCGATGTAGCCGGCCCCCATGAAGGCCTGGCTCATGGCCGTGGCATCGACGTTGACCTGCAGCTCTGGTGAGCGCCCGGCCAGCAGGTCGGCCTGGAAGTTCACCGGCACATTGATCACGAAGGTGTATTGCCCGCTGTCCATGGCCTGGTCCAGCCGATTTGCCGGTAGTGCTACGGCGGGCTGGAATTCGGGCGGCTGCAGCGACTCGGCGAGCTTGCGCGAGACGGCGCTGTGATCTTCATCGACCACCGCGACACTGGCGTTGTGCACGCCGATCACGGAGCCGGCGGCGGGCATGTAGATCGCCACGCTGAAGGCGTACAGCAGGAACAGCAGCAACACGCTGTCGTGGCGCAGGCTGGTGAGTTCCTTCAGGCCCAGGCGCAGGGTGTGGGAGAGGCGGCTCATCTCAGGCCTCCTGTTTTTTCAGCATGGCCAGGCTCAGCCCGGTGAAGGCGGCGAAGAAGCCCAGCAGTGCCAGGCACTGCGGCCACAGCTCGCGCAGGCCCAAGGCCTTGGTGAAGGTGCCGACGGCGATGTCGAGGAAGTAGCCGGCCGGGAACAACTGGCCCATCAGCGCCGCCGCGCCGTCCAGCGACGAGCGTGGCACGATCAGGCCGGAGAACTGGATGGTAGGCAGGCTGGTGATGATCATGGTGCCGAGGATCGCCGCGATCTGCGTGCGGGTGAATGCCGAGATCAGCAGGCCCAGGCTGGTGGTCGCCAGCAGGTAGGCCAGGCCGCCGCAGGCCAGGGCCAGCGGGCTGCCCTTGAGCGGCACGCCGAACAGCCAGCGGTTCATCGCCACCAGCAGCGCCAGGTTGACCAGGCTCACCGCAAGGTAGGGCGCCTGCTTGCCGAGCAGGAACTCCAGGCGGGTCAGCGGGGTGGCGTAGAAGTTGGTGATCGAGCCCAGTTCCTTTTCCCGCACGATGCCCAGCGCGGTGAGCATGGCCGGGATGAAGGCCAGGATCAGCGCCATGACGCCGGGGCCGATGGCGTTCACGCTGACCACGTCCTGGTTGTAGCGAAAGCGTGTCTCCAGGCGTACCGGCTGCTGGCGCGCCACCGGGTGCGGGCCGAGGGCGGCCAGCTGCTCCAGGTTGGCCTGGTGCACGGCCTCGACGTAGTTGCGGCTGGTCTCGGCGCGGAACGGCATGCCGCCATCGAGCCACGCGGCCACCACCGGCTGGCGCCCGGCATGCAGGTCGCGACCAAAGCCCGGCGGGATCTCCAGGGCCAGCTTGATCTCCGAGCGTTGCAGGCGCTGGTGCAACTGGCGGGCATCGCGGATCGGCGCCTGTTCGGCGAAATAGCGCGAGCCCCGGAAGGCCTCGAGGTAGGCGCGGCTCTGCGGGCTCTGGTCCTGGTCGTACACGGCGAAGGCGAGGTTCTCCACATCCAGCGAAATGCCATAGCCGAAGATCACCATCATGAACAACGCCCCTGCCAGGGCGAAGGCCAGACGCACCTTGTCGCGCAGCAGCTCTTTGCCTTCGCGGCTGGCTACGGCCAGCAGGCGACGCAGACTGAAGGCCTGGCGCAGGGCGGGCGCTGGGGCAGCGGCCTGATCCAGCGTGGTGTCGGCTTGTGTCTGGGGGGGCGCGTCCTGGGCCTGTTCGAGACAACGCACGAACGCGTCTTCCAGGGTGTCGCCACCGAACCTGACTTGCAGGGCCTGCGGGGTGTCGCAGGCCAGCACCCGGCCGGCGTGCATCAGCGAGATGCGGTCGCAGCGCAGGGCTTCGTTCATGAAATGGGTGGACAGGAAGATGGTCACGCCCTGCTCGCGGGACAACTCCACCAGCAGGCGCCAGAAGTCGTCGCGGGCCGCCGGGTCGACACCCGAGGTCGGCTCGTCGAGGATCAGCACTTCCGGGCGGTGCAATACCGCCACGGCCAGCGACAGGCGCTGGCGCAGGCCCAGGGGCAGGGCGCCGGACGGCTGGTCGGCGATGGCGCCTAAGTCGAAGCGTTCGATGAGCTCGGCGATGCGCGGCGCGCTGTCGGCCTTGGCCAGGTCGAACAGGCGAGCGTGCAGTTCGAGGTTCTGCCGGGCGCTCAACTCGCCATACAGCGAATAGCTCTGGGACATGAAGCCGACCCGCTTGCGCGTGGCCAGGTCGCCAGCATCCACCGGGCGGCCAAGCAGACTGGCGCTGCCCTCGCTGGCCGGCATCAGGCCGGTGAGCACCTTCATGGTGGTGGTCTTGCCGCAGCCGTTGGAGCCGAGGAAACCGAAGATCTCGCCGCGGCCGATGGCGAAGCTGACCTTATTCACCGCGGTGAAGTCGCCGAAACGCAGGGTCAGGTCGTGGGCCTCGATGGCAATCGGCCCGCCGTCGGCCTGGCGTGGCGGGATGCGCAAGGGCTCGGGCTGTGGTCGTCCGGCGCCCTGGAAGTGGGTGAAGGCGTCGTCCAGCTTGCCGCTGGGCGTAATCGCCGCCAGTTCGCGGCTGAGGCCGGCGGCCAGCAGGCGGCCAGCGTCGAGCATCAGGCAATGCTCGAACTGCTCGGCCTCCTCCATGTAGGCGGTGGCCACCAGCAGGGTCAGTTGCGGGCGCTGGGCGCGCACCTGCTCGACCAGCTCCCAGAAGCGCCGCCGTGACAGTGGATCGACGCCGGTGGTCGGCTCGTCGAGGATAAGCAGGTCCGGTTCGTGGATCAGCGCGCAGCACAACCCCAGTTTCTGCTTCATGCCGCCCGAGAGCTTGCCGGCCGGGCGTTCGGCGAAGCGCTCCAGGTCGGTGGCGCGCAGCAGGCTGGTCATGCGCTGCTCGCATTCGGCGCGGCCCAGGCCGAACAGAGTGGCGAAGAAACGGATGTTTTCGCGGATCGACAACTCCGGGTACAGGTTGTTGCCCAGGCCCTGGGGCATGAAGGCGACCTTGGGATACAGCGCGGTGCGGTGGCGGCGTTGGCGGATCGAGCCGCCGAGTACCTGCAACTCGCCCTGTTGCAGGCGCTTGACCCCGGCGATCAGCCCGAGCAGGGTCGACTTGCCGGCGCCATCCGGGCCGATCAGGCCGCAGCGGGTCCCGGCCGGCAGGCTGAACGCGAGGCTGTGCAGGGCCTGCAGGTCGCCATAGCGGTGGCTGACCCCTTCGGCCCGCAGGGCGATCGCCGCGTTCATTGCAGGTTGGCCGGCCAGCCCACGTCGGCGGTGCGCACGTACCCGGCGCCGGGCATGCCCGGCTTGGCCTGGGGCACGGCGCTCGGTTCGGTCAGGCGCAGCTTGACCCGGAACACCAGTTTTTGCCGCTCATCGCGGGTCTCGACCTGCTTCGGGGTGAACTGCGCCTTGGCCGCGACGAACGCCACCTTGGCCGGCAGGGCCTTGTCCGGCAGGGCGTCGAGCACGATCCGCGCCTGGTCGCCGACGGTCAACCGGCCGGTGGTGGCGGCGGGCAGGTAGAGGTTCATGTACTGGTCGCTGGGGTCGATCAGCATCAGCACCCGGCCGCCTGCGCCGAGTACTTCGCCGGGCTCTGCCAGGCGCAGTTGGATGATGCCGTCGATGGGCGCGCGCAGGCTGCTGTCGTCGATTTCGCTGGTGAGCTGGGCGACCTGGGCCTCGGCGGCGCCGATGGCGGCCTTGATCGCCGCCAGCTGGGCCCGGGCCGCGACCAAGGCCGCGGTGGCGGTGTCGTAGCGGGCCTGCTGCTGGTCGAGCAACTGCTGGCTGGCGAACTTGCGCTGGTAGATCTCGCGAATCCGCTTAAGCTCCTGGCTGGCCAGCAACAGCTCGCTCTGGCGCAACTGCACGCTGGCTTGTGCAGCGGCGTAGTTCTCCCGGGCGCGCAGCACTTCGGCCTCGGCCTGGCTGCGCTGGGCTTCCATCGTGCGGGTGTCGATGCGCGCCAGCAACTGGCCGCGGGTGACCTTGTCGCCTTCGTCGACCAGCACCTCGGCCAGGCGTCCGGGGATCTTGCTGGCGATCTGCACCTCGGTGGACTCGAGGCGCCCGTTGCCCATGCTCAGGCCTTCGGGCAGGCGGTCGTGAAGGGACTTCCAGTAGCCCAGCCCGCCTGCCGCCAGCAACAGCAATACCAAGGCGGAGGCGAAGATTCTGGGGGCTTTTCGATTCATCGGTCTGCATCCTGCGGCTGGCACGCCTTATCCTGGCGCGACGCGCTTCCTTGCGCGTTGATATTAGTCAAACCCCTGACAATAGCCGCACAATCAGCTCAGCGCGAGAATCGCGGCCCATTGCTCGGCGCTCACCGGCATCACCGACAGGCGGCTGCCTTTGTGCACCAGGGGCAGTTCCTCGAGCGCCGCCTGCTGCTTGAGCAGGCCCAGGCCGAGTACCTGGCGGAACGTCCGCACATGCTCGACATCCACTGCGCTCCATGGGTTTTTCTCGGCGCTGGCCTTGGCGTCGTGGTAGTGGCTGCGCGGATCCAGGGCGGTCGGGTCCGGGTAGGCGGCGGTGCTGATTCGGGCGATACCGGCGATACCCGGTTGCGGGCAACTGGAGTGGTAGAAGAAGAACTCGTCGCCTACGCTCATGGCCCGCAGGAAGTTGCGCGCCTGGTAGTTGCGCACCCCGTCCCAGCGGGCGCTGCCCAGGCGTGCCAGGGCTTCGATGGAAAGCTCGTCGGGCTCGGATTTCATCAGCCAGTAGGCCATGGAGGCTGCTCCTGAAAAAGTTTGAAATAACTCGTTGCATGAAACCGACAGTCGGTTGGCGTCAACGTTTGCCTGGCGGCTCATGTTGTCGGAAAATGCGCCGATTTTAAGCTATACGCTCCGGCAGCCATCAAGAAAGCCGCCGAGCCTGGACAGTTGTTCTTGGGGGGCAATCAATGAAACAACGTAAACCGGACCTGCTCTGGATCCTGGCGTTCATCTTCGGGCTGGGCGTGGTCACCACCGGTTACGCGCAAGGTTTGTGGGAACGCAAGCTGGATGCCGCCTATCAGCAGGCGCCTGTCGATCCGGCGCAGCAACAGCACCGCTGATTCCCCTTCGCGCGCCTCACTTGGGCGCCAGGTACCAGCCACGGTCCGAGACCGTGCCTTGCAACGGTACATCCCAGCTCGCCTGGTTGAGTCGCTCCACTTTCTGGCATTCGTGCGCCAGCCCCAGCAGCAGTGGTTTTTTCCACGCCTTGCGCCGGCCCTGGTAGGCCAGGCTGCGGTCATAGAAGCCTCCGCCCATGCCCAGGCGTCCCCCCACCTCGTCGAAACCGACCAGCGGCAGCAGGATCAGGTCCAGCGCCCAGATCGGCCGTTGCCGCTTGCGTTCGATCACCGGCTCCAGGATGCGAAACCGGTTCGGGCGCAGTGCCTCGCCGGCCTCGAAGCGCTGGAACACCATGCGCGTGCGCGGCCAGGCGTGCAGCACCGGCAGGTAGACGCGCTTGCCGCGCTTGTGCGCCTCGCGCAGCAGCAGGCGCGGGTCGATCTCGCCGTCGTTGGGCAGGTACAGGGCGATATGCCGGGCGCGGCGGAACAGCGGATCCTGCGCCAGTTGGCGATACAGGCCTTCGGCGGCCTGGCGTTGCTGGGCGGGTGTGAGGGCGCGGCGAGCGTTGCGCAGGAGACGGCGAAGCTGGGGGCGGGTAAGCGGCGCGGTGTCGGTCATGGCACGGGCGATCCCAGAAGAAACGAAAAGCCCGCCGTTGGAGGCGGGCAGTTCTGAATGCAGGCTCCCCGACAAGACCGCTATCGGTGTAGCCCTTGAACCCGAAAGTTCAAGGTGGAGATTGCAGGGGGCGTTAAGGCTTTCCGTCGGGCGGACATGCACACCTGCCCCAGCGTGCAACCCCCGTGGTTGTGCGTATCGGCTCAGGGACATAACCGACTGGCGCATCCCCCAGGGAGTGGCGCCAGTATACCAATCTCAGTCGTTTTTGCTAACCGGATCGTCGGACAGGGCCTGGTCGACCCGCTCCAGCAGGTCGCGCACCTGCTCGCGGGTGGTGCCACCGCTGGTCACTTCGGGGCGTTCCTGGCGGTGCAGCAGCTCGTGGGTGATATTCAGCGCGGCCATCACGGCGATGCGGTCGGCACCGATCACCTTGCCGCTGCTGCGGATCTCGCGCATCTTGCCGTCCAGGTAACGGGCGGCGCCGACCAGGTTGTTGCGCTCCTCGGGCGGGCAGATGATCGAGTATTCCTTGTCGAGGATCTGGACGGTGACGCTATTGCTTGAACTCATGAGTCTTGCTCCAGGGCCTTGAGGCGCAGGATCATCGATTCGATCTTGCGTTTGGCGATCTCGTTCTTTTCGATCAGGTGGGCGCGCTCCTCGCGCCAGGTTCGTTCCTGAGCTACTAAGAGTGCATTTTGCCGCTTTAGTTGCTCGACCCGTTCGATCAGCAACTCGAACCGGCCCATCAGCGCTTGCAGGTCGTTCTCTTGCATGGATTGCACTCGATTCCTTGACTCGCCTGACGATCATGCCTGCCCCAAGGGCGCGACGGCCAGTGCCGATGGTCTTGGCGCGCCTGCCGGTGCTAGGATACAAGGTCTCCATTCTAGTCATTGCGCCGTCTGGCGCCTAGCTGCCCATGCCCAATACCCAATCGCCCTACATCGCCTTCGCCATGTTGCTTTCGAGCAATGGCCACCCTGTCACTCCCGCCGAGCTGCATGGCCTGCTGATCGGCCGCAGCTGCGCCGGCGCCGGCTTCGATGCCGATGCCTGGCTGGCCGACGCCGCCCAGCTGCTCGAGACCGAGCCCGGTGACTCGGTGCGCAACGCCCTGGTCGGCCTGCAAGAGATGGTCAAGGCCGAGCTGACCGGCGAGGACGTCGCCATCGTCCTGCTGCTGCCTTCCGACGACGCCGCGCTGGCCGACCGTGCCACCGCGCTGGGGCAGTGGTGCCAGGGCTTCATCACCGGTTTCGGCCTGAACGCCGGCGGCAAGGACCTGTCCACCGATGCCAAGGAAGTGCTCCAGGACCTGGTGGCCATTTCCCAGGTCCAGGAAGCGCTGGAAGAGTCCGAGGACGGCGAGAGCGACTACATGGAAGTCATGGAGTACCTGCGCGTCGCCCCGCTGCTGCTGTACACGGAGCTGGCCAAGCCGCAAGCGCCCGCGCCAAAGCCATCGCTGCACTGATCTGAACGGGGTCGTTTGCCCATGAGCCACATACCCAAGGCGGAGTACGCCCGTCGGCGCAAGGCGCTGATGGCGCAGATGGTCCCCAACAGTATCGCCATCCTGCCGGCGGCCGCGGTTGCCATCCGCAACCGCGATGTCGAGCATGTCTACCGCCAGGACAGCGATTTCCAGTACCTGAGCGGCTTTCCTGAACCCGAGGCGGTGATCGCCCTGATTCCGGGACGCGAGCATGGCGAGTACGTATTGTTCTGCCGCGAGCGCAATCCCGAACGCGAGCAATGGGACGGCCTGCGCGCCGGCCAGGAAGGCGCGGTGCGCGATTTCGGCGCCGACGACGCCTTCCCCATCAGCGATATCGACGAGATCCTGCCGGGCCTGATCGAAGGGCGCGAGCGGGTCTACAGCAACATGGGCAGCAACCCCGAGTTCGACCGCCGGCTGATGGAGTGGATCAACGTGATCCGTTCCAAGGCCCGCCTCGGCGCCCAGCCGCCGAACGAGTTCGTTGCCCTGGATCATCTGCTGCACGACATGCGCCTGTATAAATCGGCGGCGGAAGTGAAGGTCATGCGCGAGGCCGCGGCGATTTCCGCCCGGGCCCACGTGCGCGCCATGCAGGCCTGCCGCCCCGGACTGCACGAGTACAGCCTGGAAGCCGAACTGGACTACGAGTTCCGCAAGGGCGGGGCGAAGATGCCGGCCTACGGCTCGATCGTCGCCGCCGGGCGCAATGGCTGCATCCTGCACTACCAGCAGAACGACGCGCCGCTCAAGGACGGCGACCTGGTCCTGATCGACGCAGGTTGCGAGATCGATTGCTACGCCAGCGACATCACCCGCACCTTCCCGGTCAGCGGGCGGTTCTCGCCGGAACAGAAAGCCATCTATGAGCTGGTGCTCGCGGCCCAGGCCGCGGCGTTCGCCGAGATCGCCCCGGGCAAGCACTGGAACCACGCCCACGAGGCGACCGTGCGGGTGATTACCGAAGGGTTGGTGGCGCTGGGGCTGCTCAAGGGCGAGGTGCAGGCATTGATCGACAGCGAGGCCTACCGCGCCTTCTACATGCACCGCGCCGGACACTGGCTGGGCATGGATGTGCACGACGTGGGCGAATACAAGGTCGGTGGCCAGTGGCGCGTGCTCGAGCCGGGCATGGCGCTGACCGTCGAGCCTGGCATTTACATCGCTGCCGACAACCAGGCGGTGGCGAAGAAATGGCGCGGCATCGGGGTAAGGATCGAGGACGACGTGGTGGTGACCAGACAAGGCTGTGAAATCCTGACTTCAGGCGTGCCACGCACGGTCGCCGAGATCGAGGCGCTGATGCGAGACGCCCGCAAGGACGCCGCATGAACCGAGTCAACCTGGCGATCATCGGTGGCGGCCTGGTCGGCGCGAGCCTGGCCCTGACGCTGCAGGGCGCGGCCAAGGCCCGTGGCTGGAAGATCCTGCTGATCGAGCCGTTCGCGCCCGGCGACAGTTTCCAGCCCAGCTATGACGCACGTTCCTCGGCGCTGTCCTACGGCACCCGGCAGATCTACGATCGCCTGGGGTTGTGGCAGACCATCAGCCGCCGCGCCGAGCCGATCCGGCAGATCCAGGTGTCCGACCGCGGCCGCTTCGGCGCCACCCGCCTGGACGCCCTGGAAGAAGGCGTGCCGGCTCTCGGCTATGTGGTGGAGAACGCCTGGCTTGGCCAGTGCCTGTGGCAGGCCATCGACGACGAAGTGATCAGTTGGCGTTGCCCGGCGCAGGTGCAGGCGATGCAGGCTATTGCCGGCGGCTATCGCTTGCAGCTGGATGACGACACGTCGCTGGAATGCGACCTGGCGGTGCTGGCCGACGGTGGTCGTTCGGGCCTGCGCGAGCAACTGGGCATCCATGTGCGCAACACGCCCTATGACCAGAGCGCGCTGATCGCCAACATCACCCCGGGCGAAGCCCACGCCGGCCAGGCGTTCGAGCGCTTCACCGAACAAGGGCCGATGGCCTTGCTGCCGCTGGCGGACAACCGCTGCGCGCTGGTCTGGACCCGCCAGGGGATGGACGCCAGGCGGCTGGCCGAGCTCGACGAGCGCAGCTTCCTGCGCGAGCTGCAGGAGGCCTTCGGTTACCGCCTCGGCGCCTTGCGCCAGGTCGGTGCCCGCCATCTCTATCCGCTGTCGCTGGTCGAGGCCGAGGAGCAGGTACGCCCGCACCTGGTGGTGCTGGGCAACGCCGCCCACAGCCTGCACCCGATCGCCGGCCAGGGCTTCAACCTGTCGCTGCGCGACGTGCAGTCGCTGGCGGACGCCCTGCTGGCCGGCCCGGCGTTGCCGGGCGACCTGGCCACGCTGCAGGCATACCACCAGCGCCAGCGCCTCGACCAGGCCCTGACCATCGGCTTCTCCGACCAGGTCACCCGCCTGTTCGGCAGCAGCCAGCCATTGCTGGCTGCCGGGCGCAACCTCGGCCTGCTCGGCCTGGACCTGCTGCCGCCGGCGAAAAGCTGGTTCGCCCGCCAGGCCATGGGCCTGGGCACGCGCCCCGACCCGCGAGGTCGCCCATGAGCGCGGCGCGCAGGCTCGCACGGCGGGCGCGGATGCTGCGCTGGCTGCTGAACTTCTACCCGCCCTACCTGGGCGCCGGCATCCATATCCAGCAAATCAGCCCGGACATGCGCAGCGTCAAGGTGCGCATGAAGCTGACGCGGTGGAATCGCAACTACGTCGGCACCCAGTTCGGTGGCAGCCTGTACGCGATGGTCGACCCGTTCTACATGCTGCTGCTGATCGAGCAGCTGGGGCGTGACTACATCGTCTGGGACAAGGCCGCCAGCATTGATTTCATCACCCCGGGCAAGGGCCCGGTGTATGCCGAATTCCACGTCGACGACGCGCTGCTGGACGAGATCCGCCAGCAGACCGCCAGCGGCAAGAAGTACCTGCCCCGGCTGCAGGTGGAGATCCGTGACGGTGCCGGCGAGCTGGTGGCGCGGGTCGACAAAACCCTATACGTGCGGCTCAAGCCGCAAGCGAGGCAGGCGTAAGGCATGGAAATGCGCGCAGATCTGTTGATTGTCGGTGCCGGTATGGTCGGCAGTGCCCTGGCCTTGGCCTTGCGCCACAGTGGCCTGGAGGTGCTCCTGCTCGACGGCGGGCCGATGACGGTCAAGCCGTTTGACGGCGAGGCACCTTTCGAGCCGCGGGTAAGCGCCCTGTCGGCGGCCAGCCAGCGCATTCTCGAGCGCCTCGGGGCCTGGGACGGCATCGCCCGTCGCCGTGTCTCGCCGTATTCGGACATGCACGTCTGGGACGGTAGCGGCACTGGCGAGATCCATTTCTCCGCGGCCAGCGTGCATGCCGAGGTGCTGGGTCACATCGTCGAGAACCGCGTGGTCCAGGACGGCCTGCTGGAGCGCCTGCACGACAGCGATGTCGGGCTGCTGGCCAACGCCCGCCTGGAGCAGCTGCGCCGCTCCGGCGATGAGTGGCTGCTGACCCTGGCCGATGGCCGCAAGCTGCGCGCGCCGCTGGTGATCGCAGCCGATGGCGCCAACTCGGCGGTACGCCGCCTGGCCGGCTGCGCGACCCGTGAATGGGATTACCTGCACCACGCCATCGTCACCAGCGTGCGCTGCAGCGAGGCGCACCGGGCCACGGCCTGGCAGCGTTTCACCGACGAAGGCCCGCTGGCATTCCTGCCGCTCAGCCGCGATGGTCGCCAGGACTGGTGCTCGATCGTCTGGTCGACCACCCCGGAGCAGGCCGAGCAGGCTATGGCGATGGACGACGCGAGCTTCCGCCAGGCACTGGAACGGGCGTTCGAGGGGAGTCTGGGCGATGTGCTGGAGGCGGATCCGCGGGTCTGCGTGCCGCTGCGCCAGCGCCATGCCAAGCGCTACGTGGAGGAGGGGCTGGCGCTGATCGGCGATGCCGCCCACACCATTCACCCGTTGGCCGGGCAGGGGGTCAACCTGGGCTTTCTCGATGCCGCGGTGCTGGCCGAGGAACTGGTCCGCGCCTGCGAGCGTGGCGAGCGCCTGGCCGATGTGAAGGTGCTGAGCCGTTTCGAGCGGCGACGCATGCCGCACAACCTGGCGTTGATGGCGGCGATGGAAGGCTTCGAGCGGTTGTTCCAGGCCAATCCGCTGCCCTTGCGCTGGTTGCGCAACAGCGGCTTGAAGCTGGTTGAGCAGATGCCCGAGGCCAAGGCGCTGTTCGTGCGCCAGGCGCTGGGGTTGTCCGGAGATCTGCCGGCGCTGGCCAGGGCCTGATATCGCTGGGCCGCTGACATTGTGGGAGCCGGCTTGCCGGCGAAAGGACTGCGCAGCGGCCCTTTGCAACATCCGGTAACGGCTAAGCAGATGAGCAGGAAAATGGGATTCACTACCATTTACACCTCTCAACCCAGCGAGGAGTCCCCCGATGTTGCCCCGCAAGCCCCTAATGGCCGCCCTGGCCCTCACTCTCTTCGGCGGCACCGCCCAGGCGGCCGATGAAGTGGTGGTGTACTCCTCGCGCATCGACGAGCTGATCAAACCGGTGTTCGACGCCTATACCGCCAAGACCGGCGTCAAGATCAAGTTCATCACCGACAAGGAAGCTCCGTTGATGCAGCGCATCAAGGCCGAGGGCGAGAACGGCGTGGCCGACCTGCTGCTCACCGTCGATGCCGGCAACCTCTGGCAGGCCGAACAGATGGGCATCCTGCAGCCGATCAAGTCGGCGGTCATCGACCAGAATATCCCGCCGCAGTACCGTGCCTCGTCCCATGACTGGACTGGCCTGAGCCTGCGCGCGCGGACCATCGCCTACTCCACCGACCGGGTCAAACCGGCGGAGCTGACCACCTACGAGGCTCTGGCCGACAAGCACTGGGAGGGCCGCCTGTGCCTGCGCACGGCGAAGAAGGTCTACAACCAGTCGCTGACCGCCACGCTGATCGAAAACCACGGCGAGGCCGAGACCGAGAAGCTGATCAAGGGCTGGGTCAACAACCTGTCCACCGATGTGTTCTCCGACGACACCGCGGTGCTCCAGGCCATTGCCGCCGGCCAGTGCGACGTGGGCATCGTCAACACCTACTACTACGGGCGCCTGCACAAGGAGAAGCCCGACCTGCCGGTGAAGCTGTTCTGGCCCAACCAGGCTGATCGCGGCGTGCACGTCAACCTGTCGGGCATCGGCCTGACCAAGCACGCACCGCATCCGGAAGCGGCGAAGAAACTGGTGGAGTGGATGACCGGCGAAGAGGCGCAGAAGCTGTTCGCCGACATCAACCAGGAGTTCCCGGCCAATTCGAAGGTCAAGCCTTCTGCGGAAGTCGCGGCCTGGGGCAGCTTCAAGGCCGACAGCATTCCGGTGGAAGTCGCCGGCAAGCGCCAGGCCGAAGCCATTCGTTTGATGGACCGGGCTGGCTGGAACTGAGCCTGTCGCCTTATCCTTGAGAACCAATCGCGGGGCAAGCCCGCTCCCACGAACCATGCAGACGTGGGGGCGGGCTTGCCCCGCGATGCTATCGCCCAGTCATCGAGACCTTCGATTTGCCTCACACCCCCCAACGCCGCTGGTACCTGCCGGTCTCCCTGACCGCCGCCCTGGTCCTGCTCCCGCTGAGTGTCCTGCTGCTGTCCTGGCAATCGGTCGATATGCAGATCTGGTCGCACCTGCTCGACACCCAGATGGGCCGCCTGCTGGGTAACACCCTCACGCTGGTGGTCGGCGTTGGCGCCGGCGTGACCGTGCTGGGGGTGAGCCTGGCCTGGCTGACCAGCCTCTGTGAATTTCCCGGTCGGCGCTGGCTGGACTGGGCGTTGATGCTGCCGTTCGCGATTCCGGCCTATGTCCTGGCGTTCGTCTTCGTCGGTCTGCTGGACTTCGCAGGCCCCGTGCAGACGGCGCTGCGCGAGGTGTTCGGGCCCATGCGCCTGCCGCGGGTACGTTCCACCGGCGGGGTGATCACAGTATTGGTGCTGGTGTTCTATCCCTACGTTTACCTGCTGGCGCGCACCGCGTTCCTGGCCCAGGGCAAGGGCCTGATGGAGGCCGCGCGGGTGCTCGGGCTGTCGCCGTTGCAGGCGTTCTGGCGGGTGGCCCTGCCCATGGCGCGCCCGGCCATCGGCGCCGGTATCGCCCTGGCACTGATGGAGACCCTGGCCGACTTCGGCGCGGTGGCGGTGTTCAACTTCGACACCTTCACCACCGCCATCTACAAGACCTGGTACGGCTTCTTCAGCCTGTCCAGCGCGGCGCAGCTGGCCAGCCTGCTGCTGCTGGCGGTGATGCTGGTACTGTATGGCGAGCGCCGTGCCCGGGGCGCCAGCCGCAGTGGCAACGAGCGACCACGGGGCCAGGCACTGTATAACTTGCGGGGCATCAAGGCCCTGGCCGCCAGCGGCTGGTGCCTGTTGGTGTTCGCCTGCGCCTTCGTCATCCCGATGCTGCAGTTGCTGGCGTGGTTCTGGCAGCGGGGCCGGCATGACCTGGACGAGCGCTACCTCGGCCTGGTCATGCACACCCTGTATCTCGGCGCCATGGCGGCGCTGATCACGGTCAGCGTGGCCATGCTGATGGCCTTCGCCCGGCGCCAGGCACCGACCACGGCCATCCGTGCCGGGGTCGGCCTGGCCAATCTCGGCTATGCCTTGCCGGGTTCGGTGCTGGCGGTGTCGATCATGCTGGCGTTCAGCTACCTGGACAACCAGCTGGTGGTGCCGCTGTCGCAATGGTTGGGCGGGGTGGGCAAGCCATTGTTGCTGGGCAGCCTGTCGGCCCTGCTGCTGGCCTACCTGGTGCGGTTCATCGCCGTGGCCTATGGCCCGCTGGAAAGCAGCCTGGAGCGGATCCGCCCGTCGTTGCCGGAGGCGTCACGCAGCCTCGGGGTCGCCGGGCCGGGATTGTTTTTCAAGGTGTATCTGCCGCTGCTGGTGCCCGGTGCGCTCAGCGCCGCCCTGCTGGTGTTCGTCGACGTGTTGAAGGAGATGCCGGCGACCCTGCTGATGCGCCCGTTCGGCTGGGACACCCTGGCCGTGCGTGTGTTCGAGATGACCAGCGAGGGCGAATGGGCACGGGCCTCGCTGCCGGCCCTGACCCTGGTGCTGGTCGGTCTGCTGCCGGTGATCGGCCTGATCCGTCGCTCGGCCCATCGTCCGGGACACCCGCGCTGAGGGTGTCACGCCGCTTCCTTGCGGCTACAATGCGCGGCATTCGCAGCGACGGGTCCTACAAGAACAGGTGATGCCTGAACATCGCCGACCGCCGCCGCCTCGCCACGCCCGGAAGGAGAAACCCATGGGACAGCGTACGCCTCTGTATGACCTGCACCTGGCGCTCGGCGCCAAGACGGTCGATTTCGGCGGATGGGACATGCCCCTGCATTACGGCTCGCAAGTCGAGGAGCACCACCAGGTGCGCAGCGACTGCGGGGTCTTCGATGTCTCCCATATGACCGTCATCGATATCGAAGGTTGCGCCGCCACGCCCTGGCTGCAACACCTGCTGGCCAATGACGTGACGCGTCTGGAAAGCCCCGGCAAGGCCCTCTACAGCCCTTTGCTCAACGCCGATGGCGGGGTGATCGACGACCTGATCGCCTACCGCACCGAGGACGGCTATCGCCTGGTGGCCAACGCCGCTACCCGCGACAAGGTACTGGCTTGGCTGCAAGCGCAGAGCGAAGGATTCAAGGTTGGCTTCAAAGTCCGCCCCGAACTGGCCATCCTCGCCATCCAGGGCCCCCATGCCCGGGAAAAGGTCGCCGCCCTGCTCAGCGCCTCGCGTGCCGCGCTGATCCGCGAACTGCGCCCCTTCGAAGGCCTCGCCGACGGTGACTGGTTCATCGCCCGCACCGGTTACACCGGCGAGGACGGCCTGGAGATCATCCTTCCCGGCGAGCAGGCCCCGGCATTCTTCAACGACCTGGTCGGCGCCGGTATTGCCCCGAGCGGCCTGGGCGCGCGTGACACCCTGCGCCTGGAAGCCGGCATGAACCTATATGGCCAGGACATCGACGAAGCCCATACCCCGCTGACCTCCAACCTGGGCTGGAGCGTCGCCTGGGAGCCGGCAAGCCGCGAGTTCATCGGCCGTGCCGGCCTGCTGGCGGAAATCGAGCAGGGCGTGAAGGAAAAACTGGTCGGCCTGGTGCTCGAGGAGCGCGGAGTACTGCGTGCCCACCAGGTGGTCCGTGTATCCGGGATTGGCGAAGGAGAGATCACCAGTGGTAGTTTCTCGCCTACGCTGAGCAAATCCATTGCCTTGGCCCGCGTGCCCATGGCCACCGGCGACCGTGCCGAAGTGGAGATCCGCGGCAAGTGGTACCCGGTGCGGGTGGTCAAGCCGACCTTCGTGCGCCATGGCAAGATCCTGATCTGAACACTCAAATGGCGGGCCGACCGCTGACCCAATCGAGGAAGACAAGACATGAGCAATATCCCCGCCGACCTGCGTTTTGCCGAAAGCCATGAATGGGCCCGCCTGGAAGCCGATGGCACAGTGACCGTGGGTATCAGCGACCACGCCCAGGAAGCCCTGGGTGACGTGGTGTTCGTCGAGCTGGCCGAAGTCGGCAAGGTGTTCGCTGCTGGCGACGCCGCTGGCGTGGTCGAGTCGGTCAAGGCTGCGTCGGACATCTACGCACCGGTAAGCGGCGAGGTGATCGCGGTCAACGAAGAACTGGCCGATAGCCCGGAGCTGCTCAACGAAGAACCCTACGAGTCGTGGATCTTCAAGCTCAAGCCAAGCAACCCGGCTGAGCTGGGCAAGCTGCTGGATGCCGCTGGTTACGCAGCCCTGATCGGCGAGTGACAGGACTGGCCTCATCGTGGGGGAGGGCTTGCCCCGCGATGAGGCCTGCACGGCCAATGCAATAATCCCCGCACATCCGGCAATCCTTCCTAGACTTGTAAGTCTCCCATGAGAACTGGTCCAGGAAGAGATCGTCGCCATGTCCCAGTCGCCATCCCTGCATCAACTGCAAGAGCCCAACCCCTTCCTGCGCCGCCACCTGGGGCCCGATGCCCAGGAGCAGCAGGCCATGCTCGATGCCCTCGGCGTCGCCAGCCGCAGCGAGCTGATCGAGCAGACGGTGCCGCCCGGCATCCGCTTCAACCGCCCGCTGGACCTGCCGCCGGCTCTCGATGAGCAGGCCGCGCTGGCCAGGCTGGCGGGCCATGCCGCGCAGAACCAGCTGTGGACAAGCCTGATCGGCATGGGCTACCACGCGACCATCACCCCCACCGTCATCCTGCGCAACGTGCTGGAGAATCCCGGCTGGTACACCGCCTACACGCCCTATCAGCCGGAGATCGCCCAGGGGCGCCTGGAGGCGCTGCTGAACTACCAGCAGATGGTCATCGACCTCACCGGCCTGGCCCTGGCCAATGCCTCGTTGCTCGACGAGGCCACCGCCGCCGCCGAGGCCATGGCCATGGCCAGGCGCGTGGCGCGCAGCAAGAGCAACGCCTTCTTCGCCGACGAGCACTGCCACCCGCAGACCCTGTCGGTGCTCAAGACCCGGGCCGAGGGCTTCGGTTTCGAGTTGATCATCGATTCTGTGGATAACCTGGCCAAGCACAAGGTGTTCGGGGCGTTGCTGCAGTACCCGGACACCCATGGCGAGGTGCGCGACCTGCGCCCGCTGATCGACCAGTTGCACGCCCAGCAGGCCCTGGCCTGCGTCGCCGCCGATATCCTCAGCCTGGTGGTGCTCACGCCGCCGGGCGAACTGGGAGCCGACGTGGTGCTCGGCTCGACCCAGCGCTTTGGCGTGCCGATGGGCTACGGTGGGCCGCATGCGGCCTATTTCGCCTGCCGCGACGACTACAAGCGGGCCATGCCCGGGCGCATCATCGGGGTGTCCCGCGATGCCCGCGGCAACACCGCGCTGCGCATGGCCCTGCAGACTCGCGAGCAGCACATTCGCCGGGAGAAGGCCAATTCCAATATCTGCACAGCCCAGGTGCTGCTGGCCAACATCGCCGGCTTCTACGCCGTCTACCACGGCCCCGAGGGCCTGCAGCGCATCGCCCAGCGGGTGCACCGGCTGACCTTCATCCTTGCCGCCGGCCTCGAGGCGAAGGGCATCAAGCGCCTCAATCAGCACTTTTTCGACACTCTGACCCTGGATGTCGGCGGTACCCAGGCGGCGATCATCGAGAGCGCCGAGGCCGCCCGCATCAACCTGCGCATCCTCGGACGCGGGCACCTGGGCGTGAGCCTGGACGAAACCTGTAACGAAGCCACGGTGCTCAAGCTGCTGGATATCTTCCTCGGCGTCGACCATGGCCTGGACATCGCCACGCTCGACCAGCAGGCGCTGCCCGAGGGCATCCCTGGGGCGCTGATGCGCCGTACGCCAATCCTCGGGCATCCGGTGTTCAACCTGCACCACAGCGAAACCGAGATGCTGCGCTACCTCAAGCAGCTGGAGAACAAGGACCTGGCGCTGAACCAGTCGATGATTCCGCTGGGCTCGTGCACCATGAAGCTCAATGCCAGCAGCGAGATGATCCCCATCACCTGGCCGGAGTTCGCCCTGCCGCATCCCTTCGCCCCGGCCGCCCAGGTGCAAGGCTACAAGGCGATGATCGACGAGCTGGAAAGCTGGTTGTGCGCGATCACCGGCTTTGACGCCATCTGTATGCAGCCCAACTCCGGTGCCCAGGGCGAATATGCCGGGCTCATGGCCATCACCCGTTACCACCGCAGCCGCCACCAGCCCGGGCGCACCTTGTGCCTGATTCCGTCCTCGGCCCATGGCACCAACCCGGCATCGGCGCAGATGGCCGGCATGGAGGTGGTGATCGTGGAGTGCGACGAAGACGGCAACGTCGATCTCGACGACCTCAAGGCCAAGGCCCGGGCCGCCGGCGAGCGGCTGTCATGCCTGATGGTGACCTACCCCTCCACCCACGGCGTGTACGAGGAGGGGATCCGCGAGATCTGCGAGGTGGTGCACCAGCATGGCGGGCAGGTGTACATGGACGGCGCCAACCTCAATGCCCAGGTCGGGCTGGCGCGACCGGCGGACATCGGTGCCGACGTCTCGCACATGAACCTGCACAAGACCTTCTGCATCCCCCATGGCGGTGGTGGCCCGGGCATGGGGCCGATCGGCATTCGCGCCCACCTCAAGCCGTTCGTCGCCAGCCACCCGGTGGTGCCGGTGCCGGGGTTGGAGCCGACCAACAGCGCGGTGAGCGCGGCGCCCTGGGGCAGTGCCAGCATCCTGCCGATCAGCTGGATGTACATCGCCATGATGGGGCCGCAACTGGCCGATGCCAGCGAGGTGGCGATCCTGTCCGCCAACTACCTGGCCAGCCAACTGCGCGATGCCTTCCCGGTGCTCTACCGTGGGCGCAACCAGCGGGTGGCCCATGAGTGCATCTTCGACCTGCGGCCACTCAAGGCGCTGACCGGCATCACCGAGGAAGATGTGGCCAAGCGCCTGATGGACTACGGCTTCCATGCGCCGACCATGTCGTTCCCAGTGCCGGGCACGCTGATGGTCGAGCCCACCGAGAGCGAGTCGAAAGCCGAACTGGACCGTTTCGTCGAGGCGATGCTGGCGATCAGGGCCGAGATTGCCCAAGTTCAGGAGGGCAACTGGCCGGCCGAGGACAATCCGCTCAAGCATGCGCCGCACACCCTGGCCGACGTGCTCGCGCCCTGGGACCGGCCGTACAGCATCGAGCAGGGCATCGCCCCCAGCGCTCACGCGCGTCAGCACAAGTACTGGCCGGCGGTGAACCGGGTCGACAACGTGTATGGAGACAGGAACCTGTTCTGTGCGTGCGTGCCGGTGGAGGCGTATCGCTAGCGTCTGGCGTGGGAGGGGAAACTGTCTTGCATTGGGGCCGCTGTGCGGCCCATCGCCGGCTTGCCTGCGATGGGCTGCAAAGCAGCCCGGGACTTACTCGGCCACGGCGTTCTTGGCCAGGATCGCGTTGGCCAGTTCCATGTCGCTGGCCTGGACGCCCGGGTTGTCCGCGCGTACCTGGCGAATCGCGGCTTCCAGGAACGGACCGCGGATGGCGCCCTCACTGGCGACGAAGCTGCCGGCATCGTCCTGGGCGGCGACGATCAGTTTGTGGTCCTTGAAGGTCAGGTAGGTCGAGGCAGTGGTGGCACCGGAGGAGATGATGTTGCGCCAGAACGTGTCGGCCATGGCCGAGCCGAGGGGCAGCGAACAGAGGACGGTGGCTGCGATGGCTGTTTTGAAACGCATGATGAATCACCTCGGTCGATGAGGGCTGTCGGAATGCCGATTTGATCCGTTTTACCGCGGCCAAGTTCCCGACCACACGGGAGATTTCTTACTTATCCACAGACCCGTAGCACCTCCTCGATGGAGGTCAGCCGTTGCTCGGCCAGGCGGCTTCCGCTGCGGCGCAGGTCGTGCAGGCCATCAGCGATCGCCTGCTGGCGCAGGACTTCCAGGTCGGCGCCTGGGGTGATGCGCTGGCGTAGCGCGCTGTCGACCCGTAGCAGCTCGAACAGCCCGGTGCGGCCATGAAAGCCGCTGCCCCGACAGGTCTGGCAGGCGGGGCGATCGGTGTGTTCCATGCCTTGGCAGGCAGGACACAAGGTGCGCACCAGCCGTTGGGCCATAACCCCCAGCAACGTGGCCCTGATCAGGTAGTCGGCCACCTTCAGCTCCTGCAGGCGGGTGATTGCCGCGCAGGCATCGTCGGTGTGCAAGGTGGACAGTACCAGGTGGCCGGTCAGCGCCGCCTGTACCGCCACTTGGGCGGTTTCCTGGTCGCGGATCTCGCCGATCATGATGATGTCCGGATCCTGCCGCAGCAGAGCGCGCACGCCATCGGCGAAGCCCAGGCCCAGGCCGGGTTGCACCTGTAGCTGGTTGATCGCCGGCTCCAGGCGCTCGATGGGGTCCTCGATGCTGCACAGGTTGACCTGGGGCGTGGCCAGGTGGCGCAGGCTGGCGTAGAGGGTGCTGGTCTTGCCCGAGCCAGTGGGGCCGGTTACCAGCAGGATGCCCTGGCGCCGTTGCAGCAGGGTTTTCCACTGGGCCAGCAAGGGCGCCTCCAGGCCGAGGTGCTCGAGGGTTTCATGGCGTAGCTGCGGATCGAACAGACGCAGCACCAGCTTCTCGCCGAATGGCGTGGGCAACGTGGACAGGCGCAGCTCGATCTGCGCGCCATCCGGCAGGCGGCTTTTCAGGCGGCCGTCCTGGGGCCGACGCTTCTCCGCCACGTTCATCCGACCCAGGTGCTTCAGGCGGCTGACCATGGCCAGTGCGACGCCCGCCGGGAAGGCGTAGACAGGGTACAGCAGGCCATCGATGCGCAGGCGCAGGTGGCCCAGTTCGCGGCGCGGTTCCAGGTGAATATCACTGGCACGCTGCTCGATGGCGTACTGCAGCACCCAGTCGACAATGCGCACCACATGCTGATCCTCGGCGCCCGCTTGGGCCTGGCTGGCACCCAGCTCCAGCAGCTGCTCCAGTTCGCCGAGCCCGGGCGCCGGGGGCTGCTGGGCATTGCGCAGTGAACGCGCCAGGCCGAAGAAGGTGGGCGTCAGTTGGCGGATCTGCCGGGGGCTGGCCAGCACACGTTGCACGCGCTTGCCCAGGCCGTGGCACAGGTCGGCCTCCCAGTCACGTCGATAGGGTTGGGCGCTGGCCACGGTCACGCTGCTGTCGTCCAGCGCCACGGCGAGGATGCCGTGACGTTCGGCGAAGGCCGCTGACATCAGGCTGGCAACCTGTGCCAGGTCGACCTGCAGCGGGTCGATGTGCAGGAATGGCTGGCCCACCTGATCGGCCAACCAGTGGCAGAGCGCATGCAGGTCCAGGTGCTGGCCAGGGTGTAACGGATCTGCCAGGGCCAGAGCGGCGATCAGCTCCAGGGGATGCTCGTCAGGGTGTTGCCTGGCCCGCTCGAGCGCCTTGAGCGCATCGCAGGCGGCGATCCGCTGTTCGGCGAGCAAGGCGTCGAGCAGCCGGTTCAGGTCCAGGTCTTGGCTAGCGTTGGCAAACATGGCGAGATCCCTGCCAGGTGATCCATGACGCTGGCAAGGCTAGTCAGAGGACGCAATGGTGGGGTGAATAAAGGGTTTCGGAATCTTGCCAGGGGGCGTTCAGGCCGAGGCGGCCTGCGCCAGGCGTGGCCGGCACTCCAGGCTGACATCGGCCACGCAGACCAGGTTGCGCAGCTTCTGCGCGATGACTTCGGCGCGGTGCCAGCTCAGGCCGCCGATGCCGATTTCCATGTCCAGCAGGTCATCGCACTGGTTGACCTGGACGCTATGTGGTGTGAGGAACTGCAGGGCGAACAGGTTGAGCACCCGGCACAGGCTGTCCGGTTCCGCCTCGGCCTGCAGGCGATAGTGGACGGTGCTGTGGGCGGTGTTGGGGGCCCAGGCATCGATCCTGGGCTGTTCGGCTGAGTGCATGGCGTTTCTCCACGAAAGTGAAGAAATTCTTGCACGCTGGCGGTGGTATTTTTTCGCTATGATTTGAGCGTTTTCTATCTATTGAGAATAGTTTAATTCGCAAAGTTGAGTTCTGGAGAATTGATAATGCATGGTGGATTGGATGCCTATGATCGGCGCATCCTCGAGCTGCTGCAGGAGGACGCGTCGCTGTCCAGCGCGCAGATCGCCGAGCGCGTGGGCCTGTCGCAGTCGCCATGCTGGCGGCGCATCCAGCGCTTGAGGGAGGAGGGCGTGATCCGCGGGCAGGTGACCCTGCTGGATCGCAAGAAGGTGGGGCTGAACACGCAGATCTTTGCCGAGGTGAAACTCAATGCGCATGGGCGCTCGAACTTCGCCGAGTTCACCGAGGCGATCCGCGGGTTTCCCGAAGTGCTGGAATGCTACGTGCTGATGGGGGCGGTGGACTTCCTGCTGCGCATCGTTACCTCGGATATCGAGGCTTATGAGCGGTTCTTCTTCGAGAAGCTGTCGAACGTGCCGGGTATCCAGGAAGTGAACTCGATCGTGGCGTTGTCGGAGATCAAGTCGACCACGAGCTTGCCATTGAGACCCTGACGAGTCGATCGCGGGGCAAGTCGCAACGGCGCACCGCCGCTCCCACGAAGTGCAGGAGCGGGCAGCGCGGACTCAGGCCTTGAGCAGGTGTTTCCAGGCGCGGTTCTGCTCAATGGCGCGGGCCTGCTCGATACGGGCTTCGAGCAGTTCTTCCTTGCCTTCTTCCACCAGGGGGTGCTCGGCCAGTTCGTGCAGCTTGTTCAGCTCGCCGTAGAGGCGGTCCTGTTGCGGCAGGTCCAGCACCTGGCGGGCGTGGTGCAGCCAGCTCTGCACGCATTCGATGCGTGGCAGCTGTTCGGCCAGGTCTTCCGGGCGCTGCACGTACAGCGGCAGCTTCAGGGCGCGAGACTCCTCACCCAGCAGGTGCTGCAGCCAGCTGGCCAGCTGCGCCTTGCCCTGGCGCTCGCCACGGCCCTTGCGCTCGGCGGTCCAGGCGCGGGCGCTCAGCCAACGTGCGGTCTCCAGGGAGAACTGGCCCCAGCGCGGGTCTTCCAGTTCTTCGGCGAACTGCTCGGGGGCGGCGCGGCGAATGTCCTCGTCATCGTTGCCGGCCAGCACCAGCGGGCGCCAGTCTTCCAGCAGCGCGTCGAGGCTGGCGCGCAGGGCACGGGTGGTCGGGCGCGGCGCGGCCTGGCCGAGGCTTGCGGTGAGGGCGCGCAGTTCGGCCAGGCAGCGGACCCAGTCCTGCAGCAGGCGCCAGTGGCCATTGTGGCGATACTGCTCGGCCAAGCGCTGGCTGCTGCCCAGCAGTTGCCAGGCGAGGGCGGCGTAGGCGTCGTCCAGCGGCATCTCGGCCTGCAGTTCGGTCACCGGCAGGCCCAACTCGTAGCTGTCCGGATCGAGCAGGCGGTAGCCGCGCTCGGCCTTGCTGATGTCGCAGGGCATCAGTGGCAGGCTGGCGGCCAGCTCGGCGGCCAGCTCCAACAGCGCCTCAGGGGGACCTTCACGCAGTTCCAGCTCCAGCTCGCAGATTTCTTCCTTGCGCTTGCCGGCGATCACGAAACCTTGGTCCAGCGCGGCCTCGATCACCACCTTCGCCTTGCCACGGCCCCAGGCGATCTCGGCGTACTCGCGGGTGAAGTCGGTGGTGAACAGCGGCTTGATGGTCTTCTTGTCCAGCTCGGCCAGTTGCTCGGGCCAGCAGGTGGCGTCGAGCTTCTTCAGGTCGAGCTTGACCTTGTCCAGGTGCCACTCGTGCTCGTTGCGCTCGGACAGGCCGGCGACGCTCTGACCACGGCACTTGAGGGTCTGGATGATGACCTCGCCATCACGGCGAAGGCGCAGGGCGACACGGGCGGCGGACAGGTCGCGCTCGGGGGTGTCGAAGTACTGGTTGAGCAATTCGCGGGTCTGCCAGCCGGACTTGTTGCGCTTCTTCAGCAGGGGGTGCTCGCGCAGGGCGGCAAGGGTCTCGCGGCTGGCGCGGAGTTTGAGTTCGGTTTCTTTGTGCATCGCGGGCTCGGAAGGAGGGGCATCGTTGCTGGGCAGTCTACAGTACTTGCTCCACGAGGATGCTGTGGATTGCCAGGTGACGGGTCGCCATTGTTATGATGCCTTTCACGCCGTCGAGGAGTCCGCGCATGCCGTTGCCGTCGCTGAAAGACCAGTTCGCCGCCCTGATCGCCGCGCCCTCGGTCAGTTGCACCCAGCCTGCGCTGGACCAGTCCAACCGCGCGGTCATCGACCTGCTGGCCGGCTGGCTGGGCGACCTGGGCTTCACCTGCGAGATCCAGCAGGTCAGCCCCGGCAAGTTCAACCTCCTGGCCAGCCGCGGCACCGGCCCGGGCGGCCTGGTGCTGGCCGGACACAGCGATACCGTGCCCTACGACCCGCAGCTGTGGCGCAGCGATCCGCTCAAGCTGACCGAGGTCGATGGTCGCTGGGTCGGGCTGGGCAGCTGCGACATGAAAGGCTTCTTCGCCCTGGTCATCGACGCGGTCATCCCGCTGCTTGAGCACGATTTCAAGCAACCGCTGCTGATCCTCGCCACCTGCGACGAGGAAAGCTCGATGTCCGGCGCCCGCGCTCTGGCCGAGGCCGGCCAGCCGCTCGGACGGGCGGCGGTGATCGGCGAGCCCACCGGGCTCAAGCCGATCAGGATGCACAAGGGCATCCTCATGGACCGTATCGACATCCTCGGGCGCAGTGGCCATTCGTCGGATCCGAGCTTGGGCCGCAGCGCCATGGAAGCCATGCACGCGGTGATGGGCGAGCTGATGGGCCTGCGTCGTACCTGGCAGGAGCAGTACCGCAACCCGCAGTTCACGGTGCCGACGCCGACTCTGAACTTCGGCTGCATCCATGGTGGCGACAACCCCAACCGCATCTGTGGCCAGTGCGCCCTGGAGTTCGACCTGCGCCCGCTGCCGGGCATGGATGTCGAGCAGCTGCGCGCGGCGATTCGCGGCAAGATCGCGCCTTTGGCCGAACGCCACGACGTGCGTATCGACTATGCGCCGCTGTTCCCCGAAGTACCGCCATTCGAGCAGGACGCCGACAGTGAACTGGTGCGCCTGGCCGAACGCCTGACCGGTCACCGCGCCGAAGCGGTGGCCTTTGGCACCGAAGCGCCTTATCTTCAGCAGCTCGGTTGCCAGACCATCGTGCTCGGCCCGGGTGACATCGCCTGCGCCCACCAGCCCGGCGAATACCTGGAAATGTCGCGAATCGAGCCTACTGTGCGTCTACTCCGTGACCTGATCCGGCACTATTGCCTGAGCCATTGATCTTTCCCTGACCAGAGGAGACCGCGCGTGACCGCAAGCCTGTTCCGACGATGACTTTCGAACGTTGTGCGCCTTTTCGTTCTCCGTTCACTTATCCACAGGCCCTGTCATGCCCGATTACGTCAACTGGCTGCGTCATGCGTCTCCCTACATCAACGCCCACCGCGACTGCACCTTCGTGGTCATGCTTCCCGGTGATGGCGTCGAACACCCGAACTTCGGCAACATTGTCCACGACCTGGTGCTGCTGCACAGCCTTGGTGTGCGGCTGGTGCTGGTCCACGGCTCGCGCCCGCAAATCGAAAGCCGCCTGGCCGCCCGCGGCTTGACCCCGCACTATCATCACGGCATGCGTATCACCGATGCGGCAACGCTCGACTGCGTGATCGATGCGGTGGGCGCCTTGCGCCTGGCCATCGAGGCGCGCCTGTCGATGGATATGGCGGCCTCTCCGATGCAGGGCTCGCGCCTGCGGGTGGCCTCCGGCAACCTGGTCACGGCGCGGCCGATCGGCGTGCTCGAAGGGGTCGACTACCACCACACCGGCGAAGTGCGCCGGGTTGACCGCAAAGGCATCAACCGCCTGCTCGATGAGCGCTCCATCGTGCTGCTGTCGCCGCTGGGCTATTCGCCGACCGGCGAGATCTTCAACCTCGCCTGCGAGGACGTGGCCACCCGTGCCGCAATCGAACTGGGCGCGGACAAGCTGCTGCTGTTCGGCGCTGAACCTGGCCTGCTGGATGCGCATGGCCAACTGGTGCGTGAGCTGCGGCCACAGCAGATCGCGCCGCACCTGCAACGCCTGGGCAGCGACTACCAGGCCGAGTTGCTGGATGCCGCCGCCGAGGCCTGCAAGGGGGGCGTGGCGCGCAGCCATATCGTCAGCTATGCCGAGGACGGTGCGTTGCTGACCGAGCTGTTCACCCGTGGCGGTGGCGGGACGCTGGTGTCTCAGGAGCAGTTCGAAGTGGTGCGCGAGGCGACCATCGAGGATGTCGGCGGCCTGCTGGAGCTGATCAGCCCGCTGGAAGAGCAGGGCATCCTGGTGCGTCGCTCGCGCGAGGTGCTGGAGCGGGAGATCGAGCAGTTCAGCGTGGTCGAGCGCGAGGGCATGATCATCGCCTGCGCGGCGTTGTACCCGATTGCCGATTCCGAAGCCGGGGAGCTGGCGTGCCTGGCGGTGAACCCGGAGTACCGGCATGGCGGGCGTGGCGACGAACTGCTCGAGCGCATTGAGGAGCGGGCGCGGGCGCTGGGGCTGAACACCCTGTTCGTGCTGACGACCCGCACCGCGCACTGGTTCCGTGAGCGTGGCTTTGCACCCAGTGGCGTGGAACGGCTGCCGGCGGCGCGGGCTTCGCTGTACAACTACCAGCGCAATTCGAAGATCTTCGAGAAGCCGCTCTGATGCCATCGCGGGTCAAGCCCGCTCCCACGGTGTACACGGGCTGGCACACGTGGGAGCGGGCTTGACCCGCGATGCGATGGCAAAGAAAAACGCCGCCCTTGTGGGCGGCGTTTTCGTTTACACGGTATGCAGGTACCAGTTGTACTCGAGGTCGGAGATCGAATGCTCGAACTCCTCCAGCTCGCTCTCCTTGCACGCGACGAAGATGTCGATGTACTTCGGATCGATGTACTTGTTGAGGATCTCGCTGTCGTCCAGCTCGCGCAGGGCATCGCGCAGGTTGTTCGGCAGGCTCTGCTCCAGCTGCTCGTACGAGTTGCCTTCGATCGGCTCGCCCGGTTCGATCTTGTTGGTCAGACCGTGGTGCACGCCGGCCAACACGGCCGCCATCATCAGGTACGGGTTGGCGTCGGCGCCGGCCACCCGGTGCTCGATGCGCACGGCGTCCGGCGAGCCGGTCGGCACGCGCAGGGCCACGGTGCGGTTGTCCAGGCCCCAGCTCGGCGCGTTCGGCACGTAGAACTGCGCGCCGAAACGGCGGTACGAGTTGACGTTCGGGCAGAGGAACGCCATCGAGGCAGGCAGGGTCTCGAGCACACCGCCGACAGCGTGACGTAGCGCGGCGTTCTGCTCGGGATCCTCGCTGGTGAAGATGTTGTTGCCATCCTTGTCCAGCACGGAGATGTGTACATGCAGGCCGTTGCCTGCCTGGCCCGGGTAGGGCTTGGCCATGAATGTGGTGTCCATTTCATGGTCGTAGGCGATGTTCTTGATCAGGCGCTTGAGCAGCACCGCGTAGTCACAGGCCTTGAGCGGGTCGGGGACGTGGTGCAGGTTGACTTCGAACTGCGCCGGGGCGCTTTCCTTGACGATGGCGTCGGCCGGGATGCCTTGCTCCTTCGCGCCTTCGAGGATGTCCTGCAGGCAGTCGGCGTATTCGTCGAGGTCGTCGATCAGGTAGACCTGGGTCGACTGCGGGCGCTTGCCCGAGATCGGCGAGCGCGGCGGCTGCGGACGGCCGTTCACGTTCTCCTGGTCGATCAGGTAGAACTCCAGCTCGAACGCGGCGCAGATGGTCAGGCCCATCTCGGTGAACTTGCTCACCACCTGGCGCAGTACTTCGCGCGGGTCGGCGAAGAAGGGCTCGCCTTCGAGCTCGTGCATGGTCATCAGCAGTTGCGCGGTCGGGCGCTTCTGCCAGGGTTCGTTGGAGAGGGTGCCGGGGATGGGGTAGCAGATACGGTCGGCGTCGCCGATGTCCAGGCCAAGACCTGTGCTTTCGACGGTTGAACCGTTGATATCCAGGGCGAAGAGGGAGGCAGGCAGGTTGATGCCTTTCTCGTAAACCTTGTGGAGGCTGGTGCGCTCGATGCGCTTGCCACGCACCACACCATTCATATCTGCAATCAGAAGGTCAACGTAGAGAACCTCAGGATGTTCCTTAAGGAACGCGTTCGCTTCGTTAAGCTGAACGGCACGCGGGGGTACCGACATGATGCAACACCTTTGTTGTTAAAAATATCAATCAAGGGGGGCTTGCAACCTCAGTCAATCGGAAAGACCAGGTGAAGTCAAGCCAACCCCATGATGCCCTTAAATGGCACATCTACGGCAGATTTGCTGCATATCGGGGCGTGCCATTATCCGCTATTTTTGCCCTGAAGGGTTATCCCGAGCGGGGCGTGTTTTATTTTTTACGGAGAGGTTGTGTAAAAAAATGAACGAGGATAAGCTCGGTCACAACCCAGAACACAATAATACGAGGGTCACATGGTCCGCTTGCCGAGACCTGTCAGCGCCGCATGCACGGTGCGTTCAGGTACATCTCCCGGTTGCCGTCCGGTCATCGCACGCCTGTATCAAAGGGGCGCCGCGCTGGCCGCAATAATTGACGGTTCGCAAAAAAAAACCATACCTCGTAACGCTTTACCGCAACACCTCCTTTCCTTCTGCCCTTCGCTTTCTGTCCGGGCGCGCCGTCATGGCGTGCCTCCACTGTCGTCCTGCGCGAGGGTTTTTGCTTTAGCCATGCACAGCATCCAGAATCAAGGCGCGGGCCTTTCCAGGCCCCTCGGCGCCCTGCGCGCCGACTTTGCCCGACGCCTGGCGTCAGTGGCCGCCGGTTGCCTTCAATCGCGCCACATTACCTCCTGAGGTATTTATGAGTCACAACCTCGACCAGCTCACCGATTGGTTGAAAGAGCACAAGATCACCGAAGTGGAATGCCTGATCAGCGATCTGACCGGCATCACCCGCGGCAAGATCTCGCCCACCAACAAGTTCATCGCCGAGAAAGGCATGCGCCTGCCTGAAAGCGTGCTGCTGCAGACCGTGACCGGCGACTACGTCGACGACGACATCTATTACGAACTGCTCGACCCGGCCGACATCGACATGATCTGCCGCCCCGACGAGAACGCGGTGTTTCTCGTACCGTGGGCCATCGAGCCGACCGCCCAGGTGATCCACGACACCTACGACAAGAAGGGCAACCCGGTCGAACTGTCGCCGCGCAACGTATTGAAGAAGGTCCTGAAACTCTACGCCGACAAGGGCTGGCAGCCGATCGTCGCGCCCGAGATGGAGTTCTACCTCACCAAGCGTAGCGAAGACCCGGACTTTCCGCTGCAGCCGCCGGTGGGTCGTTCCGGCCGTCCGGAAACCGGGCGGCAGTCGTTCTCCATCGAGGCGGCCAACGAATTCGACCCATTGTTCGAGGACGTCTATGACTGGTGCGAATTGCAGCAGCTGGACCTCGACACGCTGATCCACGAGGACGGCACCGCGCAGATGGAAATCAACTTCCGTCACGGCGATGCCCTGCACCTGGCCGACCAGATCCTGGTGTTCAAGCGCACCATGCGCGAGGCCGCGCTCAAGCACAACGTGGCCGCCACCTTCATGGCCAAGCCCATGACCGGCGAGCCGGGCAGCGCGATGCACCTGCACCAGAGCGTGGTCGACGTGGCCACCGGCAAGAACATCTTCTCCAACGCCGACGGCAGCATGAGCAAGCTGTTCCTGCACCATATCGGCGGCTTGCAGAAGTTCATCCCCGAGGCGCTGCCGCTGTTCGCCCCCAACGTCAACTCGTTCCGCCGCTTCCTGCCGGACACCTCGGCACCGGTGAACGTCGAGTGGGGCGAAGAGAACCGTACCGTTGGCCTGCGCGTACCCGATGCCGGCCCGCAGAATCGCCGGGTCGAGAATCGCCTGCCGGGCGCCGACGCCAATCCCTACCTGGCCATCGCCGCGAGCCTGCTGTGCGGCTACATCGGCATGGTCGAAGGCATCGAGGCCAGCGCGCCGGTGCAGGGCCGTGGTTACGAGCGGCGCAACCTGCGCCTGCCGCTGACCATCGAGGACGCCCTCGAGCGCATGGAGAACAGCCGCGCGCTGGTGCAGTACCTGGGCAAGAAATTCATCACCGGCTACGTCGCCACCAAGCGCGCCGAGCATGAGAACTTCAAGCGCGTCATCAGCTCCTGGGAGCGTGAGTTCCTGCTGTTTGCTGTGTGATCAACCCTGAGGCCGCCTGCGGGCGGCCACCGGAAAATGGAGAGGCACATGAGCGTCAACAACCCGCAAACCCGTGAATGGCAAACCCTGAGCGGCGAGCACCACCTTGCACCTTTCAGTGACTACAAGCAGCTGAAGGAGAAGGGGCCGCGCATCATCACCAAGGCGCAGGGCGTGCATTTGTGGGACAGCGAGGGGCACAAGATCCTCGACGGCATGGCCGGCCTGTGGTGCGTGGCGGTCGGCTATGGTCGTGAAGAGCTGGTGCAGGCGGCAGAAAAGCAGATGCGTGAGCTGCCGTACTACAACCTGTTCTTCCAGACCGCTCACCCGCCGGCGCTGGAGTTGGCCAAGGCGATCACCGACGTGGCGCCCAAGGGCATGACCCATGTGTTCTTCACCGGCTCCGGCTCCGAGGGCAACGACACCGTGCTGCGCATGGTCCGTCACTACTGGGCGCTGAAGGGCAAGCCGCACAAGCAGACCATCATCGGCCGCATCAACGGCTACCACGGTTCCACCTTTGCGGGTGCGTGCCTGGGCGGCATGAGCGGCATGCACGAGCAGGGTGGCCTGCCGATTCCGGGCATCGTGCATATCCCGCAGCCGTACTGGTTCGGCGAGGGTGGCGACATGACGCCGGATGAGTTCGGCGTGTGGGCGGCCGAACAGCTGGAGAAGAAGATTCTCGAAGTCGGCGAGGACAATGTCGCCGCCTTCATCGCCGAGCCGATCCAGGGCGCCGGTGGGGTGATCATTCCGCCTGAGACCTACTGGCCGAAGATCAAGGAGATCCTCGCCAAGTACGACATCCTGTTCGTTGCCGACGAAGTGATCTGCGGTTTTGGTCGCACCGGCGAGTGGTTCGGCTCCGACTACTACGACCTTGCGCCTGACCTGATGACCATCGCCAAGGGCCTGACCTCCGGTTACATCCCCATGGGCGGTGTGATCGTGCGTGACAAAGTGGCCAAGGTGATCAGCGAAGGTGGCGATTTCAACCACGGCTTCACCTACTCCGGCCACCCGGTGGCGGCGGCGGTGGGTCTGGAAAACCTGCGCATCCTGCGTGACGAGAAGATTGTCGAGCGTGCCCGCAACGAAACGGCACCGTATTTGCAAAAACGACTGCGTGAGCTGCAGGACCATCCGCTGGTGGGCGAGGTACGCGGCCTGGGCCTGCTCGGCGCGATCGAGCTGGTCAAGGACAAGGCCACCCGCAGCCGTTACGAGGGCAAGGGCGTTGGCATGATCTGCCGCACCCACTGCTTCGAGAACGGCCTGGTGATGCGCGCGGTGGGCGACACCATGATCATCGCGCCGCCGCTGGTGATCAGTCGCGAAGAGATCGACGAACTGGTGGAAAAGGCGCGCAAGTGCCTGGACCTGACCTACGAAGCGGTCAAATGACAGTCTGCTAGGCTGGCGAGGTGACATTAAGTCGTTACAAGGCCCTGCTTCTGTTGAAACAGCGCCTTGTAACTTGCCAGACTAACGGCTGTTTAGTCGCCCAGCGCGCGTCCCGTGGTACCTGGCTGCTGAACAGATGGCTTGATAATAAATTCTGGAGCATTACGCATGAAGAAATTGGGCAAGACGCTGCTGGCCGCGGCCCTGATGGGTGCCATGGCGACCGCTGTTCAGGCTGACGACAAGGTGCTGCACGTCTACAACTGGTCGGACTACATCGCACCGGACACCGTGGCCAACTTCGAGAAGCAGACCGGCATCAAGGTGGTCTACGACGTCTTCGACAGCAACGAGACCCTCGAAGCCAAGCTGCTGGCGGGCAAGTCGGGCTACGACATCGTCGTGCCATCGAACAACTTCCTGGCCAAGCAAATCAAGGCCGGCGTCTATCAAGAGCTGGACCGCTCCAAGTTGCCCAACTGGAAGAACCTCGACCCGGCACTGCTCAAGGCCGTGGGCGATGCCAGCGACCCAGGCAACAAGTTCGCCTTCCCTTACATGTGGGGTTCGATCGGCATCGGCTACAACCCGGAGAAGGTCAAGGCCGCGCTGGGCGTGGACAAGATCGACTCGTGGGACGCCGTGTTCAAGCCTGAGAACATCGCCAAGCTCAAGAGCTGTGGCGTGAGCTTCCTCGATGCCCCGACCGAGATGATCCCGGCCGCGCTGCACTACCTGGGCCTGCCCAGCGACAGCACCAAGAAGGAAGACCTGAAGGCCGCGGAAGACCTGTTCCTGAAGATCCGTCCTTCGATCACCTACTTCCACTCTTCCAAGTACATCTCGGACCTGGCCAACGGCAACATCTGCGTGGCCGTGGGTTACTCGGGTGACCTGGAGCAGTCCAAGGCCCGTGCCCACGAGGCCGGCGACAAGGTCAAGCTGAGCTACACCATTCCGAAGGAAGGTGCCGGCACCTTCTATGACATGGTCGCCATTCCGAAAGACGCCGAGAACGTCGAGGCCGCCTACAAGTTCATGGACTTCCTGCTGCAACCGGAAGTGATGGCCGGCATCACCAATGCCGTGCGCTTCCCGAACGGCAACAAGGCAGCCACCCCGCTGGTGGACAAAGAGATCACCAGCGATCCGGCGATCTACCCGTCCGATGAAGTGAAGGCCAAGCTGTACGCCATCAAGGCGCCGGAAAAGACCGCCCAGCGCGAGATCACCCGCAGCTGGACCAAGATCAAGTCGGGCAAGTAAGCCCGATGCAAGGCCCTCTGGGCCGGGGTTTCCCGGCCTGGAGGCAGGTTAAGGCAAATAAGTTTGCGGCATCCACGCCGTGAAGGTAAGTTGCGCGCCGGTTTTGCGTGTGCGGCCGAGGTTTACTGCCCGCAAAGGCACTGATTGTGAGGACCACCCACTTGTCTATTTCTGTTTTTCGCAAGGCCTTGATGGCCGGAGCGGGTCTGACGCTGGCTTGCAGCGTCCAAGCGGCGCCCACGGTGCACATCTACAACTGGTCCGACTACGTTGGCCCCAATACCCTCGCCGATTTCCAGAAGGAAACCGGCATCACCCCGAAATACGACGTCTTCGACAGCAACGAGACGCTGGAAGGCAAACTGCTGGCCGGGCGCACCGGCTATGACGTGGTCGTGCCGTCCAACCATTTCCTCGGCAAGCAGATCAAGGCGGGCGCTTTCCAGAAGCTCGACCGTGACCTGCTGCCCAACTACGTGAACCTCGACCCGGCGCTGATGAAGCGTCTGGAGAAGAACGACCCGGGCAACCAGTACGCCGTCCCTTACCTGTGGGGCACCAATGGCATCGGCTACAACGTCGAGAAGGTCAAGGCGGTACTGGGCACCGACAAGATCGACTCCTGGGCGGTGCTGTTCGAACCCGAGAACATGAAGAAGCTCAGCCAGTGCGGCGTGGCCTTCCTCGACTCGGCCGACGAGATGCTCCCGGCGGTGCTCAACTACATGGGCCTGGACCCGAACAGCAGCAACCCCAAGGACTACCAGAAGGCGGAAGAGAAACTGCTGGCCGTGCGCCCGTACGTGACCTACTTCCACTCATCGAAGTACATCACCGATCTCGCCAACGGCGACATCTGCGTGGCCGCCGGCTTCTCCGGCGACATTTTCCAGGCCAAGGCCCGCGCTGAAGAAGCGAAGAAGGGCGTGAAACTGGCCTACGCCATTCCCAAGGAAGGCGGCAACCTCTGGTTCGATGTGCTGGCGATTCCCAAGGACGCCAGCAACGTCAAGGAGGCCCACGCCTTCATCAACTATTTGCTGAAACCTGAGGTGATCGCCCAGGTCAGTGATTACGTCGGTTACGCCAACCCGAACCCCAAGGCTGGCGACCTGATGGACCAGGCCGTGAGGACTGACGCCGCGGTTTACCCACCGCAGGAAGTGCTGGACAAGATGTTCGTCAACGCTGAGTTGCCACCCAAGGTGCAACGTTTGATGACCCGCAGCTGGACCAAGGTCAAGTCGGGCAAGTAACAATCCAGGCCCGCCAGCGCAGCGGCGGGCACATAAATCTTGTTGGGAGTTTCACTCATGGCAGTTGCCTCCGGTGCCTATAAGAAAGCCCTCGAGGGTGGCCAGCAACCCAAGCAGGTGCTGGTCAAGATCGACCGGGTCACAAAAAAATTCGACGAAACGGTAGCCGTGGACGATGTGTCCCTGGAAATCCGCAAGGGTGAGATCTTCGCCCTGCTGGGCGGCTCCGGGTCCGGCAAATCGACCTTGCTGCGCATGCTGGCCGGCTTCGAGCGTCCGACCGAAGGGCGGATCTTCCTCGATGGCGTCGACATCACCGACATGCCGCCCTACGAGCGGCCGATCAACATGATGTTCCAGTCCTACGCGCTGTTCCCGCACATGACCGTGGCGCAGAACATCGCCTTCGGCCTGCAGCAGGACAAGATGCCCAAGGCCGAGATCGAAGCCCGCGTGGCCGAGATGCTCAAGCTGGTGCACATGACCCAGTACGCCAAGCGCAAGCCGCACCAGCTGTCCGGTGGCCAGCGTCAGCGCGTGGCCCTGGCCCGCTCGCTGGCCAAGCGCCCGAAACTGTTGCTGCTCGACGAGCCGATGGGCGCGCTGGACAAGAAACTGCGTTCGCAGATGCAGCTGGAACTGGTGGAGATCATCGAGCGCGTGGGCGTGACCTGCGTGATGGTGACCCACGACCAGGAAGAGGCCATGACCATGGCCCAGCGCATCGCCATCATGCACCTGGGCTGGATCGCCCAGATCGGCAGCCCGATCGACGTCTATGAAACCCCGACCAGCCGCCTGGTTTGCGAGTTCATCGGCAACGTCAATCTGTTCGAGGGCGAGGTGGTCGACGACGCCGAAGGCCACGCGATCATTGCCAGCCCGGAACTGGAGCGCAAGATCTACGTCGGCCACGGTGTCACCACCTCGGTCGAGGACAAGCACATCACCTACGCCCTGCGTCCGGAGAAGCTGCTGGTCACCACCGAGCAGCCGACCTGCGAGCATAACTGGTCGCGCGGCAAGGTCCACGACATCGCGTACCTCGGCGGCCACTCGGTGTTCTACGTCGAGCTGCCCGGCGGCAAGATCGTCCAGTCGTTCGTCGCCAACGCCGAGCGCCAGGGCACCCGCCCGACCTGGGATGACGAAGTCTACGTGTGGTGGGAAGACGACAGCGGCGTGGTACTGCGCTCATGAAACCACGAAAGCTCAAACGAGCCCTCCAGCGCTTGATCCCCGAAGGACGGCACATGGTGATCGGCGTGCCGTTCATCTGGCTGTTCCTGTTCTTCATGCTGCCGTTCTTCATCGTATTGAAGATCAGCTTTGCCGAAGCCGACGTGGCGATTCCGCCGTACACCGAGATCTATACCTATCTGGAAGGCAAGGTCCAGCTGGTGCTGAACCTGGCCAACTACGGCCTGCTGACCGAGGATGAACTGTACATCGCGGCCTACCTCGGCTCGTTGAAAGTGGCCTTCTTCAGCACCTTGCTGTGCCTGCTGATCGGCTACCCGATGGCCTATGCCATCTCCAAGGCGAACAAGGAATCGCAGACGGTCCTGCTGCTGCTGATCATGATGCCGACCTGGACCGCGATCCTGATCCGCGTCTATGCCTGGATGGGCATCCTCAGCAACAACGGGCTGCTCAACAGCTTCCTGTTGTGGCTGGGCCTGATCGACCAGCCGCTGCAGATTCTCAACACCAACCTGGCGGTATATATCGGCGTGGTCTATTCGTACCTGCCGTTCATGATCCTGCCGTTGTACGCCAACCTGGTGAAGCATGACCAGAGCCTGCTCGAAGCCGCATCGGACCTGGGTTCGAGCACCTTCAACAGCTTCTGGAAAATCACCGTGCCGCTGTCGAAGAACGGCATCATCGCCGGGTGCATGCTGGTGTTCATCCCTGTGGTCGGTGAGTTCGTCATCCCGGAACTGCTGGGCGGTCCGGAAACCCTGATGATCGGTAAAGTGCTGTGGCAGGAGTTCTTCAACAACCGCGACTGGCCGGTGGCATCCGCCCTGGCGGTGGTGATGCTGGCGATCCTGATCGTGCCGATCCTGCTGTTCAACCGTAGCCAGGCCAAAGAGATGGAGGGCCGCGCATGAAACGCTTCAGTTTCTCCAAGCTGATGCTGGTGCTCGGCTTGCTGTTCATCTACCTGCCGATGCTGATCCTGGTGATCTACTCGTTCAACGCCTCGAAACTGGTGACGGTGTGGGGCGGCTGGTCGGTGAAGTGGTACGTCGGCCTGCTCGACAACACCCAGCTGATGGGTTCGGTGATGCGCTCGCTGGAGATCGCCTGCTACACGGCGGTCGCCGCCGTGGCGCTGGGCACCCTGGCGGCCTTCGTGCTGACCCGGGTCACCCGCTTCAAGGGCCGCACCCTGTTCGGTGGCCTGGTCACCGCGCCGCTGGTGATGCCCGAGGTGATCACCGGTCTGTCGCTGCTGCTGCTGTTCGTGGCCATGGCGCAGATGATCGGCTGGCCCCAGGAGCGGGGCATCGTCACCATCTGGATCGCCCACACCACGTTCTGCGCCGCCTATGTGGCGGTGGTGGTGTCGGCGCGCCTGCGCGAGCTGGACCTGTCCATCGAAGAGGCGGCCATGGACCTGGGCGCCAAGCCGTGGAAGGTGTTCTTCCTGATCACCATCCCGATGATCGCGCCGTCGCTGGCGGCGGGCGGCATGATGTCGTTCGCCCTGTCGCTGGATGACCTGGTGCTGGCCAGCTTCGTCTCCGGCCCGGGCTCGACCACCCTGCCGATGGAAGTGTTCTCGGCCGTGCGCCTGGGCGTGAAGCCGGAGATCAACGCCGTGGCCAGCCTGATCCTGCTGTCGGTGTCGCTGGTGACCTTCCTGGTCTGGTACTTCAGCCGCCAGGCCGAAGAGCGTCGCCGCCGGGCGATCCAGCAGGCCATCGAAGAGGGCGCCGCGGCGAACGTCTCGCAGCCGCAGGTGCGTCGTCCGGCCCAGGCCACCGCGCAGGCCTGAGCCAACGCATCGCGGGGCAAGTCGCATCGGCGCACCGATGCGACTTGCCCCGCGATCGTTTCAGCCCTGGTCCGGCCAGTTCCAGGCCGGTTCATCCAGCATGCCTTGTCCGACGATACCGGTCTGCCCCAAGTTTTTCTCCAGGTGGATCGAATTGCAGTCGGCATCCTCCTCCAGCGCCGCCACCAGCCGGGGCGCGTGCGATACCACCCATACCTGACATTGCTGGGCCGCGCGGCGGATCAGGCGTGCCAGTGCCGGCAGCAGGTCCGGGTGCAGGCTGGTCTCCGGCTCGTTGAGCACCATCATGCTCGGCGGGCGCGGCGTGAGCAGGGCCGCCACCAGCAACAGGTAGCGCAGGGTCCCGTCGGACAGCTCCGCGGCGCTCAGCGGCCGCAGCAGTCCGGCCTGGTGCAAGCGCAGGCCGAACAGACCGCCGGGCTGGGCATCGACCGCGAGCCGGGCGCCGGGAAAGGCGTCGCCCACGGCGTCCTGCAGGGCTTGCAGGTCGCCGATCTCGTCGATGGTCTGCAGGGCGGCGGCGAGGTCACGGCCGTCGTGATGCAGCACCGGCGTGCGCGTGCCCAGCCGTGATTGCCGGGCAGGGGCCTCGGCATCGGTACGGAAATGGTCATAGAAGCGCCAGCTGCGGATCTGCTCGCGCAGATGCGGCACCTCGGGGGAGCCCTGGAGGCTGCCGACCTGGTCGAACAGGCTGTCGAACTCGGTCATGTGCTGGTGCAGCACCTGCCATTGGCGCCCATCGCGGGCCTTGACCATCCCTGCATTGCGCTGCACCAGCAGGCTGGCGGGGCGGCACAGGGGGCCTGCCCAGATCGTCTCCTGCTTGATCTGCGGGTCCAGGGCGAACTTTGACCGGCTGGGTTCGGGCAGGCCGAGGCTGATCGCGTAGCCGAAGTCTTCGCCAGCGAAGCCCATCTTCAGGCGCCTGGCCTGCTGGCGTGGCCCGCCTTGCACCGGCACCTCGCCGTTGAGCATGCGCCGGGAGAGTTTCTCGGGGCCGGCCCAGAAGGTCGACTCCAGCCCGCCCTCGGCTGCCAGCGCGTTGACCACGCCGCCGCGGGCGGTCTCGGCCAGCAGGCGCAAGGCTTTGTACAGGTTGGACTTGCCGCTGCCGTTGGCACCGGTGATCACGTTGAGCTGCCCGAGCGGCATCACCAGCTGGTTGATCGAGCGGTAGTTGGCAATGGCCAGGGTGGTCAGCATCAGCATTGTCCTTGAGCGTCTGGCCCACAGTATCGCCGATAGCGCTGTGCTTTGTTGAACCGACATCGGTGTCGTTTGTCCATCCCTGATCTACGCTTTCAAACGCATCCCTCACTCCCTTTGTCGAAGCAAGGAGCCTGCATGACGGTAACGCGTCCGCTGATGGTCGTTTGCCTGGGGCTGCTGTTCATGCTGACGGGCTGTGGTAAAGAGGAGGCCGCGCCGGTGTTGCCCCGGGTCGCGGTGCAACAGGTGCAGCCCACCGACTTCGCCGCCCGGGTCACCTTGACCGGAGACGTGCAGGCGCGGGTGCAGACCGACCTGTCGTTCCGCGTGGGCGGCAAGATCATCGCCCGCGGCGTCGATGTCGGCGACCACGTCAAGGCCAACCAGGTGCTGGCGCGCCTGGATCCGAAGGACCTGCAGAACAACGTCGACTCGGCCAAGGCCGAGGTGTTCGCCGAGCAGGCGCGGGTTACCCAGGCCAGCGCCGCGTTCGTGCGTCAGCAGAAGCTCCTGCCCAAGGGCTACACCAGCCAGAGCGAGTACGACTCCGCCGAAGCCGCGCTGCGCAGCAGCCAGAGCGCGCTCAAGGCCGCCCAGGCGCAGTTGGCCAACGCCAACGAACAGTTGAGCTACACGGCGCTGGTGTCCGAAGCCGACGGGGTGATCACCGCGCGCCAGGCCGAAGTCGGCCAGGTGGTGCAGGCGACCATGCCGATCTTCAGCCTGGCGGTCGATGGCGACCGTGACGCGGTGTTCAATGTCTACGAATCGTTGCTGGTGAAGTCCCCCAGCGACGAGGGCGTTGTCGTCAGCCTCTTGGACAACCCGGCGATCAAGGCCGAGGGCCGGGTCCGCGAGATTACCCCGACGGTCTCCGCCGAGAGCGGCACGGTGCAGGTCAAGGTCGCGCTGCGCAACGTGCCGGCGGGCATGCAACTGGGGTCGCCGGTCACGGCCACTGGCAACACCCAGGGGCGGCCCAGCATCGAGCTGCCGTGGTCGGCCCTGACCAAGGCGCTGAAGGAGCCGGCGGTGTGGGTGGTGGGCGAGGGCGACAAGGTTGAATTGCGCAAGGTCCAGGTCGCGCGCTACCTCACCGGCAAGGTGGTGATCGCTGACGGTATCAAGGGCGGCGAGACCGTGGTGGTGGGCGGTGGGCAGCTGCTGCATCCGGACATGCAGGTCGAGAAGGTCAGCGCCAAGGACGGAGGGGCCGCGCCATGAAACGTCAGTTGCTGATACTGTCGGCCAGCCTGATGCTGGGCGCCTGCGGTGGCGATGAGGCGCCACCTGAGGCGATCCGTCCGGTGCTCTCGACACTGGTCGAGCCGCAGGTACAGTCGCAGCTGGGCCGCTTTGCCGGCGCCATCCAGGCCCGCTATGAAAGCACTTTGGGTTTTCGGGTGTCCGGACGCATCGCCCGGCGCTGGCTGGATGTCGGCGCCCGGGTAAGCCCAGGCGACACCCTGGCGACCCTCGATCCGACCGACCAGCAAAACCAGCTGCGCGCCGCCGAAGGCGACCTGGCCAAGGTCCAGGCGCAATGGATCAACGCCCAGGCCAATGCCCGCCGCCAGCAGCAGCTGTACGACCGTGGCGTCGGCGCCCAGGCCCAGCTGGATATCGCCCAGACTGACCTGAAAACCACCGGCGCCGCGCTGGAGCAGGCACGCTCGGCGGTCAGCCAGGCCCGCGACCAGCTCGGCTACAGCACCCTGCGCAGTGATCATGCGGCGGTGGTCACCGCCTGGCAGGCCGAGGCGGGGCAGACCGTCAGCGCCGGTCAGGCGGTCGTCACCCTGGCCCGCCCGGACGTCAAGGAGGCGGTGATCGACCTGCCGATTCCGCTCGCCGAACAGCTGGACAAGGACCTCACCTTTACCGTCGCTTCGCAGCTCGACCCAGGCATCAACACCACCGCCACGCTGCGCGAGCTCGAGCCACAGGCTGACGCCACCACCCGTACCCGTCGCGCCCGATTGACCCTGACCAGCACGCCCGATGCCTTTCACCTGGGCACCGCGGTCAGCGTGACCCTGACCTCGGCGGTGAGCCCGCGCAGCGAGCTGCCGTTGACCGCGCTGCTCGAGCGGGACGGCAAGACCCAGGTGTGGGTGGTCGATCCGCAGCAGAAAACCGTGGCTACCCGCGATGTCGCGTTGATCGAACGTACCGCCGACAGCATCGTCCTTGCCTCCGGGGTGCAGCCCGGCGAGCGCGTGGTGACCGCTGGCGTGAACAGCCTCAAGCCCGGCCAGAAGGTCACCTTCGACGAGGACGCGCAATGAAAGGAAGCTTCAACCTCTCGGAATGGGCGCTGAAGCACCAGTCCTTCGTCTGGTACCTGATGTTCGTTGGCCTGCTGATGGGGATCTTCTCCTACTTCAATCTCGGCCGTGAGGAAGATCCATCCTTCACCATCAAGACCATGGTCATCCAGACCCGCTGGCCCGGCGCCACCCAGGACGAGACCCTCTACCAGGTCACCGACCGCATCGAGAAGAAGCTCGAGGAACTGGACTCCCTCGACTACGTGAAAAGCTACACCCGTCCAGGGGAATCCACCGTCTACGTCTACCTGCGTGACACCACCAAGGCCAAGGACATTCCCCAGATCTGGTACCAGGTGCGCAAGAAGATCCAGGACATCCGCGGGCAGTTCCCCGCAGGCATCCAGGGCCCGGGCTTCAATGACGAGTTCGGCGACGTGTTCGGCTCGATCTACGCGTTTACCGCCGACGGCCTCACGCTGCGGCAACTGCGCGATTATGTGGAAGTGGCGCGGGCCGAAGTGCGCGAGGTGCCCAACATCGGCAAGGTCGAGCTGATCGGGACCCAGGACGAAGTGCTCTACCTGAACTTCTCCACCCGCAAGCTGGCCGCGCTTGGCATCGACCAGCGCCAGGCCATGCAGGCCCTGCAGCAGCAAAACGCGGTGACCCCGGCCGGGGTGATCGAGGCCGGGCCCGAGCGCATCTCGGTGCGCACTACCGGGCAGTTCGCCTCGGAGAAGGACCTGCAGACGGTGAACCTGCGTATCAACGATCGCTTCTTCCGCCTGGCCGACATCGCCGATATCGAGCGCGGCTATGTCGACCCGCCGTCGCCGATGTTCCGTTTCAATGGCCAGACGGCCATTGGCCTGGCGATCGGCATGAAGGCCGGCGCGAACATCGAGGTGTTCGGCGCCGCCCTGAAAGCGCGGATGGACAGCATCGTCCGCGACCTGCCGGTGGGGGTTGGCGTGCACAACGTGTCTGACCAGGCAGTGGTGGTCAAGCAGGCGGTCGGCGGCTTCACCAGCGCGCTGTTCGAAGCCGTGGTGATCGTGCTGGCGGTGAGCTTCGTCAGCCTGGGCATTCGCGCGGGGCTGGTGGTGGCCTGCTCGATTCCGCTGGTGCTGGCGATGGTGTTCGTGTTCATGGAGTACAGCGACATTACCATGCAGCGGATCTCGCTCGGTGCGCTGATTATCGCCCTGGGGTTGTTGGTGGACGACGCGATGATCACTGTCGAGGTGATGGTCACGCGCCTGGAGATGGGCGAGACCAAGGAGCAGGCGGCCACCTTCGCCTATACCTCCACGGCGTTCCCCATGCTCACCGGCACCCTGGTGACGGTGGCCGGCTTCGTGCCTATCGGCCTCAACGCCAGTTCCGCGGGCGAGTACACCTACACCCTGTTCGCGGTGATTGCCGTGGCCTTGCTGGTGTCCTGGGTGGTGGCGGTATTTTTTGCGCCGGTACTGGGCGTGCACATTCTCAGCAGCAGCAAGCTCAAGCCCCATGAGGCCGAGCCCGGGCGTGTCGGCCGGGCGTTCGAAGGCGGGCTGCTGTGGTGCATGCGCCACCGCTGGCTGACCATCATCGGCACGGTGCTGCTGTTCGCCCTGTCGATCTTCAGCATGCGTTTCGTGCAGAACCAGTTCTTCCCGTCGTCGGACCGGCCGGAGATCCTGGTCGACCTGAACCTGCCGCAGAATGCCTCGATCGAGGAAACGCGCAAAGTCGTCGACCGCCTGGAGGCGCGGATCAAGGACGACCCGGACCTGGTGCACTGGAGCACCTACATCGGCCAGGGCGCGATCCGTTTCTACCTGCCCCTCGACCAGCAGTTGCAGAACCCGTACTACGCCCAGCTGGTGATCGTCAGCAAGGGTTTCGAGGAGCGCGAGGGCATGATGCAGCGCCTGCAGAAGCTGCTGCGTGAGGAGTTCGTCGGCATCGGTACCAACGTTCAGTCGCTGGAGATGGGGCCCCCGGTGGGCCGGCCGATCCAGTACCGGGTCAGCGGCAAGGATATCGACCAGGTGCGCAAGCACGCCATCGAACTGGCGACCCTGCTCGACAGCAACGAACACATCGGCGAGATGATCTACGACTGGAACGAGCCCGGTAAGGTGCTGCGCATCGAGATCGCTCAGGACAAGGCGCGCCAGCTGGGCCTGTCGTCCGAGGATGTGGCCAATGTGATGAACAGCATCGTCAGCGGCGTGCCGGTCACCCAGATCAACGACAACATCTACCTGGTCAATGTGGTGGCCCGCGCCGAAGACAGCGAACGCGGCTCGCCGGATACCTTGCAGAACCTGCAGATCGTCACGCCCAGCGGCGCCTCGATTCCTCTGTTGGCCTTCGCCACGGTGCGCTATGAGCAGGAGCAACCGCTGGTATGGCGTCGCGACCGCAAGCCGACCATCACCATCAAGGCCTCGGTGGTCGGTGATATCCAGCCCACCGACCTGGTAGCCGAACTCAAGCCCAGTATCGAAGGCTTTGCCAGCCAGCTGCCGGTGGGTTATGAGGTGGCCACCGGCGGTACGGTGGAGGAGAGCAGCAAGGCCCAGGGACCGATCGCCGACGTCATCCCGTTGATGCTGTTCCTGATGGCGACCTTCCTGATGATCCAGCTGCACAGCGTGCAGAAGCTGTTCTTGGTGGTCAGCGTCGCGCCCCTGGGGCTGATCGGCGTGGTGCTGGCGCTGGTGCCCACGGGTACCCCGATGGGCTTCGTGGCGATCCTCGGGATCCTCGCGCTGGCAGGGATCATCATTCGCAACTCGGTGATCCTGGTGACCCAGATCGACGAATTCGAAGAGCAGGGCTATACGCCGTGGGATGCGGTGGTGGAGGCGACCAACCACCGCCGCCGGCCGATCCTGCTGACGGCGGCGGCGGCGAGCCTGGGCATGATCCCGATCGCCCGGGAAGTGTTCTGGGGGCCGATGGCCTACGCCATGATCGGCGGCATCATCAGTGCAACGCTGCTGACGCTGCTGTTCCTGCCGGCGCTGTATGTGGCCTGGTACAAGATTCGCGAGCCCGAGGACAAAACCCCGCGACCGCATTGACCCCTGTAGGAGCGGCCTTGTGTCGCGATGGGCCGCATGGCGGCCCCAGGATCTGGGCATCTTGCAGAATTGTCGGGGCTGCTGCGCAGCCCATCGCGACACAAGGCCGCTCCTACAGGTCATCCTTTTAAAGTTGGTTATATAAACATTCTTAAACAGTATTTTTAAGAATATCCGCGCCTCACTAGTATTGCCCTCAAGCCAGGCGCAATCCCCTTCAAAACCTCTGCCCGGCACCCTTACTCACAGGAGAACGAGCATGAGTGCATCCCTGCGCAGCATCGACGGTCAGGACGAAGCCACCATTCTGCGTGAAATCCAGAGCGCGCTGCGCGACCTGCGCTTCGGCGCGGTGGAGATCACCGTGCACAACGCCCAGGTGGTGCAGATCGAACGCAAGGAGAAGTTCCGCCTGCAGCAGCCCGGCAACAAGTCCGGCTGACACCGCATCACTTCAAAAACTAGAAAAATGCCAATCGGGAGCTTCACCATGTCCATCCGCCGTTATGCGCTTGCCGCCCTGGCCAGTGCCGTTTTTGCCGGTTCCGCGATCGCCAAGGACTACGAACTGCTGAACGTGTCCTATGACCCGACCCGCGAGCTGTACCAGCAGTACAACGCCGAGTTCATCAAGCACTGGCAAGCCGCCCACCCGGGCGACAAGGTGAAGATCCAGCAGTCCCACGGTGGTTCGGGCAAGCAAGGGCGTGCGGTGATCGACGGCTTGCGCGCCGACGTGGTGACCCTGGCCCTGGCCGGTGACATCGACGAGATCGCCAAGCTCGGCAAGACCCTGCCGGAGGACTGGCAGAAGCGCCTGCCGGACGCCAGCACGCCGTACACCTCGACCATCGTATTCCTTGTGCGCAAGGGCAACCCGAAAGGCATCAAGGACTGGGGCGACCTGATCAAGAAGGATGTCTCGGTCATCACCCCCAACCCGAAAACCTCCGGCGGCGCCCGCTGGAATTTCCTCGCCGCCTGGGCCTACGGCCTGAAGACCGGTGGCAGCGAAGACAAGGCCAAGGCTTACGTGCAGGAGCTGTTCAAGCACGTGCCGGTGCTCGATACCGGCGCCCGTGGCTCGACCATCACCTTCGTCAACAACGGCCAGGGCGATGTGCTGCTGGCCTGGGAAAACGAGGCCTTCCTGGCGTTGAAGGAAGACGGCGGCGCCGACAAGTTCGAGATCGTCGTGCCTTCGCTGTCGATCCTGGCCGAGCCACCGGTGGCGGTGGTCGACAAGAACGCCGAGAAGAAGGGCAACGAGAAGATCGCCGAGGAGTACCTCAAGCACCTGTACAGCCCGGCTGGCCAGAAGATCGCCGCAGAGAACTTCTACCGTCCGCGTGACGCGAAGGTCGCCGCCGAATTCGGCCAGCAGTTCCCGAAACTGGACCTGGTGACCATCGACAAGGACTTCGGTGGCTGGAAGACTGCGCAGCCGAAGTTCTTCAATGATGGTGGGGTGTTCGACCAGATCTATCAGGCACAGTAAGCGGTATGGAGAAGCGGGGCCGCTGTGCGGCCCTTTCGCGACACAAGGCCGCTCCTACAAGAATCCGCGATCCCCTGTAGGAGCGGCCTTGTGTCGCGAAAGGGCTGCGCAGCAGCCCCAGGATTCAGAAGCCTGCACCGGCCCGGGAGCGCTCCCGGGCTTCGTGCGTTCAACCAGGGACCTTTATGTCACGTCGCATTTCCCCCGTCATACCCGGCTTCGGGCTGACGCTGGGCTACACCTTGGTGTACCTCAGCCTGATCGTGCTGATACCGCTGGCGGCCATGTTCATCCATGCCGCGCAGCTCACCTGGGAGCAGTTCTGGAACATCATCAGCGCACCACGGGTGCTGGCCGCGCTGAAGCTGAGTTTCGGTACCGCCCTGTTCGCCGCCATCATCAACGGCGTGATCGGCACCCTGCTGGCCTGGGTGCTGGTGCGCTACACCTTCCCCGGGCGCAAGATCATCGACGCGATGATCGACCTGCCGTTCGCCCTGCCCACCGCCGTCGCCGGTATCGCCCTGACCGCCCTGTACGCCCCGGCGGGCTGGGTCGGCCAGTTCGCCACCGACCTCGGTTTCAAGATCGCCTACACGCCGCTTGGCATCACCCTGGCGCTGACCTTCGTCACCCTGCCGTTCGTGGTGCGCACGGTGCAGCCGGTGCTGGCTGACATTCCGCGTGAAGTGGAAGAAGCCGCCGCCTGCCTGGGCGCGAAACCGCTGCAGGTGTTCCGCCACGTGCTGGCGCCCGCCTTGCTGCCGGCCTGGCTGACCGGCTTCGCCCTGGCCTTCGCCCGGGGCGTGGGTGAGTACGGCTCGGTGATCTTCATCGCCGGTAACATGCCGATGAAGACCGAGATCCTGCCGCTGCTGATCATGGTCAAGCTCGACCAGTACGACTACACCGGCGCCACCGCCATCGGCGTGCTGATGCTGGTGGTTTCCTTCATCCTGCTGCTGCTGATCAACCTGCTGCAGCGGCGCATCGAAACCCCTTGAAGGAGGCCGGCAATGTCTAGTCAAACCCTCGGCGCAACCGCCGCCGCCAACGCCGCCCGGCGTGGCAGCGCCACTTCGCGCCGCGTGCTGATCACCCTGGCCTGGATCGTCTTCGCGCTGTTCCTGGCGCTGCCGCTGGTGATCGTGGTGTCGCAGGCGCTGAAGAACGGCTTCGGCACGTTCTTCGAAGCGATCTTCGAGCCCGACGCGCTGTCCGCCCTCAAGCTCACGCTGCTGGCGGTGGCCATCTCGGTACCACTGAACCTGGTGTTCGGGGTGTCCGCTGCCTGGTGCGTGAGCAAGTACACCTTCCGTGGCAAGAGCGTGCTGGTCACCTTGATCGACCTGCCGTTCTCGGTGTCGCCGGTGATCGCCGGCCTGGTCTACGTGCTGATGTTCGGCGCCCAAGGCCTGTTCGGGCCGTGGCTGCAGGACCACGATATCCAGATCGTCTTCGCCCTGCCGGGCATCGTCCTGGCGACCATCTTCGTCACCGTGCCGTTCGTCGCCCGTGAACTGATTCCGCTGATGCAGGAGCAGGGCACCCAGGAAGAGGAGGCCGCGCGCCTGCTGGGCGCCAACGGCTGGCAGATGTTCTGGCATGTCACGCTGCCGAACATCAAGTGGGGCCTGATCTACGGCGTGGTGCTGTGCACCGCCCGGGCCATGGGCGAGTTCGGCGCAGTGTCGGTGGTGTCCGGCCATATCCGCGGCGTCACCAACACCTTGCCGCTGCACGTGGAGATCCTCTACAACGAGTACAACCACGTCGCGGCCTTCAGCGTGGCCAGCCTGCTGCTGATCCTGGCGCTCTTCATCCTGCTGCTCAAGCAGTGGAGCGAGAACCGTATTAACCGCCTGCGCCACAGCGCCGCGGAGGAATGATTCATGTCGATCGAAGTTCGTAACGTCAGCAAGCGCTTCAACAGCTTCCAGGCCCTGGACAACATCAACCTGGATATCCACAGCGGCGAGCTGGTGGCGCTGCTGGGCCCGTCCGGCTGCGGCAAGACCACCCTGCTGCGCATCATCGCCGGCCTCGAGACGCCGGATAACGGCAGCATCGTGTTCCATGGCGAGGACGTGTCCGGCCACGACGTGCGTGATCGCAACGTCGGTTTCGTGTTCCAGCACTACGCGCTGTTCCGCCATATGAGCGTGTTCGACAACGTCGCCTTCGGCCTGCGCATGAAGCCCAAGGGCGAGCGCCCGAGCGAGAGCAAGATCGCCGAGAAGGTCCATGAGCTGCTGAACATGGTGCAGCTTGACTGGCTGTCCGACCGCTACCCCGAGCAGCTGTCCGGTGGCCAGCGCCAGCGTATCGCCCTGGCCCGTGCCCTGGCGGTGGAGCCCAAGGTATTGCTGCTCGACGAGCCATTCGGGGCGCTGGATGCCAAGGTGCGCAAGGAGCTGCGCCGCTGGCTGGCGCGCCTGCACGAGGACATCAACCTGACCTCGGTGTTCGTCACCCACGACCAGGAAGAGGCCATGGAAGTCGCCGACCGTATCGTGGTGATGAACAAGGGCGTGATCGAGCAGATCGGCTCCCCGGGTGAGGTGTACGAGAAGCCGGCCAACGACTTCGTCTACCACTTCCTTGGCGACTCCAACCGTCTGGCTTTGAGCGAGGGCCATCATGTGCTGTTCCGGCCGCACGAAGTGTCGCTGTCTCGGCATGAGACCGAGGGGCACCATGCCGCCGAGGTGCGCGATATCCGGCCGCTGGGTGCAACCACGCGAGTGACGCTGAAGGTGGAAGGGCAGAGCGAGCTGATCGAAGCCGAGGTGGTCAAGGATCACGACAGCCTGGCCGGGCTGGCGCGGGGGGAAACGTTGTTCTTCCGGCCGAAGGTGTGGCAGAAGGTGACGGATATCTGAGCTGGCGCTTGCGATGAAAAACCCGGGCATGGTCCCGGGTTTTTTATTGCCTGAGCGTGATCGAGGGCGAAGCCCTCGCAGCGAACCGATGCCTTGAACGAATATTTTGAATGCCGATAAAGCATCGTTCGCGAGCTGTTTTGCTGCAGGCCAAGAACGACGCGGGCTGTGGGCAATCCATCAAAATAAATATTCCATAAATATCTAACTTTACGTTTAAACATTACTTTATGAACTAAGCATCTGGCACTGATGATTCAGCCACACACCTGAATCAACACCCCAGGAGCCTCAAGCAATGGGTAATGTCCAGACCTCCGCCCGGGCCTACGACCAGCCTTGGCGCCCCGCGCCAGGGGAGCTCGTCGAGCTTGGCCGCACCCTGCGCTTGCCGCTCGCGCAACTGCGCCTGCAACGCACGCCGGTCAGCGGCTTGAAGCGTCGCGACAAGCTGGCGTTGGGCCTGCTGGTGCTGGTGCTGCATGGCGCGGTGGCGTACTGGGTCAGCCACCAGCCGACCCCCGAGCTGCCGGTCATCCCGCCGAAGATTCCGCCCATGACCATCGAGTTCGCCGCGCCAGCGCCACCGGTGGCCGAGCCGCCGCCGCCGGCCCCTGTGGTCCAGCCGCCGCCACCGGTGGTCGACGAACTGGCCGCCAAGCCTGCGCCCAAGCCGGTCCCCAAACCCAAGCCGCTACCCAAGCCCGTGGCCAAGCCGCAGCCCAAGCCAGTCGAGGCGCCACCGCCGACACCGGTCGCCGCGCCAGCACCCCCGGCGCCGGCACCTGCTCCACCCGCGCCGGCTCCGGTGACCCCTGCCTCGGCCAACGCCGCGTACCTGAAGAACCCGGCGCCGGAGTATCCGCAGATGGCCCAGCGCCGTGGCTGGGAAGGCACGGTGCTGCTGCGCGTGGAGGTGCTGCCCAGTGGCAAGCCGGGGCAGATCCAGATCCAGAAGAGCAGTGGCCGCGACGCCTTGGACGCCGCCGCGCTGGCCGCGGTGAAGCACTGGAGCTTCGTCCCGGCCAAGCAGGGCGACGTGGCCCAGGTGGGCTGGGTCAGCGTACCGATCGATTTCAAGCTTCGTTAACTTGCGACCGCATACAGGAAGGACTTCATCATGAGCTTGTTGGCATCTCCCCTCGAATCCGTTGAAAGCGCGGTCATCTGGCTGCTGGTCGGCTTCTCCGTCGCCACCTGGGCGCTGGCCCTGGTCAAGGTCGTGCAGTTCGTGCGCCTGAAAAACCAGGACAAACGCTTCCACCAGCAGTTCTGGGCCGCGTCCAGCCTCGACTCCGCCGCCGAGCCCGCCCACGACCTGCCAGGACCGGCCGCCCGTGTCGCCCAGGCGGGCTTTGCAGCGATCGCGGTTGGCGAGCCTGGCCAGGCCAGTGACCTCAGCCAGGCGATCAACCACCAGGATCGCCTGGAGCGCGCCCTGCGCCAGCAGATCGTCCGCGAGCGCCGTTCGCTGGAGACCGGCCTGGCCGTGGTCGCCAGTATCGGCAGCACCTCGCCGTTCATCGGCCTGTTCGGCACCGTGTGGGGCATCATGGAAGCCCTCAAGGGCATCAGCGCGGCGGGCTCGGCGAGCCTGGAAACCGTGGCCGGCCCGATCGGCGCGGCGCTGGTCGCCACCGGCGTGGGTATCGCCGTCGCGGTGCCGGCGGTGCTGGTCTACAACTACTTCCTCCGTCGCCTGAAGCTGACCGCGGCCGACCTCGACGACTTCGCCCACGACTTCTACAGCCTGGCGCAGAAGAGTGCCTTCCGCGTGCTGGTGCACCCCGCGGTGCAGCGCCAGCACACCGGCTTCACCCAACCTGTGAAGGAGGCCTCCTGACATGGCCTTCTCGACCCAGGACAGCGATGAAGTGTTGAGTGAAATCAACGTCACGCCGCTGGTGGACGTCATGCTGGTGCTGCTGGTGGTGTTCATCGTCACCGCGCCGTTGCTGACCAATGCCATCCCGATCAACCTGCCCAAGACCGAGGCCGTCGCCCCGGTGGAGCAGAAGGACCCGCTGGTGGTGAGCATCGACGGCAGCGGCAAGCTGTTCATCAACAAGGACGAGATCCAGCCGGACTTGCTGGAGACCAACCTAAAGGCTGCCAAGGACAAGGACGCCGAGCTGCGTGTGCAGTTGCAGGCCGACGATGGTGTGAACTACGGCGAGGTCGCCCGCGCGATGGCGGCGATCGAGCGTGCCGGGATCAGCAAGCTGGCGGTGATCACCGCGCGCTGACCGACGATACCCTCTTCAGGCAAGTGCTTCGGGGCCATTTTCCTTGGCAGGGGATGGCCCTTTTTTATTGGAGACGCGGATTTGAAGCCTTTCGCGATCCCTGTAGGCGCAGGGCTTAACAGTGCAAGACAGTTGCTTTAAAAGAATTTTGGTTATTAATAAATAGCTTCTTATTCCTTTACGAACATAGCCCCCTCCCTATACTTGCACCCAAGCACGCAAACTTCCGGAGGCGTCCCCATGCGCAATGAGTCGATTCGTTACCTGATTGTGCCGGGCTGGCAAGGATCGCCAGACAACCATTGGCAAAGTCACTGGCAGCGCAGCCTGCCCAACAGCGCCCGGGTCGAGCAGCACGACTGGCTGACCCCGCAGCGGCGCGATTGGGTGCAGGCCCTGGAGCAGGCGATTGCCGCCGAACGCTCGCCGGTGATTCTCATCGCCCACAGCCTGGGCTGCATCACGGTCGCCCATTGGGCAGCCCAGGCCAGCCCCGAGCTGCTGTGCCGAGTACGTGGCGCACTGCTGGTGGCGCCGGCGGATGTCGAGCGGCCGACCTGCGCGCCGGCCCTGCGCAATTTCGCGCCGATTCCACTGCAGGCCCTGCCGTTCCCCAGCCAGGTGGTCAGCTCCGACAACGACCCGGCGGTGAGTGTGCCGCGCGCGTTGTACCTGGCCCAGGCCTGGAGTGCCGAGGCTGGGCTGCTGGCTGATGCCGGGCACATCAACGTCAAGTCCGGCCATGAACGCTGGGAACAGGGCTTCGCCTACCTCTACCGCCTGCAGGCCCGTGTCGATCAGCGCGCGCTGCGCCGCGCCTGATCCGCCGGTTTTTTCGAACGAGTCGAATCCCCGGTCGCGTGCGACCGGGGCGGGAGTATTCCATGACGTTTCACACTGCTTTCGGCCAGCCGTTGCTGACCTTCCCCGAATTGGACAAGAGCCCGTTGAGCATTCGCGCCAAGGCGCTGGTGTTCGTCGATCCTCGCTCCCAGGCGTTGCGCCAGGCCCTGGAGCGGCTGGCGCCACAACCCTTGCCCGTGCTGATCCGTGGCGAGACCGGCACCGGCAAGGAATTGCTGGCCCGGCAGATCCACCGCGCCAGTGACCGCAGCGGGTTGTTCGTGTCGGTCAACTGCGCGGCCATCAGCCCGACCTACGCCGATGCCGAGCTGTTCGGCTACAGTGCCGCGACCCAGGGCGGCACCGCCAGCAGTCGAGCCGGCTGGTTCGGCTCGGCCAATGGCGGAACGCTGTACCTGGACGAGATTGCCGACCTGCCCCTGGCGATCCAGGGCAAGCTGCTGGCGGCCCTGGAGAACCGCGAGGTAACCCGGGTCGGCGCCACCCAGCCGCAGGCGGTCGATGTGCGGCTGGTGGCCGCTTCCAGCATCGACCTGGCCCAGGCCGTGCGCGCCGGGCGCTTCAACGAACGGCTTTACCATTACCTGCATGAGGGTGAACTCGAGCTGCCGGCATTGCGCGATCGGGTCGGCGACATCCTGCCGCTGGCCGAGTATTTCGTCGGTATCTACAGCGTGCGCCTGGATCGGCCGCTGCCCCTGATCAGCGAGGCGGCCCAGCAGGCGCTGGAGGCCCATGCCTGGCCGGGCAATACCCGTGAGCTGGAGAACATCATCCACTTTGCCCTGCTGGTCAGCGACGGCGAGGAAATCCTCCCGGCGCACCTCGACCTTCCGGATACCGCACCCTTGGCCAGCCTGGCCCGTCAGCTCGCGCAACTGGGTGCCAGTCGGGAGCCGCAAACCGTGGCCGAACTGCGCGGGTTGCTGAACACCGCCTTGGCGCAGTTGGGCGAAGCCGCGCCGTAGAGCAGTGCGTGGCCGCTCATAAACAAAGGCGGTGATGGCGATTTGTTTTTGGAATAAGCAGCTAATCAAAAGATATTGTTACGGAATAAAAAATCTCGGTATTGTCCGTTGCACGCCCACCCGAACGGATGGGCACCCGACTCGCCATCTGCGATGGCCCAGCTTTAGAACAAGGATCACCATGAAAAAGACCCTGCTGACCACCGCCCTGGCCGCCGCCCTTTCGTTTGCTGGCCTGGCCAATGCCGCCGAGAAACTGGTGGTCGCCGCCACGCCTGTGCCGCATGCCGAAATCCTCGAACTGATCAAGCCGACCCTGGCCAAAGAGGGCGTGGACCTGGAAATCAAGGTCTTCACCGACTACGTCCAGCCCAACGTGCAGGTCGACCAGAAGCGCCTGGACGCCAACTACTTCCAGACCCTGCCGTACCTGAAGAACTTCAACGAAGGCAAGGGCACCCACCTGGAAACCGTGATCGGCGTGCACGTCGAGCCGTTCGGTGGCTATTCGAAGAAGGTCAAGAGCCTGAGTGAGCTGAAGGACGGCGCCACCGTCGCCATTCCCAACGAAGGCAGCAACAGCGGCCGCGCCCTGCTGCTGCTGCAGAAAGCTGGCCTGATCACCCTGAAGGATCCGAAGAACGCCCTGGCCACGCCGAAAGACATCGCCGAGAACCCGAAGAAGCTGAAGTTCAAGGAGCTCGAGTCGGCCATGCTGCCGCGTGTGCTCGACCAGGTCGACCTGGACATGATCAACACCAACTACGCGCTGGAAGCCGGCCTGAACCCGGCCAAGGATGCGCTGGTGATCGAAGGCAGCGACTCGCCTTACGTTAACTTCCTGGTCGCCCGTCCGGACAACAAGGACAGCGAGGCCATCCAGAAACTGGCCAAGGCGCTGACCAGCCCGGAGGTGAAGGCGTTCATCGAGAAGAAATACAGCGGTGCCGTACTGCCGGCGTTCTGATACGCGATCTGGTACGAAAAACGCCGACGCATTTTGCGTCGGCGTTTTTGTTTGGGCTGGCTTGGAGAGGGGCTAGCTCGCCGTGGCGTTTCAGCGCTGACTGGCCAGCGCCCGGCGCAGCGCCAGGAGCCACAGCAATTGTTCATTCGAAGCAGGCAAGCAGGGGCTGTTCATCGTTGTCTTCCTTGTTGAATGTGATGGGCCGTGCAAGTCACAGTTTGAAACCCCTTGGAGGGGAAAATGCTCGGAAAGATCCGTGTGGGATGAAGGAAATTTCTGAGCACCATGGGGCGGTGATATAGATATGCAATAAAGGTATTTATAAAAATATTTTTATACCTTTAGAGTCTAGGGATCGTGCTTACCGGCACAGCGCCACCATTCGTGAAACGACGCCGAGCCACCCTCGTGCCGACCCTGGACCTGCCCCATGCCGTACCTTCGTGACCCCGTGTCGAGGCCCTTTCCATGAGCTTCGACACCGCTTTCATGCTTAGCACACTGCCGGCCTTCTTCAAGGCCGTTGGCGTGACCCTGCAAGTCGGGGCGATCGCCATCGTCACCTCGATGCTGGTGGCGCTGCTCAACGCGACGCTCCTGGTGTTGCGCACGCCGTACCTGTGGCGCCTGGTCAAGGGCTACGTAGAACTGGCCCGCAACACACCGCTGCTGATCCAGCTGTTCTTCGTCTACTTCGCCTTGCCGAGCCTGGGGCTGAAGGTGTCCGGCTTCGCCGCCGCGATCATCACCCTGACGTTCATGGGCGGCGCCTATCTCACCGAGGTGCTGCGCGCCGGGGTAGAAGCCGTGCCGCGGGCGCAACTGGAGTCCGGGCGCTCCATCGGGCTCTCCGAGGGCCAGCTGCTGCGCCATGTGATCCTGCCCCAGGCTGGCATCCTCAGCCTGCCGGCACTGTTCGCCAACTTCGTGTTCCTGCTCAAGGAGACCACCGTGGTGTCGGCGGTGGCGGTGCCGGAGATCCTCTACACCACCAAGAACTACATCGCCCTGTACTACAAGACCTACGAAATGCTCGCCGTGCTGACCCTGCTCTGCGTGCTGATCTTCCTGCCGCTGTCGCTGCTGCTGCGCTACCTGGAACGGAGGCTGCAACATGGCCAGTTCGGGCATTGAGCTGCTGCTGGTTTCGCTGCCGCAACTGGCCACGGGCGCCGGGCAGACCCTGGCGATCTCGGCCCTGGGCATTCTGTTCGCCACCCTCGGCGGTGTGCTCTACGGCGTGCTGGCGACCCTCGGCAAGCGCTGGCTGAACATCCTGCTGCAGGTGTACCTGGAACTGTTCAGGGCGATTCCAGTGCTGGTCTGGCTGTACCTGGTGTTCTTCGGCTTGCCGATCTTCTTCGGCCTGAGCATTCCCAGTTTCTGGTGCGCGGTGCTGGTGCTGGGCCTGTGGGGCGCCAGCGAGGTCGGCGAGGTGGTGCGCGGCGCCTTGCAGTCGCTGCCACGCGGGCAGCGCGAGGCGGGGTTGTCGATCGGCCTGAGCGGCTGGCAGCTGTATGGCTACGTGCTGCTGCCCCAGGCGCTCAAGCGCATGACCCCGCCGATCATCAACCTCTACACGCGGATCATCAAGACCAGCTCGCTGGCGGTGCTGATCGGCGTGGTTGAAGTGATCAAGGCGGGGCAGCAGATCATCGAACGCACCTACGAGTCGGTGCTGATCTACGGCGCGCTGTTCCTGTTCTTCTTTCTTGTCTGCTACCCGCTGTCGGCCGCCTCCCGCGTGCTGGAGCGGCGCTGGGCCCCTGCATGAATCCATTGATCGAATTCCAAGGCTTCAACAAGTTCTTCGGCGAGCACCAGGTGCTCGCGGACATCGACCTCAAGGTCCCGGCCGGCGAGGTGGTGGTGATCCTTGGCCCCAGCGGCTGCGGCAAGAGCACCCTGCTGCGTTGCCTCAACGGGCTGGAGGAGGCCCAGGGCGGCAGCCTGCGGCTAGACGGCCAAGAGCTGCTCGGCCCCGACACCGACTGGCGCCAGGTACGCCAGCGGGTCGGCATGGTGTTCCAGAGCTACCACCTGTTCGGTCACATGAGCGTGCTCGACAACCTGCTGCTGGGCCCGCTGAAGGTGCAGAAGCGCGAACGCCGCGAGGCCCAGGCCCAGGCCGAGGTGCTGCTGGCCCGGGTCGGGCTGCTGGACAAGCGCGACGCCTTCCCCCGCCAGCTCTCCGGTGGCCAGCAGCAACGCATCGCCATCGTCCGTTCGCTGTGCATGAACCCCCAGGTGATGCTGTTCGACGAGGTCACCGCCGCCCTCGACCCGGAGATGGTCAAGGAGGTGCTGCAGGTGATCCAGGGCCTGGCCCGCGAAGGCATGACCCTGCTCATCGTCACCCACGAAATGGCCTTCGCTCGCGCGGTGGCCGACCGCATCGTGTTCATGGAGGCCGGCAGGATCCTTGAACAGAACCACCCCGAGCGCTTCTTCACCCAACCGCAGACCGCACGCGCGCAGCAGTTCCTGGAGAAATTCTCGTTCGTCGAAAGCCTGCCCAAGACACTGCACAAGGAACTGTCATGAAGACTGCCCCGTTCGCCAAACTGCTCGCTCCACTGCTTGGCCTGGCCCTGCTGGCCGGCTGCAACAAGTCCGAAGACCCGGCCAAGCCTGCTGCTGCCTCGCCGGCCTCCAGCTACCTGGAAACCATCAAGGCCCGCGACAAGCTGATCGTCGGTGTGTTCACCGACAAGCCACCGTTCGGCTTCGTCGATGAAAGCGGCCGCTACGTGGGCTTCGACACCGACATCGGCCGTCGCTTCGCCAAGGACCTGCTGGGCGATGAAAGCAAGGTCGAGTTCGTCGCCGTCGAGCCTGCCAGCCGCATTCCGTTCCTGCAGAGCGACAAGGTCGACCTGATCCTCGCCAACATGACCGTCACCCCCGAGCGCAAGGAAGCGGTGGACTTCACCAACCCCAACCTGCGCGTGGCGGTGCAGGCCATCGTCGCCGATGGCAGCCCGGTGCAGAAACTCGACGACCTGGCCGACAAGACCATCATCGTCACCACCGGCACCACCGCCGATATCTGGCTGACCAAGAATCACCCGGACTGGAAGCTGCTGAAGTTCGAGAAGAACACCGAGTCGCTGGCTGCCCTGGCCAATGGCCGTGGCGATGCCTATGCCCAGGACAACCTGATCCTGTTCAGCTGGGCCAAGCAGAACCCGGGCTATCGCGTGCTGCCGCAGCTGCTGGGCGACGAGGCGCCGATTGCGCCGGCGGTGAAGAAGGGCAACACCGAGTTGCGCGACTGGGTGAACAGCGAGCTGGCCAAGCTGGGCGAGGAGAAGTTCCTGCTCAAGCTGTACGACCAGTACGTGCGCAAGGAACTGAGCGACGACACCAAGCCTGAGAGCGTGATCGTCGAGGGCGGCAAGTGGCAGGGTTGATTACCTGAACGGGGCCGCACAGCGGCCCCCTCCGGTCTCAGCGATTTCGCGGCAACCAGTTCAACAGGAAATCATTCACCACCTGCGGATTCTCCAGGCTGGAGATATGCCCGGCGAATGGAATCTGTGCCGCCAAGCATCCAATCAGCTGCGCCATCTCCGCTGACTCTGTCGGTGGCCTTGGAATGTCCTGGTCGCCACAGAGCACGATGGTTCGCTCTCCTGGCAGCTCACCCAGTCGCGCCAGCAGGTCTGGCCGGCCGAAGATCACCCGGCCCATCGGATCGAGGCTGTCCCGGATGGTTTCGGCGCTGCTTGCCTTGAGGTCCGCACGGAAGCATTCGCGCACCTCGGGCACCGTCTGGCCACCGGCATGGAAGAAGATCGGCACCACAACGTCCAGCAACGGGTCTATGAAGGCTCCCGCTTTGCTTGCCGCATCCAGCAAACCGAAATACTTCAGCCGCGTCGGCTCAGGCTCGGCGCCCAGGTAGGTGTCCATCAGCACCAGGCGGTCGACGCGTTCAGGGTGGTCAACGGCCAGCTGCGCGCCCCACATGCCGCCAACCGACAGCCCGACCAGGTGGCACTTCTGGATATCCAGGGCATCGAGCAATGCCAGGTGCTGTCGAGCCAGGGCAGCCATGTCGACGGTACTGGCGGGCGGAGCGGCGGAATCGCCGTGCCCCCACAGCTCAGGCACGATGACCCGGAAGTGCCGTGACAGGGCGTCGATCTGCGGTTGCCACATGGCGGACGACCACAGGTAGCTGTGTCCCAGCAGCACTGGGAAGCCCTGGCCCTGGTCGACATAGCTCATGCGTGCTCCGTCTATCTCGATGAAGCGTTTGTGCATTGCGTGACCTCATGGATTGCGAGAGGGCCGCTGTGTGGCCCCGGTTTCTATCTGGGCACCAGCCGCAACGTGCTCTGCGCCGGAATCACCCCCATCCGCGCCTTGTGATAGCGCCCCTCGATATAGTCCTCGGCCTGATCGCCGTAATGCCGGTCGAACGGCACGCCACTCTGCCCGACGGGGTTGATGGTCAGCGCGGCGCCTGCGTCGGCGAAGTCGATCAACCGGCGGGTTGAAGGACCATAGGTCACCGGCCAGGGCGCCGGGCCGATCTTCGCCGACAGGTTGTTCGGCACCTCGTGGGTGCCGGGCGCGGCGAACGGGCCGACATTGAACAGCAGGTTGAGCGGCTTCTTCACCCCCAGTGGATGGTTGTGGGTGAGGGTGTGGGCCTTGCCCCATTGCCAACTGGCCGGATCCTTGCCGAATGTCTCGCGCAGGTGCTTGAGGCTGCGTTGCCAGGCCTGGCGCACGATGGCGTCACGGTCTGTGCGTTCACTGGCGCCGCGCTGGCTCCACCAGGGCGATGTCGGGTCCGCGGCCAGGCGGGGCAGAGCGGCGTCGATGGCGCGGGTGCTGATCAGCACCGGGAACCAGGTGTCGCCCAGCTCGTCGTGCAGGGCGGCGAACGCCAGTTCGTAGAGGAACTGGTTGAACAGCGTGGCACTGATGGAGTCCAGCGGATAGTCGCCGCGCCAGGCGGCCAGTTGCTCGACCAGCTCCTTCTCCTCGTCGCCCTGGGCGATATTGCGCAAGGTGCCGAGCAGCGGCGCCAGGGTGCGCGGGCCGTAGTCGGTGCTGGTGTCCAGTTGCAGGGCCTGGCTGTTCTGGGTGTCCCACTTGATGTCCGGGTCGCTCAACTGGCGATCGAGCTGACGACCGCGATCGGCCAGGTTGTAGTAGCCGGGCACGGGAATTGCGCCGGGCGGCTGGTAGTTGGCCGAGACGATGTAGCCGCTCGCCGGGTTCTCCTGCTGCGGATTGGCGCTGAACGGGTAGAAGCCCGGCTTGGCGGCCTGCCCGCTGGCACCATCGAGAATGAACGCCGGGTTGACGCCGTCCGGGCGGATCGGCAGGCGCGCCGCCGCCCACCAGCCGATATCGCCCTGGGCATTGGCCCATACCAGGTTCAGCCCCGGCGCCTGAACCTTGGCGGCCGCCTCGCGCATCTTGCCCAGGGTGTCGGCGCGGTTGATCTGGTAGAAGCCCTCGAGTATCGGGTTCTCTGTTTCCAGGAACGCCCACCACATGGCGATGGGCGTCGGGCCTGCGGTATCGCCGAGCACGCTGTTGACGATCGGGCCATGGGGCGAGCGGTGCAGGGTGATGCTGGCAGGTTCCGCGCCCTTGACCGCGATCTTCTGTTCGATCTTTTCCAGTGGCTGCCAGCGGCCATCGACCATCACCTGCTCGGGGTCCTGTGGGTTGGTCCGCTCCGCGATCAGGTCAACGTCGTCGTTCTGGAACATGGTCAGGCTCCAGCCGAAGTCGCGGTTGTGGCCGAGCAGGGCGAACGGGTTGAGCGCCTGGAAGTAGCCATACAGGTTGAACCCCGGCGCCGACAGCTCCGCCTCGTACCAGATTGCCGGCACGGCGAAGCTGATGTGCGGGTCGCCCGCCAGCAGCGGCCGGCCACTGCGGGTGCGGCTGCCAGCCACGGCCCAGGCGTTGCTGCCTTCGAACTGCGGGATGCCGGCATCGCCCAGGGCATCGTGACTCAGTCGCGCCAGCTGCTCCAGGCTGCGCCAGTCGGCGGCGGCCAGAGGGGTGGCCACGGCGCCGTCGGGCTGCCAGTCGAGGTCGAAAATCTTCAGGTATTCGGGGCCGAGCTGGTCGCGGATGTAGGTCAGCGCGGGGTCGGTACGGAATGCCGCGGCGAAGCTGTAGGCGAGGTAACCGGCGATGCTCAGGGTGTCCTCGGCGGTGAAGGGGCGTGGCGGGATGCCGAGCAGGTCGAACTCCATGGGTTTGGGATGGCCGGCCTGCCACTGGTTGATGCCGTCCAGGTAAGCCTGCAGCGCCTGCCAGGCCGGCGACTGGCGGTCCTGGCGCTGCGCCATCAAGGCCGCCTGGTCGCGGATGCGCAGGCTGCGGAACAGGGTGTCGGTGGGCAGCAGCTTGTCGCCCAGCACCTCGGCCAGCTCGCCACGGGCCAGGCGGCGCATGATCTCCATCTGGAACAGACGGTCCTGGGCGTGCACGTAGCCCAGGGCACGGTACAGGTCCTGCTCGTTCTGCGCCTGCAGGTGCGGCACGCCGCGGGCATCGAAACGCACGCTGACCGGCGCCTGCAATCCGCCGACGGCTACCTCGCCGTCACGTTGCGGCTGCTTGCCGCGCACGTACCAGTAACCGGTGCCTGCGGCGGCCACTGCGATCACCACCGCCAGCAAGGTCAGGCTGCGCTTCATCGAGACTCCTTGTGCACTCGAACGAGAAAATATGGTCCGATCATCGGCGGATTCGCGAACTGAGCATAGTCCCCTGGAAGGAGTTTCCATGTCCCTCAGCGAAAAACAGAAAATGCTGGCAGGCCAGCTCTACCATGCCGGCTGTCCCGAGCTACAAGCCGAACAGGCGGCCAACCGCCACTGGATGCACCGCTACAACAACAGTGTCGATCAGCCCAACGAGGCGCGTCATGGCCTGTTGGAGGAGCATTTCGGCAGTGTGGGCAGCGGCGTGGTGATCCGCCCGCCATTCCATTGCGACTACGGCTACAACATCAGTGTGGGCACCAACACCTTCATGAACTTCAACTGCGTGATTCTCGACGTGCTTCCTGTGCGGATCGGTGCCGATTGCCAGATCGCCCCGGCGGTACAGATCTACACCGCCGACCACCCGCTGGACCCGGCGCTGCGCCGCAGTGGCCTGGAAAGCGGGCGCCCGGTGATCATTGGCGACAATGTCTGGATCGGCGGCGGGGCGATCATCCTGCCGGGGGTGACCATTGGTGATAACGCCGTGGTCGGCGCCGGCAGCGTGGTGACCCGGGATGTGCCGGCGGGGGCGGTGGTGGTAGGCAATCCGGCGCGGGTGCGTCAGCCGGTCCAAGGGCAATAGCAGCCGACGGCCAGGGTATTGGATGCCTGCACCCGGCGGCCTTCATTCAGCGCCGTGAGGATCGGTTCGATGAAGCTGTTGTTGGAGTTGCACACCGCCCCTTCGCTGTAGGGGCCGAAGTAGGCGAGGTTGCCGTCGTGGTCCCAGATCGCCACGGCGGGACTTGCGGGCAGGTGCTCGCTGCCGGGCAGGCTGGCCAGGGGCTTCAGCGCTCCCAGGTTGGCCGGCAGTCGGCCGTGGCTGCCAGGTTTTTGCACGACATGGAAGCTGACCCCGAGCGGCGCGAAGCGCTCGAACAGCTCGCCCAGGTGCTGCTGGTTGCCGACGTTGCAGGGGCAGGCCGGGTCCCAGAAGTGCACCACGCGGATCGGGCCCGGACCTGCCAGTTCGGGGGGCAGGCGCAGCTGGCTGCCGTCGAAGAAGGTGGTCTGGTTGTCGAAGGTGCGCAGGTAGCGGGACTGGAAGCTGTCGTAGGCCCACCAGAGGGTGGTGGCGCAGAGCAGCAGTGCAAGTAATGTGATAAATCGCTTCGCCATGGGGGCCTTGGCACGAGGTCGCATTGTTCATCGGAGGAGGGGCCAAGCTTGCCATGGCGCGGCGCAGAGCTGAATATCGCAGATCAATACTTGCTTCACACTGGATGTACCGATGCCCGCCAGCTTCAATCCCGACCAGCTGCGTACCAGCCTGTCGCCCCTTGCTGATCGCCAGCCGTTGTCCGCCCAGGGCCAGGCCTACCAGCGCTTCTACGGCCTGGATCTGCCCGCGCGCAGTTGGCTGGGTGGCTTCCAGGTGGCGGGCTTCGATCTGGTCGGACAGCTCTGGCTGCCGGAGCAACCGGTGGCGACGGTGTTCCTGCTGCACGGCTATTACGACCACATGGGCCTGTACCGGCATGTGATCGCGTGGGCATTGGGCCAGGGCTACGCAGTGATCGGCTGCGACCTGCCCGGTCATGGCCTGTCCAGCGGCGAGCGGGCCAGCATCGATGACTTCGGCATCTACCAGCAGGTGCTCGATGCACTGTTCGAACAGGCCCGCCTGCTGGAACTGCCGCGACCCTGGCATCTATGCGGACAGAGCACCGGCGGGGCAATCGTGGTCGATCACCTGCTGCACCAGGGTGAACGCAGCCCGGCCGACGGCCAGGTGATCCTGCTGGCGCCCCTGGTGCGCCCACGTGCCTGGCACTGGTCGAAACTGAGCTATCGGGTGCTGCGCCACTTCGTCAGCGGCATCGAGCGGCGCTTCAGTGAGAACACCAACGACCCGGCCTTCCTGCCCTTCCTCGAGGCCGACCCGCTGCAGCCACGGCGCCTGCCGACTGCCTGGGTGGGGGCGTTGATGAAGTGGGTCCGGCGTATCGAAGCCGCGCCGCGCAGCACGCGCCAGCCCCTGATCGTGCAGGGCGAGGCGGACGGCACGGTGGACTGGCCCTACAACCTCAAGGTGCTCAAGGCCAAGTTCGCCGAACCGCAGATCCTCATGCTGCCCAAGGCGCGGCATCACTTGGCCAACGAGCTGCCCGGCATTCGCCAGCGCTACTTCGACTTCATCGGCCAGCGCCTGGGCTGATCACTTCAGCTCGGCGGCATTCTGGCCCACGGCCAGGGCGGCGCGTACCGCTGCCACCGCCGCCTTGTAGTAGGCCTGGCCGTCGGCGGATTCGGCGAAGGTGGCGAATTCCTCCAGCTCGGCGTCCGACAGGTCGCGATAGACGTACAGCAGGGTATTGTTGAGGTCTTCGCCGACCTGGTTCATCAAGCGTTGGCGCTGGCCATCGAGCAGGTTCTGCGCCTGGCCGCCACCGAACAGGCCGGGCAGCATCGAGCTCAGGCTGTCGGCCGCCACGCCGGCGATCGCCAGGCTGACCTCGGCGCCGGCTTCGCGGGCCGGCAGGGCCTGGGCCAGGTGGCCGACGATCAGCAGGCGGTTGTCGCTGGCCTGGACCTTGGGCAGGCCCTTGGCATTCTTGGCCAGCTGGTCCTTGCGCGTGGCCAGCAGCTCGGCGGCCACCACCTTGCGCCCCAGCGGTGACTGGAAGAACGCCAGGGCCGGCGAGGGATTCGCCAGGTTGGCGCGCAGCTGCGCCTGGGCCCGGCGGTCCATGGCCTGGGCCTGGAAGCGCTGGTTGCTGTTGTTGACCAGCGCCTGGTAGACGGCAGGCGGCAGGCTGTTGCGGTAGCGCTGCTGGGCAGCGCTCACGGCATCGTTGAAATGGACGCGCTGGTCGGGCCAGCCGGCGGCCTTGTACAACTGTTCGAGGCTGTCCGCCCAGACAGGCATGGTGCAGATCATCAGCAGAAGCAGGGAAAACAGACGGCGCATTCAGGACTCCTGTCGGCAGGCCGCTATTGTCCTAGGCGTGGCGGGGCTTTGTCGAGTCGCCAGCGGCGCTTCCTGACCAAGTGGCGCTGTGCGAGCGATTGGCGAATGGCTATGATGCGCCATGCACACGCCTTTCGAACATCCGCTGCTGTCGACGATCGTCGACGACCTGGCCACCCGTGGCTGGTCGCAGCAACCTCTCTTCCTGCCCGACGCGCTGTCGCGCGCGCTGGCGGCCGAATGCCGTCGCCGTCACGCCGAGGGCGAACTCAACCCGGCCAGCGTCGGTCGCGGCGCCGCGCAGGAGATCCGCGAGGCGATCCGTGGCGACCAGATCCAGTGGCTCGACCCCGGCGAGTCGGAGGTCTGCGACCGCTACCTGGGCGCGATGGACAGCCTGCGCCAGGCCATCAACCAGGGTTTGTTCCTGGGGCTTGAGGACTTCGAGTGCCATTTTGCGCTGTATCCCCCGGGGGCTTTCTACAAGCGCCATCTCGACCGCTTCCGTGACGACGACCGGCGCATGGTATCGGCCGTGTTCTACCTCAATGAAGGTTGGCAACCGGAGGATGGCGGGCAGTTGCGGATGTTCCTGCAGGACGGTGTCGAGCACGACGTGCAGCCGGTGGCGGGCAGCCTGGTGGTGTTCCTGTCGGGTGAAGTGCCGCACGAAGTGCTCCCGGCCGGGCGTGAGCGCCTGTCGTTGACCGGCTGGTTCCGGCGCCGTGGCAATGACCCGTTCTGAGCGGCCGAAAGTACTGGTCAGTGCCTGCCTGCTGGGCCAGCCAGTGCGCTATGACGGGCGTGCCAGTGGTCATCCCGACGTCGTGCAGCGCTGGCAGGCCGAAGGCCGGGTGGTGCCGCTGTGCCCGGAGGTGGCCGGTGGCCTGCCGACGCCGCGACCGCCTGCGGAAATTCCGGGCGGGCAGGGCGTTCAGGTCCTGGATGGGCAGGCGCGGGTAGTGACGGTGTCCGGCGACGATGTCAGCGAGGCGTTTCTGGCCGGGGCCAGACGGGCGCTGGAGTTGGTGCGTCGGCATGGCATCCGTGTGGCGGTGCTTAAGTCCGGCAGCCCGTCGTGTGGCAAGCTGCAGACCTATGACGGCAGCTTCAGCGGAGTGAAGGTGGCTGGGGAAGGGGTGACCGCGGCCTTGCTGCGTCGCGAAGGGGTGCTCGTGTTCAGCGAGCTGGAGCTGGAAGACGCGCAGCGAGCGTTGGCCAAGGTCTGATCGCCGGGCAAGCCCGCTCCCACGCAATGGTGACCATGACGGCAGCGTGGGAGCGGGCTTGCCCCGCGATGCGGTGTTACTGTCCGGTGGTCGCCTGCTTGGTGCCCTTGAACCATTTGCTTTCCAGGTCGGCCAGACGGCCATCATCCTCGATCCGCTGCAGGGCATTGTTCACAGCCGTCTCGAAAGCTGGATTGCCCTTCTGGTACGGGATCACCAATTTCTGGCCGGCCAGGGCCCGAATGGCGTCGAGCTTGTCGCTCAGTTCGGCATCTTGCTGGTTGAAGGTCATGTCGAATTTGCCGCTCTCCACCCCAGGCAGCACCTCTTCGGCGGGCGTCTCGACGAACTCGGCCCGCACATCCAGCTCCTTGGCCAGGGCCTGCCCCAACTCGATCTCGAAGCCGGTCAGGTGTTCGTTCTCCTTGAACGCATAGGGCGGCGCGTCGCCAAGCACGGCGATGCGCAGTTCGCCACGGTCGTTGATTTCGTCGATCAGTTCGGCCTGGGCCAATGGGCTGAACAGTGCCGCCAGCAGAATGCCAATGGTCAAACGCATGAGTGCCCCTTTCTTGTTCGGCAGATGAAGTGCATTCGCCGTGGCTTTCTCGTCTGCCCCGGTCTAACGCAGCCTAAGACCTCCAGGTCGCGGCAAGGTTTTCTTCGGCCCTGAAATATTTCTGTCCCTGTTTTTGAACCTCTCCCGGTCGCGTTGGACTATGGTGAAGTACCGCCACACTGCCTTTAAGTGATAGCGGTCAATTGAAGTGAATCACAGGAGAAGTGAATGAAAAGCCTATTTTCGCGTGCTGCCGTCGCCGGTCTGCTGATGGGGGCGTCGGTGTTCGCCAGTGCCGCGGATGCCCTGAAGAGCGAGCAGCCACCGGAAGGCGCCAAGGTCTTCATCGTTTCCCCCGCCGACGGGGCCACGGTCGACAAGACCTTCACCGTCAAGTTCGGCATCGAAGGCATGGACCTCAAGCCCGCGGGCGACCAGACCCCGCACTCTGGCCATCACCACCTGCTGGTGGATGTGGACAAGGCGCCCCTGGCCGACCAGCCGCTGCCCACGAGCCTGATGCCCGAGAACAACGCGCCGCTGCCGGCAGGCCCGCAGGTGCTGCACTTCGGCAAGGCGCAGACCGAGGCAACCATCACCCTCACGCCGGGCAAGCACACCCTGCAGCTGGTGCTGGGCGACAAGTACCACGTGCCGTTCAAGCCAAGCGTCGAGTCGCAGAAGATCACCGTCAACGTGAAGTGACCCGCCGCGCCATCGCCGGCCGGCCAGCTTGCCGGCGATGAGCGCATTGCAGACGGGCAAGCGTTTCAGAATTGCGAGCCAACCACTTCCTGCGCCACGCCCAGAAAAGCCGCCGGCAATCGCGCCTGACGCCGCTCCTTCAGGCAGTACAGGTACTCGTGCATCACCGGCGCCTCCTCCAGCGCCAGCACCCGTAGCTCCGGGTTATGCGGCACCTCGTGGCGGGCAATGATGCTGATGCCGATGTTGCGCAGCACCGCCTCGCGAATCGACTCGCGGCTGCCGATCTCCAGCAAGGCCCCGGCCTTCACATTGGCTTCTTGCATCATCTGCTCGGTCAGTTTGCGGGTGGTCGAGCCTTGCTCGCGCATCAGCAGGCAATGCCCGGCCACCACGTCGATGGACACCGCCTGACGCTGGGCCAGCGGATGATTGCGGTGTACCGCCAGCACCAGCGGATCGGTGCCCAGCACCCGGCGCACCAGGCGCGCATCTTCCAGCAGTTGCGAGGACGCGGCGATATCCACCCGGTAATCCTCGAGCATCTCCAGCACCAGCTGCGAGTTGCCGATTTCCACCGCCACTTCCACTTGGGGCAGGCGCTCGCGGAAGATCTTCACCAGGTCGAGAATGTAGTAGGGCGCCGTGGCGGCGATGCGCAGGCTGCCCTGGGCCTGGCCACTGTTGCGCAGCTCGAACTCGATGTCGGCCTCCTGCTGCAGCAGTGCCTTGACCATCGGCAGCAGGCGCACGCCTTCCTCGCTCAGCACCAGGCGCCGACCACCGCGGTAGAACAGCTCGACGTTGTACTGGCCTTCGAGATTGCGGATCTGCGTGGTCACCGTCGGCTGGCTGAGCCCGAGCTTCTTTGCCGCCAGGGTGATGCTGCCCAGGCGGGCCACCATGTAGAAGGCTTTGAGTTCGGCGCTCAGCATTGTGGATAACCTCTGTTCTGCGCTGCGGACGCCTATTTGCGCAGCAGGCGCAAGCCGTTGAACACCACCAGCAGGCTCACGCCCATGTCGGCGAACACCGCCATCCACATGGTGGCCATGCCGGCAAAGGTGATTGCCAGGAAGATCGCCTTGATTGCCAGGGCCAGCACGATGTTCTGGGTGAGGATCGCCGCGCTTTGGCGCGACAGCCTGACGAACGCCGGGATTTTGCGCAAGTCGTCGTCCATCAGCGCCACGTCGGCGGTCTCGATGGCCGTGTCGGTGCCGGCGGCGGCCATGGCGAAGCCGATTTCGGCACGGGCCAGTGCCGGTGCGTCGTTGATGCCGTCACCGACCATGCCGACCCGGTGGCCCTCGCCGTACAGGCGCTCGATGCTGGCCAGCTTGTCCGCCGGCAGCAGGTTGCCCTCGGCGCGATCAATCCCCACCTGGGCGGCGATGGCCTGGGCAGTGTGGGGATTGTCGCCGGTCAACATGACAGTCTTGATGCCCAGCTCGTGCAGTTCGGCGATGGCCTGGCGGCTGCTGTCCTTGACCGTGTCGGCCACGGCGAACAGCGCCAGCGGGCCGGAGCGGTCGAGCAGCAGCACCACGGTCTTGCCCTGGCGCTCCAGCACATCGAGCTGCGCTTCAAGCTCCGGGGAGCACAGGCCGAGCTCTTCGACCAGGCGATGGTTGCCCAGGTGGTAGGTCTGGCCCCCGATATCACCGCGCACACCGCGACCGGCCAGGGCGGCGAAATCGGTGACTTCGCTCAAGGGCAGGTCCTGTTCCTTGGCGAACAGGGCGATGGCACCGGACACCGGGTGGTCGGAGCGGGCGGCCAGACTGGCGGCCAGGGCTTGGGCCCGGCCTTCGAACAGCGGGTCGAGGACCTTGCTGTCGGTCTGCACCGGCTTGCCGTGGGTGATGGTGCCGGTCTTGTCCAGGGCGAGGAAGTCCAGTTTGCGACCGCCTTCGAGGTACACGCCGCCCTTGATCAGGATGCCCTTGCGCGCCGCCGCGGCCAGGCCACTGACGATGGTCACCGGGGTCGAGATCACCAGCGCGCACGGGCAGGCCACCACCAGCAGCACCAGGGCGCGGTAGATCCAGTCGAACCAGGCGCCGGCCATGAACAGCGGTGGGATCACCGCCACGGCCAGGGCCACGGCGAACACCACCGGGGTGTAGATGCGCGAGAACTGGTCGACGAAGCGCTGGGTCGGCGCGCGGGCGCCCTGGGCCTCCTCGACGGCCTTGATGATCCGCGCCAGGGTCGACTGGCCGGCGGCGGCGGTGACGCGGTACTCCAGGGCACCGGCCTGGTTGATGGTGCCGGCGAACAGCTTGTCGCCCACGGCTTTCTCGACCGGCAGGCTCTCGCCGGTGATCGGCGCCTGGTCGACGCTGGACTGGCCACTGACCACCTCGCCATCCAGGCCGATACGTTCGCCCGGCCGTACCCGCACCAGGGCGCCGATCGGCACCTCGCGCACGTCGAGCTCGCGCCACTGGCCGTCAGCCTGCTGCACGGTGGCCAGGTCTGGCGCCAGTTGCATCAGGCCGCCAATGGCATTGCGCGCGCGATCCAGCGAGCGTGCCTCGATCAGCTCGGCGATGGTGAACAGCACCATGACCATGGCCGCCTCGGGCCATTGGCCGATCAGCACGGCGCCGGTCACGGCGATGCTCATCAGGGCATTGATGTTGAGGTTGCGGTTCTTCAGGGCGATCCAGCCCTTCTTGTAGGTGCCCAGGCCACAGCCGAGGATCGCCGCCAGGGCCAGCACGGCGACCACCCAATCCGGCGCCTTGCCGGAGAAGTGCACGACTTCGGCGGCAATCGCGGCAACACCCGACAAGGCCAGCGGCCACCAGCGGGTCTTGCTCGCCTGGGGCGCATTGGCGCTGCCGTCGTCCTCGGCGGCCAGCGGTTCGGCCTTCATGCCCAGGCTGTCGATGGCCCGCTCGATCTCGGCGGTGCCGGTCAGTGTATGGCGCACGCCAAGCACACGGTTGATCAGGTTGAACTCCAGCTGCTCGATGCCGGCCAGCCTGCCCAGCTTGTCCTGGATCAGGGTCTGTTCGGTGGGGCAGTCCATGGCCTCGATGCGAAAACGACTGAGCTGCGCCTGGGCGCTGGCCTTTTCGGTCAGCTGCACCAAGGCCGGTGCAGCCTTGCTGGCACAGCAGCTGTGGGCGTGGGGCTCATGGTCATGCGCATGGTCATGCTTGTTGTCGGGGCTGACAGGCTGGTTCATGGAATCATCCTTAACTGAGCACTGGCCTCTGCGCAAATCCGCAGAGTGGGTTGTTGCCAAGTGAACACCCTGTAGCCACTATAGGGTCAAGCCCTCTGCTGGAGATTTGCCATGAAGATCGGAGAATTGGCCAAGGCCACCGACTGCGCCGTGGAGACCATCCGCTACTACGAGCGTGAGCAGCTGCTGCCCGAGCCCGCCCGCAGCGACGGCAACTATCGGCTCTACACCCAGGCCCATGTCGAGCGGCTGACTTTCATCCGCAACTGCCGCACCCTGGACATGACCCTCGATGAGATCCGCAGCCTGTTGAACCTGCGCGACAGCCCCGACGGCTCATGCGGCAGCGTCAACGCGCTGATCGACGAACATATCGAGCATGTGCAGGCGAGGATCGACGGGCTGGTGGCGCTGCAGGCGCAGCTGGTGGAGTTGAGGCAGCGGTGCAATGCGCAGGGGGCGGAGTGCGCGATTCTCCAGCAACTGGAGACCAATGGGGCGGTGACGGTGCCGGAAACCGAGCATTCCCATGTAGGCAGAAGCCACGGGCATTGAAAGTACTGGGGGCGCTGCGCCCCCCTTTCGCGACACAAGGCCGCTCCCACAGGTACAGCGCAGTTTCAGGTTCTGCACCGTACCTGTGGGAGCGGCCTTGTGTCGCGATGGGCTGCAAGGCAGCCCCGGCAATCTGAAAAGCTACACCGCCATCGGCGCGGTCATCGGCGCATGGTGCTCGTAGCCTTCCAGCCAGAAGTCGCTCGGCTCGATCTTCTCCAGCCACTCCGGCTCGTACTTGCCGGTCTCGGCGAATGCCGGCACGCGGTCGCTGATCACCAGCTTCGGTGCCGCCAACGGCTCACGCTTCATCTGCTCATTGAGCATGTCCAGGTGGTTCTCGTACACATGGGCATCGCCGATGAAGTAGGTGAACCAGCGCGGGGTGTAGCCGGTCAGGCGGCCGAACAGCGACAGCAGCGCCGCGCCCTCGGTGAGGTTGAACGGCGTGCCCAGGCCCAGGTCGTTGGAGCGGATGTAGAGGGTCAGGGAGATTTCCTTCGTCTCGACATTCGGGTGGAACTGGTACAGCAGGTGGCACGGCGGCAGGGCCATTTCATCCAGCTGGGCGCAGTTCCAGCCGTGGAACAGGATGCGTCGGCTGCCCGGGTCGTTGGCGATGGTGTCCAGGCACTGGCGTACCTGGTCGATGGCCTTGTACAGGATGACGAACGCCTGGCCGTCTTCCTCGTCCTGGGCGATACGGCGGAAACCGGCCTTTTCAGCCATCTCGATGGCTGCCGGGTTGCTCAGCGGGACGCGCTTGTAGCCCGGCCACTGGCGCCATTGCACGCCGTAGATCTCGCCGAGGTCGTCATGGCCCTGGCGGAACGGGTTGGCCAGCCACTGGGCGTTCTCGTTGGCGTTCTGGTCCCAGACCTTGCAGCCCAGTTCGCGGAACTCGCCGGCGTTCTTCACGCCGCGCAAAAAGCCCACCATCTCGCCGATCGCCGACTTGAACGCCAGCTTGCGCGTGGTGATGGCCGGGAAGCCTTTCTGCAGGTCGAACTTGAGCATGGCGCCCGGCAGGCTGATGGTGCGGATGCCGGTGCGGTTTTCCTGCAGCGTGCCGTTTTCGATGACGTCACGGACCAGATCTAGATACTGTTTCATGGCTTACCTGTAGCAAGAACGGCAGGGGGATCGCCCCTGCCGTGAAAATCAGACGGTGGCCTTGGCCGACGGCTTACGGTTGTAGGCCCACCAGATCAGGAAGATGCCGCCGACGATCATCGGCACGCAGAGCAACTGACCCATGGTCAACCAGCCGAAGGCGATGTAGCCCAGCTGGGCGTCGGGTACCCGCACGAACTCCACGATGAAGCGGAAGATGCCGTAGAACAGTGCGAACATGCCGGAAACGGCCATGGTCGGGCGCGGCTTGCGCGAGTACAGCCAAAGGATGACGAATAATGCCACACCTTCGAGGGCGAACTGGTACAGCTGCGACGGGTGACGCGGCAGCTGGGCCGGGTCGCTGAATGGTGGGAACACCATCGCCCACGGCACGTCGGTGGCCTTGCCCCACAGCTCGGCGTTGATGAAGTTGCCGATACGCCCGGCGCCCAGGCCGATCGGCACCAGCGGCGCGACGAAGTCCATCAGCTCGAAGAACGACTTGTTGTTGCGCTTGCCGAACCACAGCGCGGCCAGCATCACGCCGATGAAACCGCCGTGGAACGACATGCCGCCTTTCCACACCTCGAAGATCAAGGTCGGGTTGGCCAGGTACTGGTGCAGGTCGTAGAACAGCACGTAGCCCAGGCGCCCGCCGACGATCACCCCCATCGACAGCCAGAACACCAGGTCGGAGAGTTTCTCGCGGCTCCAGGTCGGGTCGAAGCGGTTCAACCGGCGCGAGGCCAGCAGCCAGGCGCCGCCGATGCCGATCAGGTACATCAGGCCGTACCAGTGGATTTTCAGTGGACCGAGGGCCACGGCCACCGGGTCGATCTGCGGGTAAGGCAGCATTGTCTTTCCTCTAGGTTCAGATAAGGAAGCTCAGTCCGACGCAGAACAGCAGCGCGGCGAACAGACGCTTGAGCACGCGCGGCGACAGCTTGTGCGCCAGACGCGCGCCGTAGCGGGCGAAGAACATGCTGGTGGCAGCGATGCCGACCAGCGCCGGAAGGTAGACGTAGCCCAGGCTGTGGGCCGGCAGGTGTTCCTCGTGCCAGCCCAGCCACATGAAGCCCAGGGCACTGGCCAGGGCGATCGGCAGGCCACAGGCCGACGAAGTCGCCACCGCCTGCTGCATGGGCAGGCTGCGCCAGGTGAGGAACGGCACGGTCAGCGAACCGCCACCGATGCCGAAGATGGCCGAGGTCCAGCCGATCACCCCGCCGGCGGCGGTCAACCCGGGCTTGCCGGGGATGCCGCGGCTGGCCTTGGGCTTGAGGTCCAGGGCCATCTGCGCGGCGATCACCAGGGCGAACACGCCGATGATCTTCTGCAGCATCGGGCCCTGGATGAGCGAGGCGGTCTTGGCCCCGACCAGCGCGCCGAGCAGGATGCCCACGGTCATCCAGGCGAAGATCGGCCACTGCACCGCCCCCTTGCGCTGGTGCTCGCGCACGGCATTGATCGAGGTGAAGACGATGGTCGCCAGCGACGTGCCGACCGCCAGGTGGGTCAGCACCGAAGGGTCGAAGCCCTGCAGGGTGAAGCTGAACACCAGCACCGGCACGATGATGATGCCGCCACCAACGCCGAACAGCCCGGCCAGCACGCCGGCGCAGGCGCCCAACAGCAGATAGAGAGCGAATTCCATTCGTGGCCCCAGTGGAAAACAATCCGGCATGGTAACGGAAGCCAAGCCCGGCGCTCTAGTGAACTCTGTGTCAGATGATGGATAGCGGTCGGCGGCGCGGGTAGAGTGGCCAAAAACACAGGGGACAACCTATGTGCCTGATCGTATTCGCCTGGCGGCCGGGGACGACCCGGCCGCTGATCGTCGCGGCCAACCGCGACGAGTTCTATGCCCGGCCGACACAGGCCCTGGCGGCCTGGGAGGATGCGCCGGGGGTGCATGCCGGGCGCGACCTGGAGGCCGGCGGCACCTGGCTTGGCGTGGGGCCGAACGGGCGCTTCGCCGCGCTGACCAACATCCGCGATCCGCGCCAGCCGCTGGGGCCGCGCTCACGGGGCGAGCTGGTGGCGGCGTACCTGCAGGGCGAGCTGGATGTCGAGGCCTACCTGGACCAGGTGGCCAGCCGCAGTGGGCAGTACTCGGGGTTCAACCTGCTGGTGGGCGATGGCGAGCGGCTGGGCTACCTGCATGCCCGTGAGGCCGCGCCGCGTCTGTTGGCGCCTGGGGTCTACGGGCTTTCGAACGCCGGGCTGGATACGCCGTGGCCCAAGCTGGTGAAGGCGCGTAGCGGGCTTGAGAGTTTGCTTGAGGCCGCCGATCCGCAACGGCTGTTGACCCTGCTGGGCGATGCGCAGCCCGCGTCGGATGGTGAGCTGCCGGAGACTGGCGTGGGGTTGACCACCGAAAGGTTGCTGTCGAGTGTGTTCATCGCCAGCCAGAACTATGGGACGCGGGCGAGCACGGTGCTGATCGTCGATGACCAGGGGCGGCGGCGGATGGTCGAGCGCAGCTACGGGCCGTTTGGCGGGCACCTGGGCGAGGTCAGCCTGGAGGTGTGAGTCCGACCTCATCGCGGGGCAAGCCCGCTCCCACGAGGCTCTTGCAGCAACTTTGTGGGAGCGGGCTTGCCCCGCGATGAGGCCGGTACCGACGATCAGAGGGTCTTGTTAGGCCCGATCATCCGCGCCAGGCCAAGGTTCTTCAGCGCCAGTTGCAGCGAGCTGTGGATAACCTGCGGGTTGTCATGGCTCATGGCGTCGGCCAGCAGTTCCTTGGCTTTGCCCAGGTTGATCTGGCGCAGCATCCACTTCACCTTCGGCAGGTTGGTGGCGTTCATCGACAGGCTGTCGAAGCCCATGGCCATCAGCAAAATCGCCGCGGCCGGGTCACCGGCCATCTCGCCGCAGATGCTCACCGGCTTGCCTTCCTCGTGGGCGACGCTGACCACGGTCTGCAGGGCCTGCAGCACCGCCGGGTGCAGGTAGTCGTACAGGTCGGCGACCCGCGGATTGTTGCGGTCGACCGCCAGCAGGTACTGGGTCAGGTCGTTGGAACCGACCGAGAGGAAGTCGACCTGGCGCGCCAGTTCACGGGTCTGGTACACGGCGGCGGGAATCTCCACCATCACCCCCACCGGCGGCATCGGCACGTCGGTGCCTTCGTCGCGCACCTCGCCCCAGGCACGGTGGATCAGGTGCTGGGCTTCTTCCAGCTCGTGGATGCCGGAGATCATCGGCAGCAGGATGCGCAGGTTGTTCAGGCCCTCGCTGGCCTTGAGCATGGCGCGGGTCTGCACCAGGAAGATTTCCGGATGATCGAGGGTGACGCGGATGCCGCGCCAGCCGAGGAACGGGTTTTCTTCCTTGATCGGGAAGTACGACAGCGACTTGTCGCCACCGATGTCGAGGCTGCGCATGGTCACCGGCAGCGGGTGGAACGCCTGCAACTGCTCGCGGTAGATCGCCAGCTGTTCCTTCTCGCTGGGGAAGCGCTGGTTGATCATGAACGGCACTTCGGTGCGATACAGGCCGACGCCCTCGGCGCCGCGCTGCTGGGCGCGGGCCACATCGGCGAGCAGGCCGGTGTTGACCCACAGCGGCATGCGATGGCCGTCCGGGGTGATGCACGGCAGCTCGCGCAGGGCGTCGAGGCCACGGGCCAGCTGGCGCTCCTCCTCGACCACATCGCTGTACTGCTTGCGCAGCACCTCGCCGGGGTTGGTGAACACCTCGCCCTTGTAGCCGTCGATGATCATCTCGATGCCGTCGGCCTTCGAATAGGGCAGGTCGACCACGCCCATGACGGTCGGGATGCCCATGGCACGGGCAAGAATCGCCACATGGGAGTTGCCCGAGCCCAGTACCGAGACCAGGCCCACCAGCTTGCCTTCCGGCACCTCGCCGAGCATGGCCGGGGTCAGCTCTTCGCTGACCAGGATGGTGTTGTCCTGGTAGACCAGCGACTGCGAACGGGCTTCCTGCAGGTAGGCCAGCAGGCGCCGGCCCAGGTCCTTGACGTCCGAGGCGCGCTCGCGCAGGTAGTCATCGTCCATCAGCTCGAAGCGGTTGACGTGCTCGCCGACCACCTGGCGCAGCGCGCCCTGGGCCCACTGGCCGGTCTTGATGACCTCGACCACCTCGCCACCGAGGGCGGCGTCCTCGAGCATCATCAGGTACACGTCGAACAACGCGCGCTCTTCGGGCCGCAGCTGGGTGGCGAGCTTGGCCGACAGCTTGCGCATGTCCTCGCGCACGCCTTCAAGGGCGTTGTTGAACAGCTTGAGTTCGTTGTCGATGTCCTCGACGGTGCGGTCCGGCACCACCTCAAGGTCGGCAGGCGGCAGCATCACCACCGAGCGGCCGACGGCGGCGCCTGGAGAGCCCGGCACGCCGACGAAGCGGGCTTCCTGGATACCCTTGCCCTGGCGCCCCAGGCCGCGGATCGAACCGGTCGCCTCGGCATGGGCGATAACCCCGGCGAGCTGGGCGCTCATGGTGACCAGGAAGGCCTCTTCGCCTTCGTCGAACTGGCGGCGCTCCTTCTGCTGGATGACCAGTACCCCCACCACGCGGCGGTGGTGGATGATCGGCGCACCGAGGAAGGAGGCGAATTTCTCTTCGCCGGTCTCGGCGAAGTAGCGATAGCGGGGGTGGTCGGCGGCGTTCTCGAGGTTCAGTGGCTCCTCGCGGGTGCCGACCAGGCCGACCAGGCCTTCATTGGGGGCCATGCTGACCTTGCCGATGGAGCGCTTGTTCAGGCCCTCGGTCGCCATCAGCACGAAGCGGTTGCTGTCCGGGTCGAGCAGGTAGACTGAGCAGACCTGGCTGCCCATCGCCTCCTTGACGCGCAAGACAATGATACCCAACGCCGTCTTGAGATCTTTGGCGGAGTTCACTTCCTGGACGATCTTGCGCAGCGTATTGAGCATGGCTCGGGGTCGGACTCCGTCGTCAGTCGCGCGTCAGCAGGCGCGGGGCTAGCTCTTTCAGGGCGCGGCGGTATACCTCGCGCTTGAATGTCACCACCTGGCCCAGCGGATACCAGTAGCTGACCCAGCGCCAGCCATCGAATTCCGGTTTGCCGGTGAGGTCCATGCGCACCCGTTGCTCATTGCTCACCAGGCGCAGCAGGAACCACTTTTGTTTCTGGCCAATGCACAGTGGCTGGCTGTGGGTGCGCACCAGGCGCTGGGGTAAACGATAACGCAACCAGCCACGGGTGCAGGCAAGAATTTCCACATCCTGGCGCTCCAGGCCCACTTCTTCGTTCAGCTCGCGGTACAGGGCATCTTCCGGCGTCTCGTCAGGGTTGATACCACCCTGGGGAAACTGCCAGGCATCCTGGTTGATCCGCCGAGCCCATAGCACCTGCCCGGCATCATTCGTGAGAATGATCCCGACATTGGGGCGAAAACCATCCGGGTCGATCACGGCAGCAACCTCGCAAACGCATGTCAACGCATTGTTCCACAAAGCCCGAGCGCGCAGCAACGCGCCCGCCAAGCTTATGTGCAGCGAGGTGAAAACTCCGTATTCTGCGGGACTCTCCCGTGGCTGATGCGAGTGACCGCGATGCGCCTGGCTTTATTCGACCTGGACAATACCCTCCTCGGTGGCGACAGCGACCACGCCTGGGGTGACTACCTATGCGAGCGGGGCATTCTCGATCCGATCGCCTATAAGCAACGCAACGACGCTTTCTACCAGGACTACCTCAACGGCTCCCTGGATATGCAGGCCTACCTGGCCTTTTCCATGGAAATCCTCGCGGCCAGCGAGCCCGCGCAGTTGGAGCAGTGGCACCGCGAGTTCATGCGCGACTGCATCGAACCGATCATCCTGCCCAAGGCCCTGGCGTTGCTGCAGCAGCACCGCGAGGCGGGCGACCAACTGGTGATCATTACCGCCACCAACCGCTTTGTCACCGCGCCGATCGCCCACCGCCTGGGCGTGCGCGTACTGCTGGCGACCGAATGCGAAACGCAGGACGGGCGCTATACCGGGCGCAGTACCGATATACCCTGTTTCCGTGAAGGCAAGGTGACGCGGCTTGCGCGCTGGATGCTGGAGAACGGGTTCGACCTGGAAGACAGCTACTTCTACAGCGACTCGCTGAACGACGTGCCGTTGCTGGAGGTGGTGGCGAACCCGGTGGCGGTGGATCCGGATCCGAAGCTGCGGGCCGAGGCCGAGCGGCGGGGGTGGCCGGTGATTTCTCTTCGGCGTTGAGATCGGCGGGGCTGCAAAGCAGCCCACGGAGCCTAGATCGGCTTGGCGCCCATCAGGCCAGCAATGGACAGGAAGCAGACGCCACTGAACAGCGCCAATGCCAAGGTGAACTTCAAACCCACGGTTTCAGCCTTGCGCAGCCGGTTGAGCCGCACTACCAGCCACCACACGGCAAATGCGCCCAGCGTATAGATGATGCTGGACGCCAGCACCCAGGTCTGCCCCAGTGGCCAGCCGACCAGGTGCACCAGCCACCAGCCGGTGAACGGCATGCTCACCAGGCACAATCCCATCAGCAGCCAGATGAACACCAGTGGTCGGCGCAACAGCTTGCCGTAGGCCTCGGCATCGCCCTGGCGGCGGGCGCGGACAGTCCAGATCGCCAGGCCCAGGCCACCCAGCAGCAACAGGGCGGTGGCGAGGATGTGCAGGGTCTTGAGGGTGGTCAGGTGTTCCATTTCGTGATCGTCCTTCTGGCTGGTGGCTTCATCGCGGGGCTAGCCCGCTCCCACGAGGTCCGTTTGGCGTGTTCAGCCCAAGAATAGCTGGTAGGCCGGATTCTCGGTCTCGTCCCAGTACGGATAGCCGATCTTGGCCAGCGCCGCTGGCACCAGGTGGCGCTCCTCCTCCGGCACCTGCAGGCCCGCGACCACCCGGCCATCGGCGGCGCCGTGGTTGCGGTAGTGGAACATCGAGATATTCCAGCGCCCACCCAGCTTGTTGAGGAAGTTGAACAGCGCGCCCGGCCGCTCGGGGAACTCGAAGCGCAGCACCATCTCGTCGCTGGCCCCGGCCGAGTGGCCACCGACCATGTGACGAATATGCAGCTTGGCCAGTTCATTGTCGGTCAGGTCGGTAACCGGGAAGCCTTGTTCGGTCAACTGCTGGACCAACGCCGCGCGCGGGTCGGTTTCGGGGTGGGTCTGCACACCGACGAAGATATGCGCCTCGTCCGAGGTGTGCTTGCGGTAGTTGAACTCGGTGATCTGGCGCTTGCCGATGGCTTCGCAGAAGGCCTTGAAGCTCCCCGGGCGCTCGGGAATGGTCACGGCGATGATCGCCTCGCGCTTCTCGCCAAGTTCGGCGCGCTCGGCCACATGGCGCAGGCGGTCGAAATTGACGTTGGCACCCGAGTCGATGGCCACCAGGGTCTGCCCGGCAACGCCCTTGAGCTCGACGTATTTCTTGATACCGGCCACGCCCAGTGCGCCTGCAGGTTCTGTGATCGAGCGGGTATCGTCGTAGATATCCTTGATCGCCGCGCAGATCTCGTCGGTGCTGACGGTGATCACCTCGTCCACATGGTGACGGCAGATGTCGAAGGTGTGCTGGCCGATCTGCGCCACCGCCACGCCGTCGGCGAACAGGCCGACCTGCGGCAGCACCACGCGCTCGCCTGCGGCCATGGCCGCCTGCAGGCAGTTTGAGTCGTCCGGCTCGACGCCGATCACCTTGATCTCGGGGCGCAAGTACTTCACGTACGCCGCGATGCCGGCGATAAGCCCGCCGCCGCCGACCGGCACGAAGATCGCGTCCAGCTGGCCCGGGTGCTGGCGCAGGATTTCCATGGCCACGGTGCCTTGCCCGGCGATGGTGTGCGGATCGTCGTAGGGGTGGATGTAGACGAAGCCCTTCTCCTCCACCAGCTTCAGCGAGTAGGCCAGTGCCTCGGGGAAGGTGTCGCCGTGCAGCACCACCTTGCCGCCCCGCGAGCGCACGCCTTCGATCTTGATCTCCGGGGTGGTCTTGGGCATGACGATGGTCGCCTTGATCCCCAGCTCCCGCGCCGCCAGGGCCAGGCCTTGGGCGTGGTTGCCGGCGGAAGCGGTGACCACGCCGCGGGCCAGTTCCTCGGCGCTCAGTTGCGCGAGTTTGTTGTAGGCCCCGCGGATCTTGAACGAGAACACCGGCTGCAGGTCCTCGCGCTTGAGCAGCACGGTGTTGCCCAGGCGCTTGCTCAACTGCCTGGCGCTGTGCAGCGGGGTTTCGACGGCAACGTCGTAGACGCGCGAGGTGAGGATCTTCTTGACGTACTGTTCGAGCATCGGAAAGCATCACTGGGCCGCGGGACAAGGGCTGGGAGTCTACCGCAGCGTCACGTCGGGCGACCACAGCAAAGCCGCCGGAGCCGTTATACTTGGCAACTTTGAAATCCGCCCAGCCCCTCCCGGAGCCCGCATGACCCAGGACCAACTCAAACAGGCCGTCGCCCAGGCCGCCGTCGATCTCATCCTGCCGAAACTGGATGAGAAAAGCGTCGTCGGCGTCGGTACCGGTTCGACCGCCAACTTCTTCATCGACGCCCTGGCCCAGCACAAGACCGCCTTCGATGGCGCCGTCGCCAGCTCCGAAGCCACCGCTCAGCGCCTGAAGGGCCATGGCATCCCGGTCTACGAGCTGAACAGCGTCAGCGAGCTGGAGTTCTACGTCGACGGCGCCGACGAGAGCGACGCCCACCTCAACCTGATCAAGGGCGGCGGTGCGGCCCTGACCCGGGAGAAGATCGTCGCGGCGGTGGCCAAGACCTTCATTTGCATCGCCGACGCCAGCAAGCTCGTACCGGTGCTCGGCGCCTTCCCGCTGCCGGTCGAGGTGATTCCGATGGCCCGCAGCCATGTGGCGCGCCAGTTGGTCAAGCTGGGCGGTGACCCGGTCTACCGTGAAGGCGTGGTGACCGACAACGGCAACGTCATTCTGGATGTGCACAACCTGCAGATCACCAACCCGGTGGAGCTGGAAAGCCAGATCAACGCCATTGTCGGCGTGGTCACCAATGGCCTGTTCGCGGCGCGTCCTGCGGATGTGCTGTTGCTGGGGACCGCAGAAGGCGTGAAGACCCTCAAGGCCGAGTAAGCCTCATCGCGGGGCAAGCCCGCTCCCACGGTGGGAGCCGGCTTGCCCCGCGATAGCGTCAGCCCAGGCAATCAATCAGCCGGCTGCTTGAACACATAGAACAGGTTCGGCTCGCTGACCAGGTAAATGGTCCCAGCGTCATCCATCGCAATCCCCTCCGCCTGCGGCACGGTCTGCTTCAAACCCTGAGACCCCTTGCGCAGCGACAGCGTGCTCAGCGGCCTGCCCTCCACATCCAGCTCCAGCACCAACCGCGACTCGTCCGACAGCGCCAGCAGGTGCCCGCTGCGTTCGTCGAACTGCAGGCTCGACAGGTCCCTCACGAACAGCCGCCGGTCACGCTTGCGGTCCTGCACCACATGCACGGCATAGGGCTTGTCAGGGTTGTCATGGGGAAAACCATGCACCTCGTAGATCATCATCGGATCCCGCTCCTTGGCCACGAACAGGCGCTTGCCCGCCGAGTCGTAGGCCAGTCCCTCGAAGCCCTTGTTGCCATTGAGACCGATGCCAAGGGACAGCTGCTCGGCATCGCTGGCGTCGAGGAACAGGGTGTCGTCGTCCAGGCGCACGCGAATCAGCCGCTGCTGGCGCTCGTCGGTGATCACGTAGCTGTTGGGTCCCACATACTCTACCGCCTCGGGGTCACCGAAGCCGGTCAGCGGCACGCGGCGCAGGATACGGCCGTCCAGCGACAGCTCGATCAGCTCCGAGCGGGCATTGGTGACGGTGAACAGGCTCTTGCGGTCGGGATCGTAGGTCAGCGCCGAGATGTCGTCGTCCAGCCCGACGATGGGCTGCGCTTCGATCGCCACCCGGTAGCGATCCAGGCCGATGCTTTGTTCGGCCGGTTGCCACCAGGTCTTGAGGTTGAACCAGCCGCGCTCGAACAGGCGGAACTCATGCCCGGCAGCAGCCAGGACGAGCAGGACAACAAGCACGATGAAGGCGAAGATCAGGCGAAGGTGGCGGCGCATGCGGACGGACTCGGCGAAAGGAGCGCGTAGCTAACCACTATCAACTGAAGCAAAGCTTAATGCCATCATCAGGAAAGTCTGGCAGTTCAGGGCTTCCTGAAACGATAGAACAGGTTGGGCTCACTGATGATGTACAGGTTGCCCCTGTCATCCATCGCCACACCTTCAGCCCGCGGAATGGTGTCACCCAGGCCGTTGAAGCCACCGAGCAAGGTCATGAAGCTGACCTGCTCGCCCTTCTCGTCCAGTTCGAGCAGCATGTTGGAGTCCGCCGACAGTGCCAGCAGGTGACCGGTGCGCGGGTCGATGCCCAGTGCCGACAGGTTGCGCAGGTCCAATTCGTCGCTGGGCAGCGGTTGCTTGTCGCCCTTGAGCGGGCCTTGGCCGTCAGTGCTCCAGATGAACAGTTTCGGTGGCCGCTCGGCGCCGATGATCAGCCGCTGCCGGATCTGGTCCCAGGCAATGGCTTCGAAGCCCTTGTTGCCATCCTCGGTATTGCCCAGGTCATAGGACGGATAGTCGGCGCGGTTCAGCGATGTCGAGGTGGCATCCACCTTGACCAGCGTCAGGTCATGGTTGCGCTCGTCGACAATGGCGACCTGGCCATTTTCGAGTACCGCCACGCCTTCCGGGTTCGACCAGCCCACCAGGGGAATCTTGCGCAATACATCACCGTCAAGGGTGAGCTCGACCAGGAATGGGTGCTTGCCCATGACCGAGAACAAGGTGCGGGTGTGCGGATTGAACGCGAGGTCCGATGCTTCGTCACGCTCCATGCCCGGCAACGGCTTGGCATCGATGTCGACCACGTAGTCCGGCAGCCAGATGCTTTCCTGGCGCTCGGCCTGGCTTTCGAAGCCTTCCTTTATCCACAGCAGGCCACGGTCATCCCAATGCATGGCCACCACCAGGCCATAGGCGATGATCGCCAGCGCAAGCAGCCACAGCGACCAGCGGGTGATCAGTCGTCGCTTTGGCGGCAGGGATGCGCTGGGGGGATTGGTCATCGGACAGGGATCCTGGAAATAGGCGGCAGGGTGGTCGCCACGGTCGGCAAAGGAGCGGGAAACAGCGAATTATCCGGATCAATTGTGAAAAAAACGACAAACCCTACCGGCAAGGGCGGCGACGACGGCATTGCGCCGTCGTCGATCTTGGTCAGAGCACCCGGCCTTCGAACCGGCTCGCGCCCGGAAGTTCCAGCACCAGCTCATCGCCCACATTGAACGGCCCCACGCCCGCCGGGGTGCCGGTGAGGATGACATCGCCGGCCTGCAGGGAGAAATGCGCCGCCATATGCTGGATCATCGGCACGATCGGGTTGAGCATCAGCGCGCTGTTGCCGTCCTGGCGTACCTTGCCGTTAATGGTCAGACGAATGCCGATATCGGTCAGGTCCTCGAAGGTACCGGCCGACACGAACGGCGGCAGCACGCAGGCGCCATCGAAACACTTGGCCAGTTCCCAGGGCAGGCCCTTTTCCTTCAGCTTCGCCTGCACATCGCGCAGAGTGAGGTCCAGCGCCGGGGCAAAGCCGGAGATGGCGTCGAGCACCTCTTCCTCGGAGGGATGGGTGGACAGAGGCTTGCCCAGCAGCACGGCGATCTCCGCTTCGTAGTGCACCGAACCGCGCTCGGTCGGGATCTTGAAGCCGCCTTCCAGGGGCACCACGCAGCTGCCGGGTTTTATGAACAGCAGCGGCTCGCTGGGGATGGGGTTGTCCAGTTCCTTGGCATGCTCGGCGTAGTTGCGGCCGATGCACACCACCTTGCCCAGCGGGAAGTGGATGCGCGTGCCGTCTACGTACTGGTGCTGGTAACTCATGGCCGACTCCTGTGAATACTGCTTTTTATTCGGGAGCGAAGATCTTACCCGGATTCATGATGCCGTTCGGGTCGAACACGGCCTTGATCGCCTTCATGCAGGCAATTTCCTCCGGCGAGCGGCTGTAGCCCAGGTAGTCACGCTTGGTCATGCCCACGCCATGCTCGGCGGAGATCGAGCCGTTGTAGCGTTCGACGATCTCGAACACCCATTTGTTGACCTTGGCACAGGAAGCGAAGAAGTCGTCCTTGCTCATGTGGTCGGGCTTGAGGATGTTCAGGTGCAGGTTGCCGTCGCCGATGTGGCCGTACCAGACCACTTCGTAGTCCGGGTAGTGCTTGCCGACGATGGCGTCGATATCGCGCAGGAAAGCCGGCACCTTGGACACGGTGACCGAGATGTCGTTCTTGTACGGCGTCCAGTGCGAGATGGTCTCGGACAGGTACTCGCGCAGCTTCCACAGGTTCTTCAGCTGGGTCTCGCTCTGGCTCATCACCCCATCGAGCACCCAGCCCTGCTCCACGCAGTGCTCAAAGGTGGCCAGGGCCTCGTTGGCCACTTCCTCGGTGCTGGCTTCGAACTCCAACAGGGCGTAGAACGGGCAGTCGGTTTCGAACGGCGCGGGCACATCACCCCGGGCGAGGATCTTGGCCAGACCCTTGTCGGAAAAGAACTCGAAGGCCGTCAGGTCGAGCTTGCCCTGGAAGGCGTGCAGCACCGGCATGATCGCGTCGAAATCGGGCGTGCCCAGCACCATGGCGGTGAGGTTGCGCGGCGCGCGGTCCAGGCGCATGGTGGCCTCGACCACGAAGCCCAGGGTGCCTTCGGCGCCGATGAACAGCTGGCGCAAGTCGTAGCCGGTGGCGTTCTTGATCAGGTCCTTGTTCAGCTCGAGCAGCTCGCCCTTGCCGGTGACCACTTTCAACCCGGCCACCCAGTTGCGGGTCATGCCGTAGCGAATCACCTTGATCCCGCCAGCGTTGGTACCGATGTTGCCGCCGATCTGGCTGGAACCGCTCGAGGCGAAGTCCACTGGGTAATAGAGGCCTTGGTCCTCGGCAAACTGTTGCAACTGGCGGGTGACGACCCCTGGCTGGCAGGCTACGGTGCGGTCGAATTCATTGAAGGCCAGGATCTGGTTCATGTAATCGAAGGCCACCACCACCTCGCCATGGGCGGCCACGGCGGCGCCCGACAGGCCGGTACGCCCGCCCGATGGCACCAGGGCGACCTTGTGCCGGTTGGCCCAGCGCACGATGGCCTGTACCTGCTCGACAGACTTGGGGAAGACGATGGCGGTGGGAGCCGGCGGGTAGTGCTTGGTCCAGTCCTTGCCGTAGGCCTCGAGCGAGGCCGGGTCGGTGAGGACCTTGCCAGGGTCGACCAGGGTCATCAGCTCATCAATTACCGCAGACTGGGTCATCGCTGGAACTCTCGACTTATTCATAGTCACCCTGAGCACGCTTCACCTGTCGGCATAAGCTCAGATTGTGTCGCGTATGCTAGCATAGCCCTCCCGCTGTTCGTGCTAAGGCGCGACGCCGCGCCGCTTCACCCCCTCTTCGCCATTTTTCTCCGGGATACAGGTTTACGCAGATGAGCAAGACTTCTCTCGACAAGAGCAAGATCCGGTTCCTTCTTCTTGAAGGTGTGCACCAGAACGCGGTCGATACCCTCAAGGCCGCCGGCTACACCAACATCGAATACCTCACTGGTTCGCTGCCGGAAGCTGAGCTGAAGGAAAAGATCGCCGATGCCCATTTCATCGGCATCCGCTCGCGCACCCAACTGACCGAAGAGATCTTCGACTGCGCGAAGAAACTGGTGGCGGTCGGTTGCTTCTGCATCGGCACCAACCAGGTCGACCTGGAAGCGGCTCGCGAGCGCGGTATCGCCGTGTTCAACGCCCCTTACTCGAACACCCGTTCGGTGGCCGAGCTGGTGCTGGCCGAAGCGATCCTGCTGCTGCGCGGCATCCCCGAGAAGAACGCTTCCTGCCACCGTGGCGGCTGGATCAAGAGCGCGGCCAACTCCTTCGAGATCCGTGGCAAGAAGCTGGGCATCGTCGGCTACGGCTCGATCGGCACCCAGCTGTCGGTCCTGGCCGAGAGCCTGGGCATGCAGGTGTACTTCTTCGACCCGCTGACCAAGCTGCCGCTGGGCAACGCGGTACAGGTCACCAGCCTGCACGAGCTGCTGGGCCTGGCCGACATCGTCTCGCTGCACGTGCCTGAGCTGCCGTCCACCCAGTGGATGATCGGCGAGAAGGAAATCCGCGCGATGAAGAAGGGCTCGATCCTGATCAACGCCGCCCGAGGTACCGTGGTCGAGCTGGACCATCTGGCCGCCGCGATCAAGGACAAGCACCTGATCGGCGCCGCCATCGACGTGTTCCCGGTCGAGCCGCGCTCCAACGACGAAGAGTTCGAAAGCCCGCTGCGCGGCCTGGACAACGTGATCCTGACCCCGCACATCGGTGGTTCCACCGCCGAGGCCCAGGCCAACATTGGCCTGGAAGTGGCCGAGAAACTGGTCAAGTACAGCGACAACGGTACGTCCGTATCGTCGGTCAACTTCCCGGAAGTGGCCCTGCCGGCCCACCCAGGCAAGCACCGCCTGCTGCACATCCACGAAAACATCCCGGGCGTGCTCAGCGAGATCAACAAGGTGTTCGCCGAGAACGGTATCAACATCTCCGGTCAGTTCCTGCAGACCAACGAGAAAGTGGGTTACGTGGTCATCGACGTCGACGCCGAGTACTCGGACCTGGCCCAGGAGAAACTGCAGCACGTGAAGGGCACCATCCGCTCGCGCGTACTGTTCTGAGTTTCACTGCGTCATGAAAGCGGGAGGCCCTGGTGGCCTCCCTTTTTTGTTTGGCTAACGGCTAAAACCCAGAAGGGCCACTACAAAAATCCACCAATACCACTATCACTCGTTTTTACCCCCTCGCCACACAACCGTCTCACAGCCTTCCTAGCATGGCCCCATCTCTTCGATGAGGCCTTGCCATGAACGACGCCACGCCAGGCGCACAGATGAAAGTGCGCGGTATCCACAAGCGCTTCGGCGCCTTCACCGCACTCAACGACGTCTCCCTCGACATCGCCGCCGGCGAGCTGGTGTGCCTGCTCGGCCCATCGGGCTGTGGCAAGACCACCTTGCTGCGCTGCATCGCCGGGCTCGAACGCCAGGACCGCGGGACGCTATACATTGGCGAGCGCGACATCTCCGAGCTGCCACCCCAGGCCCGTGACTACGGCATCCTGTTCCAGTCCTACGCCCTGTTCCCCAACCTCACCGTCGAGGCCAACATCGCCTACGGCTTGGCCGGCAGCAGCCGTGAGGCCTCGCGCCAGCGGGTCGGTGAAATGCTCGAGCTGGTCGGCCTTGCCGGCAGCGAGAAGAAATACCCCGGCCAGCTGTCCGGCGGCCAGCAGCAGCGCGTGGCCCTGGCCCGAGCGCTGGCGCCCTCGCCGTCGCTGCTGCTGCTCGACGAGCCGATGTCGGCGCTGGACGCCCGTGTGCGCGAGCACCTGTGCACCGAACTGCGCCAGCTGCAGCGTCAACTTGGCATCACCACGCTGATGGTCACCCACAACCAGGACGAGGCCATGCTGATGGCCGACCGCATCGCCGTGATGAACAACGGCCAGGTCGAGCAGTACGCCACGCCCCAGGAGATCTATGACCAGCCGGCCACGCCGTTCGTCGCCGAATTCGTCGGCCAAGGCAACTGGCTGCCGTTCCAGCGCAGCGGCGACAGCCATGCCCAGGTCGGCGGCCTGCACATGCGCCTGGCGGCCAACGCCGCTGGCGCCAGCAGTGGGCGGCTGTTCTGCCGGCCCGAGGCGATCACCGTCAACCCGGTGGTACACGAGGAAAACCTGTTCCCGGCCAAGGTCCGCGAGATCACTTTCCTCGGCAACCGCTGCCGCATGAGCTTCGAGTTCAAGGCCCTGCCGGGCCACGCATTGCTTGCGGAGCTGGCGCCGGAGGCGATGCCGCGCCTGGGCTCGCAGGACATCTGGGTGGCCCTGCCGCCGCAGAGCCTGCAGGTGTTCGCCTGAGATGGCCGCGCCGATGACCCTGCCGCTCACCTCCACCAAGGCCGCACCTCGCAGTGGTGTCGCTCTGGGGGACCGTCTGTTCGTGGTCGGTGGCAAGAGCCTGCTGCTGATCTTGCTGGTGCTGGCGGTGCTGATGCCGTTGCTGGCGATCTTCTGGCGCGGTTTCAGCGCTGAAGCCGGGCAGGGCGGCGGCCTGCCGGCGGCCCGTGAGCTGTTCGCCAGCGAGAACTTCCACTGGCTGCTCGGCAACAGCCTGGCGGTGGCCTTCACCGTCGCTGCCATTGTCGTGCCGCTGGCCTACCTGTTTGCCTATGCCCTGCAACGCACGCTGATTCCGGCCAAGGGCCTTTGGCGAGGCATCTCGCTGCTGCCGTTGCTGGCGCCGTCGATGCTGCCGGCCATCGCCCTGGTGTACCTGTTCGGCAACCAGGGCCTGCTGCGCGGGCTGCTCAGCGACAACATCTACGGCTTCTGGGGCATCGTCCTCGGCGAGACCATCTACACCTTCCCCCACGCCCTGATGATCCTGCTTTCGGCGCTGTCGCTGGCCGACGCGCGACTGTTCGACGCCGCCTCGAGCATGGGGGCTGGGCCGGCGCGGGCATTCTTCAGCATCACCTGGCCGGCCACGCGTCAGGCGGTGTTCGCCGCGTTCTGCCTGGTGTTCACCCTGACCATCACCGATTTCGGCGTGCCTGTCGTGGTAGGTGGGGATTACCAGGTGCTGGCCCTGGAAGCCTACAAGGCCGTGGTCGGCCAGCAGCAGTTCGGTCGTGGCGCGCTGATCGGTATGGTGCTGCTGGTGCCGGCGCTGCTCAGTTTCGCCGTCGATGCCTGGTTGCGTCGCCGCCAGGGCGACGCCATGAGCGGCCGTGCCCAGGTGTTCGAGCCCAAGCCGTCGCGGCTGCGCGATGGCTGCTTCCTGGCCATCGTGCTGCTGGTGTGCGCGGCACTGCTGGCGGTGATCGGCATGGCGGTGTACTCGTCGCTGGTCACGTTCTGGCCGTACAACCTGTCGCTGTCGCTGAAGCACTACATGTTCGAGGACACCGCCGGTGGTGGTTGGCTGGCCTATCGCAACAGCGTGACCATGGCCATCGGCACCGCGCTGATCGGCAGCGTGGTGATCTTCACCGGCGCCTACCTGATGGAGAAGGCCCAGGGGCAGCGCCTGCTCAACCAACTGCTGCGCCTGCTGAGCTTTATTCCCATGGCGGTGCCCGGCCTGGTGCTGGGCCTGGGCTACGTGTTCTTCTTCAACCTCAACGGCAACCCGCTGCATGTGTTCTACGGCAGCATGGCGCTGCTGGTGGTGTGCACCATCGCCCACTACCTGACCACCGCGCAGATGACCGCCACCACCGCACTGCGCCAGCTCGATGGCGAGTTCGAGGCCGCCGCGCTGTCGCTCAAGGCGCCGCTGTACAGGCATTTCATGCGGGTCACCGTGCCGATTTGTCTGCCGGCGCTGCTGGACATCATTCGCTACCTGTTTGTCTCGGCCATGACCACCGTGTCGGCGGCGATCTTCCTGTACAGCCCCGACACCATCCTCGCCGCCGTTGCCGTGCTGAACATGGACGACGCCGGCAACGTCGGCGGTGCCGCTGCCATGTCGACCCTGATCCTGCTCACCAGCGCTGCCGCATCCTTGCTGCTGGCCGGTGCCTCACGCGGCCTGCTGCGCCGCTCCCAGGCCTGGCGCCAGCGCGCCCCAGGCCATTGACCGACTGCCCACACTGATAGGAACCGCATCATGTTCAAGCCCCTCGCACTTGCCGCTGCCGTATCCGCTGTCTTCAGCCTGCAGGCCTCGGCCGCGACCCAGCTGACCGTCTACACCGCCCTCGAGGCCGAGCAGCTCAAGCGCTACAAGCAGGCTTTCGAAAAGGCCAACCCCGACATCGAGATCAAGTGGGTGCGCGACTCCACCGGCATCATCACCGCCAAGCTGCTGGCCGAGAAGGACCGTCCGCAGGCCGACGTGGTGTGGGGCCTGGCTGCTTCCAGCCTGGCCATCCTCGATCAGAACGGCATGCTCGAGGCCTATGCGCCGAAAGACCTGGGCAAGATCTCGGCCAACTATCGCGACGCCGCCAACCCGCCGGCCTGGGTGGGCATGGACGTGTGGGCCGCGACCCTCTGCTTCAACACCGTCGAGGCCGAGAAGCAGGGCCTGAGCAAGCCGGTGAGCTGGCAGGACCTGACCAAGCCTGAATACAAGGGCAAGATCGTCATGCCCAACCCGGCCTCGTCCGGCACCGGCTTCCTGGATGTGAGCGCCTGGCTGCAGACCTTCGGCGAACCGCAGGGCTGGGCCTACATGGATGCGCTGCACCAGAACATCGGCCAGTACGTTCATTCCGGCTCCAAGCCGTGCAAGCTGGCGGCCGCCGGTGAATTCCCGATCGGCATCTCCTTCGAGTACCCGGCCGTGCAGCTCAAGCGCCAGGGCGCGCCGCTGGATATCGTGCTGCCCAAGGAAGGCCTGGGCTGGGAGATCGAAGCCACCGCGGTGATCAAGGGTTCGCCGAAGGCCGATGCCGCCAGGCGCCTGGCCGACTTCTCCGCGAGCCCCGCGGCCATGGAGCTGTACAAGGAGAACTTCGCCGTGCTCGCCGCGCCGGGCATCGCCAAGCCGCAGACCGAGTTGCCGGCCGATTACGAGCAGCGCCTGATCAAGAACGACTTCGCCTGGGCCTCGAAGAACCGCGACCAGATCCTCAGTGAGTGGCGCAAGCGCTACGACGGCAAGTCCGAGAAGGTCGCCCAGCAGTAAAGCCTTCGCGCAGCGAGCCTGTTCCTGCAAGATCGTGGGAGCGGGCTTGCCCCGCTACGGCGTCACATCCGTCAGAACAGGAGCCCGCGTGATGGCAACATCCTCCCAGATTGTCAGCGACATCTTTGCCCTCTATGACCGTCATGGCAGCGCCGACTACATCGGCGAAGCCATCACCCAGGTCGAGCACATGTCCCAGGCCGCCCAGTTGGCGATGGAGGAGGGCTACGACGACGAAGTGATCCTCGCTGCCTTCTTCCACGACATCGGCCACCTGTGCGAGGGCGAGGACATGGGCGGCTATGGCATCGTCAGCCATGAGCGCATCGGCGCCGAGTACCTGCGCCGCTGCGGTTTCAGCGAGCGACTGGCGCGGCTGGTGCAGTATCACGTCGAGGCCAAGCGCTACCTGACCTTGCGCCAGCCCGGCTACTACGCTCGCCTGAGCGAGGCCAGCCGGCGCACGCTGGCCTACCAGGGTGGGGTGATGAACAACAGCGAAGCCGACGCGTTCGAGGCCGATCCTCTGTTCCGGGTGAGTCTGCGCCTGCGTGAGTGGGACGAGATGGCGAAGCTGACCGGTGTGCCCGTGATGGACCTGGAGGTGCTGAAGAGAAAGGCGCTGGCGGTACTTTGATCGATCCGTTTTCCCTTTCCGCAAGATCCCGCATCACTTCTCCAGATCCTCATGCTGTGCCTCTTACCATACTTCCCCTCCTGGCAGCCCACTCGTCGCGACGAGGAGACCTATCACCATGTTGTTCCCCATTGCGATTCTCCCCGGTGACGATAAACATGCCAGGGGGTGTGGAAGTCCCTGATATTCCAGGCTGTTTCTCGGCCGGCGAGGACCTCGACAACGCAATTGCCATGGCCCGCGAGGCCATCGAAGGCCACCTCGAACTGCTGGCCCAGGACCAGCAGCAGATTCCCAAGGCCAGCCTGGTCAGCGTGCACGCGGCGAATCCGGCCTATGCCGGCTGTACCTGGGCGCTGATCGACATCGACATCACCCGTTACCTGGGCAAGGCCGAGAAGCTCAACATCACGCTGCCGGCGTACTTGCTCACCCGCATCGACGCGTACGTGCAGAACCATCCGGAGCACAAGAGCCGTTCGGGCTTCCTAGCCGAAGCGGCGCTCAGGATCTTGCAGGGTGCAAGTGATCGGGCGCTCGCGTCCAACGGTAGGCGCACGCTGACGCACAATTCGCCATCGTTTCAGTCCGATCGAGATCTGTAGTTTTAAGGGCCGGATCAACCTGCGTTTGATTGGCGATCCGGGTGGGGGTCGATTGGCCTGTCGAGATGATCGTCCAGTTGGTTCCAATCCTCCCCGAACAACTCCACCGGATGCATGGTCCGGTCCGCGCCGTTGCCGCATGCCAGTGCCTTGGCCGGGCAGTACAGGTCGCAGCCCCAGCAGATCCGTTCGGGATGGCTGGGGTTGCTGGGAAATCGCTTGGCCATGTTTCCCTCCATGAAGTGAATGCCTGCGCTCAGGCTATGCCGCGCATGGCCAAGGGGCTTGATCGGGGTCAATGCCGCTAGCTGATCGGCCCGGGCGCCTGCACCTGTTTCATCAGGTCGTCGTTCCAGTGGCCCTCGACCTGCACATGCGCGGCGGCGCCGAGCATCACCGCTTCGATCAGGTTGTGGTTGAGGTAGGTGTACAGCCCGGGCTGGCGGAAGGTATACAACGCCGCGCCCGCCGCGCCGCCGGGAATGAACCAGGTTTCCAGGTTGCGCTGCGGCGGGTTGGCGAACTTGCCCGAGGCCCAGACATAGTCGCCGTGGCCGCCGATCAGGTGCGGGCGGGTATCGCGGTTGGCCTGGGAGTGAACGATCAGCACGGTCTCGCCGACCTTGGCGGTGAGCGCCTGCTTGCCGGTCAGGGCACCGACGCTGCCGTTGAACACCACATGGCTGGGCACCAGCCCTTTCATCAGCTGGCTCATGTCACCGAAGCTGGCCATGGGGTTGGCGTAGCGCTTGTACTTGCCGTCCTTGTCGCGGGGGATGTAGTAGTCCTGCTCGCCGATGTACCAGACCTTGTCGTAGCGCAATGGCCGGCCCTCGGGGTCCTTCAGGCCATCGCGGGGCAGGACCATGATCGCGCCGTTCATGCCGCACACCACATGCCAGGGAATCATCGCCCCGCCCGGTGCGCAGTGGTATACGAACACCCCGGCACGGTCGGCCTTGAAGCGCAGCTTGACCTGCTCGCCGGGCTTCACGTGGGTCAGCTCGCCGCCGCCGAGGGCGCCGGTGGAGGCGTGGAAATCGATGTTGTGCATCATGCTGTTGCTGGCTGGGTTGACCAGGGTGAGTTCCACGTAGTCGCCCTCATGCACCACCATCAGCGGGCCGGGAACCGAGCCGTTGAACGTCATGGCGTGGATGTAGGCGCCGGCGGTGTCGATGGCCAGTTCTTTCTCTTCGATGACCATGCGGAACTCGACGATCCGCGGCTTGCCCTCGGCACGCTGGGTATGAGCGTGGACTTGCGGCGGCGCCACCAGCTCGACGCTGACACGTTCCAGTTTCGCCAGGTCAACCGCCGGGTCCTGGCCCGGTACGGCGGTCGCGGCCTTTGCCAGGCCACTGCCAAGCGCCGAGGCGCCGACGCCCAGTAACACGGTACCGGCCAGCATGCCACGCCGGGTGAGGGACACGCCTTCTTGCTCGTTCATGGGACTTCTCCTTAAGTCGACGAAAGCCGTCGGGCACAGGAATAGCCGCTTTAAAGGTAAGGTTTATTGAGGGAGAACAAGAAGCGGAGAGGGTGGGCAATGTGTCGCAGGGGCTGAAACGAAAAAGCCCCGACATTCGTCGAGGCTTTTGAGGATGGTGCGGCACCAGGAATCGAACCCGGGACCTACTGATTACAAGAACGCTGCTCACAGCAATTAAATCAATGGGTTATGTGATTTTCTGGTACGTGCTGGGAGTGCGCGAAGCCTTAAACGTAGCAGTCTCTGGCCGTGTTGGAACGTAGTCAGACAGGTCTATTACGCTCAGCATCTTGCGTCGGTAGCCCGGCGGCGTAGACCATCAACGCCTCGTACTCGGTACGGCTCAGTTCGCCACGCATCCAAGCCGAATGGCCATGGCCACGGACAGCTCCGCGAGCGTCGAAAAGCACGCTGTCAGGAGCGTTGTGCAGGCCCTGCAGAGTGGCCAACTCAATAGCAAGGGCATGGCTGGCAGGGCTCGGTAGGCGTTCTAGGATGAGACGCAGCGACGTCGGCAAGGAAGCGAGACGGTCGGCGTGATCGGCGGTGCGGGGCATGGCGACACTCCTTACAGAATAGGAGGGGCCTGCGTGTTAAGCAGACCCAGGGGGTGTGTCGGGCAGTATAGATAGAGGAGGTAAACAGAGGAGCGTTAAAATTCGCCCATATCACGGATGTGTAAGTTGAATTCAACTAGATGTTGATGCTGATAGCCATATCCATAATCTCGTTTCGTAGTTTATCGATGGCTTGCTCATCTGCCTCTGAATCGGCACCATTCAAATACTCGGTTCTGCCATGCAGCGTAATCAATGCTTGTCGGTAGAATGATAACGCTTCGCCCTTCGCTGTCTGCATGCTAGTGCAGATGCTTTGAAAATCATCACGAGCCCATTTGATCTGTTCGTTAAAGTCCCCGGGGAATCCGAGGACTATTTCTCCGGCGATTGGTTTGGCTCCACCACCTTGTTCTACCAAATTGCCGGCGAAGCCAGTCAGTGCCATAAGCAGCGAAAATCCAGAAGTTTGCAATTTTTTCTTTGGCGTTTCTGGATGTTTTAGAAGGAAGGGCGAGTAGCTCATGGATCTAATATGCGCTGCGACTTTATGATCTTCTAATGAAATTTGTTGCCATGTGTGGGCAAACAAATTTCTGATTCTACGTAACTGCTCCAAGTCGTTGAATTGCTTTTCTGTTAAGACGCCGAGTGAATGAGCGGTCTTTATGCGCGCTGAAAAAGTTCCAAGTGGGGCGTTGAATCCATTCAATAATTCGGTTGAACTCTTAACTGGAAGTAGAAAAGCTTTAAGAAGTTTGCCGAGCGCCTCTTCCGCAAAAGCCGCAAGTGATAAAACCAGCCCCCTATCATCGTGATCTTCTAGCAGAGAGCTAAAAGAATTTAAGCTGCCAAATCCCTCGTCCTCTGTTCCTTCAAGATCATCTTCGTAATTGTCATCCATAAACTCGGGTCCTATTTTTCTAGTTTCCACAAATTCTGTCATTTCCTCCTTCGAGGTCCCATCGGTGCATTTATCACAAATGGGTAGGGTAGGGAAAATCTTAGAGGTAAAAGAACGGCAGAAAATCACTCTCACCTTCCTCGTCGAGTCAGTCGGCGGAAGGGGATACGCGAGGGAGGCTGAAGTCGTAGATGTCGAGCATGGCTTCGTCGCGATGGCCGCTGGCGTCCTGCTTCTGCTTGCGGTCGCCAGGTGTGTCGGTGATACCGCGACGTTTGAGATCATGCAACCCGAAGCGTTGCTCTTCGGTGATGACGCCGTCCTTGATCGCCCTGGTGATGAAGCGTTGCCAGGTGCTGTCCAGGCTGCTCTTTTGCAACTGCCCGCCGTGGGCCGCCACGATAACGAAGCGGTGCTCGGCCAATGCTGGAACAGAGTAGGACTGGCTGGCCCATACACGACGTCTGTAAAACTTGGCGCCCTCCCAGGCAGCGCGGAGCCTTGGCGTCCAGCACACCACGTTGTCACGGCTGCCCTTACGCCTGTTCGTCTGTACGCCGTCCTCCAGCTCGTTCGCATCGGTGAGTGTGACGGCCTCGATGCCGCGCAGGCGGCATAGGTAGGCCAGCTCCATCACGTAGCCCAGATAGGCCGGGCAGGCCCCAGGCTGTCCGCGTGTGAGCTGCCCCATAGCGTGCGCTGGTGCGATCAGTTCACCCATGACCTTGGGGTTCGGCAGGCGGCGCTGCTTACGCGCGGCCGGCGCTTCGATGCCCAGGGCGACATTGATTTCCAGGTAACCGCGGTTGCGACCCCACTGCATGACCCGCCGCAAGTAACGCAGAACGTGCGCGGCCTTCGATGGGGTACCCTCGTCAGCGATCCGGTCGACCAGGCGTTGCACCAGGGCTGAGGTGAACTTGCGTACGGAAAGCTCGCCGAGTGGTTTTTGCAGCTTGGTTGGGATGGACGCCAAGACCAGCGGCGACTTCAAGGAGATCGATCTGCTCCATCGCCAGCTTGAGCGGCAGTCACGCATTCAGCGGTATCAGGCTGGCGGTACCGAAACCGACCTGAATCAGAACATAGCCAAGCGCAACGAAGGGCCCAAGAAGCAGCCCAAGCGTAACTAGCTGGACGAGGACCAGATCGAGCAACTGGTCGACGCCTTCCGGGACAGTTGCTTCGACTACCAGCTCGACTGGCACCGCGCGGGCAACCAGCGCACCCGGATGATTCTCAAAAGCCGGCAGATCGGTGCCACGTTCTACTTTGCCCGGGAAGCGCTGATCGACGCCATCACGACCGGTCGAAATCAGATATTTCTTTCGGCCAGCAAGGCCCAGGCGCACCAGTTCAAGACCTACATGCAGGCGTTTCTCAACGAGGTTCTGGGTATCAAACTTACTGGCGACCCCATCGTGCTTTGGAACAACGCCGAGCTGCACTTCCTGGGCACCAACTTCCGTACCGCTCAGTGCCGATCCGGCAACTTCTACTTCGACGAATTCTTCTGGGTGCACGGCTTTACCGAGATCAATAAGGTCGCTTCAGGCATGGCATTACACAAGAAGTGGCGAAAGACCTACTTCTCGACTCCGAGCAGCATGGCGCACCCAGCCTACTCCTGGTGGACAGGCGATCGGATCAACAAGGGCAAGCCTTCCGCCCAACATATCCAGCTGGATGTTACCCACGAGGCTCTGCAGCAGGGCCGACTTTGCGAGGACAAGATCTGGAGGCAGATCGCCACGATCATGGACGCTGAGTCCAGGGGATGTGATCTGTTCGACCTGGATGAGCTGCGACTCGAGTACGACGCAGCAGCGTTCCAGAACCTGCTCATGTGCCAATTCGCGGACGACGGCGCAAGCATCTTCCCATTGAGCATGCTGCAGCCTTGCATGGTGGAAAGCTGGGACTGGCCGGGCTACAGCCCATTCGCCGCGCGGCCTTACGGTGAACGGCCGGTGTGGGTGGGCTACGACCCAGCGGAAAGCGGCGATTCGGCCGGCCTGGTCGTGGTGGCGCCGCCACTGGTACCGGGTGGGAAGTTCTTCGTCTTGGAGAAGCATCAGTTCCGCGGGATGGACTTCAACACGCAGGCCGAGACCATTCGGCAAATCACCAAGCGGTACAACGTCGCATACATCGGGATCGACACCACGGGCATGGGAAGCGCCGTCGCGTAGCTGGTGCGCCAGTTCTTCCCGGCGCTGCGCACCTTCAGCTACAACCCGGAGGTCAAGACACGCCTGGTCATGAAGGCCTGGGACGTGATCAGCAAGGGCCGACTGGAGTTTGATGCCGGCGCTAACGACATTGCCCAGTCGCATATGGCTATCCGCAAAACCGTCACCCCAGGCGGTCGCCAATTCACATACACCGCTGGCCGCAATGAGGCCACCGGCCACGCCGACCTGGCCTGGGCGCTCTTCCACGCGCTGCACAACGAGCCCCTCGAAGGTCAGACCGCAACCAACACACGCATTTATGGAGATCTTCTGATGGGCAACATTGATCAGGCCGGCGCCTTGCCTGCGCCCGCTGGGCAGCTGCTGACCAACCCTGGCGCCCGAGCCGAGGCCTTCACCTTCGGCGATCCAGCACCGGTCCTGGACGGGCGGGAGATCCTGGATTACCTGGAGTGCTACAACAATGGCCGTTGGTACCAGCCTCCGGTGTCGCTGGATGGTCTGGCCCGCTCCTCGAAGGCCAGCGTCTACCTGCAGTCAGGGCTAATCTTCAAGCGTAATGCCCTGGCGCGGACGTTCAGGCCCCACAAACTGCTGAGCCGCCAAGCTTTCGAGCAGATCGTCATGGACCTTGACTGGTCGGGGAATCTGTACCTGGAGAAGCGCGACAACATGCTGCGCGACACCCTCGTCCTTCGGCCGTGCCTGGCGAAGTACATGCGGCGGGGTGCCGATCTGGAGACCTATTACCAGGTGCGAGGCTGGCGGGATGACTACGAGTTCCGCGCGGGCAGCATCTGCCACTTGCGCGTGGCAGACATCAACCAGGAGGTCTACGGCCTACCGGAGTGGTTGCCGGCGCTCCAGGCCGCGCTGCTGAACGAGTCGGCCACATTGTTCCGGCGAAAGTACTACCAGAACGGCAGCCATGCGGGGTTCATCCTGTACATGACCGATGCCGCCCAGAACGAAGATTTCGTCGACGACCTCCGCAAGGCAATGAAGAGCAGCAAGGGGCCGGGCAACTTCCGAAACCTGTTCATGTACGCGCCCAACGGCAAGAAGGACGGTATCCAGCTCATTCCGATCAGCGAGGTGGCGGCGAAGGACGACTTCGGCGCGATCAAGAATAACAGCCGGGACGATCAGCTCGCGATGCTTCGAATCCCGCCGCAGTTAATGGGTGTTGTGCCCCAAAACTCAGGCGGATTCGGCTCAGTCCGCGAAGCTTCGGAGGTATGGAGCTTGAATGAACTCGAACCAGAGCAAGCCAGACTCCGTCAGATTAACGACTGGATTGGAGAAGAGGTCGTGCGTTTCGAAGCCTGCTGAATCGCTTAGGCAAAAAAAAAGCGCCGAAAGGGCGCCTTTTTGCGTGCTGACATATTGACATCAGCCAAATATGTGCTATAATCTTTGGTTATGTTCGGCACCAAAAACACAGACATATATAACGGTATAGCCAAAGGATACCTTGAGTTGCCACAAGCGTCAACAAGGACCTACAAGAAAAACTGTTTTTTGGGCCGGCTTCGCGAAACCCTGGGGCGATATGGCAGGGCAAATAGAAGAAGGAGCCGTTATGGACCCAATGACAATTATAGGCCTTGTGGCCAGCGTCGTGGCCATCGCTTCAGGCGTAGTAGGCCTCACCATCAAGGTGATCCAGCTGAAAAGACTGATCGAGCAGGGACGCAGTAAGTGAGTTTGACCGCCGGCTAGCCCGGCGGTTTTTTTGCCCGCAAGAAGCCAGCAGGTGCGTCATGGCTTGTACTTCAAGCGTCGGCATGGCAAGCGCTACGTCAGTAGCCTCGCGCAGCTGCCCCGCCCATTGCATCCAATCTCTGCTGAATACTGTTCGCCTCTTCCTCAGTGATCAGATTGCCAACTGATCCCCAGGTGCTGAAGCTGTGCTGGGGTAATGGGCCTACACCAGGCCTCTGGTTCTGCTCCTGATGGAGCGTCCGCAAGCGCACCGTCAGGGCGGCGTTGATTCCACGAGTTTCTCAATATTGCGCTTCGCCCTTACCAGATCACGGCGTAGTTCGTCATTCTCGTTGCAGAGCATGTTGCACTGGTGCTTGAGCAGTTCCAGGTGTGATGGCATGCCCCCCTCAAAGCCGCTGTCATCGATCTCCATGGCAATGTCCTCATTACTGTATGTAAATACAGTATCAGCATTCATCAGACTGAGGCAGGGTCTTGACGGTTTGGCCGACCAGCTGGACTTGGGCCCGGCGCGTGCTCTCGTCCCCCCGCCACGCCTGCGGGCTAAACGTGTCGGAATTTCCGCACCCCTGCGCAGACGCTCAAGAGGCCTGGCCGCTGGCCTGCTGGAGGGGAATGGCGTTCCTGGTCTTCTGCGGATCCCTGCACCGATGGGGTATTTCTACGGCGCCGAGCCATGAAGCGTTGCCTGGCTGGTATAGGGGGTAGTCTTGAAAAAAGAGTAACAACCGTAACTGTTGGGTACGACCGGTGCTGGAGGTGCCCTATTTGCTGGGCTTCGCCGGTTACAAAGAGAGGTAATGGAAAGGTAATCTTTTGCTAAGCCATTGATTTTAAAGGCTTTGCCGACTGGCAAATATCACTCAAAGAAAGAGTAATCTGATTACTTATAGGTTACTTAAAAATTACTTTCTGGAAATTGGCTAAGGCCGCGAAAATCAAGGGCTGCGAGAGAGAAAAAGGTCAGGATTACTGAGGTTACTCTTTTTACTAGGCCAGCCACTACATTGGAAAGTGAGGTCTAGACGCGGGTGCATGCGCACGCGTTATGCCCCAGTCGCTTCATCAATCATCACTCTGAATCGCCCGCCCACCCAGCTACACAGCTGAGCCATAACAACGGGTGCATCAGGTGCAATTTCACGATCGCTCATGTGCACAGCCTCGTTTCTGATCTTTCTCAGCTTCTCGAAAGAGTCAAATGTCAGATCGTCGAGGTGGTCGTTCCTATGCAGCACACGGGCAAGTAATCCAGGCGGCATTTTATCTGCCTGGTCGAACCCCACGACCCTGCCAAACTCCCTGAGCTGACGCTCAACAGGGATCCAGGCAGCGAGTATTGCTCCCCGCGTATCCACATCAGCGAGTTTTGCAATGTCACTCTCCACACCTGGAGCTTCAGCAGGGGGAGGGGACCCGGCAGCTTCTGCTTTAACCTTGATCTCCTCAAGCTGAGCGGCGAGGTCGATCTGCAGTTCCTTGTATTTCAAGGTGCGGATGAGGGGCAGCAGTTTTCCGAGAGGTTCACGTAATAGGAGCACTATCCCCACCACAGCCACAGGCCAAGCCAGAGAGCCAAAGACCGAAGCGAAGAACTGTAGCCAATCCATGAAACTTCCCATTTTCGGTGCGCTTGGTACGTGCGGTGGTACGTGTGTAGCCAAAAAAAAGGCCTGCATCACTGCAAGCCTTTGATTTATATGGTGCCGGCACCAGGAATCGAACCCGGGACCTACTGATTACAAGTCAGTTGCTCTACCATCTGAGCTATACCGGCACAGGGGCGTCATTATAGCGATGGATTTGCCGCTGTAAACCACTTCGTTGCATCCATCGCACATTCCCCTAAGTCACCGCGCAGAAAGGAGAATTTTCCTACCAGCCGCGGTGAATCGAGTTGACGCTTGGCTCGGGCTGGCCCGGGTTGAAGAACAGCTTGCCGTTGTCGCAGCCGCGCTTGCGGCAGGTGCCGTCGGCGTTGTGCAGGGGCAGGCCGCGGTCGCCGCCCAGTTGCATGCCGGGCATGTTCCAGTTCAGCGGGGCGGGCTTGCTCGATGGCGTGCCGCTGGCGCAGCCGGTCATGGCCAGGGCGAGGGTCAGCAGGGCGAAGGGCTTGGTGTGTTTCACGATGTTCGAGTCCGTTCCGGGATCAGTCTTTGTTCAGGATGCGCTGGATGGTGCCGCCGCAGGCCATGTAGCAGGAGTCGTAGTCATTGCCGCAACTGTAGCTGCTCCCCGTGTAGGAGGGGTAGCTCGGGTAGTAGCAACTGTGACGCGCTTCCTTCTTGCTCTTGCCGTTCTTGCAGTACTGGTAGGCCCTCATCTCGGCCTGGTGCAAGGCACGTTCGCTGTTCTCCTGCAGGCGCGCCATCTGCTGGCAGTGGTTGCGCTCGGTCGAACAGCTGTTGATGCAATTCATGCCATGCGCGCTGGGCGGTGGCGAGTATCTATAGGTGTAGCTCGGGCCGCAGCCGGCCAGGGCCAAGGCCAGGCAGGCCAGCACGAGGGCGGCCAAACTGTTGTGGAAAAGTGCCATGGGTGTTGCAGTCCTTGATCATTCGTCGCTGAACTCCAGCAGGTCGCCGGGCTGGCAGTTCAGGGCGCGACACAGCTTCTCGAGGGTCTCGATCTTGAAACCCTTGATCTTGCCGTTCTTCAGCAGCGACAGGTTCGCTTCCGTGATACCGATGATTTCCGCCAGGTCCTTGGAACGCATCTTGTTCCGGGCCATGACGACGTCGAGGCGGATGATTATCGGCATAGGAAGCAGTCAGACATAACAGTTGTGTTCATCGCTGATGGTCTTGGCGTCACGCATGAGCAGCGAGAAGGCACACAGCAGGATGCCTTTCATGATCTCGTAGACAGCCTGCGATGATACACCGATCGAGAAGCTGAAGCTCCTTTCGCCGGCCGGCAGGTCGATAGCCAGGGCCAGGCCCTGCAAGGTGTAGGTCACCGGCCACAGCAACGGGGTGAAGATGCACAGCAGGCCGACCCACCACAGCAGCTTGATGTTGTCCGAGGACCAGGTCTGGCCACGGGACAGCCGATGGAAGAACAGGCCGGTCAGGCTTAGGGCAATGACGGAAATCATTGTCGGGATCATGTCCACGGCCAGTACCAGGCCGATGGCCAGGGGAGATGGCATGTAGCCGGGTTCCAGCAGCAGGGGCATCTGGTCGCCATAGGCCTGCAGGTAGCCGTTGAGCATTTCAGGGAAGTCGAAGATGCAGAGCAACGGGATGGCCGCCAACTCGACGATCGCGGTCGTCCAGGCCAGGTAGGCGGCAAATGTGCCGATGGTGCGTAGGCGCGAACGCGCATAGGCCACGGATCTACTGTTCATGGGGTGCCTCCGTACAGTGATGAACGGGGCGGATTATTCTTGAATAATTATCGTAAAACAATAATTAATTTTGTATTTTTGACTATGGCGACGGTTTGTCGCAGGGGGAGGGGGTGAGCATGGCACAGGCCTTGCCGGTGTTCGCGGGGCCAGCCCGCTCCCATGCTGAGGAAGCTTGCCTACGCTATAGAGCAGTCGCAGGGTCATCCCTATAGGAACGACTGTGGGGAATATAATTTACGAAGCTTTCAGCAGGCTTTAAGGGGATAAATCTGGAGGCGCGCAATTTTTCGCGAGAAACATTTAGTCTAACCCTATCGTTTTGACTTAATCGATCAGTTCAGTTAATCTCATGTTCATTATGTTGAACAGCAAAGCTTTCAAGCTCCTCTCCTCCTCCCGCCTGGTTTCCCGTGAACGTCACTGGACCGGCGACCTCTAGCGCCACCCTCCCTCTACAGCCATAACCATCTCTGTCTGGCGCCGATACCTGTGCGCTCGGCTGCTGTCGCCCATGGGAGGGCATCATGCGTTCCTGGATCTACCTGATCGTCGCCATCACCTTCGAGGTGATCGGCACGGCGTCGATGAAACTCGCCGCCACCCATTTCCCCGTGCTGGGGCATGCCGTCATGTACGTCATGATCTGTCTGTCGTATTTCTTCCTGGCCCTGGCGGTCAAGCGGGTGCCGGTGGGTGTCGCCTACGCGCTGTGGGAAGGGTTCGGTATCGTGCTGATTACCTTGATCAGCGTGCTCTGGCTCGGCGAAAGCCTGGGCTGGACCAAGGCCCTGGGCCTGGCGGTGATGATCGCCGGTATCCTGCTGGTCAAGGCCGGCACTCGGGCCAAGGCCGTCGAGCGTGAAGGGGAGGCGGCGCCATGCTGATGCCATTTGCCTGGCTGGGCCTGGCCATCGTGCTGGAAGTCCTGGCCAACCTGCTGCTCAAGTATTCCGAGGGTTTTAGCCGCAAGGGCCTGGGCGTGGCCTCGATCCTGTGTGTGCTGGCGGCGTTCACCGCGCTGGCCCAGGCGGTCAAGGACATCGACCTGTCGCTGGCCTACGCCATCTGGGGTGGCTTCGGCATTCTTGCCACCGTGGCCATGGGTTGGGCCCTGTTCGGCCAGCGCCTGGCCGGGCGCGGCTGGCTCGGCCTGGTGCTGCTGCTGGTAGGCATGAGCTTGCTCAAACTGGCTTGACAACACCCCTGCCAGAGCGCTCGGCCGAATGGTTTATGCACAATGGGCATTGATTGCTTGCGCGAAAGGCATGCCGACCGGCGCTACCATCGGTCTTTGCGCAAAGGCCTGTTTTTACTGACTTTGCCGGCTGCAGTGGAATAAGCAAACCCGCGCAAATAGCCTCTGGATCCAACATTTGGTGACTTTCATCACAAGCTTGTTCACAGAGTTATCCACAGGCTGTCAACTGCCCTGCGGTGCTATGTCGCGCTCCCCAAGCAGCAGCAAGTTGCGAGGCGTTAGCGGGTAGTCGCAGAACACGCCGACCCTCACCGCATAGCCTTGCTCCTGAAGGAACAAGGCGCGGTCGAGCACCAGCCACATTTCCAGGGGGCGGCGGAAGACATTGCGTACCCGCTCGAGGTTGCGCACCTCGGCCAGGCGTCGCTGGCCGGCTGCTTCCAGGAAGGCCCAGTCGGGGTTGCCGATGAGCATGACCTGCTTGAGTTCGGCCAGGTCGCGGCAGTACTGCTCGAAGGGCTTTGCCAGCCAACTGACCGGCAGCGATGGCGTGGGCAGGTAGTCGTCTATGCCACGTTGCTGGCGCTGCAGGAGGTCAAAGCCCAGGCGCCGGGCCATGGAGCTGTCACGCTGGCGGCGGGTGCGCAGGCTGGAGGTGACCGCTTCGCTCAGCGGCAGGCCCAGGTCTTCCTGGGTCAACGCCAGACTCGAGGCTCGGGCGGCGCGGGAGAGCGGCTTATAGGCCTGGCCCTGGATGCGGTTGTAGCAGCAGGGCGCAACGGCGATCTGCCGGCAACCCTGCTGGCTTGCCAGCTGCATGAGCCGAACATGCAGTTCGCCGCAGGCGTGCAGGGCGACCACGCTCTTGTCGCCGTCCAGGTGGCGAGCGCTGTCGGCGGCCATGACGTCCTGATGCACGTGGGTGGCAGGCAAGTGATGGTGCTCGCTCAGGGCCTTGCCGGCGCTGACCAGTTCGGCGTCGTACTCCAGGCAGGTCAGGCGCTGGCCGGGCTGTAGCAGGCGACGGCCCAGGTGGCCTTTGCCGGAACACCAGTCGAGCCAGTGCCGGGCGGGTTGACTGAACGCCAGGCGACGGCTGAAGGCTTCGATCTGCTGCCACTTGCGGCCGGGGACACCGACATCGAGGCGGTGGCCGGCGGGATGCAGGCCGGCGTCGGGCAGTTCGCCGACGGCGGACAGCTGCGCGGCTTTGGCGGCCAGTTGTGGGAAGGGGGCCGGGGCCTCGGGAGTGTCGAGGGACTCGGCTTGTTCGAGGGTACATTGGCGAAGCCAATGGGACAGTTCCGGGTGTTCGTCTTCCCACGCCAGGCGCAGGTGGGTGAACGGGCGTGGGTGCCACAGCGGCTGGTGCTGTGCGAGGAAGCGGTCGAGGGCCTGGAAGCGCTCGAGGAGCTGGTCGTTTTGCAGGCAGGATGTTGTGGTCATTCGAGCACCGGGGCGCGGTCGAGAGGGGCTGCTGTGCAGCCCCGAGGTCTTCATGGGCTCAACGTCCCTGGCAGGCATCCACGCGCAGCCAGCGCTCCAGTACCTTGAAGCCTTGCACCAGCACGAACGAGATCACGAGGTAGAACACCCCGGCGGCAAAGAAGATCTCCACCGGCAGGTAGGTGCGGGCGATGATGGTCCGCGCCATGCCGGTTAGCTCCAGCAACGTCACGGTGCTGGCCAGGGCGCTGGCCTTGAGCATCAGGATCACTTCGTTGCTGTAGGCCGGCAGGCCGATGCGCGTGGCGCGCGGCAGCATGATGTAGAACAACGTCTTGCCCCGCGACATGCCCAGTGCACGGGCCGCCTCGATCTCGCCCTTGGGGATCGCCTGCAGGGCGCCGCGCAGGATCTCGGCGATGTAGGCGGCGGTGTGCAGGGTCATGGTCAGCACCGTGCACCAGAAAGGATCGCGCAGGTACGGCCACAGCGAGCTGTTGCGCACCACTTCGAACTGGGCCAGGCCATAGTAGACCAGGAACAGCTGCACCAGCAGCGGCGTGCCGCGGAAGAAGAAGATGTAGCCGTAGGGCAGGGCGCGCACGTACCAGTGCCGCGAAGAGCGCGCCACCCCCAGCGGAATGGCCAGGATCAGGCCGGCGATGACGGCGATGGCCACCAGCTCCAGGGTCAGGGTCGCGCCCTGGGCCAGGCGCGGCAGCCACTTGATGATGACTTCCCAGTTCATTTACTCGGCCCTCATGAAGCCGCGAGCGGCGCGCTTTTCCAGGAAGTGCATGCCGATCATCGCGATGATGGTCAGGCCCAGGTAGATGCAGGCGGCGACCGCGTAGAAGGTGAACGGCTCCTTGGTCACGGTCACGCCGATCTGTGCGTGGCGCATGATTTCTTCAAGGCCGATCACCGACACCAGCGCGGTGTCCTTCATCAGGATCATGAACAGGTTGCCCAGGCCCGGCAGGGCGATGCGCCACATCTGTGGGAGGATGATCCGCGAGAGGATGCGGCCCTTGGACAGGCCCAGCGCCAGGCCCGCTTCACGGTGCCCCTTGGGAATGGCCAGGATCGCGCCGCGGAACACTTCCGTGGCGTAGGCGCCGAAGCACAGGCCCAGGGCGATGACGCCAGCGGCGAAGGCGCTGAGCTCCAGGCCCGGTATGTTCAGGGCGGCGCCGAGGCTGTTCATCAGCCCGACGGTGCCGAAGTAGATGAGCAGCACCCAAAGCAGTTCGGGTACGCCGCGCACCAACGTGGAATAGGTGCCGCCAAGCCATTGCAGCGGCTTGACCGACGAAGTCTTGGCCAAGGCGCCGAGCAGGCCCAGGGCCAGCCCCAGCAGCAAGGCGCAGAGCGCCAGTTTTACGGTCATCAGGGTACCGGCCATCATGGCCGGGCCGAATCCGTGCAGGTCGATAGTCATGGGTAAGTTTGTTCAAGGGACAGGCACCGCCATGGCGGCGATGCCTGTCGGGGCGAATCAATAGATGCTGAACGGGAAGTACTTGTCGTTGATCTTCTTGTAGGTGCCGTCGGCGACGATTTCCTTCAGCGCGGCATTGAGCTTGTTACGCAGTTCGTTGTCGCCCTTGCGCACGGCGATGCCGACCTTGTCGCTTTCGTTGACCGGATCGCCCTTGAACTCGTAGTTCTTGCCGGCGTCGGATTTCAGCCAGTCGTAGTTGGCGTACTTGTCGGCGAGGATGGCGTCGACACGGCCGGAGGTCAGGTCCAGGTAGGCGTTTTCCTGGCCGTCGTAGAGGTTGACCTTGAACTCGCCATCCATGCCGCCGTTGTCATCCAGCCAGGTTGCCGCCTGGGTGGCGCGCTGGGTACCGATGGTCTTGCCCTTGAGCGAGGCGCGGTCGGTCTTGAAGTCGACGTTCTTCGGCGCGATGAACTGCTGCTTGTTCGAGTAGTACGGGTCGGTGAAGTCCACCGCCTGCTTGCGCTCATCGGTGATCGACAACGACGAGACGATGAAGTCGAACTTCTTGGCGTTCAACGCCGGGATGATGCCGTCCCAGTCGGAAGTGACCACTTCGCATTCGACCTTCATCTTGGCGCACAGGGCGTCGCCGATGTCCTTGTCGAAGCCGACGACCTGGCCGCTGGCATCCTTGTTGTTGAACGGTGGGTAAGCGGCTTCGATACCCATGCGCAGTTTCTCGGCGGCCATGGCATTGGCCGACATCACCAGCGTGGCAGCAGCTGCCAGGAGGAACTTCTTGTAGGTCTGCATGTAGTGCTCCGTTAGCGGTGGCTGGACATGAATTGCTTACAACGCGCCGAGGTCGGGTTCTCGAAGACCTGCTGCGGCGATCCTTGCTCTTCGACCAGGCCCTGGTGCAGGAAGACCACTTCACTGGACACCTGGCGGGCAAAGTTCATCTCGTGCGTCACCAGCAGCATGGTACGGCCTTCTTCGGCCAATGCGCGGATGACGTTAAGCACTTCCTGGACCATTTCCGGATCGAGCGCCGAGGTTGGCTCGTCGAACAGGATGACCTTGGGTTTCATGGCCAGGGTACGGGCGATGGCGGCACGCTGTTGCTGGCCACCGGAAAGCTGGGCGGGGTAGCTGTGGCGCTTGTCGAAGATGCCGACCTTGTTCAACAGCGCCTCGGCGTGCTCGGTGGCCTCGGCCTTGCTCTGGCCGAGCACGCGGCGCGGCGCCTCGATGATGTTGTCGAGGATCGACATGTGCGGCCACAGGTTGAAATTCTGGAAGACAAAGCCGATTTCGCTGCGCAGGCGGTTGATCTGGCGGTTGTCGGCGGCGATCAGGTCGCCGTTTTTCTGCGCCTTGAGTTTGAGGGCTTCACCGGCGACGAGGATTTCGCCCTGGTGCGGGTTCTCCAGCAGGTTGATGCAGCGCAGCAGGGTGGACTTGCCAGAGCCGGATGAGCCGAGGATGGAGATCACGTCACCGTCGCGCGCGGTCAGCGAAATGCCCTTGAGAATTTCCTGCTCGCCATAGCGTTTGTGCAGGTTGCGGATTTCCAGCGCGGGCGTGGCCTGGGCCATGTGCGGTCCTCATGTGTTCGGGTGCGTTCCCAGCTGTTGGCGGCCTTCCTGGCGAGCGCCACGCTAGCATAGCGGCGCAACGGCGGCCAACCGGGTCGCGGGGGGCTCGGGTCGCTGGTAGGACAGTTTGTCGCATCGCTGCAGTGGACTGTCGCCAGGATATCCGCATTGGCGTTTTGCCCAGCACCGGAGCCTTGATGAAAAAAGGCGCGATGGTGCCAGCTTTGCTCCGGTCTGGGAAGCCGTTTTTGGCCGGGTGGCACTGTGTTGCGTGTTATGTGGGGTCCGGGTTGCGCCCGTGGGTTGCGCTTTGCCTTGCCCTGAATGTGTGCCTGGGTGTTACCGAGGGGCACCTTTGGTGCGTTTGTAAGTGGGTATTTCAGTAATCCCAACTTGGCACGGGGGGTTGGCGACCTTTCGGCCAAGGCTTGGCACAATGCCCTGCAAGCCGCGTCGTTATTGGTTGCAGAAACATTTCAGACGAAAGCCATTCTCAGCTGGCCCGCTTATTGCCATCCGGAAACCACTGAATGCAGCGACGCCCACTCACACCCCGGCGCGCTGGCCAGTCATTCGTGTAGTCCACCTCCTTACAAAGGTAGTTTTATGAGCGGTAACAATTCCAATGACCTCGCTCAGGGGCTCAAGCAACGGCATGTGACCATGCTGTCGATTGCCGGCGTGATCGGCGCCGGCCTATTCGTCGGCTCCGGCCATGCCATCGCTGCCGCCGGCCCTGCCGTGCTGCTGGCCTACGCCGCCGCTGGTACCCTGGTGGTGCTGGTGATGCGCATGCTCGGCGAAATGGCGGTCGCCTCGCCGGATACCGGTTCCTTCTCCACCTACGCCGACCGCGCCATCGGGCGCTGGGCTGGTTTCACCATTGGCTGGCTGTACTGGTGGTTCTGGGTCCTGGTGATCCCGCTGGAGGCCAACGCCGCCGCGGCCATCCTGCATGCCTGGTTCCCGTCGGTGGACCTGTGGGCCTTCTCCCTGATCATCACCCTGGCGCTGACCGTCACCAACCTGTTCAGCGTGAAGAACTACGGTGAGTTCGAGTTCTGGTTCGCCCTGCTCAAGGTGCTGGCGATCATCGGTTTCATCGTCGTCGGTTGCGCGGCCATGTTCGGCATGGTGCCGAGTAGCCAGGTCAGCGGCGTCAGCCATCTGTTCGATACCCAGGGCTTCATGCCCAACGGCCTGGGCGCGGTGCTGGCCGCGATGCTGACCACCATGTTCTCGTTCATGGGTACCGAGATCGTCACCATTGCCGCCGCCGAGTCGAAAGACCCGGGCAAGCAGATCAGCAAGGCCACCAACTCGGTGATCTGGCGTATCTGCCTGTTCTACCTGGTGTCGATCTTCCTGGTCGTGGCCATGGTGCCGTGGAACGATCCGGCCCTGGCCGAGAAAGGCTCCTACCAGACTGTCCTCAGCCTGATCGGCGTGCCGAATGCCAAGCTGATCGTCGACATCGTCGTGCTGATCGCCGTGACCAGCTGCCTGAACTCGGCGCTGTACACCTCCTCGCGCATGCTGTTCTCCCTGAGCAAGCGTGGCGACGCCCCGGCCATCGCCCAGCGCACCACCAAGGCGGGCACTCCGCACTGGGCCGTGCTGCTGTCCACTGCCGCAGCCTTCCTGTGCGTGTTCGCCAACTTCCTGGCCCCGGCCGCGGTGTTCGAGTTCCTGCTGGCAAGCTCCGGCGCCATCGCCCTGCTGGTGTACCTGGTGATCGCCGTGTCGCAACTGCGCATGCGTGCCCAGCGTGAGGCGAAGGGCGAGAAGATCTCGTTCAAGATGTGGATGTTCCCGGGCCTGACCTGGGCGACCATCGCTTTCATCATCGCCATTCTGGTGGTGATGGGCCTGCGTGAAGACCACCGTGCCGAGATCATCGCCACGGCGATCCTGAGCATTGGCGTGGTGGCGGCTGGCCTGTTGCTGCACCGCAAGCGCGGCGCTGCTGCGCGGGTGGCGCTGGATAGCTGATCCGTTGGCGTGAAATGCAAAGGCCGCGTCCTGTGAGGGGCGCGGCCTTTTTGTTTGACTTGTGCGGGGGTGGGAGCGACTCAGCCGAACTGCTTCTGCTGTTGCTGCTGCCTGGCCACGACTTCCGAGGCAGTGACATAGGCGTCCTGGAACTCGTCGCTTTCCAGCCAGGCCATGGTCGCGTCCTCGTCGGCACCGTCGAGCCATTTGCGGTAGGCGGTGAACACCAGGACGATGTAGTCGGTGGCGTGTTCTTCTTTGTGGCCCTTGAGCACCAGTGCCAGCAGCGGGTCGACCAGGAATACCGAGATCATCGGCACCAGGCCGTTCTCCTGGGCTTGCTTCATCTTTTCGAACAGGCTGTTGTAGCTGCCCGACTCCATGGCCTTGTTGAACACCTGCTCGACGCTGGCGCTGTCACCGGCGCTGGCCTTGACCGCCTGGCCGCTGCGCACCATGCGGTTCTGCTTGGCCTTGGTGGCGGCGCGCTTGGCGCGTTTCTGTTGTTTGGTGTTGGTGGCCATGGGTGGATCCTTGGGGTGTCTGGTAAAGGCGCGTATTGAAGCGTAGTTGCCAGGGAAACCCAAGCAGGTATTCGAGATCGCCGGGGGCGCAACGCGCCCCCGGGGCTTAACTGACTAGCGCCTCCGGCTCATCCTCCTCGAAGCCCCGCGAAGCCCGCCCGACCAGCAACGGATCCGGCGCATGCGCCACGCTGTGATCCTTACCCGGATAATCCAGCGAATGCAGGAAGTGGCGAATGCAGTTGATCCGTGCCCGCTTCTTGTCGTCCGACTTGATTACCGTCCACGGTGCATCGGCGGTGTCGGTGTGGAAGAACATCGCTTCCTTGGCCGCGGTGTAGTCCTCCCACTTGTCCAGCGACTTGATGTCGATGGGCGACAGCTTCCAGTGCTTGAGCGGATCGTCACGGCGCGAAATGAAGCGGCGCAACTGCTCCTCGCGGTTCACCGAGAACCAGAACTTGAACAGCAGGATGCCGCTGTTGCACAGCATGCGCTCCAGCTCCGGCGCTTGGCGCATGAATTCCAGGTACTGCAGGGGCGAGCAGAAGTCCATGACCTTCTCGACCCCGGCGCGGTTGTACCAGGAGCGGTCGAAGAACACCATTTCGCCGGCTGTGGGCAGGTGCTGGACGTAGCGCTGGAAGTACCACTGCCCCTTCTCCTGCTCGGAGGGCTTCTCCAGCGCGACGATGCGCGCGCCGCGCGGGTTCAGGTGCTCCATGAAGCGCTTGATGGTGCCGCCCTTGCCGGCGGCGTCACGGCCCTCGAACAGCACGACGATGCGCTGGCCGGTTTCCTTCACCCAGTTCTGTACCTTGAGCAGCTCGATCTGCAGGTCATGCTTGGCCTTCTCATAGTCCTGGCGGCGCATGCGCGTGCGGTAGGGGTAGTTGGCCGGTAGGCGAGCGGAGGTGCTGTCTTCGTTGCTGCCTTTGCGAGCGTTCGCCACTTCCAGGGCGGCGGGCTGCTGGCTGACCTGGGTAATGGTCTCTTGCGCGGCGGTGCTGGTGGCCGGCTTGCGCTGGCGTGGGCGACGAGGGCGAGGGGCTGGCTTGGGGCTGCTGGCGGCCTCGGCGGGCGCTGGCAGGAGGAGGGTGGCGGATTCTTCGCTCATGGAGGTCCTTGCGGGGGTCGGTCGAATGTCCACCTTCCATCCTATGCAGGAGCAATGGGAGGCATTTTGATATCGATCAACCAGGGGCGAAGGATTCCTGGGGTAAAACGGTAGGCAACAAAAAACCCGCACTAGGCGGGTTTCTTGTGTCGCTTCGGGTAACTTTGCAACCACCAGAAGCTTGAAGGTGGTGCCCAGAGACGGAGTCGAACCGCCGACACGAGGATTTTCAATCCTCTGCTCTACCGACTGAGCTATCTGGGCGACGGGGTGAATTAAATAGATTTTCTCAGAGGCCGTCAACGACTTTTTCAAAAAAATTTAAATTAATTCCGTCGCTTACGATTCGTGGGTCAATTCGAGGGCGGAACGTAGCCTTCGGCCTGGGCGTAATCCTCGCCGGCGAAGAACTTGTCCATCTCGGCCTGGATGAATTTGCGGTCTTCGGCATTCATCATGTTCAGGCGCTTTTCGTTGATCAGCATGGTCTGGTGGTCCTGCCACTCCTTCCAGGCTTTCTGCGAGATGTGCTCGAAGATGTCCTGGCCCTTGGCGCCCGGGTAGGGCGGGCGGTCGAGGCCTGGGAGTTCTTCGTTGTACTTGCGGCACTTCACGGTGCGGGTCATGGCTTATCTCCTGCAATCAGTTCGTCGGCCGCGCGTTGCAGCAGCTTCTTGACAGGGGCGGCGAGGCCCAGGCGCGGCGGGGTGGCGAGGTTATACCAGAGCCAGTCGGGCTCGGCCACGTACGAGCCGACGGGCTCGACACGCACCAGCCAGGGTTCGATGGCCAGTTGGAAATGGCTGAAGGTGTGGGTCAGGCCGTCCAGGGCCTGGCTGCCGTTCAGGCGCAGGCCGTGCTGGTACGCGAGGTCGTCGAGCTGTTCCAGGCTGTCCAGCTCCGGCAGGCTCCATAGTCCGCCCCACAGGCCGGTGGAGGGCCGGCGATAGAGCAGGATCGCGCCTTCGTGGTTGGTCAGCAGCGGCATCAGGGTCTTGCGCTGGGGCAGGGCCTTGCGCGGCTTGGGCTCGGGGTAGCGGGTCTCTTCGCCATGCAGGTGTGCCTCGCAACCCCTTTGCAGCGGGCAGATCAGGCAACTGGGCTTGCTGCGGGTGCACAGCGTGGCGCCCATGTCCATCATGGCCTGGGTGAAGTGGTTGACCCGGGTCATCGGTGTGAAGCGTTCGGCGGTGGCCCAGAGCTGGTTGGCCACTTTGGGCTCGCCGGGGTAGCCGGCCTGCGCGGTGAAGCGGGCCAGCACGCGCTTGACGTTGCCGTCGAGGATCGGTGCGCGGATGCCCATGCTGATGCTGGCGATGGCGCCCGCCGTGGAGCGCCCGATGCCGGGCAATTCGGTGAGTTGCTCGACGCTGCGTGGGAACTCGCCGCCATGCTGCTCGACAACGATCTTCGCGGCTTTTTGCAGGTTACGGGCGCGGGTGTAGTAGCCAAGGCCCGTCCACAGGTGCAGCACCTCGTCCTCCGGCGCCTCGGCCAGAGCCTGCACGGTCGGTAGCGCCTGCATGAAACGGTCGAAGTAGTTGAGCACGGTGCTGACTTGCGTCTGTTGCAGCATGATTTCGGAGACCCACACCCGATACGGGGTGATGCCCTGTTGCCAGGGCAGGTCGTGGCGGCCGTGCTGGTCGTACCAGTCCAGCACGGCGCTGGAGAACTGCTGGGGGGTCATCGTTTGAACAGCCCCTTGAGCGCATCTTTGAGTTCCGGGCTCACCTTGTCTCCGAGTTTCTCTTCGAGTTTTTCATCGATCTTGTCCTTCAGGCGGTTGCCGGCCAGCTTCGCGGCGACCTTGCCCAGGCCGTCCTGGTCCAGGCGGCAGGCCTTGGCGCCCAGCTCCAGCGGGCCACGGCAGCGCAGCGGTACTTCGACACCGGTAAAGCGCTCGTTGACCTGGCAGGCCGGGTCGGGCATGGCGCGCTGGTCGCCCTCGACGATCACACCGACGTTGTAGTCCATGCCCAGCACGCGCAGGTCGAGGTCGCCATGGCCGTTGACGGTCAGGCCCGGGATGCGTGCCTTGAGGTCCGGGTTGCTGGCTACGCCGTTACGCACCACCAGGCTGCCGCGCAGTTCCTGGAACGGCGTGTCCTTGCCCCGTTGTTCGCCGCTGAGCTGCTTGCGGTTGAGGGTGGCGATGGCCTGGCACAGCTGCTGTTCCAGGTTGGCGTTGACCAGCACACCATCATTGATGGTGAAGCTGGCGTTGCCGTTGAGGGTATCGACCAAGGCTTTCTGGCTGTTGCCGGTGGCGGTCAGGTCGCTGTTCAGGGTCAGCAGGCCCTTGACCGGCGGCGCCTGGTCCGGGCTTTCGCGCTTGATGAAGTGCTCCACCGGCACGCGACTGATCTTGGCGTTCACGCCGATCTGCGGCACGGCAGGGCGTACGTCGACAGTGCCCTTGGCCTCGAAGGTGCCGTTGTACAGGCCGCCGCGCAGGGTCTGCAGGGTGACCAGGCCGGCCTGGCCGCTGGCGGTCAACTGCGCGTCGCTGATCGGCAGCTTGTCCAGGGTCAGCGCGCCGAACGACAGGTCGGCCTGCAGGTCCAGGGCGCGCAGGCGGTCGACCGGCAACAGCTTGTCGTTGCTCCAGGCCACCTGGGTCGGAGCGTCGGGCAGTGGTGTGGTGCCCGCGCCAGCGACGGCGGTGGCTTCCTGCTGCTTGACCTCGGCCTGGCGCGCTGCCGTGGCGCCCTTGGCCTCTTCGCTTTTGGCCGGCAGGTAGCGATCGGCGTTGAACGTGTCGGCTTTGAGGCGCACACGCAACGCTTGCTTGGCGAAGTCGTCCACGGCGACACGGCCGGTGAAGGTGCTGTCGTCCAGCTTCACCGCCAGGTCTTCCAGGGCCAGGCTGTTCTGCGTGCCTTGCAGGCGGGTGACCAGCTCCAGTTTCTTGAATGCCGCCGGGTCAGCGGTGGCCGGCAGCGGGTGGCCGATGCTGTCGAGGAAGCTGCGCAGGTCGAACTGGGCGATGGACAGGCCGCCGCTGACCTGCGGGGCCTTGTCGAGGTCACGCACGTTCAGCTCGCCCAGGGCACGCAACTGGTTGGCCGAGACCTTCAGGCCGCTCCAGGACGCGACATTGGCCGCCAGGTCGACCAGCACCTGCCCTTGGGCAACGAAGGTCAGGGTCTTGCCGGAGAGCGGCTCGCCCGAGGTTTCGCCGGACAGACGCATGTCCTCGAGGTTGTAGCGCTTGAGCTTGCGGTCGAAGCGCAGCTCGCCGGTCAGCTCGGTGCGCGCCTTGATGTTCGGCTGGCTGGCGCTGAGGAAGGCGCTGGCCTTGAGCGCGATGTTCGCGCCTTCGTGCACGGGACCTGTGCTCAGCTGGATGCTTTCGGCGCCATAGGTCTGTCCGGCTTTCTCGTCGGTGTAGAGCACGCGGGCGTTATTGACGGTCAGGCTGTCGATGTCGAGCTTGACCGAGCGCTCGCTGGCTTCCGAGTTGGCTGGTGTGGCGGCTGGCGTTTCAGTCGGCGTGCTCGCCGACGCGCCTGCGACGGTCGGCTGCGGCAGTGGCTTGCCGATGTCTTCCCAGTTGCCATGGCCGTTGGCGTCGCGTGTCAGGGTCAGGTTGAGGCCCTCGACCCGCACATCGCTCATCTGCACCTCGCGGCGCAGCAGCGGCAGCACGCGCACTGACAGGCCGAGCATCTGCAGGTCGGCGAACGGCACCTTGGGGTTGTTCAGCGTGGCGATGCTTGCTTCGTGCAGTTCCAGGCCCAGCCAGGGGAACAGGCTCCAGCCGATGTCGCCGTTGAGGGTCAGTTCCACATGGGCCTTGTCGCGGGCCAGCTTGCGGATTTCATCTTTGTAGTCGTTGGGATCGAAGAGGTGGGTCAGGGCGAAGCCCAGCGCCACGATGATCAGCAACAACCCGAGAAGTCCCAGCCCCAGGATTTTGCCGAACGCTTTCATGGGCGAGTCCTTGTAGTCCGATTTAGAAATTCAGCGGCGAGTATAGCGCCGTGGCACTTGGCTCTGCGTATCCGACATTTCGACAGTGGCAATGGCGGCAGTTCATTTGTTGCCTGTCCGGGCCTCATCGCGGAGCAAGCCCGCTCCCACGCGAATCCTGACCAACGTGGGAGCGGGCTTGCCCCGCGATGAGGCCCGAACAGGCGACACAATCTCACCTGAATACGCGAAATACCGATTCAGCTGAAGAAAAAAACACGATATCAGATTGCTTTCATGTCACCCCCTGCTGGTAATCTTGCGCCCGCCCGTGGAGTCCCCGCGACCCATTGTCGCGGGGTGCCAGCCCAAGCGGCCGGGCTGCCTTGCGTGCAGCCGAAGCAGAGCCGTCCATGCGCACAGCCCACCTACAAAAGGAACAATCCATGAACAGCAGTATCACGTCGGGGACGGTGGCGAGCGCGCCGGGCTTCCTGTCGAAGGAGCGCATCATCGCCCGTCCGGGCTTCAATCGCTGGCTGGTGCCGCCGGCGGCCCTGGCGATCCACCTGTGCATCGGCATGGCCTATGGCTTTTCGGTGTTCTGGCTGCCGCTGTCCCAGGCCTTGGGTGTCAGCGCACCGGTGGCCTGCGCCGCCGACATGGGCTTTGTCGCCCGACTGTTCAGCGCCGAGTGCGACTGGCCAATCTCCATGCTCAGCTGGATCTACACCCTGTTCTTCGTGTTCCTCGGCTGCTCGGCCGCGGTGCTCGGCGGCTGGCTGGAGCACGCCGGCCCGCGCAAGGCCGGCCTGGTATCGGCGCTATGCTGGTGCGGTGGCCTGCTGATCTCGGCGATCGGCGTGAAGACCCACCAGTTGTGGCTGATGTGGCTGGGCTCGGGGGTGATCGGTGGGATCGGCCTGGGTCTGGGCTACATCTCGCCGGTGTCGACGCTGATCAAGTGGTTCCCGGACAAGCGCGGCATGGCCACCGGCATGGCGATCATGGGCTTTGGCGGGGGTGCCATGGTGGGCGCGCCGCTGGCCACCGCACTGATGGGCCATTTCTCCAGCCCGACCGAAGTGGGCGTATGGCAGAGTTTCGTGGCCATGGCCGCGATCTACTTCGTGTTCATGACCGCCGGCGCCCTGGCCTACCGCGTGCCGCCGACCGGCTGGAAGCCTGAAGGCTGGACGCCGCCGGCGAAGAAGGCCAACGCCATGGTCACCGATCGTCACGTGCACGTCAGCGTGGCCTGGAAGACCCCGCAGTTCGCCCTGGTGTGGCTGGTGCTGTGCCTGAACGTGTCGGCCGGTATCGGCATCCTGGGCATGGCCTCTCCGCTGTTGCAGGAAGTGTTTGCCGGCAAGCTGCTGGGCAACGAACTGACGTTCAGCGAACTGAACGCCGCGCAGCTGGCGCAGATCGCCGCCATTGCCGCCGGCTTCACCGGGCTGCTGAGCCTGTTCAACATCGGCGGGCGCTTCTTCTGGGCGTCGTTCTCCGACTACATCGGCCGCAAGAATACCTACTTTGCCTTCTTCGCCCTGGGCGTGGGCCTCTACAGCCTGGTGCCGAACATGGGGCACATCGGCAACGTGGCGCTGTTCGTGGCGGCGTTCTGCATCATCCTGTCGATGTACGGCGGCGGTTTCGCCACCGTCCCGGCGTACTTGGCCGACCTGTTCGGCACACAGATGGTCGGCGCCATCCATGGTCGCCTGCTGACGGCCTGGGCGGCGGCAGGCGTGCTCGGCCCAGTGCTGATCACCTACCTGCGCGAGGCGCAGCTGGCTGCGGGCGTGGAGCGCGCGGCGGCTTACGACATGACCTTGTACATTCTCGCCGGCCTGCTGGTGCTGGGCTTCATCTGCAACATGTTGGTGCGGCCGGTAGCGGACAAGTACTTCATGACCGATGCCGAACTGGCTGCCGAGCGAGCGCTGAGCCATGACAAGGGTGTCGATTCGGCACGCTCGCTGGAGTGGCATGCGGCGCCGGGCAGCCTGCCGTTGGTGCTGCTGGCCTGGGCCGTGGTGGTGATTCCGCTGGCCTGGGGGGTGTGGATCACCTTGCAGAAGACGGCGGTGCTGTTTCACTGAGTTAGCTGGCCCTGGGGGCGCTTTGCGCCCCCTTCGCGACACAAGGCCGCTCCCACAGGCATTGCGTACCTTCAGGCTCACGAGGCTCCTGTGGGAGCGGCCCTGTGTCGCGATGGGCTGCGAAGCAGCCCCCAAAGGTACTTGTATAGACCTGTAGGCCCGTCCCGCCCCCGTAATTACTAGCCCTGCCATATGTCATCCGCGTTTCAAGCCGGCGCGTTCTGGGCCTATAATGGAGCCCTTTTCGCCCAATGATTTTGCGGAGCTGGTGATGGTCGAACGTAAGGCTTCCGTCGAGCGCAATACCCTGGAAACCCAGGTCAAGTGCTCGATCAACCTCGATGGCAGCGGCAAGGCCCGATTTGAAATCGGCGTGCCTTTCCTTGAACACATGCTCGACCAGATCGCCCGGCATGGGCTGATCGACCTGGACATCGAGTGCAAGGGCGACCTGCATATCGACGATCACCATACCGTCGAGGACGTTGGCATCACCCTCGGCATGGCGTTCGCCCAGGCCATCGGCGACAAGAAAGGCATCTTCCGCTATGGCCATGCCTATGTGCCGCTGGACGAAGCGTTGTCGCGCGTGGTCATCGACTTCTCGGGGCGCCCGGGCCTGCAGATGCATGTGCCCTACACCCGCGCCACCGTCGGCGGCTTCGATGTCGACCTGTTCCAGGAGTTCTTCCAGGGCTTCGTCAACCACGCCCTGGTGACCCTGCACATCGACAACCTGCGTGGCCACAACACCCACCACCAGATCGAGACCGTGTTCAAGGCTTTCGGCCGCGCCCTGCGCATGGCCGTCACCCTCGACGAGCGCATGGCCGGGCAGATGCCGTCCACCAAAGGGTGCCTGTAAATGCAGACGGTAGCCGTAATCGACTATGGCATGGGCAACCTGCACTCGGTGGCCAAGGCCCTCGAGCACGTGGGCGCCGGCAAGGTGCTGGTGACCAGCGACGCCGCGGTGATTCGTGAAGCCGACCGCGTGGTGTTCCCCGGCGTCGGCGCGATCCGCGACTGCATGGCCGAGATCCGCCGCCTGGGCTTTGACAGCCTGGTGCGCGAGGTCAGCCAGGACCGTCCGTTCCTCGGTATCTGCGTGGGCATGCAGGCGCTGCTCGACCACAGCGAAGAAAACGATGGCGTCGATTGCATCGGCCTGTTCCCCGGCCAGGTGCGCTTCTTCGGTAAAGACCTCAAGGAAGACGGCGAGCACCTGAAGGTGCCGCACATGGGCTGGAACGAAGTGAGCCAGACCATTGACCACCCGCTGTGGCATGACATCCCTGACCGGGCGCGCTTCTACTTTGTGCACAGCTACTACATCAACGCCGGCAAGCTGGGCCAGGTCGTCGGTCGCGGCCACTATGGCGTCGACTTCGCCGCCGCGCTGGCCGATGGCTCGCGCTTTGCCGTGCAGTTCCACCCGGAGAAGAGCCATACCCATGGCCTGCAGCTGCTGCAGAACTTCGTCGCCTGGGACGGGCGCTGGTAAATGAGCCGATCGAAGACCAAGGCCCCGATCATCACGCTGACGCCGGAGCAGGAGCGCGACGCGCTCGACACGCTCAAGCGTTTCCTCGAAGACCGCTTCGAGCTGCAGCTGGGGTCGTTCGAGGTGGCCGAGGTCCTCGAGCTGTTCAGCAAGGAAATTGCACCCCATTACTACAACAGGGCGATTGCCGATGTTCAACTGCACCTCAAGGAGCGGTTCGAGAGCATCGAAAGCGACCTGTGGGCGCTCGAGAAGCCCTGAACCCAACGAACAAGACAGGTTGCCAAGATGCTGATTATCCCCGCTATCGATCTCAAGGACGGTGCCTGCGTACGCCTGCGCCAAGGCCGCATGGAAGACTCCACCGTATTCTCCGACGACCCGGTGAGCATGGCCGCCAAATGGGTCGAGGGTGGCTGCCGTCGCCTGCACCTGGTCGACCTGAACGGCGCCTTTGAAGGCCAACCGGTCAACGGTGAAGTGGTCACTGCCATCGCCAAGCGCTACCCGAACCTGCCGATCCAGATCGGCGGCGGCATCCGCTCGCTGGAAACCATCGAGCACTACGTCAAGGCCGGCGTCAGCCACGTGATCATCGGCACCAAGGCGGTCAAGCAGCCCGAGTTCGTCGCCGAAGCGTGCAAGGCCTTCCCGGGCAAGGTCATCGTCGGTCTTGATGCGAAAGACGGCTTCGTCGCCACCGACGGCTGGGCCGAAGTGAGCTCGGTGCAGGTCATTGACCTGGCCAAGCGTTTCGAGGCCGATGGCGTCTCGGCGATCGTCTACACCGACATCGCCAAGGACGGCATGATGCAGGGCTGCAACGTGCCCTTCACCAAGGCCTTGGCCGAAGCCACCTCGATCCCGGTGATCGCCTCGGGCGGCATCCACAACCTGGGCGACATCAAGGCCCTGCTGGACGCCAAGGCCCCCGGCATCATCGGCGCCATCACCGGCCGCGCCATCTACGAAGGCACCCTCGACGTCGCCGAGGCCCAGGCCTTCTGCGACAACTATCAAGGCTAAGGAGCGACCATGGCACTGGCCAAGCGCATCATCCCTTGCCTGGACGTGGACAACGGCCGGGTGGTCAAGGGCGTCAAGTTCGAGAACATCCGCGATGCCGGCGACCCGGTGGAGATTGCCCGGCGCTACAACGAGCAGGGCGCGGACGAGATCACCTTCCTGGACATCACCGCCAGCGTCGATGGCCGTGACACCACCCTGCATACCGTCGAGCGCATGGCCAGCCAGGTGTTCATCCCGCTGACCGTCGGTGGCGGCGTGCGTACCGTGCAGGACATCCGCAACCTGCTCAACGCCGGTGCCGACAAGGTCTCGATCAACACCGCGGCAGTGTTCAACCCTGAGTTCGTGGGTGAGGCGGCGGACCGTTTCGGTTCGCAGTGCATCGTCGTTGCCATCGACGCCAAGAAGGTTTCTGGACCGGGCGAAACGCCGCGCTGGGAGATCTTTACCCATGGCGGGCGCAAGCCGACCGGGCTGGATGCCGTCGAGTGGGCGAAAAAGATGGAAGGCCTGGGCGCCGGCGAGATCCTGCTGACCAGCATGGACCAGGATGGCATGAAGAACGGCTTCGACCTGGGTGTTACCCGGGCGATCAGCGATGCGTTGGGGATTCCGGTGATTGCCTCCGGTGGCGTGGGCAACCTGCAACACCTGGCGGACGGAATTCTGGAAGGCCACGCCAGCGCGGTGCTGGCGGCGAGTATCTTCCACTTTGGCGAGTACACGGTGCCTGAGGCGAAGGCCTATATGGCTTCGCGTGGGATCGTCGTTCGCTGACAGAGCGCTGGGAGGGCTTCGCCCTCCTTTCGCGACACAAGGCCGCTCCCACAAGTACAGCACTGCACCTGAGGCTGGCGTCGTGCCTGTGGGAGCGGCCTTGTGTCGCGAAAGGGCCGCGAAGCGGCCCCAGAGGCATCACCCGTGGTTCTTGCCAAGCAAGGCATGGTAAAGCTCGGTATCCCCAAGAATCCCCACCACCTTGTCGTTATCCTGCAGCACCAGCTTGTTGCCGGTCTGGTAACGAATCTGCAGCGCCTCGCGCATGCCGATATCGGCGTGCACCACGGTCGGCCTGCGCTCCAGCAGCTCCACATCCTGCCCCGGTGCCCAGTTCTGCATATCCAGCCCGTTCTGGCCCTGGCGCGCGCGCTTGAGCGAGCCTCCCTCGCCGAGGTCCAGCCATGAGTCGATTCCCGGGTCCAGGCACACCGAGCCGTTGACCCGCTTGCACTGGTCCAGGCTGCGCATCAGGCTGCGGCCGCACAGCACGTTGAGCGGGTTGGTGTGGGCGACGAAGGTACGCACGTACTCGTCGGCCGGGTTGAGCACGATGTCTTCCGGCTTGCTGTACTGGATGATCCGCCCGTCCTTCATGATCGCGATGCGGCTGCCCAGCTTCAGGGCCTCGTCGAGGTCGTGGCTGACGAAGACGATGGTCTTGCTCAGCTTGCTCTGCAGGGCCAGCAGTTCGTCCTGCAGGCCCTGGCGGATCAGCGGGTCAAGGGCCGAGAACGGTTCGTCCATCAGCAGGATGTCGGCGTCCATCGCCAGCGCCCGGGCCAGGCCGACGCGCTGCTGCATGCCACCCGAGAGTTCATCCGGCTTCTTGTTTCGCCACTGGGTCAGGCCCACCAGCTCGAGCTTTTCATCCACCAGCTTGCGCCGTTCCTTCTCGGGACGGCCCTGCATCTCCAGGCCAAAACTGATGTTCTCGCGCACCGTCAGCCAGGGCATCAGGGCGAACTTCTGGAACACCATGGCGATGCGCTTGGTGCGCATCATTTTCAGCTCCGCCGGGGTGCAGTGGGCGATGTCGATGTGCTTGCCTTCATGCTCGACGAACAGCTTGCCGCGGCTCACGGTGTTGAGGCCGTTGATGCAGCGCAGCAAGCTGGATTTGCCAGAGCCGGACAGGCCCATCAGCACGCAGATCTCGCCCTTGTTGATGTCCAGGTTGGCCTTCTCGACACCGACCACCAGCCCGGTTTGCTTGAGGATCTGCTCGCGGGTCTTGCCCTGGTCGAGCAGGGCCAGGGCCTCGCGCGGCTTGCTGGAGAAAATGACGTCGACGTCTTCGAAACGAATGATGCTCATGCCTCACCCCTTACCGGCAGCTCCGGTTGCTTGCAGATACGGTCGAGCATGATTGCCAGCAGCACGATGGCCAGGCCCGCTTCGAAGCCCAGGGAGATATCGGCGGTGTTCAGTGCGTTGACCACGGGTTTGCCCAGGCCGTCGGCGCCGACCAGGGCGGCAATCACCACCATCGACAGCGACAGCATGATGCATTGCGTCACGCCGGCGGCGATGCTCGGCATGGCGTGGGGCAGTTCGATACGGGTCAGCAACTGGCGGCGCGAGCAACCGAAGGCCTTGCCGGCGTCCATCAGTTCCTGCGGCACGTCGCAGATACCCAGATAAGTGAGGCGGATGGGCGCGGCGATGGCGAACACCACGGTGGAAATCAGTCCTGGCACCACGCCCAGGCCGAACAGGGTCAAGGTCGGGATCAGGTAGACGAAGGTGGGCACGGTCTGCATCAGGTCCAGTACCGGGCGCATGGCGGTGTAGAACATTGGTTTGTGCGCGGCGGCGATGCCCAGCGGCACGCCGATGACCACGCAGACCACCGTGGCGAAGGTGACCTGCGCCAGGGTTTCCATGGTTTCCTGCCAGTAGCCCAGGTTGAGGATCAGCAGGAACGACAGGGCGACGAAGACGGTGAGGGCCCACTTGCGCTGGATCAGGTGCGCGAGGGCGGCGAACAGGGCGATGAGCACGAACGGGTTGAACCAGGTCAGGGCGCTGGTGACCCCATGGATCATGAATTCCAGGCCTGCGGCGATGGCGTCAAAGTAACTGGCGCCGTTCTGGGTCAACCATTCGACGAATGAGGCGATGTACTGCCCCAGGGGTATTTTCTGATCGATAAGCATGATAGCGAGCTTCCACCTGCAAAGATTGAAATCAGTCCGGGGCGGGCACGGTCCCGCCCCGAGGTGTTGCCATTGCGTCTTGCGTTATTGCGTCAGTTTGGCCTTGGCCGCCTCGAGGCCGGGCTTGCCGTCCACGGTGGTCACGCCGGCCAGCCAGGCATCCAGCTTGCCGGGGTTGTCCTTGAGCCATTTCTTGGCCGCCGCCTCGGGTTTCATCTTGTCGTCCAGGACATAGCCCATCATGGTGCTTTCATCCTTGAGCTCGAACGACAGGTTCTTCAGCAACTGGCCGACGTTGGCGCATTCCTGCGCATAGCCCTTGCGGGTGTTGGTGAGCACGGTGGCCTTGCCGAAATCGGGACCGAAGTAGGCGTCCCCGCCGGTCAGGTACTGCATCTTGAAGCGGGTGTTCATCGGGTGTGGTTCCCAACCGAGGAACACGATCGCCTCGTCGCGCTTCTGCGCCCGCTCTACCTGGGCGAGCATGCCGGCCTCGCTGGACTGCACGATCTGGAAACCGGCGTCCTTCAGGCCGAAGGCGTTGTCGTCGATCATCTTCTGGATGGTGCGGTTGCCGTCGTTGCCGGGTTCGATGCCGTAGATCTTGCCCTTGAGCTCCTGCTTGAACTTGGGCAGGTTGGCGAAATCCTTCAGGCCCTTGTCATACAGGGCCTGGGGCACGGCCAGGGTGTACTTGGCGTTCTCCAGGTTGGCGCGCACGGTCTCGACGGTGCCGGCGTCGCGGTACTGCTTGATGTCGTTCTCCATGGTCGGCATCCAGTTGCCGAGAAACACGTCCAGGTCCTTGCCGGTGGCCAGCGACTTGTAGGTCACCGGTACCGAGATCATGGTGGTGTGGGTCTTGTAGCCCAGGGCTTCGAGCACGACGCTGGTGGTCGCGGTGGTGACCGTGATGTCGGTCCAGCCGACATCCGAGAAACGCACCGTCTGACACTGCTCGGGTTCGGCGGCCTGGGCCAGCAGCGGAGCGGACAGCAACGCGACCAGCAACAGCTTGGGTGAAGCTTTCATGGATGGACTCCTGTGATTTTATCTTCGGGTTCGCGTGGGTCGCCGGGCGTTCTCAGGGCTCCGGTCGACCAGGCCTGCAGAGGGCAGGATGCGAGGCCGTGCAATACGAGTCGCTTTCGATAATCCTCCAGCGTTCGGCAATCGCCTACTGGTGGCGTCGTATCCAGTACAGGACGGGTCGCATCCAGTACGGACGATGTCGCAACTGGATTTTTCCACCCCCCGGCCTCGGTTTTTGCGGCGTCCCGGCGCTGGAAAACGGCGCACGCAGGGCCGGTGCAGTGGCGGCGCTGCTGGACAAAAGTACGTCGGTTGCAGACGGCGAGGGGGTGGGCAAAAGCCCGATGATGCGAGCATTCCGAGGCGGCTCGAGCTTTCAGCCTAGCAGTTGCGCAAGGCGGTGTTCGGCGCTGCGAGACAAGCCCATCAAGAGGTGATGCGACAATGGCCATCAGCGTGTTCGACCTGTTCAAGATCGGTGTCGGGCCTTCCAGCTCACACACCGTCGGCCCCATGCGCGCCGGCGCGCTGTTCGTCCAGGGGCTGCGCGAGCGCGGTGAGCTGGAGCGGGTGCGGCGCGTCGAAGTGAGGCTGTATGGCTCGCTGTCGGCCACCGGTGTCGGTCACGGCACCGACAACGCCACGATCATGGGCCTGATGGGCGAATGGCCCGACGCCATCGACCCCAGCCAGATCACCCCGCGCATCGCCGACCTGCGCGAAACCAACGTGCTCAAGCTCGACAACCACCTGCCCATCGAGTTCGTCTGGGCCCGCGACATGCTGCTGCTGGACGAGAACCTGCCGTACCATCCCAATGCCATGACCCTGATCGCCGAAGGTGAGGCGGGCGAGCTGCACCGCGACACCTATTACTCGGTGGGCGGCGGTTTCGTGGTCGATGCCGCCCAGGCCGCCAGCGGCGTGCTGGACGCCGACCAGACCGTGCTGCCCTACGACTTCGACAGCGCCGCCGAACTGCTGCGCCTGTGCAAGCAAAACGACCTGCGCGTGTCGCAATTGATGCTGGAGAACGAAAAGGTCTGGCGCAGCGAAGCGGAGATCCGCGCCGGCCTGCTCAAGCTCTGGCAAGCCATGCAGGAGTGCGTGAACAACGGCCTCAAGCATGAAGGCATCCTCCCGGGAGGGCTCAATGTGCGCCGCCGCGCCGCCCGCCTGCACCGCAGCCTGCAGGAGCTGGGCAAGCCTAACGTGATCGGCTCGACCATGAGCGCCATGGAGTGGGTCAACCTGTTTGCCCTGGCGGTCAACGAAGAGAACGCCGCTGGCGGGCGCATGGTCACCGCGCCCACCAACGGTGCGGCGGGCATCATCCCGGCGGTGTTGCACTACTACATGCGGTTCTCCGATGCGGTGGATGAGTCCAATGTGGTGGACTTCTTCCTCGGCGCGGCGGCAGTGGGCATCCTGTGCAAGAAGAACGCCTCGATCTCCGGCGCCGAGGTTGGTTGCCAGGGCGAGGTCGGTTCGGCTTGTGCCATGGCTGCCGCAGGCTTGGCCGACGTGCTTGGCGCCACCCCGGCGCAGTTGGAGAACGCCGCCGAGATCGCCCTTGAACACAACCTTGGCCTGACCTGCGACCCGGTCGGTGGCCTGGTGCAGGTGCCCTGCATCGAGCGCAACGCCATCGCTGCGGTGAAGGCGATCAATGCCGTGCAGATGGCCTTACGCGGTGATGGCGATCATTTCATCTCCTTGGACCAGGTGATCCGCACCATGCGCGACACCGGCGCCGACATGCATGACAAGTACAAGGAAACCTCCCGTGGGGGCCTGGCGGTCAGCGTCATCGAATGCTGATGCGCCGTTCTGGCCCGCGCGTGACCGATGCGCCACATTCTGGCGCACTGGTTGTCATCTACCGGCCGTCGCCTGTCGTTACCAGCAGGGTCATTGTCGGTGACACTCAAGTCTGTCGCATCTGGGCAACTTTCCCACAAGTGCTACCGAATTGCTCAGCGGTGACGCGCAGGGGCGCTGGCGCGCCCGTTTGCGTTTGAACTGACGTTCATCACCCGGCCCGCTGGAAGGCGCATGCCGACGTCGTTTTTGGGTTTTATTGGATGAGCGTTCAATTTCAGGCATGCCATTTGCGTTGAGATTGGCAAAGCCCCTGCATACGAAACGGGGCCATTACAAGAACAGTGCTCGCCTGAGGCACACCCTGCATTGTGTGAGGAGAAATCGCGATGACGTCGTACACCTCCGGGACCCCAACCCAGAACCGCACAGCACCCCAGTCCATCGGCTTTCTCCTGCTGGACAACTTCACCCTCATTTCCCTGGCGTCGGCGGTCGAGCCGCTGCGCATGGCCAACCAGCTGTCCGGTCGCGAGCTCTACCGCTGGCATACTCTGACCGTAGACGGTGGCCAAGTCTGGGCCAGTGATGGCTTGCAGATCACCCCCGATGCCGCCATGCACAGCGCGCCCCCGATCGACACCGTGATCGTCTGCGGCGGTGTGGGCATCCAGCGCACCGTCACCCGCGAGCACGTCACCTGGCTACAGGCCCAGGCCCGCCAGTCGCGCCGCCTGGGCGCGGTGTGCACCGGCAGCTGGGCGCTGGCCTGCGCCGGCCTGCTCGACGGTTTCGACTGCAGCGTGCACTGGGAATGCCTGGCGGCGATGCAGGAAGCCTACCCGCGGGTGAACATGAGCACCCGCCTGTTCACCCTCGACCGCAACCGCTTCACCAGCTCCGGCGGCACCGCGCCGCTGGACATGATGCTGCACCTGATCAGCCGCGATCATGGCCGTGAGCTGTCGGCGGCGATCTCCGAGATGTTCGTCTACGAACGCATCCGCAACGAACAGGACCACCAGCGCGTGCCGCTCAAGCACATGCTCGGCACCAACCAGCCGAAGCTGCAGGAAATCGTCGCGCTGATGGAGGCCAACCTCGAGGAGCCGATCGACCTGGACGAACTGGCGGTGTACGTGGCCGTGTCGCGGCGCCAACTCGAGCGACTGTTCCAGAAGTACCTGCACTGCTCGCCGTCGCGCTACTACCTCAAGCTACGCCTGATCCGTGCCCGGCAATTGCTCAAGCAGACGCCGATGTCGATCATCGAGGTGGCGTCGGTGTGCGGGTTCGTGTCCACGCCGCACTTCTCCAAGTGCTACCGCGAGTACTTCGGCATTCCGCCGCGTGACGAGCGCGTGGGCTCGAACACCACCCAGCAGGTGGCAATGATGCCGATTCCGCAAGCCATGGCCTTGTCACCGCACAGCGGGCCGATGGCGGCGCTGAGCCAGGCGCGTAACGAGTCGACCTTTGCCAGTGTGCGCCTGTAGCTGAACATCGGTCCCTGTAGGAGCGGCACAAGGCCGCTCTTACAAAGGGCCAGTCAATGCTTCAGGCACGTTTGTTGAACTGCGCCAACGCCGGCAGCAACTGCTTGTCGATGGCTTGGCGCACGGCCGGCAGGATCGTCGCGCTGCCGGTGTACATCTGCTCGACCATGCCCTTCAGCGCCCGCGCATTGGGCTCGGTCAGTCCGCGTATCACCACCTCGCAGGCCTGCTCGGCGCTGGCGCCGGCCGGAATGTCGAAACCCCGCGAGCGCAGCTGGCCCAGCAGGTCGTCCTGGTCGATCAAGTCCGCATGCATCATGACTAATGTCCTTCGCCGCTGTTGTTTTCAATTGATTCTGTGTCCGATGCTCCGGGGCGGCAAGGGCGGATTGTCACGATGGCTGCTTTGACTACGAACAGGTCGTTTACGGCTAAATCGTCGGGAAAGGAGGGCCGCAGATTGATGTCACGGCACCGGGGGCTTGGTCACTCTCGGCGTTTTTCAAACTAGTTGTCGCGTCACTCCTCGATCAGATACAGGTAGTCGTACTGACCACGCACCGAAGACGGTAAGTATGTGATGTCCCACGACCACACACGATTCGGTGCCTGGGTCGCATGTGTTGTCGGCTCGGCATTACGTCCAGGGCGCTGAGCACGTCCTCGGTGCTGCCTCTGTCCGGCAGTTCGAAGCTGCAGCGCAGTTCAATCTCAAGTTCTTTGATGCATTTCTGATCCTGCCGGGCTTGTTCCCGATCAACCTTGGGTTGCGCTTGTTGAGACGCCATTGCGCTCAGAAGCCCTTGCCGTCACGCGGTTATCTGCTTGGCATACAAGCTTTTGCGACGACAGTATTCGCCCAATTCAATCTCGGACAGGCTGGCACACTCGGTGACTGCAGCGAATTTCACCTCCACCGACTAACTCTCGGTCGGGTGTTTGGGGGCGGACACCACTACGGATCCTTTGGTACTGGCTTGCCGACGTCAGGTGTACAGAGACATTTCAGGAACGCCCTCGGCCATCGTCAGATTGAATGGAGGGAGCAACATCTTGAGGAATTCGGCTTTGCGCTCAGAGGAATAGTACGGCACAACGGCTCTGTTTGCGCCCCTGTGTCTGGTTTCAGGTAAATCAGGCGAGGCGGCCACTATCCTGACACCGGGGGCCTTGCAGTGGATGTTGCTCTTGATCCCGGAAGCTCACGGCTTTCCAGGACTTTTGGGGGCACGCAAACTACCTGATAATTTTGCCAGTTGCGGGCTGTGTGATAGTTAGTTAAGTATTATGGCAGATACTTTTTGTTCGAGCGTTGGCATGTCACTGGTGGGCGACGACAGCATAATCTGAGGATAGGGAGGTAAGGACATGAACAAACTATGCGGAATTCATGCTGTCTTGCTATGGACTGTACTGGTCTTTGTTTTTTCGGGGTGTTCCACCCCGAAGCCCGAGGGGGCGACGCCGTCTGCAAACGAATTGCAGGTTTCTTTTTATACGGGGTCTTTCGCAGCGAGTGGATTTCTATGCAGTGTAATCGTGCCTGATCACGGAAATGCGCCACTATGTCCTGCGATGCTACAAGCGCTGGCGGAGAATAGTTGTCATACTTCTGAGGAGGGGTGTAGGAGAGAAGGGAAGGAATATATGCCTGAGCTCGGGTCAATTCGATTTCTACTCTGGTTTGGCTTTCGCGTTATCTGTTTTGAAACGGCGCGAGGCGAGGCTGCGCTGTGCGTTCAGGGGATGCTTCCTGAACCCAATTTATTTCCGCGGATGATTGCAGATATAAAGAAATCGGTGTGGGAACATCCAAATATTCTTCAGCCTCTGGAAATAACGATATGGAATGAGGAGTTGTTCGGTAAGATAACCCATATTACCTCCTGGAAGCTTGATCAATAAGGCTGCTTGCGGCTGGTCTTCTGGCTTGTTTAAGTATTTGCATTGTGCCTGGTTGTGTACTGCTTGCTCATATGTTCAAGGAGAATAGGATGATTATTCAACGAAGGACTACGTGGCTTTTCGCATTTTTACAGGTGCTTCTGCTGTCGGCTTGTGGAGTGGCAAGTCATGCGCAGGTTTCATCAATGGATGATGAGCAAAAACTTTATGATATCAAGGAAGCGATGGATCTCCAGAGGCTGTCGACGCTGGCCTCTAGCGATGCAGACGTCAATTTCCTTAAAGCACTGGGGCAATCGAGGAACATAGAATATGCGCGTTTCATTGATGTCAATCCGGCCTTGGTCAAGGCAGGGGTTGGCCGGCTTTTGGTGTCGCTACCAAATGGAGATATTGTAAAGTTTCAGCAACGTAATGTCTATGAAGAAGGTAACAATACTACGTATTGGTTTGGAGACATCGTTTCCGATCGAAAACAACACCACACATCTCCTGGTGAGGTTGATATAGATCCTGTCAGCAGAATTATGCTGGTGCGGCAAGGGCAGCGACTGAGCGGTGAGATATATCTGCCAGGACAATTTTATCGTTTGGAAAATGCGGGTGCGGGGCGATATGCTCTCATTAAATTTGGGTCGGATTCTAATTTAAAGTGTGATCCTATACGTGAGTCGCAGGGTAAAAAACTGAAAAAAGCAGTGAATGGTTCACAGCCCAGGGCGCGTAGTGTTATTCGGGTCATGTTCGTTAGTACGCAGGAGGCGCGTGCAGTTGATCCGTCTTTTGAAGGCAGGATTAGGGCAATGTTGGCATCGAGCTCTCAGGTGTTTCGGAGAAGTAATGTTGACCTTGAGTTTGAGTACGCTGGGTATTATGCCTCGAGTTTGAAGGAGGCTGAGCTTGAACAGGACCCAAAAAAAATACTGAGGGAGGTCCGTGGGCCAAACACGCCTGTCGCAAGACAAATTGCTGAACAGAGAGAGTCGAAGCAGGCTGATTTGGTTGTCACTGCAGTTGCTTATCCATTTTTTGGTGGCCAGGCTTATGTCTCGGCAAGAAAGGAAACTGCCTTTGCATTGATCCATGTTGCACACGAATCAGACATTCTGACGCATCAGCTTGGACATCTCTTGGGCGGGGAGCATACATGGAAATCTGGATATCCCGATCCAGGTGAACATCCATACAGATTCGCGCATGAGTTTTTTGCCAACGGTGCTAAGTATCATACGATAATGGGTAAGTTTGATTGCGGAAAAAATGGATGTGATCATTATGATATGGGTCAATTTTCTGACCCTAAAGCTACTTTTGCTTCAGTGCGTTTGGGTACTAAGGAGCATAGTGATAATGTTCGTCTTTTTAATGAGGTTAGGGATGATGTGTCCAAGTTCTATCCCTGAAATCAAGGTTGAGTGTATTTAGGTGGGCTCTGAGTGAGAAGGCACGCTGGTGGTCGAGGTAATCTTCTCGCTCGAGCCTGATCTTACGTTCAAGGAATGCGAATGGTTCGGCCAACGTACAGTGAATGCGGTTGGCTATCTTGCCCAGTGACCAGGTTTTCCAGTTGTTCGATGGAACTCGCCGTAAACGGCGCAGACTTTGGTCCGGCCATATCCACGTGCAGTAGCAGTTGCTCGCTGGCGGAGAGGGCTTCCTCAAAGTCCTTTCTATGCAAGCTGTGGTACAGGTGCAGGCGCTTCTTGTCGAAGCCGATAATGAATGTCTGCACCCACACCTCAGTATCAAGCTTTACCTCGTGCAAGTAGTTGATATGCGCCTCTAGGGTAAACAGCGAATGCCCGCTCTGCCCTCGTGCATCGGCATCCAGGCCGATGCGCTCCATCAGCGCATCGGTGGCGTAGCTGAAGATCAGCAGGTAGTAGGCATCGCGCAGGTGGCCGTTGTAGTCGACCCATTCCGGCAACACCCGGGTACGGTAGGTGATCAGGGCGGGCATCGTTTACTCCTCAGTCGCCGAAGGCCATGCCGTGCTTGGCTTTGCTGGTTTTCACCGCTTCCAGTACCGCCAGCAGTGTGTCATCACGATAGCGCTCCAGGGCCGCGATGCTGCGCTCGCCCAGCTGTTCCGAGGTGCCTTCCACCACATCGTCGATCAGCTTGTCGGTCAGCTCCGGTGCCGGCAGGTACGTCCAGGGCAGCTTCAGCGCGGGGCCGAACTGGGCCATGAAGTGGCGCATGCCGGCGTCGCCACCAGCCAGGGTATAGGTAAGGAAAGTGCCCATGAACGACCAGCGCAGACCGGCGCCGAAGCGGATCGCGTCGTCGATCTCGCCAGTGCTGGCGACGCCGTCGTTGACCAGGTGCAAGGCCTCGCGCCAGAGCGCTTCGAGCAGGCGGTCGGCGATAAAGCCGGGGACTTCCTTGCGCACATGCAATGGGCGCATGCCCAGCGCGGTGTAGAGGGCTTTTGCCGCTTCGATGGCGTCGGGGCTGGTGTTTCGGCCGCCGACGATTTCCACCAGTGGCAGCAGGTACACCGGGTTGAACGGGTGGCCCACCACGCAGCGCTCGGGGTGGGTGGCCGACTCATAGAACTCGCTGGGCAGCAGGCCCGAGGTGCTGCTGGCGATGATCGCATTCGGCTTGGCGGCGGCGCTGATCTTCGCGTGCAGGTCGAGCTTGAGGTCCAGGCGTTCGGGGGCACTCTCCTGGATGAAATCGGCGTCGCGCACGCACGCCTCGATGGTGGTGACGAAAGTCAGGCGATCCTGTGAGGCGCCGGGCGCCAGACCTTGCTTCTGCAGGGCCGGCCAGGCATTGGCGATACGTTTGCGCAGCATGGCCTCGGCGCCGGGCGCAGGGTCCCAGGCAATCACGTCCAGGCCATGGGCCAGGGCGCGGGCGACCCAACCGCTGCCGATTACGCCGCTACCTAGGGCGGCGAAGGTCTTGATGTCGGTGATGAATGGCATATCGGGCTCCTACAGGAATATCAGCGGCGTTTGAGGTTCATCTTTTCCCGGCCTTCTGCCGGGCTGAGCACGCGGGCACCCATGCGGGTGATGATTTCCATCGCCCGTTCCACCAGCTGGCCGTTGCTGGCCAGCACGCCACGGTCCAGGTACAGGTTGTCCTCCAGCCCGACCCGGACGTTGCCGCCGAGCAGCACCGCCTGGGCGGCCATGGGCATCTGCATGCGGCCGATGCCGAAGCCGGCCCAGGTGACATTGGCCGGCAGGTTGTCGACCATCGCCTTCATGGTGGTGGTATCCGCCGGCGCGCCCCATGGGATGCCCAGGCACAGCTGGAACAGCGGGTCGTCCAGCAGGCCTTCCTTGATCATTTGCTTGGCGAACCACAGGTGACCGGTATCGAAGATCTCCAGCTCGGCCTTCACGCCCAGCTCGGTGATGCGCTTGGCGCCTGCGCGCAACTGGGCCGGGGTGGAGACGTAGATGGCGTTGCCGTCGCCGAAGTTGAGGGTGCCGCAGTCGAGGGTGCAGATTTCCGGCAGCAGTGCCTCGACATGGGCAAGGCGCTCCAGCGGGCCAATCAGGTCGGTGCCTGGGCCGAATTCCATGGGTGACTCGCCCGGGCCGATCTCCAGGTCGCCGCCCATGCCGGCGGTGAGGTTGACGATGATGTCCACGTCAGCCTCGCGGATGCGCTCCATCACTTCGCGATAGAGGTTGACGTCGCGGCTAAAGCGGCCGGTTTGCGGATCGCGAACGTGGCAGTGGACCACGGTGGCGCCGGCCTTGGCGGCCTCGACGGCGGATTCGGCGATCTGTTTCGGGGTGACCGGGACCAGGTGGCTCTTGGCGACCGTGTCGCCGGCACCGGTGAGGGCGCAGGTGATGATGACGTCGTGGTTCATGGTGGATTCCTTTTTGTGACTATGGACCGGATCTCTGTAGGAGCGGCCTTGCGTCGCGATAGGGCCGCGCAGCGGCCCCAGGATTTATGTGGCGGCGTTGAAGTCCGGGGGCCGCCTTGCTGCCCTATCGCGACACAAGGCCGCTCCTACACCGATCGGGTTGACCTGTCGGTGTGCGAGTAGGCGATGAGGTTCTGTCAGTTGGCCGTGAGCTTGAGGTTGTCCGCGGCGGGCTTGCCATCGAAGGTGGTTACACCCTCGAGCCAACGGGCCTTGTCCTCGGGGTGGTCCTTGAGCCACTGGCGGGCGGACTCCAGCGCGTCCTTGTGATCGAGCAGCGGCTGCATCATCCGGCTCTCGTCCTCGGCGCTGAAGTTCAGGTTGGCCAGCAGGCGGTGGGCGTTGGGGCAGCGTTCGGCGTAGTCCGGCGCGGTCACCGTCCACACCGTGGCGCGGCCTTCGTCCGGGCCCAGGGCGTCCTGGCTGTCGCCGAGATAGACCATGTCGATGTTCACGTTCATTGGGTGCGGCGCCCAGCCGAAGAACACCACCGCTTCCTTGCGTCGTACCGCTCGGTCCACCGCGGCGAGCATCCCGGCCTCGCTCGACTCGACCAGCTGGAACTTGCCCAAGTCGAACTGGTTCTTGCTGATCATCGCCTTGATCTGGGTATTGGCGCCGGAGCCTGGCTCGATGCCGTAGATCTTGCCGCCCAGTTCCTTCTGGAACTTGTGGATGTCGGCGAACGTCTTCAGGCCTTTGTCGGCCAGGTATTTCGGCACGGCCAGGGTGGCGCGGGCGTCTTCCAGGCTTGGCTTGTCGAGCACCTTGACCTGGTTGGCCTGGATGAATGGGGTGATGGTCTGGGTCATGATCGGGTTCCAGTACCCGAGGAACATGTCCAGCCGCTTATCGCGAATACCGGCGAAAATGATCTGCTGCGAGGCGCTGGTCTGCTTGGTCTGGTAGCCCAGACCATCGAGCAGCACCTGGGCCATGGCGCTGGTGGCGATCACGTCGGTCCAGTTGACCACGCCCAGACGCACGTCCTTGCAGACGGCGGGTTCGGCGGCGAAGAGCGGTGCGGCTACGGTGGTGCTGAGCACGAGGGACAACAGGCTGCGGCGGATAAAGCGTTGCATGGTGGCTCTCCATCGGCAGTGCGTATTGTTATGGGTCCGGCCTCTGCGGGCCGTGAGAACACGCTACGCTGGCGACAGGGTGGAAAATCGCACCCTGGCGACCAACACTTGCACGGAGGCGACCACCTTTGCGCGGAGCATGCGATGCCGGAAACCATAGACTTCCTGTTGCTACCCGGCTTTTCCGCCATGGGTTTCATCAGTGCCATCGAGCCGCTGCGCGTGGCCAATCGCTTCCGTGGCCCGTTGTACCGCTGGCGCGTGCTGAGCCTGGACGGTGGCGCGGTAGAGGCCAGCAACGGCATGTCGGTGAATGCCGATGGCGCGCTGGGGGAGGGCGGGCACGGGCGGCTGTTGCTGCTGGTGGCCGGCTTCGAGCCCTTGGCGTGCTATGGATCGGCGCTGCAGCAAGCGCTACGTCGTCTCGACCATGAAGGCGTAGTGCTCGGGGGTATCGACACCGGCGCAGTGGTGCTGGCCGAGGCCGGTCTGCTCGATGGTCACCGGGCGACCCTGCACTGGGAGGCACTGGAGGCGTTCAAGGAGCGCTATCCACGCCTGCAGGCGACCCAGGAGCTGTTCGAGATAGACCGTCGGCGCATCACCTGTGCCGGCGGCACGGCCTCCATCGACCTGATGCTCGACCTGATCGCCCAGGCCCACGGCAGTGAGCTGGCGGTGCAGGTTTCCGAGCAGTTCGTGCTGGGGCGCATCCGTCCGCGTCAGGACCACCAGCGCATGGAGATCGCCACGCGTTACGGGCTGCGCAACAAGAAGCTGGTGAAAGTGATCGGCGAGATGGAGCGCAACACCGAGCTGCCGCTTAACACCCAGGTACTGGCTGATGGTGTGCAGGTGACCCGGCGCCAGTTGGAGCGGCTGTTTCGCCTGTACCTGGCCGACACGCCCAGCGGTTTCTATCTGCGGCTGCGACTGGACAAGGCCCGCCAGCTGCTGCGCCAGACCGACATGAGCGTGCTGGAGGTGGCAGTGGCGTGCGGGTTCGAGTCGGCGTCGTATTTCACCCGCTGCTATCGGACACGGTTCGAGCGGTGCCCGCGGGAAGACCGGCGATTGGTCGTGTCATGAAGTGAGCATTCGCGGGGCAGGCAATCACTGCTGTCCGATCGACTGCAGGTATTCCGAGCGCTCGTCGCTACGCTGCGCCACGCAGGTATCCCACGCCGCCTCGTACGCCTTGCTCCCCGGCTTCTCGGCCCAGGTCTCGACCTTGCAGTCGGCGTCGCGCAACTGTGCCCACAGCTTTTCGGCTGCCTCCATCTTGCCGCTCAGCGCCGCGGCCTTGTCGCTTTCATCCGCGTACTGGTCGCGGATGCGTTGCATCAGGTCGTCATAGGCCGCTTTCAGTTCGCGCTCGGCGGTCTGCTTGTTGTAGGCCGCGCAGGCATACCCCTGCTGTTCGGTCTCGACGTTGTCGCAAGGCGTGCTTTCTTCCTCGGCGGCGTGCGTGCTACCCGCGACCGCCAGCAGAACCAGCCATGCCATTGATTTCATCCAATTTCTCCTGAACAGGCTGACCAATCGCTGGATTCTCGCTCAGCGCAGGTTCGGGCGATAGCTCCCTGACGAAATGTTCATCAAACGTCGTTGTCGAGACTCGCTCTCATTGCCGAGCGCCGTGCCAGAGCGTGCCGGATCGGCCATTGACGCTTTCGGCAAACCCCCTGTCGTTTTTGCATCGGGGCGCCTCGGGCGGCAGGCATATGCTGGCCCCAAAGCGCCGGCACAAGGTTCGGCGCATGCAGACTTCAATAAAAGGGGACAGCCTGATGAGCCCAGCCGAACTTCACGCCGACAGCATCGTCATCGACGGCCTGATCATTGCCAAGTGGAACCGCGAGCTGTTCGAGGACATGCGCAAGGGCGGGCTGACCGCGGCCAACTGCACGGTCTCGGTGTGGGAGGGCTTCAAGGCCACCGTCGACAATATCGCCTCCAGCCAGAAACTGATCCGCGAGAACAGCGACCTGGTGATGCCGGTGCGCACCACCGCCGATATCCGCAAGGCCAAGGAGCTGGGCAAGACCGGCATCCTCTTCGGCTTCCAGAACGCCCATGCGTTCGAAGACCAGATCGCCTATGTCGACGTGTTCAAGCAGCTCGGCGTGGGCATCGTGCAGATGTGCTACAACACCCAGAACCTGGTCGGCACCGGTTGCTACGAGCGTGACGGTGGCCTGTCGGGCTTCGGCCGCGAGATCGTCGCCGAGATGAACCGCGTCGGCATCATGTGCGACCTGTCCCACGTTGGCTCCAAGACCTCCGAAGAGGTCATCCTCGAGTCGAAGAAGCCAGTCTGCTATTCCCACTGCCTGCCCTCGGGCCTGAAGGAACACCCGCGCAACAAGTCCGACGCAGAGCTTAAGTTCATCGCCGACCACGGCGGCTTCGTCGGCGTGACCATGTTCGCGCCGTTCCTGGCCAAGGGCATCGACTCGACCATCGACGACTACGCCGAGGCCATCGAGTACACCATGAACATCGTCGGCGAGGACGCCATCGGCATCGGCACCGACTTCACCCAGGGCCACGGCCAGGACTTCTTCGAGTACCTGACCCACGACAAGGGCTACGCCCGGCGCCTGACCAACTTCGGCAAGATCATCAACCCGCTGGGTATCCGTACCGTCGGCGAGTTCCCCAACCTGACCGAAACCCTGCTCAAGCGCGGCCACTCTGAACGCGTGGTGCGCAAGATCATGGGCGAGAACTGGGTCAACGTCCTCAAGGATGTGTGGGGCGAGTAAAGCCGCTCTCCAAGCCTGAAAGCCCCTGCCAGCAACGCCGGGGCATCCAAACAAAAAATTTTATGGAGTTGAGTTTCCATGGCCAAGATCGCCCCGCAATTGCCAATCGAAGTCGACAGCGAGACCGGTGTCTGGACCAGCGACGCCCTGCCGATGCTCTATGTGCCACGGCATTTCTTCGTCAACAACCACATGGGCATCGAGGAAGTGCTGGGCGCCGACAAGTACGCCGAGATCCTCTACAAGGCCGGCTACAAGTCCGCTTGGCACTGGTGCGAGAAAGAAGGCGAGTGCCATGGCCTGGAGGGCGTGGCGGTGTTCGAGCACTACATGAAGCGCCTGTCCCAGCGTGGCTGGGGCCTGTTCCAGATCCAGGACATCGACCTGGACAAAGGTACCTGCAGCGTCAAGCTCAAGCACTCGGCGTTCGTGTACGTGTATGGCAAGTGCGGCCGCAAGGTCGACTACATGTTCACCGGCTGGTTCGCCGGGGCCATGGACCAGATTCTCGCTGCCCGCGGCAGCTCGATCCGCACCGTGGCCGAACAGGTCTACGGCGGGTCGGAAGAAGGCCACGAAGATGGCCTGTTCGTTACAAAGCCGTTGTAAGCCGGAGATAGCGTCATGGCCTTCGAAGCAATGTTCCAGCCGATTCAGATCGGCAAGCTGACCGTCCGCAACCGTGTGCTCAGCACCGCGCACGCCGAGGTCTACGCCACCGACGGCGGCATGACCACCGACCGCTACGTGAAGTACTACGAAGAGAAGGCCAAGGGCGGCATCGGCCTTGCCATCTGCGGCGGCTCGTCGGTAGTGGCCATCGACAGTCCGCAGGAGTGGTGGTCGTCGGTCAACCTGTCCACCGACCGCATCATCCCGCACTTCCAGAACCTCGCCGACGCCATGCACAAGCATGGCGCCAAGATCATGATCCAGATTACCCACATGGGCCGTCGCTCACGGTGGGACGGCTTCAACTGGCCGACGTTGATGTCGCCGTCGGGCATCCGCGAACCGGTGCACCGCGCCACCTGCAAGACCATCGAGGTGGAAGAGATCTGGCGGGTGATTGGCAACTACGCGCAAGCCGCGCGTCGCGCCAAGGAGGGCGGCCTGGACGGCGTCGAGCTGTCGGCTGTGCACCAGCACATGATCGACCAGTTCTGGAGCCCGCGGGTCAACAAGCGTACCGACGAGTGGGGTGGCACCTTCGAGGGCCGCATGAAGTTCGGCCTGGAAGTGCTCAAGGCCGTGCGCAAGGAAGTCGGCGATGACTTCTGCGTGGGCATGCGTATCTGCGGCGACGAGTTCCATCCCGATGGCCTCAGCCACGAGGACATGAAGCAGATCGCCGCCTACTACGACGCCACCGGCATGCTCGATTTCATCGGCGTGGTCGGCTCGGGCTGCGACACCCACAACACCCTGGCCAACGTCATCCCCAACATGAGCTACCCGCCGGAGCCGTTCCTGCACCTGGCGGCCGGCATCAAGGAAGTGGTCAAGGTCCCGGTGTTGCACGCGCAGAACATCAAGGACCCGAACCAGGCCACACGCATCCTCGAAGGCGGCTATGTCGATATGGTCGGCATGACCCGCGCGCACATCGCCGACCCGCACCTGATCGCCAAGATCAAGATGGGCCAGATCGACCAGATCAAGCAGTGCGTCGGTGCCAACTATTGCATCGACCGCCAGTACCAGGGCCTGGATGTGCTGTGCATCCAGAACGCCGCGACCTCCCGTGAATACATGGGCGTGCCGCACATCATCGAGAAGTCCACCGGGCCGAAGCGCAAGGTGGTGGTGGTGGGCGCAGGCCCAGCTGGCATGGAAGCGGCCCGCGTCGCCGCCGAGCGTGGCCACGACGTCACCGTGTTCGAGAAGAAAGACCAGATCGGCGGACAGATCACCATCGCCGCCAAGGCGCCGCAGCGCGACCAGATCGCCGGCATCACCCGCTGGTACCAGCTGGAGTTCGCCCGCCTGAAGGTCGACCTGCGCCTGGGTACCGCTGCGGATGTGGACACCATCCAGGACCTGCGCCCGGACATCATCGTGCTGGCGGTGGGCGGCCATTCGTTCCTCGAGCAGAACGAGCACTGGGGCGCCGCCGAAGGGCTGGTGGTCAGCAGCTGGGACGTGCTCGACGGCAAGGTCGCGCCGGGCAAGAACGTGCTGGTGTACGACACCATCTGCGAATTCACCGGCATGTCGGTTGCCGACTTCCTCGCCGACAAGGGCAGCCAGGTCGAGATCGTTACCGACGATATCAAGCCGGGCGTGGCCATGGGCGGCACGACCTTCCCGACCTACTACCGCAGCATGTACCCCAAAGAAGTGATCATGACCGGCGACATGATGCTGGAGAAGGTCTACCGCGAGGGTGACAAGCTGGTGGCGGTGCTCGAGAACGAGTACACCGGCGCCAAGGAAGAGCGCGTGGTCGACCAGGTGGTGGTGGAGAACGGCGTGCGCCCTGACGAGCAGCTGTACTACGCGCTCAAGGACGGCTCGCGCAACAAGGGCCAGATAGACGTGGAGGCGTTGTTCGCCATCAAGCCGCAGCCGATCCTCAGCCAACCGGGCGAGGGCTACCTGCTGTACCGCATCGGCGACTGCGTGGCCCAGCGCAACGTGCATGCGGCGATCTATGACGCCTTGCGGCTGTGCAAGGACTTCTGATCGCACCGCCTCTCTAGAGGCGGGATTGGCCCCCTGTAGGAGCGGCCTTGCGTCGCGAAAGGGTCGCGAAGCGACCCCGGGATCTGTGCATCACTGCTGAGCCCCAGGGGCTGCTTTGCAGCCCTTTCGCGACACAAGGCCGCTCCTACAGGGGTCGGTGCCGCCCTTGAGAGCGGCGCAGGATTCTAGCTGTTGTGGGAGCCTCCCATGTTGAACACCCTCTTACCCATCCTGCTGTTCGCCGCCCTCGGCCTGGCGGTGCTCGGCGCCCTGCGCCGGGTGCGCATGTGGCGGCGTGGGCGGCCGAGCAAGGTTGACCTGATTGGTGGCCTGCTGGCCATGCCACGGCGCTACCTGGTGGACCTGCACCATGTGGTCGAGCGCGACAAGTACATGTCCAAGACCCACGTGGCCACCGCCGGCGGCTTCGTGCTGTCGGCCGTGCTGGCGATCCTGGTGCACGGCTTCGGCCTGCACAGCACGATCCTCGGCTATGCCTTGCTGGTGGCCACGGTGATCATGTTCACTGGCGCGCTTTTCGTCTTCAAACGCCGGCTCGATCCGCCTTCACGCCTGTCCAGGGGCCCATGGATGCGCCTGCCGAAAAGCCTGCTGATGTTCGCGGCGAGCTTCTTCATCGCCACGCTTCCGGTTGCTGGCATCCTGCCGGAAGGTACTGGCGGCTGGGTGCTGGTCGTCTTGCTGGGTGTCGGTGTGCTGTGGGGCGTGTCCGAGCTGTTTTTTGGCATGACCTGGGGCGGCCCGATGAAGCACGCCTTCGCCGGTGCCCTGCACCTGGCCTGGCACCGCCGTGCCGAGCGCTTCGGCGGTGGCCGCTCCACCGGCCTCAAGCCGCTGGATCTGGAAGACCCGAATGCACCGCTGGGCGTGGAAAAGCCGGTCGATTTCACCTGGAACCAACTGCTCGGTTTCGACGCCTGCGTGCAGTGCGGCAAGTGCGAGGCCATGTGCCCGGCGTTCGCCGCCGGCCAGCCGCTGAACCCCAAGAAGCTCATTCAGGACATGGTCATCGGCCTGGCCGGTGGTACCGACGCACAGTTCGCCGGCAGCCCTTACCCGGGCAAGCCGGTCGGCGAGCATGGCGGCCATCCGCACCAGCCGATCGTCAACGGCCTGGTGGATGCCGAGACGCTGTGGTCGTGCACCACCTGCCGCGCCTGCGTCGAGGAATGCCCGATGATGATCGAGCACGTCGATGCCATCGTCGACATGCGCCGCCACCTGACCCTGGAAAAGGGCGCCACGCCGAACAAGGGTGCCGAGGTGCTGGACAACCTGATCGCCACCGACAACCCCGGCGGTTTCGCCCCGGGCGGGCGGATGAACTGGGCGGCCGACCTCAACCTGAAACTGCTGTCCGAGGTGAAGCGCACCGAAGTACTGTTCTGGGTCGGCGACGGCGCCTTCGACATGCGCAACCAACGCACCCTGCGGGCCTTCGTCAAAGTGCTCAAGGCCTCGGGCGTGGACTTTGCCGTGCTCGGCCTTGAAGAGCGCGACAGCGGAGATGTGGCCCGTCGCCTGGGCGACGAGGCGACCTTCCAGCAACTGGCCAAGCGCAACATCCAGACCCTGGGCAAATACAGCTTCCAGCGCATCGTCACCTGCGATCCGCACAGCTTCCATGTGCTGAAGAACGAGTACGGTGCGCTTGGCGGCGAGTACCAGGTGCAGCACCACAGCACCTACATTGCCGAGCTGATCGCCGCGAACAAGCTCAACCTCGGCCAGCACAAGGGCGGCAGCGTTACCTATCACGACCCGTGCTATCTGGGCCGCTACAACGGCGAATACGAAGCCCCGCGCGAAGTGCTCAAGGCGTTGGGCATCGAAGTGCGCGAGATGCAGCGCTCGGGCTTCCGTTCCCGCTGCTGCGGCGGTGGCGGCGGTGCGCCGATCACCGACATCCCCGGCAAGCAGCGTATTCCCGACATGCGCATGGACGATATCCGCGAGACCGAGGCCGAGCTGGTGGCGGTGGGTTGTCCACAGTGCACGGCAATGCTCGAAGGCGTGGTCGAGCCGCGTCCGCAGATCAAGGACCTGGCCGAGCTGGTCGCCGATGTGCTGATCGAAGACGAAGCCCCTGCAACCGCGAAGTCGCAGGCTGCCAAACGTGAACCTGCGGAGGTGCACTGATGAGCGACATCATCCGCCGCGACCCACGCGCCGAGTGGATCGCCCGTAACCGCCTGCATCCGCAGCACGCGGCGATGCAGACGCAACAGACGAGCTGGATGGGCCCGCACGGGATCATCCGCAAGAACCCGCACGCGATCGCCGCCGGCTTCATCGGCCCCAGCGGCCTCAAGCGCATCGACCGCAGCGGCGCCCAGCAGGGCACCGGTGTCGGCGGGCGACGCAGCGCGGCCGCCGAAGTGCAGTTGCCGCTGCACAGCGTGGCGCAACCGGCCTTCTACATTGCCGTGGTCCCGGACATGGTCGGTGGTCGCCTGGGCAGCCATGACCGTGACCTTTTGGGCCTTGCCCACAGCCTTGCCGGCGGCGACGGCGCGGTGCTGGCCATCGTCTTTGGCGAGCACAAGGAAAACAACTTTTCCACAGCCGGCGTCGATCGCTTGCTGGTCATCGAGGGCGAGGCCTTCGCAGGTTATGCACCGGAGCAGCTGGTCCAGGGCCTGCGGGCTGTGGATAACCAGTTCGCGCCGCGTCACTGGCTGCTGCCTGACAGCCGTACCGGTGGCGGCGAACTGGGACGTCGCCTGGCCGCGGCGCTGGGCGAACGCCCTGCGACGCGGGTGTGGCAGGTCAAGGACGGCCAGTGCATCGGTCGTGCCGGTGCCGCCCAGCAGGATATCCAGCGGAGTGTGCCACGCCTGATCCTGGCCGCCGCCGAATGTGCCGAGCCGGTCAGCGAAACCCGTCATGAAGCGTTGCCGGTGGAGTTGTCCACAGGCGTGGCACGCAGCCTGTCGCGTATCGAAGACCTGGGTTCGGTGGCCGTGGACCCGGCGGCCATCGCCATGGCCGAGGCCGAGTTCATCGTCTCCGGCGGCAACGGCGTCAAGGATTGGGACCTGTACCACCGGGCCACGGCGGCCCTCGGCGCCACCGAGGGCGCATCGCGGGTGGCGGTGGACGACGGCTTCATGCCGCGCAACCGCCAGGTCGGCGCCACCGGCACCTGGGTCACGGCGCGGGTCTATGTGGCTGTGGGTATCTCCGGTGCCATCCAGCACCTGCAGGGTATCGGTGCCTGCGACAAGGTGGTGGCGATCAACATGGACCCGGGCTGCGACATGATCAAGCGAGCTGACCTGTCGGTGATTGGTGACAGCTCGGCAATTCTCAAGGCACTGATCGAGGCTGTGGACAACTTCCGCAGCGGCGGCCAGCGCGACGCGGCATAGGGGCAGCGAGCATGAGTACGAAAGTCATCAGCCTGGTCTCGATCGGCGCCCACCCCAGCTCCGGCCGCGCCCGCCGCGCCGAGCAGGATGCCCGTGCCGTGGAACTGGGCTTGCAACTGGCTGGGGATAACTTGCAGGTGGTGCACGCCGGCGATCCTCGCGAAGAGGCACTGCGTGCCTACCTGGGCATGGGGCTGGATCATCTGGATGTGCTGGAACAACCCGCCGGCGCCGATGTATTGGGCGTGCTCGGCGATTATCTGCGCGACGCGGGTGCCCAGCTGGTGCTGACCGGCAGCCAGGCCGAAACCGGCGAAGGCTCGGGCATGCTGCCGTTCCTGCTGGCCGAGAAGCTGGGCTGGCCGCTGGTGGTGGGGTTGGCCGAGGTCGAGTCCATCGACAACGGTACCGCCCAGGTGTTGCAGGCTCTGCCAAGGGGTCAGCGGCGTCGCCTGAAGGTGCGCCTGCCATTGCTGGCAACTGTGGATAACGCTGCGCCCAAGCCTCGACAATCGGCGTTCGGCCCGGCCCGGCGTGGTGTATTGGCGGCGCGCAATGTGGCAGTGATTGAGGATTCGTTGCTGGCCGAGGATGCCCTGCAACCGGCCAGGCCACGGCCCAAGCGGCTCAAGGTGATCAAGGCCAAGAGCGGCGCCGACCGCATGAAGGCCGCCACGGCCAAGGCCAGTGGCGGGGGGGGCAAGGTGCTCAAGGATGTATCTCCACAGGAAGGCGCCGAGGCTATTCTCAAGCTGCTGGTAGAGGAGGGGGTACTACGCTGATTTTGCCCACATTCACTGTTGGTCACGCTGTGGATAAACTGTTCGAATACCGCTGAAGCCCTTGTCAATCAATGTGTCTGCAGGTTTGTTCAATTTCTGAGCACTGGCATCTCCATTCATCATGGAAGCTATAGCGAACTGGGATTGATATGAGATATGCACAGACATATGCACAGACCTTGATTGGAGGGGGTTGTCAACAAAGCTTGTTCATGTCTCTGTGGACAAGTTGTTTGTGCAAGGCTGCAAGCACCGGACTCATTGGACTGTGGAGGAGTGACTATTTTTTGTTCATCAATGGTCGGAAGCAGCCAGGCGAAGCTGTGCCTGTGAGTTGTTGAAAAGAGGACCCACTTTACCAGGCGGGCTGCATGACCCTGGTAATTTTGCTAGTTAACGCTCCCTGACAGGCGGTGGTAGTGTTGCTGCCAGGTCAGACAGGGGCTTATCTATGTTCACGGCAAAGCTGTTGGTCACAGACCATCTACTTAGTCCTAGCCTTGTACGGGGGACGTCAGGGAGTGCGCCTGTCTCCTATACCCCCTACGGTGACCGTTCTTCGCGAACGGGTTTCGCATGCACAGGCTTCTCAGGCCAGTTTCGTGAGCCAATCTCAGGCAGCTATCTGCTGGGCAATGGCCGCAGGTCCTACAACCCTCAGCTGATGCGCTTCCATTCACCCGATGCACTAAGCCCATTTGCTGCCGGAGGCCTGAACCCCTATGCGTACTGCAAAGGTGACCCTGTCAACATGACCGACCCAAGTGGCAATTTCCCTGGATACAAGGCGACAGTGATGGGGAACGCGCCGGCACTCTATACGGCAGGTAAAATGGTAGTCAGTAGTCTCTACAATAGAACACTGCCATCGGCTAAAGATACCGTTGTCACGCTCGCCACAGCAGCAGTTGGCGGTGTAGGTATGTATGGTGCTCTGTTGCAGTATCACGGCGATCCGTTGGGTGATGATTATGCTAACTGGACAACGGCGATAAATGGAGTTGGAACGACTGCATATTTATTTATGAGTGATCTGCTGAAAGGCGGTACGTTAAGCCTTGAAAAAGTTCGGGAAGTCGGTGAAAAGGTGGCCAGTTATACCCGCGAAAGTTTCCGGACTCGACATGCAAAAGAAATCGCAATGAAGAGTATGACCAAAGAAAACCAAGTAGTACTTCGCACATTCGAGCCGCGGCACAGCGTGGTAGAACTCCGAGGCAGAAGTCCAGGCTCGTCGAGTTCGGATAGCGAGTCTGATCTTCCTAGTTCTGCTGAATCGCTAAGACGAAGCTGATTAGTCACCTGGCTAGATAGTATTCGGCTTCGGCGCAACTACGGGTTATTCGTGCTGTTTCGACCTGTCGAGGTACCGACTATGAGCGTTTCATCATCATTGTTGCAGACGGATCTTCAGTACAGTGCCCTGGCCGCCATGCTTAGAGACGGATCTCGATTCATTGCTTATACGGTATATGGCGCGTCTCCGGTAATAGTCGCTGGTACCTTGACGGGTTTTGATGGAGTAGTGCGAGACGGCTGTTTGGGGGGGTATCTGCTTGGAAATGGTTATCGTGTATACAGCCCCATGCTGATGCGTTTTTATTCTGCCGACCAGGTGAGTCCATTTGGGCGAGGTGGAGTAAATGCTTATGCGTACTGTCAGGGTGATCCAGTCAATTATCGAGATGACTCTGGGAGGGTGCGGAAACCTGCTCGAAAAATATCACTATCTGAATTCCAACTGGCTTCATTGGCAAGCCTGGCTAAAGAATTGACAAAAGAAATAAGTATCTTGGATGAACAGCTTGAAAAAAGCGGAAGGTTGTTGAGGAGTAGCCCCTCGCGTGGAGCGCCAAGTTCCGCAGAGAAAAGCCTTCGGGAGTCGATGGTGCAATTACAGCTGAAAAGGCATGAGGTCGAGAAGTCTCTTGTAACAGTTAATAATGAAAGCGCCAAGCTTTCGCAGTCAACATCAGCGACGTCATCGGAGCCAGAGTCACAAGCTAGTCAGCCTACTTCGCCCACACTCGCACTAATTTCTGTGCAGGTTCGTCAATCCTCTAGCTCTTCAGTTCACCATGATCCAGGAGCGCCTCGCCAAGTAAAAGAGCATTATTTTGTCTACCCAGGCAGGTGACACACCATGAGACAGGCTACTGTACTTCTAGAAGTTGACAGGCAGAAGAGTGCCTTGAATCTCAATTCGGGTCGTGGGTACACGCCGTTTGGCTACAGGCAGGCATATTTTTCGCTGATGGGTTTCACAGGTCAGTTATGTGAGCGTGGCCAGGGGGCGTATGCGCTCGGGAACGGACACCGCTTCTATAACCCCTGGTTGATGCGCTTCCATTCTCCAGATGCATTAAGCCCTTTTTCCCAAGGGGGGATAAATGCTTATGCCTATTGCGCGCTCGACCCCATAAATCATGTCGATCCTAATGGTCGATGGCTTTATACCGTCGCGAAGAACAATCTCGTGACGGTAAAAATATTCATGGAAGGAATTTATGTTGGTCAGAAGCTTGTAAAGCGCTATATCACCGGTTCAGAGGAGGGGTGGTATGAACCGAGAAAAGTTGGCGAGTATGTTTCCTACGCTTTCAAGGGGGCTGCAGTGGCGTTGTCAGCGATGTCTGAGCTTATAAGCAATCTACCAGGCCCTACGACGCCAAAAGAGCAGGATAGTTACGATCGACTAATGAGTGCCGCCGACAATTTGAAAGGCGCTGCCGCAGTTTTAAGTCTGGGTGCGACAGGTATCGAGATTCTCATCGCAAGTGTAGACATTTATAAAATGGTACAAAAAAATAGGCGAGTCGATGTGCGTCGTGAGGCCGATATGTTGAGACAGGCCGAGCAAAATGATGATCTACTGAACAGGCTGTAAAAGGCGATGTTTGATCTGGCAAGAGGAACTTGCCGCAGTCGTTACACCCCATCCCAGTGATGACAGGGCTATAGCCGCATCTTCGCATGATGAAGGTGGAACGCCCTACCTGCCGCTGGTTCAGTACTAGGCAGCACGTAGGGCCTGGGGTTACTGAGAAATGACTTCCTTTAGATAAGGCGCCGGCTCGGCACCAAGATTGTTAAGCAAGCGTTGGCTGTACCAGTCAATAAAGTTCACCACCCCGAACTCATAGGTCTTGGAGTACGGGCCAGGCTGGTAAGCGGTAGAATTGATCCCCCGCTGGTTCTCCTCCGCCAACCGACGATCCTGGTCGTTGGTGGCATCCCATACTTTGCGCATCTCCTCTGGGTTGTAATCAACCCCCTCGACCGCATCCTTGTGCACCAGCCACTTGGTGGTGACCATGGTCTCCTGCGCGCTGATCGGCCACACGGTGAACACGATCATATGGTCGCCCATGCAGTGGTTCCACGAATGCGGCAGGTGCAGGATGCGCATTGAGCCTAGGTCCGGATTCTTGATACGGCCCATCAGCTTCTGGCAGGCCTGCTTGCCGTCCATGGTCATCGACACGGTGCCCTTGAGCAGTGGCATGCGCACGATGCGGTTACGCAGGCCATGGCTCTTGTGCAGGTACGGAATCCCCTCGGCTTCCCAGGCGGCGGCCGAGGCGGCCACGTGGTCCTTGAATTCCTGGCTGGCGCGCGGGTCGTTGGTGTCGTCCCATTCCAGCAGGGTCTTCAGCAATTCGGGGTGTGAGCCACTGCAGTGGTAGCACTCGCGGTTGTTCTCCAGCACCAGTTTCCAGTTGGCCTTCTCCATCAAGGTGGTCTGCACCGCCACCTTGGTGTTCTCCATGTCGTACGGTTCCATGTAGTGGTCGAGGGTGGCGAGGAACTCGTCGATGGCTGGCGGGTTCTCGGCCAGGCTGATGAAGATGTAGCCACCGGCCACCTTCACGTTCACCGGTTTGAGGCCGTACTGGTTCATGTCGAAGTCGGCGTCCATCTCGGTGCCGGCGAACAGCAGGCGGCCATCGAGCTCATAGGTCCACTGGTGGTAGTGGCAGACCAGCTTGGCCACCTTGCCTTTGTCGCTGACGCACAGGCGCGAGCCGCGGTGGCGGCAGACGTTGTGGAAGGCATGCACCTTACCTTCGGCGCCGCGTATCACGATGATCGGGTTCTTGCCGATCTGCAGGGTGATGTAGTTGCCCTTGGTCGGGATCTCGCAAACCATGCCGGCGATCAGCCACTCCTTGTGGAAGATCTCCTGCATGTCGATCTGGAACAAGCGCTCGTCGCAGTAGAACGGCTGCGGCAGCGAGTAGGTGCGCTCGCGGGTCTGCAGCATTTCGGCGGTGGCCTTGCGTGCAGGTTCCAGTGGATCGCCCAGGCTCAGGGTTGCGGTGACGTCCATCGTGTGGTCCTCGTGGCCGCGCGCGGCCGGCTGAAGTGGCTAATCGTTGTTGTAGTGCCGCAAGGCTGTTGTTAGCGATAAACAACCTGTTGTTTTGCCGAGGAGTGTGCGTCCGGGCCGGGAAATGACCATATCCACGGGCGACATGGCCGCATCGAATTCCGACGCGCCAACCCTTGTAGCGCGGGGCTGGTCGCGATGAGCACGCCGATGTCGCGGATGGGAATGTACGGCGCGGTGCGCTTGCGCATTATCGGAGCCATGAGAATGGCCGACAGTCGGCTGCTGGAGATGAACATGTCCGATACCTTCCTCAATCCGGTTACCACCCAGACCTGGGCCAATGGCCGCCACATCGTGCGCTGCGTCAAGGTCATCCAGGAAACCTGGGACGTGCGCACCTTCTGCTTCATGGCCGACCAGCCGATCATGTTCTTCTTCAAGCCCGGGCAGTTCGTCACCCTGGAACTGGAGATCGAAGGTAAGCCTGTGATGCGTTCGTACACCATCTCCAGCTCGCCGTCGGTGCCCTACAGCTTCTCCATCACCGTCAAGCGCGTGCCGGGTGGGCTGGTGTCCAACTTCCTCCACGACACCATGCATGAAGGCGCTGAACTGCCGGTGCACGGGCCGGTGGGGTTGTTCAACGCCATCGACTTCCCCGCGGGCAAGACGCTTTACCTGTCCGGCGGCGTCGGCATCACCCCGGTGATGTCCATGGCCCGCTGGTTCTACGACACCAACGCCAATGTCGACATGGTGTTCGTGCACAGCGCCCGCTCGCCGAAAGACATCATCTACCATCGCGAGCTGGAGCAGATGGCCTCGCGCATCCCCAATTTCAGCCTGCACATCATCTGCGAAAAGCATGGGTTGGGTGAGCCCTGGGCCGGTTACCGCGGTTACCTGAACCAGCGGCTGATGGAACTGATTGCCCCGGACTACCTGGAGCGCGTGATCTTCTGCTGCGGGCCGACGCCCTACATGAACGCGGTCAAGCGCATGCTCGAGGCGGTCGGCTTCGACATGAAGAATTATCACGAGGAATCGTTCGGTGCGACGCCGCCTGAGGCGAAGGCCGACGCGGTGGAGCATGCCGAAGCGGCTGCCGATGCGCCGGAAGTGGATGTGGCCGACCTCAACCTGGTGGAGTTCGTCGGTAGCGACAAGAGCATCCGCGTGGCCCCTGGCGAGACCGTGCATGCGGCGGCGGCCAAGGTCGGGCTGATGATCCCCAAGGCCTGCGGCATGGGGATCTGCGGCACCTGCAAGGTACTCAAGCTCGGCGGCGAGGTGGAGATGGAGCACAACGGCGGGATCACCGAGGAGGATGAGGCCGAGGGTTACATCCTGTCGTGCTGCAGCGTGCCGAAGGGGGATGTGCGGATCGAGTATTGATCTACATTCGCAGGGGCCGCAAAGCGGCCCGGGTTACATGGGGTGCCTGATATTTTTGCCAGTTCCACTAGCGCCGCATCGCTGCCAATCTTCGGATGGAATTCACGGCGAAGGATTGTGGACAATGCCTACCTACTTGTTTGCCTGCGACAAGCAGAACACCCCCCTTGGCGGCATTGGTTTTTCCGATCGGGGCTTTACCGCCTATGGGGCGTTAACGTCACCGATCAGCCCGATGACAGGTTTCTGTGGACAGCCTCGTGACGCCCAGATGGATCGCTATCCATTAGGCAATGGGCACCGTCGGTACAGTCCTGCCTTGATGCGGTTCCAAGAACCTGACACGTTGAGTCCGTTCGACAAGGGCGGCATCAACGCGTACATGTATTGTGCGGGAGATCCGGTGAACCGGCTTGACCCGACTGGCGGATACTCTGCCTTGGTCTCGCAGATCATTCAGCGCTCCGGGACCATCGCATTGCATACCGCCTCGCCGCTGGCGTTGTTGTTGGGGCCAGAGCCCAAGGGGGCGTTGGCGGTGAACGCCACACGGGTTGCCCTGGCTGGTTCCGCCACCAGTGTGGTGGCAGCAGGGTTGGGGTTGGCCGGGGTGGGGGCGGCAACCTATGTTGCCAATGCCGGGACCGCACTGCTGGCAGCGGGGGCAGGAACTCGGATTGCCAAGGCGGTCTGGGAGAACCGAGCGGAGCTCTGGCAGTATGTCAAGGAAAGTGTCAGCACCAATGTAAGGGCAGTGCTGGGCCTGCGCAGAGAAACAAGTACGCCGTCGACAACCGATGGAGCTTCCAGCGTTCAGGTATCCACGGTTGACCACGAAATTGTGTCACTGGGTGGATCCATGAATGGCATCAGGGCCTCTACCTGATGCCATTGGGTTAGAGGCAGTTAATCGCGGGCTTGCCTCGCTATGGCTGTAAAGGTCAGGTACGGAAGCGGGCCACCAGGCCGTTCAAGTCAACCGCCAGGCGCGACAGCTCGGCACTCGCCGCGCTGGTCTGATGTGCCCCGGTAGCGCTCTGCACCGACAGGTCGTTGATGTTCACCAGGTTGCGGTCCACCTCGCGGGCGACCTGAGCCTGTTCTTCCGCCGCACTGGCAATCACCAGGTTGCGCTCGTTGATCTGCGCCACCGCACCGGCGATGGTGTCCAGCGCCAGGCCCGCGCCACGGGCGATGTTCAGGGTTGACTCGGCGCGCTCGGTGCTAGTGCGCATCGAGTCCACGGCCTGCTCGGTGCCGCCCTGGATGCTGCCGATCATCCGCTCGATCTCGCTGGTGGACTGCTGGGTGCGATGTGCCAGTGCGCGCACCTCGTCGGCGACCACGGCGAAGCCACGACCGGCCTCGCCGGCGCGGGCGGCCTCGATGGCGGCGTTGAGCGCCAGCAGGTTGGTCTGGTCGGCCAGGCCGCGGATCACGTCGAGCACCTTGCCGATATCGCGGGACTGCTCGGCCAGGTGGGTGATCAGCTTGGCGGTGGACTGTACGTCGCCGCTCATGCGTTCGATGGCGCCCACGGTCTCCATCACCAGGTCGCGGCCATCGCCGGCCGAACGGCTGGCTTCGCTGGAGGCCTCGGAGGTGCTTACCGCGTTGCGCGCCACTTCCTCGACCGCGCTGGTCATCTCGGTGACGGCAGTGGCGGCCTGCTCGATCTCGTTGTTCTGCTGCTGCAGGCCACGGGCGCTTTCGTCGGTGACGCTGTTCAGCTCCTCGGCGGCGGAGGCCAGCTGGGTGGCGGAGCCGGCGATCAGCTGCAGGGTGTCGCGCAGCTTGTCCTGCATCTTGGCCATGGCCTTGAGCAGCCGCGCCGCCTCGTCGGTGCCTTCGGCGTGAATGCTGTGGGTCAGGTCGCCCTCGGCGATCTGCTCGGCGGCCTGCAGCGCTTCGTCGATGGGCTTGACGATACTGCGGGTAAGCAGGAAGGCGAACAGCAGGGTCAGCACCGTGGCGGCCACCAGCAGGCTGATCACCAGGGCGAAGGCGCCGCTGTACTGGTCGGCGGCCTGGGCATTGGTGGCGCTGGTCTGGTCAGTGTTGATGCGCACCAGGGTGTCCATGATCTTGTTGATCTGTTCGGAGTTGTCCAGCAGGTCGCGGTTGAGCAGGTCGCGCAGGGCGTCCAGATCGCCGGCCTGGCTCAGCGTGCGCATGCGCGCCTCGAGCTGGCGGTACTGGTTGAGCAGCAGGCCGTACTGGTCGAAGGCGGCCTTCTCGTCGGCGGCGGTCACCAGCGGCTCGTAGGCGCGGCGGGCCTTGTCGATCTGTGCGTTGCGCTCGTCCAGCAGGCGCAGGGTGTCCTGTTGGGTGGCCGGTTCGCGGTTGAGCAGCAGGCGGTAGGACAGGGTGCGCAGGCGCAGGTTGAGCGCGGTCAGCTCGTCGAGGGTCTTGATGCTGGGCACGCTGATCTCCTCGATGGTCACGCCGGCCTGGCGGATGTTGCCCATCTGGATCAGCGAGAACACGCCGAGGCCCAGCATAAGCAGGCCGATCACGGCGAACCCGAGCAGCGCGCGCGGCGCGATATTCATATTGCGTAAGGACATGGAGGCAGTTCCCAAGGCAGAAGAGGTGCCGCGATCCATGCGACGGAAGAGGACCTGCCTGCCTATCGGTCGTGACCGGCCAGTCTTGAGTCCGTCAGGCAAAAATTGTGAGGCAGCTAACTATTTTCCTGACCAGCGGTTGATCCAGGTCGGAACAAGGGAGCCGATCCTGGGTCAACCTGAACCCGGCAAACACCTTTTGAATCCGATATTTAATGGCGGGGGCGGCAGTTTTTCCTTATCGTGTGCGCCCTTTGCAACAACCGAGATAGACGCATGTTGGAAACTTCCCTGAATCAACTCGAGCAACTGGTCAGCGACCTGATGCACAAGAACGCGCAACTGGCCGAGCAAAACGCCAGCCTCGGCCAGGAACTGGCCCAGGCCAAGGAAGAGAACGACAGCCTGCAGTTGTCGCTGATGGAGCAGGAAGAGAAGCACGGCGCCACCGCCGCCCGCATCCAGGCCCTGGTCGAGCGCGCCAGCGCGGGTGTCGTGAACGCATGAGACTGCAAGCGCAGCCGGTCAATGTCGTGTCGATCCTGGGTAACGACTACTCGCTCAAGGCGCCCGAAGGCCAGGAAGAAACCCTCTCCCAGGCCGTGCGCATGCTCAACGTCGCCCTGGCCGAAACCAAGCGCAACTATCCGACCCTGATCGGCGACAAGCTGCTGGTGCTGGCCGCCCTGAATTTGTGCTCCAAGCAGATCGAACTGCAGCGCGAGCACGACCGCACCCTCGAGCGCACCCAGGCGCAGATCGACGCCACGGTCGATGCCATCAGCAAGGCCGTCTCCGACGTCTGACTGACGCCATCGCGCGGCGACTGGTAGCAGGCTTGCCCCGCGACTAGGGCGGCCGTTGTGTCGCGGATCACTGGAACAACTGGATACTTAAGTGTATACACTTCCCGAAAAACAATAATTAACGGGGAGTGGAACATGCGCATCTGGCGGCGGAGTATCCAGTGGCAACTGATCGCAAGCATGGGCGCCGCCCTGCTGGCGAGCATCCTGGTGGTGGTGGCGATCTATACGATGGCGCTCAACCGCTTGACCGAGCGCTACCTGGTGGACACGGCGTTGCCGGCCAGCGTCGAAGCCATTCGCAACGATATCGAGCGCATGCTCGGTCAGCCGCTGGCGGCGGCGGCGGACATTGCCGGCAACACGCTCCTGCGCGACTGGCTGGCCGCCGGTGAGGCCCCGGCCGAGCTGCCGCGCTTCATCGAATACCTGGAGGCGGCCAAGCAGCGCAACCACGCCTTCACCACTCTGTTCGCCTCGACTGTCACCGGCCACTACTACAACGAGAAGGGGCTGGACCGCACGCTCAGCCGCGCCAATCCCAAGGACAAGTGGTTCTACGGCTACATCGACAGTGGTGCCGAACGCTTCATCAATATCGATATCGACGGCTCCACCGGCGAGCTGGCGCTGTTCATCGACTATCGGGTCGAGAAGGACGGCCAGCTGGTCGGCGTGGCCGGCATGGGCCTGCGCATGACCGAGCTGTCGAAGCTGATCCACGACTTCAGTTTCGGCGAGCACGGCAAAGTGTTCCTGGTGCGCAATGACGGCTTGATCCAGGTCCATCCCGACCAGCAGTTCAGCGGCAAGCGCCAGCTTGCCGAGCAGCTGGACGTCGAGGCGGCCAAGGCCGTGCTGGTGGGCGGTGAAGGCCTGCGCAGCAGCCGTTTCCAGCGTGATGGCAAGGACTACCTGGCCCTCGGCCTGCCCCTGCGAGACCTGAACTGGACCCTGGTAGCCGAGGTGCCGGAAGCCGAGATCTACGCCCAGGCCCGCCAGGCCATCTGGCAGACCTGCCTGATCGGCGGCGGCGTGGCGCTGCTTTCGCTGTTGCTGGTGGTACTGTTGGCACGCGGGTTGGTCCGGCCCATTCGCCAGGTCACCGCCGCATTGGTGCAGATCGGCGGTGGCGCGGGAGACCTCAGCCATCGCCTGGACGACTCGCGCCAGGACGAGCTGGGCGACCTGGCCCGTGGCTTCAACCGCTTCCTCGACAGCCAGCGCGGTCTGATCGGCGAGGTGCTGCGTACGACCGAACGCCTGCACCGGTCGGTGGAGCAGGTGACCCTGGTGGTGGACAACACCGCAGAGCGCTCGGGCCGTCAGCAGGAAATGACCGAGATGGTCGCCACCGCCGTGCACGAAATGGGCCTGACCGTGCAGGATATCGCCCAGAATGCCGGCTCCGCCGCCCATGCCTCGCAGTCGGCGCGCGACGAGGCGCTGCAGGCGCGGGAGGTGGTGCGCCGTTCCATCCACAACATCGAAGGCATGTCCGGGGAGATCGGCCGCGCCGCCGAGGCGGTGACGCAGCTGGCCGACGAAGTCGCCTCGATCGACGAAGTGCTGGCGGTGATCCGCAGCATTTCCGAGCAGACCAACCTGCTGGCGCTCAACGCCGCCATCGAAGCGGCACGGGCCGGTGAGATGGGCCGGGGGTTCGCCGTGGTGGCCGATGAGGTGCGGACCCTGGCGCGGCGGACCCAGGTATCCACCGACGAGGTGCAGCAGATGATCCACCGCCTCAAACAGGGCGCGGGCACCGCCGTGGCGTCGATGCAGGCGGGGCAGCAGGCGACCGGCAACGGCGTCGAGTCAAGCCAGCGCACCGGCACCTCGCTCGGTGCGATCACCGATCAGGTCGAGCGCATCAGCGGCATGAACGAGCAGGTGGCCACCGCCACCGAGGAACAGTCGGCGGTGACCGAGGAGATCAACCGGACGGTGCAGGGGATTTCCGACCTGGCGCGGCAGACGGCCAGCGAAGTGCAGGGGTGTCGCGAGGAGTGCCAGGCGTTGCGTGGGCTGGCCGATGACCTGGCGCGGCAGATGGGTGGGTTCCGCCTCTAGCTGATCGCGGGGCAAGCCCGCTCCCACAAGAGGCTTGGAATGCTCGTGGGAGCGGGCTTGCCCCGTGATGACGATATATCAGGCAGCAAAGATGGCGCGGATGTCCGCCGCCAGTTCACGCACCCGTGCTTCCTGGGTATCCCACGAGCACATGAACCGCGCCCCACCGCTGCCAATGAAGGTATAGAACCGCCACCCCTTGTTGCGCAGCACTTCCAGCGCATGCTCCGGCATCTGCAGGAACACGCCGTTGGCCTCCACCGGGAACATCAGCTCCACCTCCGGCAAATCGCTCACCAGCGATGCCAGCAGCTGCGCGCAGTTGTTGGCATGCTTGCCATGACGCATCCACGCGCCGTCTTCTAGCAGACCAACCCATGGCGCCGACAGGAAACGCATCTTCGATGCCAACTGCCCGGCCTGCTTGCAGCGGTAGTCGAAGTCCTCGGCCAGGGCGCGGTTGAAGAACAGGATCGCCTCGCCCACCGCCATGCCGTTCTTGGTGCCGCCGAAGCACAGCACATCGACCCCGGCCTTCCAGGTCAGTTCGGCCGGCGAACAGCCGAGGAACGCGCAGGCATTGGTGAACCGTGCGCCGTCCATGTGCAGGTTCAGGCCCAGTTCCTTGCAGGTGGCGCTGATCGCCTTGAGCTCGTTGGGGCGATACACCGTGCCCACTTCGGTGGCCTGGGTGATGGTCACCACGCGGGGCTTGGGGTAGTGGATGTCCTGGCGCTTGAGCGCCACTTCGCGGATCGACTGGGGCGTCAGCTTGCCGTTGACGCTGGCGGCGGTCAGCAGCTTGGAGCCGTTGGAGAAGAACTCCGGCGCGCCGCATTCGTCGGTCTCGACGTGGGCGGTCTCGGAGCAGATCACGCTGTGGTAGCTCTGGCACAGCGAGGCCAGGGCCAGGGAGTTGGCGGCGGTGCCGTTGAAGGCGAAGAACACCTCGCAGTCGGTCTCGAACAGCTTGCGGAAGTATTCCGAGGCGCGTTCGGTCCACTGGTCGTCGCCGTAGGCGCGTTCGTGGCCCTGGTTGGCCTTTTCCATCGCGGCCCAGGCTTCGGGGCAGATGCCGGAGTAGTTGTCGCTGGCGAATTGTTGGTTGTTGTCGATCATGACGCCTGTCCTTTTGTACGACGCAGGAACGCACTCTAAACCATCGATTTGGCGGTTGCCTATACAGGCTGTTTGAGCCGGATGCGGTCTCTTGGGAGAAGCGGCGCACCGCCGCTCCCACGCAACTTTCCTCAGCGCCTTGAACAATGTCGTAAACGCGCCATTGCAAGGCGCGCGCAGGCATCTGTGCCCCGGTGCCCGGCCATACCATCGCTGCAAAGGGTGGGAAAACCCTCACCAGACAAGAAACGATCGCTGCCGGGAGATACACGATGTTCAGCAAGCAAGACCAGATCCAGGGTTATGACGACGCACTGCTGGCGGCGATGAATGCCGAGGAACAGCGCCAGGAAGATCACATCGAGCTGATCGCCTCGGAGAACTACACCAGCAAGCGCGTGATGCAGGCCCAGGGCAGCGGCCTGACCAACAAGTACGCCGAGGGCTACCCGGGCAAGCGCTACTACGGCGGCTGCGAGCACGTCGACAAGGTCGAGGCGCTGGCCATCGAGCGCGCCAAGCAGCTGTTCGGCGCCGACTACGCCAACGTCCAGCCGCACTCCGGCTCCTCGGCCAACGGCGCCGTATACCTGGCTCTGCTGCAAGCCGGCGATACCATCCTGGGCATGAGCCTGGCCCATGGCGGCCACCTGACCCACGGTGCCAAGGTGTCGTCCTCGGGCAAGCTGTACAACGCCGTGCAGTACGGCATCGACACCACCACCGGCCTGATCGACTACGACGAAGTCGAGCGCCTGGCCGTCGAGCACAAGCCGAAGATGATCGTCGCCGGTTTCTCGGCCTACTCGAAGACTCTCGATTTCCCACGTTTCCGCCAGATCGCCGATAAAGTCGGCGCGCTGCTGTTCGTCGACATGGCCCACGTCGCGGGCCTGGTCGCCGCCGGCCTGTACCCGAACCCGATCCCCTTCGCCGATGTTGTCACCACCACCACCCACAAGACCCTGCGCGGCCCGCGTGGTGGCCTGATCCTGGCCAAGAGCAACGAAGAGATCGAGAAGAAGCTCAACGCCGCCGTGTTCCCCGGCGCCCAGGGTGGCCCGCTGATGCACGTGATCGCCGCCAAGGCGGTGTGCTTCAAGGAAGCGCTGGAGCCTGAGTTCAAGAGCTACCAGAAACAGGTCATCGAAAACGCTCAGGCCATGGCCCAGGTGTTCATCGACCGCGGCTACGACGTGGTCTCCGGCGGCACCGACAACCACCTGTTCCTGGTCAGCCTGATTCGTCAGGGCCTGACCGGCAAGGACGCCGACGCCGCCCTTGGCCGCGCTCATATCACCGTCAACAAGAACGCCGTGCCCAATGACCCGCAGTCGCCGTTCGTCACCTCGGGCCTGCGCATCGGCACCCCGGCCGTCACCACCCGCGGCTTCAAGGTCGCCCAGTGCGTGGCGCTGGCCGGCTGGATCTGCGATGTGCTGGACAACCTGGGCGACGCCGATGTCGAGGCCGATGTGGCCAAGAACGTCGCCGCCCTGTGCGCCGACTTCCCGGTCTACCGCTGAGTGGAGCAGAACACCATGCAACGTTATTCAGGCTTCGGCCTCTTCAAGCACTCCCTCAGCCACCACGAGAACTGGCAGCGCATGTGGCGCACGCCGACGCCGAAGAAGGTCTACGACGTGGTCATCGTTGGCGGTGGCGGCCATGGCCTGGCGACTGCCTACTACCTGGCCAAGGAACACGGTATCACCAACGTGGCGGTGGTCGAGAAGGGCTACCTGGGCGGCGGCAACACCGCCCGCAACACCACCATCGTGCGTTCCAACTACCTGTGGGACGAGTCGGCGCACCTGTATGAACACGCCATGAAACTGTGGGAGGGGCTGTCGCAGGACATCAACTACAACGTGATGTTCTCCCAGCGCGGCGTCTACAACCTGTGCCACACCCTGCAGGACATCCGCGACTCCGAGCGTCGGGTCAACGCCAACCGCCTCAATGGCGTGGACGGCGAGCTGATCCGTACCGAGCAGGTGGCGGCCGAGATCCCGTACCTGGACTGCTCGAAGAACACCCGCTACCCGATCCTCGGTGCCACCGTACAGCGCCGTGGCGGCGTGGCCCGTCACGATGCCGTGGCCTGGGGCTTCGCCCGTGCCGCCGACGCCCTGGGCGTGGACCTGATCCAGCAGACCGAGGTGATTGGCTTCCGTAAAGAGAATGGCGCCGTGATCGGTGTCGAAACCAACAAGGGCTTCATCGGCGCCAAGCGCGTCGGCGTGGTCACCGCTGGTAACTCCGGGCACATGGCCAAGCTGGCCGGTTTCCGCCTGCCGCTGGAGTCGCACCCGCTGCAGGCACTGGTATCGGAGCCGATCAAACCGATCATCGACAGCGTGATCATGTCCAACGCCGTGCACGGCTATATCAGCCAGTCCGACAAGGGCGACCTGGTGATCGGCGCCGGTATCGACGGCTGGGTCGGCTACGGCCAGCGCGGCTCCTACCCAATCATCGAGCACACCCTGCAGGCGATCGTCGAGATGTTCCCGATCCTCTCCCGGGTGCGCATGAACCGCCAGTGGGGCGGCATCGTCGACACCACGCCGGACGCCTGCCCGATCATCTCCAAGACCCCGGTGAAGAACATGTTCTTCAACTGCGGCTGGGGCACCGGCGGCTTCAAGGCCACCCCGGGCTCGGGCAACGTGTTCGCCGCGAGCCTGGCCAAGGGCGAGATGCACCCGCTGGCCGCGCCTTTCTCCATCGATCGTTTCTACAACGGCGCGCTGATCGACGAACACGGCGCCGCTGCCGTCGCCCACTGACCCGGAGACAACCGTCATGTTGCAAATCTTCTGTCCCCACTGCGGCGAGCTGCGCTCCGAGGAAGAATTCCACGCATCAGGCCAGGCGCACATCGCCCGCCCACTCGACCCCAACGCCTGCTCCGACGAGGAGTGGGGCACCTACATGTTCTTCCGCGACAACCCGCGCGGCATCCACCATGAACTGTGGGATCACGTCGCGGGCTGTCGCCAGTACTTCAACGTCACCCGCGACACCGTGACCTACGAGATCCTGGAAACCTACAAAATCGGCGAGAAACCTCAGGTTACCGCCGCCTCGAAACAGAGCACCGCGCCAGCGACCGCCAAGGGCCAAGGGGAAAAAGTATGAGCCAGACCTATCGCCTCGCCAGCGGCGGCCGTATCGACCGCAGCAAGGTGCTGAACTTCAGCTTCAACGGCAAGACCTATCAGGGCTATGCCGGCGACACCCTGGCCGCCGCGCTGCTGGCCAACGGCGTCGACATCGTCGGGCGCAGCTTCAAATACTCGCGCCCGCGCGGGATCATCGCCGCCGGTACCGAGGAGCCGAACGCGATCCTGCAGATCGGCTCCAGCGAAGCCACCCAGATCCCCAACGTGCGCGCCACCCAGCAGGCCCTGTATGCCGGCCTGGTGGCCACCAGCACCAACGGATGGCCGAACGTCAACAACGACATGATGGGCATCATCGGCAAGGTCGGCGGCAACATGATGCCGCCCGGGTTCTACTACAAGACCTTCATGTACCCCAAGTCGTTCTGGATGACCTACGAGAAGTACATCCGCAAGGCGGCGGGCCTGGGCCGTGCGCCGCTGCAGAACGATCCGGACAGCTACGACTACATGAACCAGCACTGCGACGTGCTGATCGTCGGCGCCGGCCCTGCTGGCCTGGCCGCTGCGCTGGCTGCCGCGCGCAGCGGCGCCCGGGTGATCCTGGCGGACGAGCAGGAGGAGTTCGGCGGCACCTTGCTCGACAGCCGCGAAACCCTTGATGGCAAACCAGCCGTCGACTGGGTCAATGCCGTCGTTGCCGAGCTGGAGTCGCTGCCGGAAGTCACCCTGCTGCCACGCAGCACGGTCAACGGCTACCACGACCACAACTTCCTGACCATCCACGAGCGTCTGACCGACCACCTCGGCGACCGCGCGCCCATCGGCCAGGTACGCCAACGCGTGCACCGTGTGCGCGCCAACCGTGTGGTCCTGGCTGCTGGCGCCCATGAGCGCCCGCTGGTGTACGGCAACAACGACCTGCCGGGCAACATGCTGGCGGGTGCCGTGTCCACCTACGTGCGCCGCTATGGCGTGGCGCCGGGCCGCAAGCTGGTGCTGTCGACCAACAACGACCACGCCTACCGCTGCGCTTTGGACTGGCACGACGCGGGTCTGCAGGTGGTCGCCATTGCCGATGCCCGCCACAACCCACGCGGTTCGCTGGTCGAAGAGGCTCGCGCCAAAGGTATCCGTATCCTCACCTCCAGCGCCGTGATCGAGGCCAAGGGCAGCAAGCACGTCACTGGCGCCCGCGTGGCCGCCATCGATGTGCAGGCGCACAAGGTTACCAGCCCGGGTGAAACCCTCGAGTGCGACCTGATCGCGACTTCCGGCGGTTACAGCCCAGTGGTCCACCTGGCCTCGCACCTGGGCGGTCGCCCGGTCTGGCGTGAAGACATCCTCGGCTTCGTCCCGGGCGATGCACCGCAGAAGCGCGTGTGCGTCGGTGGCGTGAACGGCGTCTATGCCCTGGGCGATGTGATCGCTGACGGCTTCGAGGGCGGTGTTCGCGCCGCCACCGAGGCCGGCTTCAAGGCCAGCGTCGGCACCCTGCCGAAAACCCTGGCGCGCAAGGAAGAAGCCACCGTGGCACTATTCCAGGTGCCCCACGACAAGGGCACCGCCCGTGCGCCGAAGCAGTTCGTCGACCAGCAGAACGATGTCACCGCCGCCGCCATCGAGCTGGCCACCCGCGAAGGCTTCGAGTCGGTCGAGCACGTCAAGCGCTACACCGCCCTGGGCTTCGGCACCGACCAGGGCAAGCTGGGCAACATCAACGGCCTGGCCATCGCCGCCCGCTCGCTCGGAATCGGCATCCCGGAAATGGGCACCACCATGTTCCGCCCCAACTACACGCCGGTGACCTTCGGCGCGGTGGCGGGCCGGCACTGCGGCCACCTGTTCGAGCCGGTGCGCTTCACCGCCCTGCATGCCTGGCACATCAAGAACGGCGCCGAGTTCGAGGACGTCGGCCAGTGGAAGCGCCCGTGGTACTTCCCCAAGCCCGGCGAAGATATCCACACCGCCGTGGCCCGCGAATGCAAGGCTGTGCGTGACAGCGTCGGCCTGCTGGACGCCTCGACCCTGGGCAAGATCGACATCCAGGGCCCGGACGCGCGCGAATTCCTCAACCGCATCTACACCAACGCCTGGACCAAGCTCGACGTGGGCAAGGCCCGCTACGGCCTGATGTGCAAGGAAGACGGCATGGTCTTCGACGACGGCGTGACCGCCTGCGTCGGCGACAACCACTTCATCATGACCACCACCACCGGCGGCGCCGCCCGTGTGCTGCAGTGGCTGGAGCTTTACCACCAGACCGAATGGCCAGAGATGAAGGTGTACTTCACCTCGGTCACCGACCACTGGGCGACCATGACCCTGTCCGGCCCCAACAGCCGCAAGCTGCTGGCCGAGGTCAGCGACATCGACCTGGACAAGGAAGGCTTCCCGTTCATGAGCTGGAAGGAAGGCCTGGTTGGCGGCGTGCCGGCACGGGTGTTCCGCATCTCGTTCACCGGCGAGCTGTCGTACGAGATCAACGTCCAGGCCAACTACGCCATGGGCGTGCTGGAGCAGATTGTCGAGGCGGGCAAGAAGTACAACCTGACCCCGTACGGCACCGAGACCATGCACGTGCTGCGTGCCGAGAAGGGCTTCATCATCGTCGGCCAGGACACCGACGGCTCGATGACCCCGGACGACCTCAACATGAGCTGGTGCGTGGGTCGCAACAAGGCCTTCTCGTGGATCGGCCTGCGCGGCATGAACCGTGAAGATACCGTGCGAGAGAACCGCAAGCAGCTGGTGGGCCTCAAGCCTGTGGACCCGAACGTGTGGCTGCCGGAAGGCGCCCAGCTGGTGTTCGATCCCAAGCAACCGATCCCGATGGACATGGTTGGTCATGTCACCTCCAGCTACGCGGCCAACTCCCTGGGCTATTCGTTCGCCATGGGCGTGGTCAAGGGCGGCCTCAAGCGCCTGGGTGAGCGGGTGTATTCGCCCCAGGCCGACGGCAGCGTGATCGAGGCCGAGATCGTGTCTTCGGTGTTCTTCGATCCGAAGGGCGAGCGGCAGAACGTTTGATTCCAGGATGACGGGATCTGCGAGGGAGCGCTCAAGCCCGCTCCCTCGAGGTCAGCGTGGTTCCTCGCACAAGAATTCAAGGCAGGTAAGAAATGAGCGCTATCAACGTCTTCCAGCAAAACCCAGGCTCCGATGCCAAGGCCCAGTCGCCGCTGCACCACGCCGACCTGGCCAGCCTGGTCGGCAAGGGCCGCAAGAACGCAGGCGTGACCCTGCGCGAGAAGAAACTCCTCGGCCACCTGACTATCCGTGGCAATGGCCATGACCAGGCCTTCGCCGGCGGCGTGCACAAGGCCTTGGGTCTGGAGCTGCCGGTGGCTCTGACCGTGGTCGCCAACAGCGAGATGTCGCTGCAATGGGTGGGCCCGGACGAGTGGCTGCTGATTGTCCCCGGCGGCCAGGAGTTCGCCGTCGAGCAGAAGCTGCGCGATGCCCTCGACGGCCAGCATATCCAGGTGGTCAACGTCAGCGGCGGACAGACCCTGCTCGAGCTGCGCGGACCGAACGTGCGCGACGTGCTGATGAAATCCACCAGCTATGATGTACACCCGAACAACTTCCCGGTGGGCAAGGCCGTTGGCACCGTGTTCGCCAAGTCGCAACTGGTGATCCGGCGCACCGCCGAGGACACCTGGGAGCTGGTGATCCGCCGCAGCTTCTCTGACTACTGGTGGCTGTGGCTGCAGGACGCGTCGGCCGAATACGGCCTGGCCATTGAAGCGTAAGGAGCATTACCCATGAGTCGGGCACCGGACACCTGGATCCTCACTGCCGACTGCCCGAGCATGCTCGGCACGGTCGATGTGGTGACGCGTCATCTCTACGAGCAACGCTGCTACGTCACCGAGCACCATTCCTTCGATGACCGGCTGTCGGGGCGGTTCTTCATTCGCGTGGAGTTCCGTGCCCCCGATGGCTTCGACGAGGACGGTTTTCGCGCAGGCCTGGCCGAGCGCAGCGAAGCCTTTGGCATGGCGTTCGAGCTGACCGCGCCGAATCACCGCCCCAAGGTGGTGATCATGGTGTCCAAGGCCGACCACTGCCTTAACGACCTGCTGTACCGCCAGCGCATCGGCCAGCTGGCCATGGACGTGGTTGCGGTGGTGTCCAACCATCCTGACCTCGAGCCGCTGGCACATTGGCACAAGATCCCCTATTACCACTTCGCCCTCGATCCGAACGACAAGCCGGCGCAGGAGCGCAAGGTGCTGCAGGTGATCGAGGAGAGCGGCGCCGAGCTGGTGATCCTCGCCCGCTACATGCAGGTGCTGTCGCCGGAGTTGTGCCGGCGACTGGATGGCTGGGCGATCAACATCCACCACTCGTTGCTGCCCGGTTTCAAGGGCGCCAAACCGTATCACCAGGCCTACAACAAGGGCGTGAAGATGGTTGGCGCCACGGCGCACTACATTAACAACGACCTGGACGAAGGGCCGATCATCGCCCAGGGCGTCGAGGTGGTTGACCATACGCACTATCCCGAGGACCTGATCGCCAAGGGGCGCGATATCGAGTGCCTGACCCTGGCGCGGGCTGTGGGTTATCACATCGAGCGACGGGTGTTCCTCAACGCCAATCGGACTGTGGTGCTTTGACATTGGGGCTGCTTTGCAGCCCATCGCGACACAAGGCCGCTCCCACAGGTACAGCGCAAGTCTCAGGGGTTGCGCTGGCCATGTAGGAGCGGCCTTGTGTCGCGAAAGGGCCGCACAGCGGCCCCGGCTTTTGGCCTGCCGTGAACAGGCATTTGCTTGTCGCATCCAGTCACCGCCCCACCTCCTATCCAGCCCACAATTCCCTTCATTCCAGTAACACAGGCCGCCCACGGAAAGGCGGCGCTTTCCACCACCGCTGCATAAATACAAATCAAGCGAGGTAAGAAGCATGTCTGGTAACCGTGGAGTGGTGTATCTCGGCGCGGGCAAGGTCGAGGTGCAGAAGATCGACTACCCCAAGATGCAGGACCCGCGCGGCAAGAAGATCGAGCACGGCGTCATCCTCAAGGTGGTCTCCACCAACATCTGCGGCTCCGACCAGCACATGGTCCGCGGCCGCACCACCGCCCAGGTCGGCCTGGTCCTGGGTCATGAAATCACCGGTGAAATCGTCGAAATGGGCCGTGACGTCGAACGCCTGAAAATCGGCGATCTGGTGTCGGTACCCTTCAACGTTGCCTGCGGTCGCTGCCGCTCGTGCAAGGAGATGCACACCGGCGTCTGCCTCACCGTCAACCCGGCCCGCGCCGGTGGTGCCTACGGTTACGTTGACATGGGCGACTGGACCGGCGGCCAGGCCGAGTACGTACTGGTGCCCTACGCCGACTTCAACCTGCTGAAACTGCCGGACCGCGACAAGGCCATGGAGAAGATCCGCGACCTGACCTGCCTGTCCGACATCCTCCCCACCGGTTACCACGGCGCCGTCACCGCCGGTGTCGGCCCGGGCAGCACCGTATACGTCGCGGGTGCCGGCCCGGTCGGCCTGGCCGCCGCCGCGTCCGCCCGCCTGCTGGGCGCCGCCTGCGTCATTGTCGGCGACCTCAACCCGGCCCGGCTGGCCCATGCCAAGTCGCAAGGTTTCGAAGTGGTCGACCTGTCCAAGGACACTCCGCTGCACGAGCAGATCATCGATATCCTCGGTGAGCCGGAAGTGGATTGTGCCGTCGATGCCGTTGGCTTCGAGGCCCGTGGCCATGGCCATGAAGGCGCCAAGCACGAGGCCCCGGCCACCGTGCTCAACTCGCTGATGCAGGTGACCCGCGTGGCTGGCAAGATCGGTATTCCGGGCCTGTACGTGACCGAGGATCCGGGCGCAGTGGATGCCGCCGCCAAGATCGGTGCCCTGAGCATCCGCTTCGGCCTGGGCTGGGCCAAGTCCCACAGCTTCCACACCGGGCAGACCCCGACCATGAAGTACAACCGCCAGCTGATGCAGGCGATCATGTGGGATCGCATCAATATCGCCGAAGTGGTGGGGGTGCAGGTGATCAGCCTGGACCAGGCGCCGGAGGGGTATGGGGAGTTTGATGCAGGGGTACCGAAGAAGTTTGTGATTGATCCGCATAAGACATTTAGTGCGGCGTAAGATGTTAACTACAGCGCCCCTTTTGGGGCGTTGTGGTTTTTTGAAAACGGCCAGTGACTTTGCGGGTTAGTCCCTACGTAAGTCGATATTGCTATCTTGCATGGGGAAGAAGGTCCTGGGTTTGTAGTTGAAAGGTTCTGTCTCGCTAACTTCAAAGTTAGCGTCGGTAAGTGCTACTCTGCGGTCTGTTTTAAGGATTTCTAGGTCGATCTTTCCTGTATTTGGATATTCGCTACGCAAATCGAATACCGTCCCCTCATAGCCTTTTACCTTACGGCCTGAAATGTTAGATAGTTCCTGGGCGAATATTTTTCCATTGGCATCTGGTGTGGCTGAGTCGCATATTGAGATATGAATTTTTTTGAATTTTTTTACATTGATTTCATTGTCTGATAGGAAGTTGGTGAATTGTGCTGCGCTCATTGTTTTGTCGTTAGCTCGTACTGCACCTGGAAGTCCGTGAGCTTTTATGAGCAGTGAATCACGTTGAAGCTTTCTGGGCTGCGAAAGAACAAGCACCCCCTGACTGTTTAAAAGCGGTAGCACCGGCTTGTGGCCTGATGGGTCGGTTTTGTTTATGGGGTCATTTAGTACATAAGCGTACACATTAACCCCGCCGTCATCGAATGGACTAAAGCTGTCTGGTGAGTTGAAGCGCATCAGTGATGGGTTATACGTCCGATAGCCATTTCCGAGCAGGTAGAGTCCTGAGCGCGCTCTGTGTTCAGCATTGAATCCCAATAGTGTGGGTTCACTGCTATTGAGCGGGCTGTGGCCAAAAGCTGAATAAGAAATGGTGCTTTGGGCCGAGTTTGAATGTCTGATTATAGATCCATTCTTGTCTGTGCCAAGTAACACCTTTACTGATGTAATAAGCATAGACTTTCTCGTCATGTTGCCTCCCTGAGATAGCCACCGTATTACGTCATGAGTGCTTTCTGTCTAGTAATGCTCACTGGTTCGGTATTAACTATGGGATGTCGCGTTGGTCCCGTATGCGCTGAACGCTTTCATTATGAGCGGCGAGCCTGTCTAGGCTATCTTCGCGATGCTCGATAATTGGCCGCCCTATTGCGCGGCGGCGTCCGTTTCGACCACTAGGGGGGACCTCAGTATCGCCCCATAGGCTTTTTAAATGCTGTATTCGGAGATCGAATATACGGTGTTCTGCCGCTTCGAGTGAAACACCTTTCATGTAAAACGTGCCTTCATCAATCGCGTCGCTAAAATCGCTATAGTTATCGCTCGTGATGTTTTCGAAAGCGGCTTTGTTTGATTTTTTGGTGGCTATAATTTTGGTTTTTTTTTGCCAGTTTTTTTAAGTTGTTAGCTTCGGTGTCAGGTAGGTGTTTTGTAATTCCTTCGACTACGGTGTCATTGAGCAGCAATGCGGGCCAGCCGGACGACTTATCAATATTCCATGCAGTGTTTATTCTGCCGGAAAGGCTGAGGTCGAGGGCGTGTCCGGAACTGTCTGTCATGTTAACAGGGTCACCTTGGCAGTATGCGTAGCTATTCAGACCTCCACGCTCAAATGGGGACCAGCTGTCGGGCGAGTTGAAGCGCATTAATTCGGTGTTGTAACCGCGGTAACCATTGCCAAGTAAATAAGTATCATTTTTTTCACGGTGTACGCCGGTAAAGCCCAGCAAATTTGTCCTGCCATTGAAAGGACTGAAGCCGAATACGGTATAGGGGCAGGAGTGTTGCTCCTGCGGCTTATGCCGGTGCAATACAGATCCCTGCCGGTCTGTTGCCAAAAACACCGTTTTTGAGCTTCTTATAAATCGCTGTGTCATGTCGCACCCCTGGCGTTGGCTTGACTTTACATAACTCTGCGACGGAGGGGGGGGCTCAGCAACTGGCAAAAATGTCAGGTACGCAGAAGGGTCCTACCTGCTCACAGGATGTATCTCACTGACTCGATGAGGTTAAAGGAAATACCCTACGTAATCTGTCGATACACGTCTGATTGTTTGGGGAAATCCTGCCCACTAGGCTCTCCCGGTCGCTGTCGGTTCAGCGATCGGGCGTGGAAACCCGGCGGTTAGCATGGTTGTTGTCGTCATGACGGCTGTACGCGGGAGGTCTCTGGGCCTGCCGGGTTCACCATGCACCGGTCTTTCCACCCCGTGTACAGCTGTCACCCTGATGTGTGGAAGCGGAAGGGTGGCACCCAACACTGCATGGTGCCTCTATGAAAAAAATCGTCCCCGACCCACCCGAAAACCTCCACGCCAAATTCCAGCTCCCACCCGGCCAATCCCTTTCCACTGCCATCCTCGAAGGCGCCGTGCCCATCGAAGAGGTGCTGATGAACGTCTGCCATTTCATGTTCATCGCCTATACCGACGGTTACCACGCCCAGGAACTGGCGACCGAGGACGATTTGAGGCAACTCCAGGCGTCCAGCCTGCAGCATTTGACTGTCGCCTGGGGGCAGGTCGATGCGCTGGTGGGGGCGTTGAAGCAGGTGCCTGCCTCGGGGTTCTATCAGCCGGGTTGAAATAGCCGGGGCCGCTGTGCGGCCCATCGCCGGCAAGCCGGCTCCTACAGGTACAGCGCAGGTCTCAGGCTATTGCGCAATACACTGTGGGAGCTGGCTTGCCAGCGATTGGGCCTCAGGGATGAACACCGATGGCCGGCCCGGAACAAACCCCCGGCGCTCCAGTCCAATCCCTCGTTTTCCGGCCATTCCGGCCGACGAGGTCCCTCCTGATGAAAGCAATCACCCTGGCAACCCTGATGACCCTGGCCGCAAGCCCGGTGTTCGCCTTCAACCTCAGCGACGCGGCCAACGCCGTCTCGGCCATGCAGAACCAGAACCAACAGGGTCATGTGCAGGCGCCGGCCGGCCAGGCCAACCTCCTCAACACCTTGGGCAGCGAATTGAAGATCACCCCAGAGCAGGCCATCGGTGGTGCCGGGGCGATGCTGGGGCTGGCGCGCAACAACCTCAGCGGCGACGACTATGGGCAACTGACCAAGGCCGTGCCCGGGCTGGACCTGCTGTCGGGTACCAATGCGCTGGGCGGGCTGAGCGGCCTGGGGCAGTTGCTCGGCAATGACAAGAACAGCTCGGCGCTGAGCAACGCGCTGGGCGGTGAGGTGCAGAACCGCAGCGACCTGGACAACGCCTTCAAGGCGCTGGGCATGGATACCGGGATGATCGGGCAGTTCGCGCCGTTGATCCTGCAGTACCTGGGGCAGCAAGGAATTGCCGGGTCGTTGTTGCAGAACCTGGGCAGCCTGTGGAACGCCCCTGCGCCGTTGAGCCAGCCATCGGTCTGAGCGTCTGACACCGGCACTGAGCGGTCGTGGGATCAGCCTGACTTAGGCGCCAACCTGCTCAGGTGCAGCGCCACCAGCAATGCGACCGCCAGCAGGCTGGCAATGAACAGCCCTGTCCCGTTCCAGCCCCACCGGTGCCAGAACACCCCGCCGGCAGTCCCGGCGACACTTGATCCCGCGTAGTAGCAGAACAGGTAAAGCGAAGACGCCTGTCCCTTGGCCTTCAGCGCCCGGCGGCCGATCCAGCTGCTGGCCACCGAGTGCGCGCCGAAGAAGCCGAAGGTGAACACCAGCATGCCGACGATGATCATCGCCAATGGGGTGGCCAGGGTCATCAACAGGCCCCCGGCCATCACCAGGATGCTGGCCCAGAACACCTTGCGCCGTCCCAGCCTGTCGGCCAGGGCGCCGACCTGCGCCGAACTGTAGATCCCCGACAGGTAAACCACCGACAGCAACCCGACCAGCGCCTGGTTCATGTGATAGGGCCCAGCCAGCAGGCGGTAGCCGATGTAGTTGAACAGGGTGACGAAGGCGCCCATCAGCAGGAAGGCTTCGAGGAACAGCCAGGGCAACCCTGCGTCCCTGAAGTGCATGGCGAAGCCGTCCAGCAGGCTGCGCGGATTCAGGGCCTGGGACCGGAAGTTGCGCGATTCGGGCAGCACTTTCCAGAACACCAGCGCCGCTGCCAGGGCCAATCCGCCGATGGTGAGCATCGCCGTGTGCCAGCTGACAAAGTCGATCAGCACGCCGGTGATCAGGCGCCCGCTCATGCCGCCGATGGCGTTGCCACCGATGTACAGGCCCATGGCCAGGCCGATGTGCTGCGGGTGGATCTCTTCGCTCAGGTAGGTCATCGCCACCGCCGCCAGGCCGCTCAACGACAAACCCACCAGGGCGCGCGTCGCCAGCACCAGCTCCCAGTTCGGCATCACCGCGCTGGCCAGGGTCGACAGGGCGGCGCAGAGCAGGGCGAAGACCATCACCGGCTTGCGCCCGATGCGGTCGGAGATCGGCCCGGTGACCAGCAGCCCGAACGCCAGCATGGCGGTGGACACCGACAGCACCAGGCTGCTCTGCGCGGCGTTGATGGAAAACTCCCGGGACAGCAGCGGCATCATCGGCTGCACGCAGTACAACAGGGCAAAGGTGGCGAAGCCACCGCTGAACAGGGCCAGCACGGTCTTCATGAAGGCGGGGGAGCCTTTCTCGATCCAGGTATCGTCGACGACAGGCTCGGGTTCGGCAGGCAGGGGGACTACGACGGATCTCACGGAGGGTACCTCGGGCGCTGGGGCCGGTGCTGCGGTAAAAAAAGCATATAGCTGGCTAATGATTAGATCCAATATATTGTTCGACCCGTTCAAGATGTTTTACGACCTGTTTGGAGTCGATCATGGAGTTGCGTCATCTGCGCTATTTCATCGCCGTGGCCGAGGAACTGCATTTCGGCCGCGCCGCCCAGCAGCTGGGTATTTCCCAGCCTCCCTTGAGCCAGCAGATCCAGGCCCTGGAGCAGGAGCTTGGGGCCCGCCTGTTCGAGCGCACCAACCGCCGGGTCGAGTTGAGCGAGGCCGGGCGGCTGTTCCTCGAGGAGGCGCGCCAGGTGCTGGCGCAGGTGGAGAAGGCCGCCGATGTGGCGCGGCGAGCGCAGCTGGGTGAACTGGGCGAGATGAAGATCGGCTTCACCTCGTCGGCACCCTTCACCTCGCGGATTCCCCAGGCCATTCGGGCCTTCCGCCAGCGCTATCCTTCAGTGCACCTCAACCTCAAGGAAATGAGCAGCCGAGAAGTGGTGGAGGCGGTGTTCGACGAGTCCATCGAAATCGGCCTGATGCGACCGATGCCGTTGCCGGAAGGGATCGCTTGCACCGAGCTGTTCCGCGAACCCCTGGTAGCCGTGCTCAATGCATCGCACCCGCTGGCTATTGGCAGCGAACAGGGTGTACATATGCAAGCCCTGGCCCATGAGCCGTTCGTATTCTTCCCGCGCAGCTACGGCAGTGGCCTGCATGCCCAGTTGCTGAGCCTGGCGCGCCAGGCGGGTTTCAGCCCGCATTTCGCCCAGGAAGCCGGTGAGGCGATGACCATCATCGGCCTGGTGTCGGCGGGGTTGGGTGTTTCGGTGTTGCCGGCCTCGTTCCAGCGCATGCGCATCGAAGGCGTGGTGTACCGCACGTTGCTCGACGAAGAGGCCATGACCGCCGTGTGGCTGGTACGTCGCGAGGCGCCCGGCTCGGCCATGGCCAATGCCTTCATCGCCCTGCTGGCCGGGCTGGAACAGCCCGAAGGTGCTGGCTAAACCGCTGCGCTGACCACATACTCGGGCATTCGTTGATACACGGAGGTCTGACATGCGGCGCGTGGTGTTCAATCAGAAAGGTGGCGTGGGCAAGTCGAGCATTGCCTGTAATCTCGCGGCGGTCAGTGCCAGTGAAGGCTATCGGACCCTGCTGATCGACCTGGATGCCCAGGCCAACTCGACCCAGTACCTGACCGGCCTGACCGGCGACGACATCCCCATGGGCATCGCCGACTTCTTCAAGCAGTCGCTGTCCAGCGGGCCGTTCGCCAAGAAGAACAAGGTCGATATCTACGAAACCCCCTTCGACAACCTCCACGTGGTGACCGCCACCCCGGAGCTGGCCGACCTGCAGCCCAAGCTCGAGGCCAAGCACAAGATCAACAAGCTGCGCAAACTGCTCGACGAGCTGGACGAAGACTACGAGCGGATCTACATCGATACGCCGCCGGCGTTGAACTTCTACGCGGTTTCCGCACTGATCGCCGCCGATCGCGTGCTGATTCCCTTCGACTGTGACAGCTTCTCGCGCCAGGCGCTGTACGGCCTGCTGGCCGAGATCGACGAACTCAAGGAAGACCACAACGACGAGCTGGTGGTCGAGGGTATCGTGGTCAACCAGTTCCAGTCACGGGCCAGCCTGCCCCAGCAGATGCTCGACGAGCTGCTGGCCGAGGGCCTGCCGGTACTGCCGGTGTACCTGGGCAGTTCGGTGAAGATGCGCGAATCCCACCATGCCAGCCTGCCGTTGATCCACCTGGAGCCACGGCACAAGCTTACCCAGCAGTTCGTCGAGTTGCATGATCTGCTGGAGCGCAGCGCCTAGACACCCTGGCTGCGCAGCCACTCCAGCAACGACTGCAGTGGGAACGCGCCGGCCTGGCGAGCCACTTCGCGGCCGTTCCTGAACAGGATCAGGCTGGGGATCGAGCGGATGCCGAACTGGCCGGCCAGGTTGCGGTTGGCCTCGCTGTCGAGCTTGGCCAGGCGGCAGCGGCCGGCGAGGTGACGGGCGGCCTGTTCGAACACCGGGGCGAAACTCTTGCAGGGGCCGCACCAGTCGGCCCAGACATCCAGCAGCAACGGCAGGTCGCCTTTGATCTGGGCGGCGTAGGTGCCCTCGTTCAGTTCGAAGGGCTGAGCGAGCAGCACGTCCTGCTTGCAGCGGCCGCATTTGGGGCTGTCGCCCAGGCGCTCGGCGGGCAGGCGGTTGAGGCCGTTGCAGTGAGGGCAGGGGATTACCAGGGGGGCGGACATTTTATCTCCTTGATGTGGCTGGGGCCGCGTAGCGGCCCCGGGGTTCATGACGAACAGCTGATTTCCAGGTGCTTGCCCCACTCAGGTGGCCGTTCGGCATAGGCCTGCATCCCGGGCTGTTCCTCGAACGGCTTGCCCAGCACCTGATGCAGCCGCCGCACTTCACTGTAGTCGCCCGCCTCGGCGGCTTCGATGGCCTTCTGCGCCAGGTAGTTGCGCAGCACATACAGGGGATTGATCGCATGCATGCGCTCGCGGCGCCCTTCTGCATTGCCCGCTTCGCGCGCGCAGCGCGCCTGGTAGTCGGTGCTCCAGGCGTCGAAGCCGGCCAGGTCGATGAAATCTTCCCGCACCACCTGCAGGGCCTGGGCCACGGGCTGCTCGCCCAGGCGGCGGAAGAACAGGGTGTAGTCCACGCCCCCCCGCTGCATGCACTGCAGCAGGCGCTCGACCAGCGCCATGTCGTCGTCCTCGGCCGTGGTCAGCCCCAGGCGGCGGCGCATCAGGTCAAGGTAGTGCGCCTGGTACAGCGGCAGGAACAGCCCCAGCGCCTCCTTCAGCGGCTCGACTTCGATCACTGTGGTCAGGGCCTGGGCCAGGGCGCTGAGGTTCCAGTGGGCGATTGGCACCTGGTTGGCGTAGCTGTAGCGGCCCCGGTCATCGGAATGGTTGCAGATGAAGTTGGCGTCGAAGTCGTCGAGGAAGGCGTAGGGGCCGAAGTCGAAGGTGATGCCCAGGATCGACATGTTGTCGGTGTTCATCACTCCGTGGCAGAAGCCATAGGCCTGCCAGCGGGCGATCAGCTCGGCGTTGCGCTCGACGAGGGTGCGGAACATGGCCAGGTAGGGCTGCTCGGCGTCGCGGCACTCGGGGTAGTGCTGTTCCAGCACATGGTCTATCAGCACCCGCTGCTGTTCCGGTTGCTTGGTGTAGTAGAAGTATTCGAAGTGGCCGAAGCGCACGTGGCTTTGGGCCAGGCGCAGGAGCATGGCAGCGCTCTCGCGGGCTTCGCGCCATACCGGGGTGCTCGAGCCGATCACGCACAGCGCGCGGCTGCTGGGAATGCCCAGGGCGTGCAGGGCCTCGGAGGCGAGGAATTCGCGGATCGACGAGCGCAGCACGGCGCGGCCGTCGCCCATGCGCGAGTAGGGCGTCTGGCCGGCGCCCTTGAGGTGCAGGTCCCAGTGCTCGCCGGCATCGTTGAGAACCTCGCCCAGCAGCAGGCCACGACCATCACCCAGGCGCGGGTTGTACGAGCCGAACTGGTGACCGGAATACACCATCGCCCGTGGGTCGGCCTCTTCCCAAAGCTTGTGGCCGCTGAACAGCTCGGCGAACACCGGCAGCTCGGCCTGTGCCGGGTCGAGATCGAGCAGGGCCATGGCCGATTCACTGGCGACGACCAGGCGTGGATCGGCGATCGGGTCGGGCAGGACCTGGGTGGAGAAGGCATCGCCGAGTTGGGCGAAGCGGTTGTCGAAGGTGAGTTGGTCGAGGGACTTCACGGGGCCTGCTCCTGGATTCGGTGCCATCGAGGGCAAAGCCCTCGCCTGCATTCTGGAGGGCATGCCTGTCGTAGTCCACTCAGCTCGGCGGCGTGCTGTCCGGTTTGCCGTCCATCGGGATCAATTGCTGCTTGCCGTTCTTCGGGTCCATGAGGAACACCTCCACTTGGCGCACCGAGATCTTGATGTTGTGCGCCTTGAACTCGCGGTTGATATAGCGGTTCAGCTCGTCCAGCGTCGGGTTGCGGTCGCCCAGGTCGCGCACATGCATGCGCAGCTCGTGGTCCAGCGAGCTTTCGCCGAAGTTGAGGAAGTACACCAGCGGTTCCGGATCCTTGAGCACCCGTGGGTTCTCGTGGGCGCCCTTGAGCAGCAGGTCGCGCACTAGGTCAAGGTCCGAGCCGTAGTCGATGCCCAGCTTCAGCGTCACCCGGGTGACTGTGTCGGTCAGCGACCAGTTGATCAGCTGGCCGGTGATGAAGGTCTTGTTGGGGACGATGATGTCCTTGCGGTCGAAGTCGGTGATGGTGGTGGCGCGGATGCGGATCCTGCTCACCGTGCCGGACAGGTTGCCGATGGTGATGGTATCGCCGATGCGCACCGGGCGCTCGAACAGGATCATGATGCCGGAGATGAAGTTGGCGAAGATCTCCTGCATGCCGAAGCCCAGGCCCAGCGACAGGGCCGCCACCAGCCATTGCAGCTTGTCCCAGCTGACCCCGAGGGTGGCCAGGGTGCTGACGATGCCGACGCCGGCGATCACATAGGACAGCAGCGTGGTGATGGCGTAGGCGCTGCCCTGGGCAAGGTTCAGGCGCGACAGCACCAGCACCTCGAGCAGGCCCGGCAGGTTGCTGGCCAGGGCCACGGCGATGCCGGCGATGACCATGGCGCCGAGCAGGTCGCCGAGGCTGATCGGTACCATGCTCGCCGCCGCGCCGGTGCCGCTGCTGTATTCGTAGAGGGTTATGTTGTTGAGGTAGGCGAATACCGTGATCAGGTCTGCCCAGACCCAGTACAGCCCGCCGATGAAGCCGCCGAGCAGGGCCAGGCGGATCAGACGCAGGGACTGCTGGTTGACTTGCTCGATGTCCAGGGTCGGCTCCTCGACCACCACTTCGCCGTCGAGCCCCTCCTTGGCCGCCTGGCGTTTGCTCAGGGCGCGCTGGTAGGCCAGGCGCCGCGCCGCCACCGACAGGCCGCGCACGAATGCGGCCTCGATCACCAGCCAGAACAGCAGCAGGTAGAGGGTGTAGATCAGCCGGTCGGTGAGCTTGAGGGCGGTGTAGTAGTAGCCGAAGCACACCGCCACGAACAGGGCGATGGGCAGGGCGGTGAAGGCCACCCCGACGGCCTTGCGGAACAGCGAGGTGTTGCGGTGCGCCGGGCTGCTCAGCAGCAGGCGGCTGAGCAGCCAGGCCATCAGCGCGTAGCAGGTCAGTACCACGCCGATGCCCAGCACGTCCTCGGCCAGGGCCGATGGCTGGTGTTCGGCCACCGCCACCACGCCGACCAGGGCCAGCACCACGGTGCCGAGCCGGCGCACCCAGCCGCGCAGGAACTCGACCTGCGGCTTGTGCCAGCGGAAGTGGATCTCGGCCACGCCGCCCGGGGCGAGGATACGGTAGGCGGTGTAGAACACCAGCCAGGCCTGGGCGATCTGCCACAGGGCGGCGCCGAGGTTGGCGTTCTGCCCGCGGGCATCGAGCTGCAGGGCGTAGCTGCCCAGGGTCAGGGCCAGGGCCACCGGCAGGGCCAGGAGGATGTTGATCAGGATCGCCTGGGGCGTGTGCCACTGGCTGTCGCGCTTGAAGTGGCCGATGTCCTGGTGGACCTTGCCCAGCCGTCGGTACAGCGCCTTGCGCCGCCACAGCAGGGCGCCGATCACCAGGATCAGCGGCAGGAACAGCAGCGGCTGTTGCACCAGGCCGTCCGCCAGCTCCTTGATGCCCGCGCCCCAGGGCAGGCTGGCCACCTGTGTGGTCAGGCGCTCGGGTACCTCGCGCAGCCATTGCCAGTCCAGCGGCTTGTTGCTGGGGATCCAGAACATCTGTTCTTCCAGCGTGGTGCGCAGGTTCTGGGCGGTGCTCAGCAGTTGTTTCTGGTTCAACTGCAGGGTGATGCATTCGTTGAGCAGCGCCGACAGCTCGCGGTTCAACCGCTCGAGCAAGTCGCTGCGGGTGATCGCCACTTCCAGCAGGGCCTTGCGCAGTTGCGGGGTGACATCTTCCTCGGGCTGGCTGGCCAGCAGCTTGTCCACATAGGTGGACGGGCTGCTCATCTGTTCGCGTTCCTGGTTGATCTCGAACTGGTAGAGGCGGATATCGGCGATCTGGTCGGCCAGGTTGCGGTCAAGCTTCAGGTGCGGCAGGGCCTGCTTCTGCTTGTAGAGGATCTTCGACAGCAGCAGGCTGCCCTTGAGCACGTTGATCTGTTCGTCCAGGGCCTGGTCGGCCTGGGTGAGGCTGTCGAGCTGTTGCTTGGTACGCAGGTTCTGCTGGGTCACCTCGTTGAGGCGATCGGTGCTGCGCAGCAGGTAGTCGGACAGTTGCAGGTTGGCGGTGCTCTCGGTGGCCAGCAGGTTGCTGCCGCCGGCCTTCTGCGCCTCGATCGACTGGCGGGTGACGGCCTGTTGCGACTGGGCCAGGCGCTTTTCGTTGATCAGCGTCTGCAGGTCCTGGATTTCCTGCTCCAGGCGGGTGGCGCGCTCGATCAGCAGGTCGTGGCGGGCGTTGCCCAGGTCCTGCAGCACGCTGTTGCCGGCCAGTTCCTGGCGGCGCAGCAGGGTCAGCGCGTTGAGCGAGGCCAGTTCGGCGTTGAGCTGGTTGCGCTGGTCGGCGTTGATCGCCTTGCCGTTGTCCTTGCCGCTCTTGAGGCTGCTGTTGATCTGCTGGGCGCGCATCTGGTTGCCGCTGATCTCGGCCTGGGCGCGTTCAGGACGGGTCTGCGCATTGATGATCAGGCTGTTTGCTTCGGACAGCGCCTTTTGCAAATCGCCCTGCTGGGTGCTGCGTTCGCTGAGCATCTGCTCGAGCTGCGGCACCGTCAGGCTGGCGTAGCGCTGCGCCACCGGCGGGGTGGTGCTGGCCTTGAGCTTGATCAACTCGCGCTGGCTGTCGCGGATCTCCTGGGGTGCGCCGGCCAGCTGCTGCTTGAGGGCTTCGAGCTTCTTTTCGCTGTCGTCGCGGGCGTTGAGCAGCGCCAGGGTCTGCTCCAGCACCTGCTGCACGGCTTTCTGCTCGGTTTCCGGCAGCTTGCGCTCGGCGATCTTGCTCAGGCTGCTCTGGATGCCCGGGGTGGTCGGGACTTCCACCGCGCCGGCGGCGAACGAGAGGGTCAGGCACAGCCCCAGCAGGGCTGCGCGGCAATGGTCACGCAGGGACATAGGCAGAGTTCTTGTGTTACGCGGCAAATCGGAGTTTAGAGGAACAGCCCGGGTCCGGGGCGGGTACCTTCGGGGAATCTGACGCCCACTTTCTGGATCTTGTTCCCGTCCATGACCGCGACGGTCCAGATCGTGCCGTGCCATTCGATCTGGTCGCCTACTACTGGCGCGCCTCCGACCTTCTGTCGGATGAACTGCGCCAGCGGCATGTTCGCGTCCAGGCCATCGAGTTTCAGGCCATACAGCGCGGCCACCGCGCCCAGTTCGGCGTCGCCTTCGAGGACGAAGTCGCCGAAGAAACGCAGGTCCAGGCCACGCTGTGGTGCCTGGCTGAACAGCTTGCCCAGCGCCGGCAGGTTATGTTCGTGGCCGATCACGCAGAGCATGTCGCCGACTTCCAGCACGGTGCTGCCCGATGGGTGCAGCAGTTGCTCGCCGCGAAACAAGGCGGCGATGCGCGTGCCCTCGGGCATCTTCAGCTCGCGCAGGGCGGCGCCGATGCACCATTTCTCGGCGCCCAGGCGGTAGACGAACAGCTCCCACTCGCTGGTGACGTGCACTTCGAGTGCGGAGCGGGAAATCGGCGCCGGGTCCGGCGGTACCGTGACCTTCAGCAGTTTGGCCATCCACGGCAGGCTGGTGCCTTGCACCAGCAGTGACACCAGCACGATGAAGAAGGCCAGGTTGAAGAACAGCTGGGCCTGGGGCAGCCCCGCCATCAGCGGGAACACCGCCAGGATGATCGGTACCGCGCCACGCAGGCCGACCCAGCTGATAAAGCCTTTCTCGCGACCATGAAAGGCCTTGAACGGCAGCAGGGCGGCGACCACCGACAGCGGGCGGGCCACCAGGATCATCCACAGCGCCAGGCCCAGGGCCGGCAGGGCGATGGGCAGCAGGTCGTGGGGCGTGACCAACAGGCCGAGCACCAGGAACATGCCGATCTGCGCCAGCCAGGCCATGCCGTCGAGCATGTGCAGGATGCCGTGGCGGCTGCGGATCGGCCGGTTGCCCAGCACCAGGCCGCACAGGTACACGGCCAGGAAGCCGCTGCCGTGCAGGGCGTTGGTCAGGGAGAACACCGCCAGTCCGCCGGCTACCACCAGGATCGGGTACAGGCCGCTGGCCAGGTTGATGCGATTGACCAGTTGCAGCATCAGCCAGCCGCCGCCCAGGCCCATCAGCCCGCCGATGCCGAACTCGCGCAGCAGGTGGGTGAGCAGGCTCCAGTGCAGGCCGGTCTGGCCGCTGGCGATCATGTCGATCAGGGTGACGGTGAGGAACACCGCCATCGGGTCGTTGCTGCCCGACTCGATCTCCAGGGTGGCGGTGACCCGCTCGTTCAGGCCCTTGCCGCCGAGCAGCGAGAACACCGCCGCGGCATCGGTGGAGCCGACGATGGCGCCGATCAACAGGCCCTGGATCAGGTTCAGGTTGAACAGCCAGGCGGCGACCATGCCGGTCAGGCCGGTGGTGATCAGCACGCCGATCGTGGCCAACGACAGGGCCGGCCACAGCGCCACGCGGAAGCTCGCCACCCGGGTGCGCAGGCCGCCGTCGAGCAGGATCACGGCGAGTGCCAGGTTGCCCACCAGGTAGGCGGTCGGGTAGTTGTTGAAGATGATGCCGCCACCATCGACCCCGGCAATCATGCCGACCGCGAGGATGATGACGAGAATGGGGATGCCCAGGCGCGATGACAGCGAGCTGACCAGGATGCTTGCGCCCACCAGTAAAGCGCCGATCAGGAACAGGCTGTTGATGGTGCTCGCATCCAAAGGTGGTACTCCGGGATATCGCGGGGGAAGGGACCTGGAAGCATGAACTAGCAGGTCGCGTGCCAATCGATTCTAACCTGATGAATTGGCAGGCTGTAAAGCGTTTCTGCAGATGTAGAAAAGGCACCTCGAGAGGTGCCTTTTCTTGTGTTGCCGCAGCAGGCTTACGCTTGCTTCACTTCACGCATCGGCTTGCCCTTTACCGGTGCATCGCCGGCCACGTAGTACTTGGCGGTGCTGCGCGGCAGCGGCTTGCGGCCACGGATCTTGTCCGAGATCTTCTCGGCGATCATGATCGTGGTGGCGTTGAGGTTGCCGGTGATGATCAGCGGCATGATCGAGGCGTCGACCACGCGCAGGCCCTGCATGCCATGCACGCGACCTTCGCCGTCGACCACTGCCATGTCGTCGGTGCCCATCTTGCACGAGCAGGATGGGTGGAAGGCGGTTTCGGCGTGCTCGCGGATGAACTTGTCCAGCTCTTCGTCGGTCTGCACGTGGGCGCCTGGGCTGATCTCGCGACCGCGGTACGGGTCCAGCGCCGGCTGGGCCATGATTTCGCGGGTCAGGCGAATACCGTCGCGGAATTCCTGCCAGTCCTGCTCGGTGGACATGTAGTTGAACAGGATGCTTGGGTGCTGGCGCGGGTCTTTCGATTTGGCCTGGATGCGACCACGGGCTGGCGAGCGCATGGAACCCATGTGCGCCTGGAAGCCGTGTTCTTTCACACCGTTCGAGCCGTTGTAGTTAATCGCTACCGGCAGGAAGTGGTACTGGATGTTCGGCCACTTGAATTCAGGACGGGTGCGGATGAAGCCACCGGCCTCGAACTGGTTGCTGGCGCCGATGCCGGTGCCGTTGAACAGCCACTCGGCACCGATGGCTGGCTGGTTCCACCACAGCAGCGACGGATACAGCGACACCGGCTGGGTGCAGGCGTACTGCAGGTACAGTTCGAGGTGGTCCTGCAGGTTCTCGCCGACGCCTGGCAGGTCGTGGACCACCGGGATGTCGAGGCTTTCCAGCAGTGCGCGCGGGCCGACGCCGGAGCGCTGCAGCAGCTGCGGCGAAGCGATGGCGCCGGAGCTGACGATGACTTCCTTGCGCGCCCGGGCTTCGACACGCTCTTCGCTGTCACCGACCAGGTAGGTCACGCCGACGGCGCGCTTGCCGTCGAACAACACGCGGTCAGTCAGGGCGTGGGTGACGATGGTCAGGTTCGGGCGTTTCTTGGCCTGGTCCAGGTAGCCGCGGGCGGTGCTGGAGCGACGGCCGTTCTTGGTCACCGAACGGTCCATCGGGCCGAAGCCTTCCTGCTGGTAGCCGTTGAGGTCTTCGGTGCGCGGGTAACCGGCCTGCACGCCGGCTTCGACCATGGCGTGGAACAGCGGGTTGTTGCCGGCTTTCGGCGTGGCCACGCTGACCGGGCCGTCGCCACCGTGGTAGTCGTTCGGGCCGATGTCGCGGGTTTCGGCTTTACGGAAGTACGGTAGGCAGTCCAGGTAGGTCCAGTCTTCCAGGCCCGGCAGTTCCGCCCAGCCGTCGAAGTCCATGGCGTTGCCGCGGATGTAGCACATGCCGTTGATCAGCGAGGAGCCACCCAGGCCCTTGCCGCGGCCACACTCCATGCGGCGACCGTCCATGAACGGCTCCGGATCGGTCTCGTAGGCCCAGTTGTAGCGACGGCCCTGCAGCGGGAAGGCCAGGGCGGCCGGCATCTGGGTGCGGAAGTCGAAGCGGTAGTCGGGGCCACCGGCTTCCAGCAGCAGCACGGTGACGCTGGCGTCTTCGGTCAGGCGGGTGGCCAGGGTGTTACCGGCCGAGCCGGCACCGACGATGATGTAATCGAATTCTTGGGACATGAAAAGTACCCTCGTTGGCGGTGGTCAGGGAGCGCAAGCGCCCGTGCGCGAAGGCACGGGCGTGGCTAAACGGGGTTTAGAAAACCGAGTTGTAGCCGCCCAGCTCGACCTGGACCGACTTGATGCGAGTGTATTGAGCCAGCGAGCTGACACCGTTCTCACGGCCGACGCCCGACTGCTTGTAACCGCCAACCGGCATTTCCGCCGGCGACTCGCCCCAGGCGTTGATCCAGCAGATGCCGGCCTCGAGCTTGTGGATGATGCGGTGCGCGCGGCTGATGTCGTTGGTGCAAACGCCGGCGGCCAGGCCGTATTCGGTGTCGTTGGCGCGACGGATGACTTCTTCCTCGGTCTCGTAGCTGAGGATGCTCATCACCGGGCCGAAGATCTCTTCCTTGACGATGGTCATGTCGTCGGTGCAGTCGGTGAACACGGTCGGGGCCACGAACGCGCCCTTGGCGAAGTCGCCGTCCAGCAGACGCTCACCGCCGCACAGTACGCGGGCGCCTTCTTCTTTACCCTTGGCGATGTACGACAGCACGCTTTCCATGTGCTGGAAGCTGACCAGCGGGCCGAAGTTGGTGTTCTCGTCTTCCGGGTTGCCGGCACGGATGCGGGCGACGCGCTCGGCGATCTTGGCTTCGAAGGCGGCTTTCATCGAGGCTGGGATGAACACGCGGGTGCCGTTGGTGCAGACCTGACCGGAGCTGTAGAAGTTGGCCATCATGGCGATGTCGGCGGCCTTGTCCAGGTCGGCGTCGTCGCAGATGATCAGTGGCGACTTGCCGCCCAGTTCCATGGTCACTTCCTTCAGCGACGAGCTGGAGGCGCTGGCCATGACTTTCTTGCCGGTGGTGGTGCCGCCGGTGAAGGAGACTTTCTCGATGCGCGGGTGCTCGGTCAGCCAGGTGCCGACTTCGCGGCCGCTGCCGGTCAGGACGTTGAACACGCCGTTCGGCAGGCCGGCTTCGGTGAAGATCTCGGCCAGTTTCAGGGTGGTCAGCGAGGTGACTTCCGACGGCTTGAAGATCATCGCGTTGCCGGCGGCCAGGGCCGGGGCGGATTTCCACAGGGCGATCTGGATCGGGTAGTTCCAGGCGCCGATACCGACGGTCACGCCCAGCGGCTCGCGGCGGGTGTAGACGAAGGACGACTCGCGCAGCGGGATCTGCTCGCCTTCGATGGCCGGTACCAGGCCTGCGTAGTACTCCAGCACGTCGGCGCCGGTGACGATGTCGACGTAGCGGGTCTCGGAGTACGACTTGCCGGTGTCCAGGGTTTCCAGCATGGCCAGCTCGTCGTTGCGCTCGCGCAGGATGTCGACGGCGCGGCGCAGGATGCGCGAACGCTGCATGGCGGTCATCGCGGCCCAGATTTTCTGGCCGCGCTCGGCGCTTTCGACGGCTTTTTCGACGTCGGCTTGGGTCGCGCGCTGCACATGGGCGAGGACTTCGCCGGTGGCCGGGTTGATGGCTTCGAAGGTGGCGTCGCTGCCAGCGTCGACGTAAGCGCCATCAATGTAGAGTTTTTGCGTTCCGAAACGGGCCATAGTGTCCTCGCAAGTGCAGTGTGTGGTTGGCTGCCGCGTCACGCTCCTGCCGGTTGGCTGGTCGCTGCGCGCGGCTGTTCAGAGGCCTGGTCGGTTGTGCCCAGGGACTGCTGTTTCGCCAGTTGTAGATCCATGTATTCGTAAGCGATGCGTATCGCCTGGTCGGTGTCGAATGCATCACCCGACAGGGCGCCACGCAACCACAGGCCGTCGATCAGGGCCGCCAGCCCGCGGGCAGCCTTGCGCGCATGGTAGAGCGGCAGGACGCGGCGGAACTGGCAGCACAGGTTGGAATACAGACGGTGATCGTTGATCCGCTGCAACCTGTGCAAAGACGGCTGGTGCATGCTGGAGGCCCAGAAGGCCAGCCAGGTTTTCATTGCCGGGCCATTCACCTGGCTCGCATCGAAGTTGCCTTCGATGATCACCTTCAGGTGGGCACGCGGGCTATCGTCCGTGAGTGCCTGACGACGCGCGATCACACCCTCGTTGAGCATGTTCATGATGTGGCGCATCGTCGCTGCGATCAGGCCGTTCTTGTCCTGAAAGTAGTGACTGATGATGCCGTTCGACACGCCGGCCAAACGGGCAATCAGCGCAATGCTGGCATCGCCCAGTCCGACCTGATCGACCGCCTGCAAGGTGGCTTCGATCAACTGCTGGCGGCGGATGGGTTGCATACCGACCTTGGGCATCTTGCTATCTCCTCAGGCCTGCGGGCAGACGACGAGCGGCTGCCTCGGCGAAGGCCAGTCTATTTTGTTTTGATTGAACGTTCAATCAATAAAGAATAAGCTCTGCGACAATTTGTGCCATTGACAGTTTTTCAGGCCGTCAAAGGGACACGAATCGACACCCCAGGAAATCGTGTAACCCCCGGAATACAAGGCGTTGACGGGCATGAGCGATGCAAAGGACAGATTCTGCCGAGCGGTCATGGACTGCGCGGTCGGCCCTTGGAGCGGGCCAGGTGGTCTGTGGCGAATGCGCGCACCTTCTGCTGAGTGCGTGGCAAGGCGACAGACGGCCGGTCTGTATTTTTTGCAGCGTTTCGATTCGGGATCACGGTTTCCAGGTGCCTTTTATAACACCTTGCGTAGTAGGGCTATTGCACCAATTGCGCGGGAAATAACTGTTTAGCCTCCACTGCCGCACTGCCCGGAGCATTCGTGCAATGAGTTCTGCCTCCCTGACAAAGCCTCCCGCCGAGCGGGTACGGGTCAACCGCGTGGTGTTCTACACCTCTGCGCTGATGATCCTCGTTCTGACTGCCCTGCTGATTGCTGTACCCGAAGCCGCCGGCCAGGCGCTGGGCGTTGCCCAGAAATGGCTGACCCGTACCTTCGGCTGGTACTACATGCTGGTGATCTGCGGTTACCTGCTGTTCGTCGTCTACCTGGCCTTCTCCGATTTCGGCAAGCTCAAGCTTGGCGGCAAGGACGACACCCCCGATTTCAGCTACGGCGCCTGGGCCGGCATGCTGTTCTCCTCGGGCATCGGTATCTCGCTGCTGTACTTCGGCGCCTCCGAGCCGCTGGACCACTACTTCAACCCACCCGAGGGCACCCCGGCCAGCCTCGAGGCCGCGCGCCAGGGCCTGCAGCTGACTTTCCTGCACTGGGGCCTGCACGGCTGGGCAATCTACGCCCTGGTGGGGCTTGCCGTGGGTTACTTCGCCTACCGTCACAACCAGCCGCTGGCACTGCGCTCGGCGCTTTATCCGCTGGTCGGTGAGCGTTGGGTCAAGGGTGGCGCCGGTCATGCCGTGGACATCTTCGGCATGTTCGTCACCCTGCTGGGCCTGGTGACCAACCTCGGTATCGGTTCGATGCAGGTGGCTTCGGGCCTGGAGTACCTGTTCGGCATGGACCACAGCAAGACCAACCTGCTGGTGGTGATCCTGGTCATGGCGGGCGTTGCCACCGTGGCCGCGGTGTCGGGCGTGGAGAACGGTATCCGTCGCCTGTCCAACCTGAATATCCTGCTGTTTAGCGGCCTGCTGATCTTCGTGCTGCTGGCCGGCAATACCCTGCACCTGCTCAACGGCTTCGTGCAGAACATCGGCGACTATCTCAACGGTGTCGTGCTGAAGACCTTCGACCTGTACGTCTATGAAGGCGACAACGACAAGTCCGAGCGCTGGCTGGGCCTGTGGACCGTGTTCTACTGGGCCTGGTGGATCTCCTGGGGCCCGTTCGTCGGCATGTTCATTGCCCGTATCTCCAAGGGCCGTACCGTGCGCCAGCTGGTCAGCGGCGTGCTGCTGATCCCCCTGGGCTTCACCCTGGCCTGGCTGTCGATCTTCGGTAACACCGCATTGGACCTGGTGATCAACCAGGGTGCGGTGGAGCTGGGCAAGACGGCGCTCGAACAGCCGTCGATGTCGATCTACCAGCTGCTGGAGTTCTTCCCGGCCGCCAAGATTGTCATCGGTGTAGCCGTGTTCGTCGGCTTCGTGCTGTTCCTGACTCCCGCCGACTCCGGCGCAGTGATGATGGCCAACCTGTCGTGCAAAGGCGGCAAGGTCGACGAGGACGCCCCGCACTGGATGGTGGTGTTCTGGTCGGTGGTCATCACCCTGGTCACCATCGGCTTGCTGTTCGCCGGTAACTTCGAGGCCATGCAGACCATGGTGGTACTGGCCGGCCTGCCGTTCTCGGTGGTCCTGGTGCTGTTCATGTTCGGCCTGATGAAGGCCATGAAGCAGGACGTCGCGGTCGAGAGCGAGCGCGCCGAGCTGGCCGCCCGTGGCCGTCGCGGCTTCAGCGAGCGCCTGAGCCAGTTGGACCTGCAACCGACCCAGGCCGTGGTCCAGCGTTTCATGGACAAGCAGGTCAGCCCGGCGCTGAAAGAGGCCGCCGAGCAGCTTCGCACCCTGGGCTTCGAGGTCGAGACCCGTGTTGGCCAGTCACGCAACATGATGGGCCTGCGGGTGATGATGGAAGAGGGTAACCCCTTCGTCTACGAAGCCAGCCTGGACGGTTACATGGCCGCGCCGAGCGAGGCGCCGGTCGAGGGCGAGCCGGAAGTGCGTCAGCGCTTCTACCGTGCCGAGGTGTACCTGCACGATGGCAGCCAGGAGTACGACCTGATGGGCTTCACCCGCGAGCAGATCGTGCGTGACGTGCTGGATCAGTTCGAGAGCCACCGTCAGCTGCTGGGGCGTGTTTACAGCTGATCGTGAGCGGTAACAGGCAGGGGCCTGGCGTGAAAGCGCCGGGCCCTTGTCGTTTCTGGGGCGCGCAATATGTACAGCCTCGCAGGCTGGTGGGTGACGGCATGGTGGCAGTCCACTCACCAGGAGGCGTTCACCATGACGACACCTTCGACACCCCTGTTCGATTTCAAGGGCGCTGCCGCCCGGCAGTTCGCCAACCGTCCGACCCTGCGCCAGGTGGCCAGCACGCAGGTGCTGAGCCTGCTGCTCGAACACTTGCCATGGCTGGCGTCGGTCACCCCGGCGCTGACCGACGCCGACCCGCTGATGCTCGACAGCCCTGTGCCCGGCACCAACTACTACACCACCGACAGCTTGGTCGACCTGGTGTTGCAGGCCATGGTCGCGGAGCAGCCCATGAACCTGGAAGCGCTCGAAGGGCGCCACCACAACCTCGGGCTGGTGGCGACCCACCGCTTCGCCGGCTCGCACAGCGAGTTCGATACCCGCCGCCTGAGCGGGGTGACGGACGCCTTCAACGGGTTGCTGGCGCGCTTGCCCGAGCTCTTCTGTCAAGCGCAGCTGGACTATTGGCAGGGCCGGGGCAGCGCCGGCAAGAGCCGCGACCGGTGGCTGCAGTTGCTGTTGAAGATGGCGCTGCTGAGCAACCTGCCTGCGCAGGGGCTCGATGCCAAGGCGCAGGCGTGCGTGCGTGGCCTGATCGAGGGCGGTGCCGAGCAGCCGGCGACGTTCGTCGTGCAGGCCAGGCTGGGCTGGGATGACCAGGTGTTCACGGTCGTGCAACCCGGCCTGTTGGTGGTGGGCGAATGGGACGAAGCGCAGGTGGTGCTGTGGTGCAGGCCGTCGACCCAGGTCACGGCCTTCGCGTCGCTTGAGGCGTTTGGCCTGGCCCTGCGCGATGCGTTGGCGCTCGCGCACAGCTTCGACACGCTGAACTGGGAGCGCCATGCGCTCGAGGGCAACGTGTTCGCGCAGCAGAGTGCGCTGCTGCTGGCGAGGATGTGCGAGCACATCGCTCAGTTGCGTCTGCGTGGCCTCTCGGTGGCACGGATGGAGGCCCTGTTCGCGCAGTTGAGCGACCCCGCGCAGTGGCTACTTGGCGGCTACTTCCACGACGATGGCGTTCAGGCCAAACTCCCGCCAGGCCTGTCCAGCGCCTCGGCCAGCGACAGCTTCGCAGCCCAGGAAGCCCTGTTGAGTATGGCCTTGGCGCAAGCGCAGGCCGAAGGGGGCTCGGCGCTCGATGGCGTCCAGGACCTGCAGACCTACGCGCGCGAACGCTTGCGCGAACAGTTGCTGGCGGACTATCCGGTAGAAGCGAACTATTTTCCTGACGACCTGTTGCTGTCGCTCGCCACCGCCGAGGGCATTCCGGGTGGCGCGGGAAGCGGCGCAGGCGGGGGGGAGCCGTTGGCCGACAGGGGCGAGGTAAGCCTGACCGCCTTCGCCATCGGCAACCTCAGTTCACTGGGCGCGGCGGTCATCAAGGGCATACGGCACCGCACTGGACAATTGATCATGCCGTGGCTGACGGTCGACTACCTCAAGGGCGTGGTCCAGCGCGTCGACATCGGAGGCAAATACCCTCGCTACGTGGCGACCACCCTGGGTGACCCTTCAAGCCGGGCGCAGCGTACCCGGCACTTCGCCCGGGAGTGGCGCCAGGGGCTGTTATTCAGTGCCCTGCTGGCCAAGCTCGATGGCAAGGTTTCCGATGCCGGGCTGCAACACGTCGTCGATTTCTGCCAAGGCCACCTGGATCCTGAGTCACCCAGTAGCGTGCTGGCGCCCCTGGCCTTCAAGCGCCGTCCCGACGCCACGCATTCCGACCTGGTCCAGGCCATGTACGTATTGTTCTGTGCGCAGCCCTCGCGGGTGTTGCTGTACCGTCCGCTCTACGCCAAGGATACGCTGCTGGAGTACGCCAGCCTGGAGGCGATGATGGCGGCGATTCGCGCCTCCACCGAGCTGCAGCAGAGCCTGGTGGCGTGGATGAACCCAACGGCACGCTCCATCTATGACCACGGCGGGTTCAAGGAGCCGCACATCGGCAGCATCGGCATCGACCCTTATAACCTGCCGGAAAAGCCGGCCCCCGCCGAACTCGCCAGTTGCCACTGGGCCACGGGTGTGGATGAAAAGCTCTATGCCGCCAACCAGGCGTTGCGGGTGGCGCTGGCCGACGCGCAAAGCACCTCCACGGCAGAAAGCCGTTGGGCGCTGCTCGGCCAGGGCGCCTGGCTGCTGTTCGACGTGGCCAGCCTGGCGTTGCGTGGCCCGGTGGCATCGGCGGCATGGCTGGTGCAAACCCTCAGCGCCCTGGACAGCGATCTCGAGGCGGTGGCCTACAGTGACTATTTCAACCGGGACGCGGCCACGGTCGACCTGATCATCAACACCGGCATGACCTTGCTGCACGCGCACCTGCCCAAGGCTCCCCCCGCCGATGCGCAGCCTTTACCCGGTGCGGCGGCGTTCACGCAAGCACCGGCCCAGGATGGCCGTTACCAGGCGCTCAAGGTCGTGCCGAGCCAAGGCCGGGTCACGTCACCTGGGCCCTTGGCATGGCCAGAGCCAGTGGTGGGCGACGCAGCCGTTGTGGACTTCAGTTGGCGTGGCAACCAGGGCTTCAACGACTTGCCGCCCTCGCGGCGCAAGGCGTTGATGGCCATGCGCTCGAACGTGGCACTCGCAGGTGAGCAGCCACAGGCATCAGGGGTTTACCGGGTGGCTGGGCAGGACTGCGTGCCGATGCTGGGCGAAGTGTTTGCCGTGAGCGCATCGGACGACGGCATCCGCGTGGTCGACCCGGCGGGTGGGCATGGCCCTTACTTGTCCTACGAGGCGGGCGCCTGGCGTGTCGATACCCGGCTGCGCTTGCGCGGTGGCATGCCCAAGCCTTCCCTGGAAAAGCAGTTCAACAGGATGCTCACGCAGATCGACCGGCTGACCCTGGAATCGAACCAGGCGGCGGGAGTTCTCAAGCCAACCCTTGATGAAGCGCTGGTATTGCAACGCAAGCACGATCAGCTCTGCGTGCTCGAGGCTGCGGAGCGAAAGCGTCGCCTGGACGCCGAGATGACAGGCGACACCTGCTTCGACAAGGTCGGCTCCGACCGCCTGATGACCAGCTACCAGGCACGACTCGCCGAGTTGAACACGGCGTTGAAGGCAAAGCGGCTCGAGGCGCTGTCGGCGCTGGACGCGGTCATGGCGCCCGATCGCAAGCAGATCGCCCAGATCAAGGTGATGCTCGAGCCCAAGTATGGTCGCTACCGGCAGCATGGCGCGGGCGCGCTCCTCGATGGCCAGTTGAACCTGCTCACGCAGTCGACGATTCGTAACGCCGATTTCGCGCTGACCGAACTCTATACGCTGGCCGACTACGCGCACATCAGTGAGATGCGCAAACAGTTCAGGGGAAAGTACCTTTTCGAAGTGGCGGAGCACTATCGGCAATTTCGTAACGAACTCATCGATCTCTGCGAGATCAACGAGCGGGTGCTTGCTTTGCACGGCGAGCTCGACGTGCTGCTGCTCGGCGTGCCGGATACCCTGAATGTCAGCGCCACGACGACGGCCCGCAGCGTGGCGCAGTTGATCATGGGGCGGCGCTTCACCACGATCGATTTGCGTTTCCAACACGTGTTGAACCTCGCGGAGGCCGCGTTGCGGCTGGAGTCCAGGAGCATGCCGCGGCGCTTGTTGAGGTTCCAGCGGGGGCTGGTCAACCCTGCGCTGAATCGCGCCTCCTCGGCGCATGGGGATTCGTTGAAGGCCAACCTGTCGGCGGCCGACCGGATCAGCATCCTGCAAGAGGCCTGGGACGTGTACACCGCCGCGATCGTACACAGCCTGCACATCGAGCCCCAGGCCGGCGAGTTGCTCGACCCCGTGATGCTGCGCCGCTACCGGGCACACATGATCCTGCTCAAGGAGGACGCGGGGCGCCGCTTGGTCGATGCCATCGCCGAGCAGGACGGTGCGCCGACGTCCAGCGGGCGCGTGCCTTACCCCGTCGCCCAGGAGCCCAAGCGGATAATTCGCAATGACGACGGCCAGTTGCTCATCGCCACCGAGGTAGACCACGAAGGACGGGTTGTCCTGGAGGTGCGCCAGTCGATCACCGACAAGGTCTTGCAGGTGTTCGAGCGCCAAGGGGATGCCTGGGTCGAGCGTGTTGAGGACGCGCCCGCGCCCAGCGTGCAGCCAGGCCCATCGATTGACGTCGCTGCGCAGGTCAAGGCGCTGCTCGCGGACCACCAGGACCTGCTCGACGCCGCCCAGGCGTATGTGCAGGACGATGTCAGTGGCGCGCTGCTGGATCGCCTGCTCAGTGAGCAGGTGAAGGTGTTGGAGCAAGCCTTGGCAGGCTTCGCCGAGCAGGGGGCGCAGGCGACGGCTACCGCCCCGCTGAGAAAGGCTTTGGAGGCCTTGAAGACTTACCGGGTCGAACAGTTGACCCTGCTCTACGGCAAGACCCCATACCCCACGGCCAAGGGGTTGCGCTTCCTGCATGAGCAGCAACTGATCAAGGTCGAGTACGTGCGGCGCGAGAGCTCGGTCAACACCAGCCCGTTCGATGAGTTCAAGATCGTGCGTCTGAACGCGCCGGCTGGCAGCAAGGGTCGCCCGCTTTGGGCCGCGCATTTCCACTTGCCGTCGCAAGCGGCAAACCTGGCGGACTTCACCCACGCCCACCTCAAGCTCTGGAGCCAACGCTTGTTGGGCCGGCAGTACGAGGCCGCCAGCGGTCAGCGGGTGCACCGCGGGCGTCTGGAGCAGGCCGATGTGCAGGGCATCATCCCGCTGACCTGACGCCCGCAGGAACAGGCCCGGTCTTCACGACAGGGCCTTCGATCATCAACTTTCCGGGCTCAGCAACTCGCTGCGGGTGGCCGAGACCTGCCCGTCGAGATCGATCGCCCGGCTGCAGAGGGTGACCGGAAGCTGCGCCGCCGTGATGACCTGAGACGACATCAATGCGCGTCGGTAACCAAAGGGATTGGTGCAGTCGACTGCGTCCGGCTTACCCAGCTTGAGCACGTAACGCCGCAAGTAGGGCTGGTCAGTCTGCCAGTTGATCCGTACATGGCCTGCTTGGTGACGATCGATGCTGTAGCGCACCTGCGGCGAGCCCTCGGCGAGCAGTTCCAGCGGCACGCTCAAGGCATTGGCCATTAACGCTGGCGAAGGCAGTTGGTCGGCCGACTGCACGCCGATCAGGCACAGGTGATACCTGCCGGGTTGGCTGCCGATCGGGTCGTCGATGTGGTTTTCACTGGACGCTAGGGTTGCGCTGTAGCCGACAGGATCCTCGCAGGCCAGCGCATCGCGCACGGTTTTGTAGCGGTAGTAAGGGGTATCGAGGCTGAAGCTCATGTTCCATGTCGCGGGGAGGGGCTGGCCCTGCGCGTCGCTGGCTACCCGCTTCAGCAGACGGATGGGCGGCTTCTGGACGAGTTGGAAGCCGGGCAGCAGGTCGCAGCCCTCTACGCTGAGGTCTACGTGTGCGTTGCGAAAGCATCCCATCACCCGTTGCACCGGAATCGCGAAGTTGTTCATGGGCGTACAGGCGCCACCGGGGGCGCAGGCCTGGCCGACCGCCGCACTGTTGAGCACGCTGACCACGCGGCCGTTGGCGCGTTCGATCACCGGGCTGCCTGAGGCGCCTTCGCTACGGGTGGGGCAGTCGTTGGTCTTGAGCTTGCGCCAGACCCAGGGGAAGTCGGTCACGCTGTCCACGTCAGTCTCTTTGCAATACGCCGCGCGCAAGCCGCTGTCTGGTCGGCTGGGCTCACCCACCATCACCACTTCGCTGCCCGCTGGGGCGCGTTTGCCGAGCGTCAACGGCTCGACCCCGGCGGCCATGACATCGGCCAGGCTGGCTTGCAGTTCCACCAGGGCCAGGTCACTGCCTTGCACGCTGCTCCACACTGTGCGCTTGAGGGGGAAGGCGGCGCGTGTATCGGGGGTGTCGATGAAGTAGTTGAATGTGATCGTACCTTGCGCCGGTGCGTCATGGACGATCTGGCCGTTACGGGTGCTCAGGCAGTGGCCGCTGGTCAGCACGTAGGCGGGGCCGTTGGTGGCAGATGTCTGCTCACGGCTGTCGATCAGGGTGGCGATGCATTGGGTGTAGGGCGGCACGCTCAGGCGACCGATGCCGGTCCAGTGGGCGTTTTCGCCGTTGGCATTGGTCAGCGGCGTGGGCACCGCCTGGGCGGCGATGGCGTTAAGGGTGGTCAGGGCCAGTACGCTGGCCAGGGCGTTGCTGGGGAGCATGGGCATGGGGCGGTTCTCTTCGTGGGGGGCGCCGTCACGCTGCCGTAACCGGACCCTGCGTTGTGGTGCTTATTGATGACGTCACCGCGCTGAGCAATATGTAGGCCTGCCCCGCGTTCTTGGCTGTATACGCTCCTTGGCCACCCTCAGCCTGGAGCCGCCCGCCCATGACCCCTTTGACCGATGACAAGCACGCCGTGGCGATTCAGTTCGCCAGCCGCCCGACCCTGCGCCAGGTCGCGGGGCGGCAGTTGATGCAGGTGCTGATTGAGCATCACCCGACGATTGCCGAGTACCGCCCGGAGCTGACATCTGCAGAGGTGCTGTACCTGATGATCCCCCAAGCGGATACCACCTGGCGCAACCAGCCGTTCGTCGACTACATCCTGCAAGCGCTGCTGGATCGACGCGTCCTCGATTTTTCCCGGGTGGCTGGTCTGGACTACCGCCTAAGCCTTGAGGTCCCGCGCCGGTTCTACGCCAACCCGGCCCCCTTCGAAGGTTCCGATGCCGACGTGGTCAGGCTCGAAGCGCTGACCGACGCGCTCAATGACCTGCTGGTACTGCTGCCCGAGCACTTCTGCCAGGCGCAGGTCGAGTACTGGCAAGGCACGGGCAGTGCCGGGGTCAGCCGCGACCGCTGGCTGCAACAGGCGATGAAGTCGGCCTGGTTGGCCAACCTGCCCCTGCAAGGCTTGGATGCCGAGCAACAGGGCTACGTCCATGGCCTGCTTCAAGGCGGCAACCAATCGCCTAGCGTGAGTGTGCTCCAGGTGCAATTGAGCCAAGGCGCCGAGCGTTACCACACGCTGCTGCCGAACCTGCTGCTCATGGGCGAGAGCGATGCGCGCAAGGTGTTCCTCTGGTGCATGCCTTCCAGTGCCATCCGCGCGTTCGACTCGCTCGAAACCCTGGTCCTGTTCCTGCGCGATGCATTCGCTCAGGAGCAGGCGTTCGAGACGTTCGTGTGGAACCGCTACGAACTGGAGGGCGATGCGTTCGCCCAGCTGAGCACGTTGATGCTCGAGGCGTCGCTCGAGCGCGTGCGCCGTGTCCGCTACTCGCAACTGGCCGATGTCGACGCCCTGGAGCGCTGCTTCGCCGCGCTGTGCGACCCGTCGCGCCCCTTCATCGAGGGCTACCGCGTGAACGACCCGCAAGCCCGCGCGCTATTGCCGCCGCAGTTTCTGCACGCGGTGCCGGCCGACAGCTTCGCTTGCCAGTGCGCGCTGTTCGACCTGGCCCTGGCGCAGGCGCTGTCCGATGGTGTCGGCGCCCTGGATGGCGTGCTCGACCTACAGGCCTACGCGCGCCAGCAGTTGCGTACGCAGTTGCTGGCCGACCATCCCGACGACGCCAACTACTTCCCGGACGACCTGGAGTTGACCCTGACCATCGCCCGAGGCACACCCGGCGGTGCGGGCGCAGGCGTGGGTGGCGGCAGCGTGGCGCACCGGCGCATGAGCCTGACCGAATTCGCCATCGGCAACCTGAGTTCGCTGCAAGGCGCGCTGCTGAGCGCCGTCGAACACCGCAAGGGCCAGTTGATCATGGACTGGATGAACCCGGGCTACGTGCAGTCACTGGTCCAGCGGGTCGATATCGGCGGGCACTATCCGAACTACGTGGCGCAGTGCCTGTACGACCCTGCCCAGCGCGCGCAGCGGGTCGTGCGGTTCGGGCGCGAGTGGCGCTGCTCGCTGTTGTTCAGCGCCCTTTCGGCACGCCTGGCCAAGACCCTCAGCGAAGCGGCCCTGGGCTGCGTGGTCGACTACTGCCGCGGTGTCGTCGATCCGCAGTCGCCTGCGCAGATGCTGATGCCCTTGGCGTTCAAGCGCGAGCCCGACGCGACCTCCAGCGACAAGGCGGCGGGCATGTACGTGCTATTTTCCACCCAACCTGAATGTGTGCTGCTGTACCGGCCGCTGTACGGTAATGCCGCGCTCATCGAGTACGCCAGCCTTAGGGCGATGATGGCGGCGATCAGCCAGTCCGGTGCGCTGCAGGACAGCGTCCTCGACTGGCTCACCCCCGAGGCGCGTCTTGTCTATGGCCACGGCGGTTTCCTCGAGCCGCACCTGCTGCGGCCGATCGTCGACACCTCGGTGCTGCCTTCGCGGGTCAAGCCTGCGACCTTCGAGGCGCAGTTCTGGCAGCGCGACGTCGACGCCAAGCTGTACCAGGCCAACCGCGATCTGCTGGTGGAACTGGCCGACCGGCAATCGGTTTCCAATCGGGAAAGCCGCTGGGCGATCCTCACCCAGGGCGCCTGGTTGCTGTTCGATGTGGTCAGCCTGTTGCTGCGCGGGCCTGTGGCCACTGTTGCCTGGCTGGCGCAGGGCATCACAGGGATGCAGAACGACCTGGCGGCGCTGCGTGGCGACAACGCGTTCGAGCGCTCCGCGGCCGTGGTGGACCTGCTGCTCAACGCGTCAATGGCGTTGATGCACCTGCGCCTGCCAGGGGCGTCGGCCGTCACGCAATCGATCGTGCCTGCCTCGGCCATCGAGCGCCTGCCGTTGCTGCAGCCAGCTCGCCGCGCACAGGCACTCAAGCCTTCGCAGGGCAAGGTCGGGTTAGCGGGGGCCCTGGGTGACGCGGCCACACGGCTGGACTTCTCGTGGCGCGGCGCCCAAGGGCTCAACGTGCTCACGGCCGAGCGGCGCAAGGCGCTGCAAGCCCTGCGTGTCGGGCAATCGCTTGACGGTCTGGAGGCGATTGGAAGCGGTGACCATCAAGGGCTGTATGCGCTCGAGGGACATCACTATTTGCCCTTGGGTGGCGATGTGTACCGCGCTCGTGTCTCTGGCGAGGGGGTGCGCATCGTCGACCTTGCCGGGCAAGCGGGGCCTTGGGCGGTGTTCGTCGACGGCCAGTGGCGGATCGACCCGGCGCTGCGCCTGCGCGGCGGCATGCCGCGCAGTCGTCTGAAGGCGATGAAGGAGGAAAACCAGAGGTTGTTCGACAGTCTGCGTCATAGCGAGACGGTATTCGCGCAAACCAACAACCGACTGGGCAAGCTACTGGAGGACCACCGCGACCTACTGAACCAGAAGGACCGTCAGATTGCCGCATTGGAAGCCTTGCCCGCACTGGACGAGCTGAACCAGAACGTCCTCGACCTGACTCGGCGCTTGCGCAAGAAGATCAACGAGAAAGTCATCTACGAACTCAAGGCGGTGGTGGAGAACGGTATCGAGCATGACCGGCTCCTTGCTCGCCTGCACGACATGCGGATCGACGACACGGCGCTGCAAGCTTCGCTCGCGGAGCAGCGCAGTGGCGTGCGCCAGGCCCTCGTCGAGAATCTTTCGGTGTACTACAACGAGATGGCCTCGATGATCAACGAAGAGGGGCTGGATGATATCTCCAAGGATGTCGCCGTGCGCCCCGAGGGAGCGCTGGAGATACAGCACTACAAGACGTTCCTGGCCTCGCTGGAGAATGTCATCAAATGGGAGACCGATCTGGTCGACATCTCCCGAGTGCTGGACAAGGTGCTCGTGGATACCCTGAACGACACCTCGATCGTGTTCAAGAATGACAAGAACGAGGCGAGGATCAACAAGGACACCGAGCTCAAGCAGACTATCGAGCGCCGACGCCTGTCGGCCATCGACCTGGATTTCCGCCTGTTGCTCGACCTGGCCGAGGTCAGCCTCGACCGCTTGGTGGATGTCGAGGAGCGTACCTTGGAGCAGTACCTCGACTACCTGGCCAGCGAAGCCCTGAAGAGTGCGGGCAATGCCCATGGTGACCTGGCCGGGAGCGAGCTTTCGGTCAATGAGCGGATCGACGTTCTGACGGGCATCCTGGAGGCCTACGAAGAGGCCAGGGGGATGGCGGACTACCTGAGTAGCCTCGGTGGCCAGGCGATCCGGCAGGATCGTTTACAGCAGTACAAGCAGACCCTCGAAGGCCTCAAGAACTTGGCGGAAAAAGACCTGGCCGAGGCCGTCCGGGAAAAGGAACTCGAGCTGCCGCCGGTGAGACAGGCTTCCACCTACGCGCCACGCGGCGGCAGGCGCAAAGTAGTCAGGACCAGCCGCGGGCGCAGCGTCCTGGGTGAAGAGGTGGAGATCGACGGTATCGCGGTGATCCAGCAGCGGGACTTCCGCACCCAAAGCGTGATCAAGACTTTCCACAACCAGGGTGGGGAATGGGTCGAGCAAGCCTCGGGGAGCGGGGCTGACGACCTTCCGCCCGTTTCGCCCAAGGACCCGCGCATCGCGCGTCAGCGTGCCCATGCCTTGGTCGGCCAGGTGGACTCGGTAATCAACCTTGCCCGGCTGTACGTCAAGTCCGATGAAGCGCTCGGGCTTTCCGCGGTGATGGAGGGGCATATCGGCAAACTCAAGGAGGTGCAGGCCAAGTTGCCTAGGCTGACCCCTGAAGACGAGCTGTTCGACAACCTGAGCCAGGCGGTGACGCGTCTGCAGGCGACCCAGCGTGACCTGCTGACGGGCATGTACCTGGTCACCTCCCACCCCACGGCGAAGAGTTTGCGCTTTCTGTTCGAGCACAACGAAGTGACGGTTCACCGGGCCGGCCCACGGCGAATGCTGTCGGCCAAGGACTACCTGGACGTTTATGAGATTCGCCGCCGTCAGCGGGCGGGTGAGCAACAGGGCGAGGGCCTGTGGGAGGCGCATTTCCACTACCCTGCAACGACCACCGGCACACGGCAATTCAGCAAGGGCCATCTCAAGCTGTGGTCGCAGCGCAAGCTGGGGCGCAAGGCGCAACTGCATGCGGCGGCCAGCGGCAAGGACCTGCTGGCGATCTACCGGGGGGAAGTGCGACTGGGTGAGGTGGAGGGCGTTATTCCCTTCGACTGAGGCGCTCAGCGGTTCAGGTAGCGGCCTTGCTTGCCGTGCGCGGGCGTGGCCTGGTTGCCCCGTTCGGCGATCATCTGGTGCAGGCTGATCAGCTCGATGCCTTGGCTTTTCAGCCGGGGCAGTTGCTCCTCCAGGACCGCCAGGGTTTGTGGGTAGGGGTGGCCGATCAGCACCGCCGAGCCTTGCTTGCGCGCCTGGGCAATGCCCAACTGCAACTGTCCGCTGATCGCCTCTGTGGTGCGCACGTCATCGAGGAACACATCCCTCGAAACATGAGCCAGGCCGACGGTCTGCGCTTCGGCGGCTGCCACGGTGGCAGCGCTGGTGCGGCTGTCGACGAAGAACAGGTGGCGGCGCTGTAGTTCTTCCATAAGCCAGTGCATCGGCTTGCGCTGGGCAGTCATGCGGCTGCCCATGTGGTTGTTGATACCCGCGGCGAAGGGCACCTTTGCCAAGGCGGCGTTCAGGCGCCGGGCCAGCTCCTCGATCGGCGTGCCAGGGTGCCAGGCGTAGGGGCCGGTGGCCGGGTCCATGGGCATGTGCAGGATCACCGTGCGTCCGGCCTTGTGGGCCTGGCGGGCGAAGTCGGTGGCGTGCGGGGTGTCGGGCATTATCGCCATGGTCACCGGCCCAGGCAGGGCGAGGGTGCGGCTGTCACGCTCGCTGTTCTGGCCCAGGTCGTCGATGATGATGCTCAGGTAGGCCTTGCCCGGCGCCGCCTGGGCGGTACCGAGCATCAGGCAGATAAGCGTGAACAGCAGGTAACGCATTGGCAACGGTCAGTCGCCCTTGGTGATGTTCAGGCCCTTCAGCAGGCTGAGGGCCTGGCTGAGCTGGAAGTCGTTGTCCTGTGGGCGGTCCTTGCGCTTGCTGCTGCCGCTCGGACGGTCGGCGCCGCCGTTTCCGTTGCCCAAGTGACCCTGCAGATCGGCTTCCTTGAAGTTGTCGTTGTCGGCCTCGGCGGTAAGCTTGGCAGGACGCACCTCGATGTCCGGGACGATGCCCTGGGCCTGGATCGAGCGGCCGTTGGGGGTGAAGTAAAGCGCGGTGGTGAGCTTAAGCGCACGGTCGTTGGCCAGTGGTAGCACGGTCTGTACGGAGCCCTTGCCGAAGCTGTCGGTGCCCATCAGCACGGCGCGTTTCTGGTCCTGCAGGGCGCCAGCGACGATTTCCGAAGCCGAGGCGCTACCGCCGTTGATCAGCACCACCAGCGGCACGCCTTCGCTGGCGTCGGCCGGATCGGCAGAGTAGCGCAGCTCGGAATTGGCGATACGGCCCTTGGTGTAGACGATCAGGCCCTTGGTCAGGAAGTGGTCGGCCACTTCCACCGCCGACTGCAGCACGCCGCCGGGGTTGTTGCGCAGGTCGAGGACCACGCCGCGCAGCTTCTTGCCGTTGTCCTTGCGCAGCTTGGCCAGGGCCTTGCCTACCTCGTCGCCGGTCTTGACCTGGAACTGGGTGATGCGGATGTAGCCGTAGTCGTTTTCCAGCAGCTGGCTCTTGACGCTCTTGACCTGGATCACCGCGCGGGCCAGTGTCACGTCGAACGGCGTGCCGCCGTCGCGCACCAGGGTCAGGGTAATTTTCTCGCCGATCTTGCCGCGCATCTTGTCCACGGCCTCGGTCATGGTCTGGCCACGGGTTGGCGCGCCGTTGATCTTGACGATCAGGTCGCCGGCCTCGATGCCGGCGCGGGATGCCGGGGTGTCGTCAATGGGCGAGACCACCTTGACGAAGCCGTCTTCCATGCCCACTTCGATGCCCAGGCCGCCGAACTCGCCGCTGGTGCTTTCCTGCAGCTCCTGGAAGTCCTCGGGACCAAGGTAGGCCGAGTGCGGGTCGAGGTTGCTGAGCATACCCTTGATGGCGTTTTCCAGCAGGGTCTTGTCATCCACTGGCTCGACATAGGCTGCCTTGATACGGTCCATGACCTCGGCGAAGGTGCGCAGCTCGTCCAGCGGCAGCGGCGCCTTGGCGGTCACCTCGGTGGCCGGCACGGCGGCGGGCTTGGCCGTCGTCGGCTTGGCCGGCTCGGCGGCAACGGCCAGGGGCGCGCCGACGACCAGAGCGATGGTCAAGGCCAGCTGGGTGAGGCGAGGCGAGTGCAGCATGTCAAACGAACTCCTGATCCTGTTGGTGCTCCCGTTGGGAGCATCGGTGCCACCGTTTCGTGGGCGGCGCCGTAAAAGTAGCATTAACTAGCCTCGGCACCATTGCGCTGGGTCGGTTGGCCGGCCCTGCTGGCGAATCGCGAAGTACAAGCCCGCGTTGTCCTGGCCACCGCTGTCGCCTACGGTGGAGATGGCATCGCCGGCCTTGACGATGTCGCCAGCGCTCTTGAGCAGGCTCTGGTTGTGGCCGTACAGGCTCAGGTAGCCATTGCCATGGTCGAGAATGACCAGAAGTCCAGCGCCGCGCAACCAGTCGGCGAACACCACGCGCCCGCCGTGCACGGCGCGCACCTGGGTGCCGGCGCTGGCGCCGATCATCACCCCGTCCCACTTGGCCCGGGCATCGCCGCCGCGGGTATCGCCGAAGCGTGCCAGCAATCGACCATTGACTGGCCATGGAAGTTTTCCCCGGGCCGCAGAAAAAGCACCGCCGTAGCTGGCGCCATCGCTGGAAACCACTGGGCCGAGGGTGGTACGGGCCTTCTTCGGCGCTTCCTCGGGTTCCTGGGCGCTGGCCGCCGCGGCCAAGGCCTGCTGCTTGCGGCGTTTTTCTTCTTCCTGCTTGGCCAGCAGGGCGCGCTGGCGGGCTTCCTCGGCCTCGCGGGCCTGGCGGGCGAGGGTTTCCTCGATGGTCTTGAGCACCTTGCCCAGGTCGGCCTGGTCCTGCTCGCGGCGCTGCAGCTTCTGGTCGCGTTCTTTCATGTCGCTGTTGAGCTTGGCCAGCACCTGCTGGCGCTTGTCGCGTTCGGCCACCAGCGCTTGACGGCGGCCGTCGAGGTCGGCGCGTTGGGTCAACAGCTGTTCCTGCTGGCGGGCGATGTCTTGCTCGACATTGGCCAACTGGCGCAGGGTCTCGTTGAAGGCGCGCAACTGCTCCATGCGTGCCTTGCTGAGGTAATCGTAATAGGTGAGGGTGCGGGCGAACTTCTCGGGGTTCTGCTGGTTCAGCAGCAACTTGAGGTATTCCTCGCGGCCATTGTTCTGATAAGCGGAACGGGCCTGGATGGCAATCAGGCGTTGCTGTTCAACGCGGGCGCTCTGGAGTTTTTTTTTCTCGTGATCAAGGCGCTCCAGTTCGCCCTCTGTCTTTTTTAGTTCTTGCTGCAGTGCCTCAACCTGTTTCTCGAGGTTGCCGATGTCGGTCTCGGTGGACTTGAGGTCTTTCTGCACGCCGGCTTTCTCCTCCTGGAGCTTGCCCAGCATCTTCTTCAGCTCGGCGATGTCCTGGCGGGTGGCGTCCAGCTGCTGCTGGGTCTGCGCGCGCTCGTCGGCGAAGGCCGGGGTGAGCAGGCATGACAGGGCGAGTAAAAAGAGGGCGCGGAGCATGGGGTTTGGCGTACCGGGGATGGAGACTGGCCTAGTATGCCCTTGCGGGCCTGCAAAAAAAACGCCCCGCGGCTTGGGCGGCGGGGCGTTGGTCTGGAATTAGGGTATTTCGGGGCCACAAAGCGGCCCCAGTACAACCCTCAAGCATCGATCAGGATCGAGGTTCCGGTCATTTCCGCCGGCTTTTCCAGCCCCAGCAGCTTGAGCATGGTCGGCGCCACATCGGCCAGCACGCCGCCTTCGCGGACCTTGACCTGACGCTTGCCGACATAGATGAACGGCACCGGCTCGGTGGTGTGGGCGGTGTGCGCCTGGCCGGTGCATTCGTCTTCCATCTGCTCGACGTTGCCGTGGTCGGCGGTGATCAGCGCTTCGCCGCCGACCTTGTCCAGCGCCTCGACGATGCGACCGACGCAACCGTCCAGCGCTTCCACGGCCTTGACCGCCGCGTCGAATACGCCCGTGTGGCCGACCATGTCGCCGTTGGCGTAGTTGACCACGATCACGTCGTAACGCTGCTGCTCAATGGCCTCGACAATACGGTCGGTGACCTCGGGGGCGCTCATTTCTGGCTGCAGGTCATAGGTGGCGACCTTTGGCGATGGGATCAGGATGCGTTCTTCGCCTTCGAACGGCTCTTCGCGCCCGCCCGAGAAGAAGAAGGTGACATGGGCGTACTTCTCGGTCTCGGCAATGCGCAGTTGGGTCTTGCCGTTCTTGGCAAGGTATTCGCCGAGTACGTTGTTCAGGCTGGCCGGGGCAAACGCCGCTGGGGCCGGAATCTTCGCCGAGTACTGGGTCAGGCCGATGTAGGCCGCCAGTTTCGGCAGGCGGGCGCGAGGGAATTCGTTGAAATCGGCCTCGACGAACACACGCGACAGCTCGCGGGCACGGTCGGCGCGGAAGTTCATGAAGATCACCGCGTCGCCGTCCTCGACCTTCACGGCTTCGCCGACACGGGTGGCCTTGACGAACTCGTCGCTCTCGTCGCGGGCATAGGCGGCTTCGAGGCCGGCCAGGGCGGTGTCGGCGGTGTAGTCGGCGACGCTGTCGACGATCAGGTTGTAGGCGGCGCTCACGCGGTCCCAGCGGTTGTCGCGGTCCATGGCGTAGTAGCGGCCGATCAGGCTGGCGATGCGGCCCTTGCCCAGCTTGGCGAAGGTGGCGTCGAGCAGTTCGATGGACGACTGGGCGCTGCGCGGTGGGGTGTCGCGGCCATCGAGGAAGGCGTGCAGGTAGATCTTCTCGGCGCCACGCTGCGCGGCCAGCTCGGCCATGGCGACCAAGTGGTCTTGGTGGCTGTGCACGCCGCCGTCGGAGAGCAGGCCGAGGATATGCACGGCCTTGCCAGCACCGACGGCCTTGTCCACCGCGCCGCCGAGCACGGGATTCTCGAAGAACTCGCCGTCACGGATGGCCTTGGTCACCCGAGTGAAGTCCTGGTACACCACACGGCCGGCGCCAAGGTTCATGTGTCCGACTTCGGAGTTGCCCATCTGCCCGTCGGGCAGTCCCACGTCCATGCCGGAACCGGAGATCAGGCCATGCGGCTGAGTGGCGCGCAGGCGGTCGTAGACCGGCGTGTTGGCAGCGAAGATGGCGTTGTATTCGGGGCTTTCGCTGTGACCGAAGCCATCCAGGATGATCAGGACCAGGGGTTTAGGCGTACTCGTCATCAATCAAACTCACGGTTGTTCAAAGATGATAAAGACACGCATTTTAGGGCAAATCCGCCAGCGACGGCGAATATTCCTCCCCTTGCCCGACAGGCGCGGTCAGGCATGCAACATGAAGACGCGTTTGCCGCCAGCCCAGTGGGCTTTGGTGGTCATGGGGCGCTGTGTATACTGGCCGCCATTTTCAATCGCCTGGAACACCCCTGATGGTTGCTCACCTGATTCAATTCGCGACAGATCACTACATCCTGGTGGCCATTTTCGTCGTCCTGCTGGTCCTGCTGCTGATCAACGAAGTCCGCCGTGGCGGCCAGAGCCTGAGCAACGGCCAGCTGACCGCGCTGGTCAACGCCGACAAGGCCGTGGTGATCGATATCCGTACCGCCAAGGAATACTCGGCCGGGCATATCGTCGGTGCGCTGAACATTCCCCAGGACAAAGTGGCCGGCCGCATGAGCGAGCTGGAAAAACACAAAGAAAAGACCCTGATCGTCGTCGACGCGATGGGCCAGCAGTCCGGCACCCTGTGCCGCGAACTGCTCAAGGCTGGTTACACCGCCGCCAAGCTCAGCGGTGGCGTTTCCAGCTGGAAAGCCGATAACCTGCCCCTGGTGAAGTGATATGAAGCCCGTCATCGTCTATTCCAGCGACTACTGCCCCTACTGCATGCGCGCCAAGTACCTGCTCGAGAGCAAGGGCGTGGCGTTCGAGGAGATCAAGGTCGACGGCAAACCCCAGGTTCGCGCCGAAATGAGCCAGAAGGCCGGCCGTACCTCGGTGCCGCAGATCTGGATCGGCAGCACGCACGTCGGTGGATGCGATGACCTCTATGCCCTGGAGCGCGCGGGCAAGCTCGACGCGCTGCTGGCGGCCTGATTCGCACTGCATTCAAGAACATTAGGAAAAGGATCTGCCATGACCGAGCAACAGACCAACGGCGCCACTGACGCCAACGCCCCACAATTCTCCCTGCAGCGCATCTACGTGCGCGATCTGTCGTTCGAGGCGCCGAAAAGCCCGCAGATCTTCCGCCAGCAGTGGGAGCCGAGCGTCTCGCTGGACCTGAACACCCGCCAGAAGGCCCTGGAAGGCGACTTCCACGAAGTCGTGCTGACCCTGTCGGTGACCGTCAAGAACGGCGACGAAGTGGCCTTCATCGCCGAAGTGCAGCAGGCCGGCATCTTCCTGATTGCCAACCTCGACGCCGCTTCGATGAGCCACACCCTTGGCGCGTTCTGCCCGAACATCCTGTTCCCGTACGCCCGTGAGACCCTGGACAGCCTGGTGACCCGTGGCTCGTTCCCGGCGCTGATGCTGTCGCCGGTCAACTTCGACGCCCTGTACGCGCAAGAGATGCAGCGCATGCAGGAAGCCGGCGAAGTGCCGACCGTGCAGTAATCGCTGAAACAAGAAAGGGCGACTTCGGTCGCCCTTTTTTGTTCGTCGGTGTGCCCCGCGAAAGACCTTTCAGGCAAACCCCTGCTGCCGCCACGCCTCGTACACCGTCACCGCCACGGTATTGGACAGGTTCAGGCTCCGGCACCCCGGCCGCATCGGCAGGCGCAGGCGCTGCTCGGGGGCCAGGCTGTCCAGTACCTCGGCCGGCAGGCCACGGCTTTCAGGCCCGAACAGGAACGCATCGCCAGGTTGGTACTCGACCTCATGGAACGGGTGCGAACCCTTGGTGGTAAAGGCGAACAGCCGCGGCTGATTCAGGCTTTCCAGGCATTCGGCCAGGCTTTGGTGACGCTTGAGCGTGGCATACTCGTGGTAGTCCAGCCCGGCCCGGCGCAGGCGCTTGTCATCCAGTTCGAAGCCGATCGGCTCGATCAGGTGCAGGTCGCAGCCGCTATTGGCGCACAGGCGGATGATGTTGCCGGTATTCGGCGGAATTTCTGGTTGAAAAAGGATGACGTGAAACATGCACGGCTCCAAGCATGAGGATAACGAGCATTCTACCCCCGAACCCGACCCGCGTTCGAAGGCCTTCCCGCGGGTGATCCTGTCGCTGGCGATTGTCGGGCTGATGGTGGGCATGATGATCGGACGCCTGACCACCCCGGAGGAACGGGTGCTCGAGCAGGTGCAGGTGGTGCAGGATGGCCTGGACCTGTGGTTCAACGAAGAACCCAGACTGCATGGCGAGAATGTCCAAGGCACCGTTGCCATCGTGTTCGAGGCCCAGGGCAAGGCACAGCGTGGTCAGCTGACGCTGCAGGACAAGCCGGTGGGCTGGCGCCTGCAGAAGAGCGAGGAAGGGCTGGTACTGACCTTGGTGGCCGCCCGCCCCCTGCGCGGCGACTGGAACGCGAGGGAGGAGGCGGGGCGCTGGCGGGTGCAGGTGAGGCTGCACTAATAAAAGAGGGGATTTCCCGGCCTGCCTGTACCGAGGTCCCCAAAACTGGAGGTACTGGATACTTAGCAGGGAGCGTGCCAGGTCTTGCAGGCCCTGGAATGCGGTGTTCCGGCCATTTTTCGAGGGTTTTGAAGGCTAATCTGCCTTGTGCTGGTGCATGTGGCACAGCAACGGTGCAGCTGGGACCTGATAGTTTTGCCAGTTTCGGCCACTGCCAGCCTTGGTTAACGTTCTGCTCATGAGTCATGGTCCTGTGGGAGGGATTGTTCATGGGCCTGCACTTGCCGATGCTCGATCACCAGCGATCATCTTTCGGAGGGAGTTCATACTCCAGGGCGTATACGCCATACGGTGCCACTGCATTTGCAGAAGGTCCGACTCTCGGCTTCTGCGGGCAGCTCTGCGAAAGACCGATGGGCACCTATCAGCTGGGCAACGGCTACCGTTGCTATTCGCCAACCGCATTGCGCTTCCTGTCACCGGATCGCCACAGCCCATTCGGCAGAGGGGGGCTCAACGCATATGGCTATTGTGCTGGTGATCCAGTCAATCGGAGTGATCCTGGTGGGCGCTGGTGGGGATTGGTGAGAGATGCCGTCTTCTCGGGCCTCGTCTTTCAGGATGGGGCAAGGGATCTGCACAAAAGCCTCCTGAGCAGGGTGGAGGTGCAGGCGAAAAAGGCGCATTCGACCGATCATCGTGTACTGAACGAGGTGGCCCCTAGCCTGACGCGGCTCACCGTCGATAGTGGTGAGGTCGCCTTGGGAGGGCTTGCGTTTGCCACCAATGCGCTTCAGTTGGTGGGTGTGGCGGTAAACCCTGTTGTGGGCAGTGTGGCGGCATGGGCGGGTTTTGCGCTTTGGGGAGCCAAGAAAGCTGCCCAGTATCGTGAGGCAAGGCAAGCGCAGGATCCCTTGCACTATCTGACGCTGAGTAGCGTGAAACAGGAACAGAAAATTCCTGCGTTGTTCGGGCAAGTGAGGGAGTCAATCAACGCCGGCACGGCCTCGGATCTGTCCGAGGTAGTGATACAGCAGGCACACAATGACGTTCTTAAGGTCGCTGGTGAATTAAGGGACATGAAGTAAGTCGATCTAATCCTGCTTCATGTCTGTTGCGTTCATTGGCCGTTGAGCCGCCAATTGGTCTGAATCATGTGTTGTCTACGAGAGGGCCATGTTTGGCCCTCCCAGGTTTGCAGCAGGTCGATGCTCAGTGGTCTTCGCCCTCGTCCTCATCGGAGCCATCCACCTTCATCCCCAACTCCTTGATCTTGCGCGTCAGGGTGTTGCGTCCCCAGCCCAGCAGCACCGCCGCGTCACGACGACGTCCGGCTGTATGCTTGAGCGCGGTCTCGATCATGATGCGCTCGAAGCTCGGCACGGCGCTGTCGAGCAAACTTGACTGGCCACGGGCCAGGGCCTGGTCGGCCCACTGGCGCAAGGCCTGTTCCCAGTTGGTCACGGGCGCTGCGTCCTGGGGCAGGTTGAGCAGCTCCGGCGGCAGGTCGCCGACCAGCACTTCGCGGCTGGAGGCCATCACCGTGATCCAACGACAGGTGTTCTCCAGCTGGCGCACGTTGCCCGGCCAGGGCAGGTTGCGGATGAATTCCTCGGTCTCCGGCTTGAGCAGCTTGGGTTCCACCGCCAGCTCCTGGGCGGCGCGACCTAGGAAATGGCGGGCCAGGGCCGGGATGTCCTCGCGCCGGTCCGCCAGGCGCGGTATATGGATGCGGATCACGTTGAGGCGGTGGAACAGGTCTTCACGGAACTTGCCGGCCTGCACCAGCGACTCGAGGTTCTGGTGGGTGGCGGCAATGATGCGCACATCCACCTTTACCGGCACATGGCCGCCGACCCGGTAGAACTCGCCATCGGCCAGCACCCGCAGCAGGCGGGTCTGGGTGTCGGCGGGCATGTCACCGATCTCGTCGAGGAACAGCGTGCCGCCGTCGGCCTGCTCGAAACGGCCACGACGCAGGTTGGCGGCGCCGGTGAAAGCGCCTTTCTCATGGCCGAACAGCTCGGACTCCATCAGGTCCTTGGGGATCGCCGCCATGTTCAGGGCGATGAACGGCGACGCCGCACGCGGGCTGTGACGGTGCAGGGCGTGGGCTACCAGCTCTTTACCTGTGCCGGACTCACCGTTGATCAGCACGGTGATGTTGGAGTGGCTGAGGCGACCGATGGCGCGGAACACCTCCTGCATCGCTGGCGCCTCGCCGATGATCTCGGGCGTGCGGGTCAGTGCCTGGGGCACTTCCAGGGCCTGCTGTTCCTGGGCATGCTGGTTGGCGCGCTTGACCAGTGACACCGCCTCGTCGACATCGAACGGCTTGGGCAGGTATTCGAAGGCGCCGCCTTGGTAAGAGGCCACCGCGCTGTCCAGGTCGGAGTGGGCGGTCATGATGATCACCGGCAGCCCTGGGTGCTGTTCGCGGATCTGGGCGAGCAGGTCAAGGCCGCTGGCGCCGGGCATGCGGATGTCCGAGATGATCACATCCGGTTGCTGGCGGGCCAGGCGGCCCATGACGCCGTCGGCGCTGTCGAAGCTCTGGGTGGTCATGCCTTCCTGCTGCAGGGCCTTTTCCAGGACCCAGCGGATGGAACGATCATCATCGACGATCCAGACGGTTTCACTTCGGCTCATGGGGCGGTGGCTCCTTGTTCCAGGGGCAGGTAGATCGAGAAGGTGGTGTGGCCGGGGTGGCTCTCGCACTCGATCAGGCCCTGGTGCTGGCTGATGATGTTCTGGGTGATGGCCAGGCCCAGCCCGGTACCGTCCGGGCGGCCGCTGACCATGGGATAGAAGAGGGTGTCCTGCAGTTCCGTGGGGATGCCGGGGCCGTTGTCGACGATCTCGATCCGGGCGACCAGGCGGTGGCGCACATGGCCGATGGTGAACTGGCGCACGGCGCGGCTGCGCAAGGTGATGCGGCCCAGGCGCAGCTCGTTCTGCCCGCCGATGGCCTGCATGGCGTTGCGCACGATGTTGAGCACGGCCTGGATCATCTGCTCGCGGTCGATCAGTACGTCCGGCAGGCTAGGGTCGTAGTCGCGCACCAAGGTGATGCAGCCCTGGCTCTCGGCCTCGACCAGGCTGCACACGCGCTCGAGCACTTCGTGGATGTTGGTCATGGCCAGCGACGGCAGCTTGTTCGAGCCAAGCATGCGGTCGACCAGGTTACGCAGGCGGTCGGCTTCCTCGATGATCACGTTGGTGTAGTCGCGCAGGCTTTCTTCCGGCAGTTCACGGGCCAGCAACTGGGCCGCGCCACGGATGCCGCCGAGAGGGTTCTTGATCTCGTGGGCCAGGCCGCGCACCAGCATCTTGGTGGTCTCCTGCTTGCTCAGCTGGGCCTCTTCCTTGGTGATGCGCAACAGGCGATCGCGTGGGTGCACCTCCAGCAACAGCAGGGTCTGGCCCAGGTGCAGGATGGGCGTGACGGCATAGTCGACGGTGATGGTCTGTCCGGTCAGCGAGGTCAGCTGCGCTTCACGCTTGGTGAACGGGTGCGCCTGCTCCACCGCCTGGCGCAACGAATTGAGCGCCTCGGTCGATTCGGTGAACAGCTCGCTAATGAACTGCCCGTGGCTGCGCTGGCCGCTGACGGCCAGAAGCATCTCCGCCGCCGGGTTCATGTACTCCAGGCGCAGTTCAGAATTGAGCAACAGCGTGGCCGTGGTCAGGTTGTCCAGAAGCAGACGGTGCTGTGCATCGCTGATGGTCATAAGGCGTCGTTGACCTCTTTTGGCACAGTGGCGCCCAAGGGCTCAGGCCTGGGGCGCGCACGGAAGAGTGCTGGATGCAGTGAAAATGCAAGAACCAAACCAAGGCTCCGAAAAGAAGCGGAAATTCCGGATAAAGACTCGGAAATGCGCGAATTCGAGCCAGAAAGCCTTGGTTTATCGATTCTTGTGACCCAAATTGGGGTACATGATGGGGCGGCTCGCGCAATCATGCACCAATATGGAGCATAGGGCGGTCAGCGCAATTTGCACAGCTGGGCGCTGGCGCGAACCAGGGCGAGGTGGCGCGTGGTGTCCTGGGCGCGTTGCTGCAGGGCGTCGGCCAAGTGGTTGGCGCAATTGGCCGGCGGGGTCTGGTCAAAGCGGGCGAGGGCGCTCAGCAGCTGTTCCTGCAGCAGATCCAGTTCCGGGCGCACGTCGTTGGCCAGGTCGCGGCGTGGCAGGGCTGGCGCTTGACGGGCGCGATGCCAGGTGTCGAGCAGGTGGTACTGCAGGAGCTTGTTGGCTTCGATCTGGTCGGCAAAAAAGGCCTCGACGCGTGCCGGATCCAGGTGGTGAGCGACGGCGGCCTGCCGCGCACTGGCCAATACCTGCTGCTCGCGGGCGCTGGCCTGCACCGGTTGTTGGTGATCCCACTTGTGCAGGGCGACCGCTTCGGCCAGGTCCAGGCGCCGGTCAATGGTGGCAAGCAACTGATCCAGGGTTGGCGTGACGCTCGGTGAGGTGGCACAGCCGGATAGGGCGAAGCAGCAGGTCAGGGCGAGGGTGGTGGCACGCATGGCGATCTCCTTGGGAATGAAGCCTCGAGTGTCGCCTTTGGCTGTGTGGCGGCTAATAGGTGTTGTCCGATTATGAGGGTATGAAAAAGAAACGGCCTCCCGAGGGAGGCCGTCCTGATGTCATCGACGCGGGGCGCCGATCATATCAGCAGCTGTAGTACAGCTCGTATTCCAGCGGGTGCACGAAGGTGCGGACCTTGATCTCTTCTTCGCTCTTCAGCTCGATGAAGGCATCGATGAAGTCGTCGGAGAACACGCCGCCCTTGGTCAGGAACGCACGGCCCTTGTCCAGCTCTTCCAGGGCTTCCTTCAGGCTGCCGCACACTTGCGGGATGTCTTTCGCCTCTTCAGGCGGCAGGTCGTACAGGTTCTTGTCGGCGGCATCGCCTGGGTGGATCTTGTTCTGGATGCCGTCCAGGCCTGCCATCAGCAGGGCCGCGAAGGCCAGGTATGGGTTGGCCGACGGGTCCGGGAAGCGTGCTTCGATACGGCGGGCTTTCGGGCTACCGACGTACGGAATACGGATCGAGGCGGAACGGTTGCGAGCCGAGTAGGCCAGCATTACCGGGGCTTCGAAACCTGGGACCAGACGCTTGTAGGAGTTGGTCGAAGGGTTGGTGAAGCCGTTCAGGGCCTTGCCGTGCTTGATGATGCCGCCGATGAAGTACAGGGCGGTATCGGACAGGCCGGCATAGCCTTCGCCGGAGAAGGTGTTCTTGCCGTCTTTCCAGATCGACATGTGCACGTGCATGCCCGAGCCGTTGTCGCCGTACAGAGGCTTGGGCATGAAGGTGGCGGTACGGCCATAAGCGTCGGCAACATTGTGCACGACATACTTCAGGGCCTGCACTTCATCCGCTTTCTTGACCAGGGTGTTGAACTTGACGCCGATCTCGTTCTGGCCGGCGGTCGCCACTTCGTGGTGGTGAACTTCGACGGTCTGGCCCATTTCTTCCAGGGCATTGCACATAGCAGTACGGATTTCGTGGTCGTGGTCGAACGGCGGAACCGGGAAGTAGCCGCCTTTCACGCCCGGACGGTGGCCTTTGTTGCCGCCTTCGACGTCAGCGCCGGTCATCCACGAGCCTTGCTCGGAGAAGATCTTGAACATCGAACCGGAGATGTCCGACTGGAACTTCACTTCGTCGAAGATGAAGAACTCAGGCTCTGGGCCGGCGAACACGGTGTCACCGATGCCGGTGCTCTTCAGGTACTCTTCGGCGCGCTTGGCGATGCCGCGCGGGTCGCGATCGTAGCCCTGCATGCTCGACGGATCGACGATATCGCAGGTGATGATCAGGGTCGGCTCTTCGGTGAATGGGTCCAGCACGGCGGTTTCGTCGACCGGCATCAGGATCATGTCGGAGGCTTCGATGCCTTTCCAGCCAGCGATGGAGGAACCGTCGAACATCTTGCCGACTTCGAAGAAGTCTTCGTCCAGGCCATCGCGCGCCGGCATGGTCACGTGATGCTGAATGCCCTTGGTGTCCGTGAAACGCAGATCAATCCACTTGACGTCATGATCTTTGATGAGTTGAACCGACTTCGACATGTTGTCCTCCGGATGGTCTAGGGCGCAGTTGGCCGCTGCCCTGGAAAAAGGGTGTCGCTGGGCGCGGATAGTCGGCCAAGCGTACCTGCCTCACAAGGGAGCAAATTGCATGCCAGTGCCCAAAAATGGCGAGAGTGGGATGAAAGGGGGCGTTGGCGGGCATTTCTTGGAGGGGTGGAGTGTAGCTTTGCACTCATAAGATGCGTTTTTTGGTGTAACTGCACCATTGTGGTGCTTTTGTGCTGGCGTGGGCCTCATCGCGGGGCAAGCCTGCTCCCACGCAGCAGGCCGACGAGGGGTGGCGCGGCCAACATAAATCGCACCTTCTGTACAAAAGTTGCTCAAACCTTGAGCGATTTCCGCTATAATTCGCGCCCCCTATTTTCGGCAGGCCCTGTGCGCGCTGTTAAACCAATGAAACTTATCGTCAAAGTCTTCCCAGAGATCACCATCAAGAGCCGGCCGGTGCGCAAGCGCTTCATCCGTCAGCTCAGCAAGAATATCCGCAACGTGCTCAAGGATCTCGATCCTGAGCTCGCGGTCGATGGTGTCTGGGACAATCTCGAAGTGGTCACCCGCATCGAGGACGAAAAGATCCAGCGCGAAATGATTGAGCGCCTGCGCTGTACCCCGGGCATCACTCACTTCCTGCAGGTGCAGGAGTACCCACTGGGCGACTTTGACGACATCGTCGAGAAGTGCAAGCAGCACTTCGGTCACCTGCTCGCCGGCAAGTACTTCGCCGTGCGCTGCAAGCGCGGCGGCCACCACGACTTCACCTCGATGGATGTCGACCGCTATGTCGGCAGCCAACTGCGCCAGCAATGCGGCGCTGCCGGCATCGAGCTGAAGAAGCCCGAAGTGCTGGTGCGCATCGAGATCCGCGATCAGCGCCTGTACGTGATCCACAATCAGCACAACGGCATCGGTGGTTATCCGCTGGGCGCCCTGGAGCAGACCCTGGTGCTGATGTCCGGTGGCTTCGACTCCACCGTGGCGGCCTACCAGATGATGCGTCGCGGCCTGATGACGCACTTCTGCTTCTTCAACCTCGGTGGCCGCGCCCACGAACTGGGCGTGATGGAAGTGGCCCACTTCCTGTGGAAGAAGTACGGCAGCAGCCAGCGCGTGCTGTTCATCAGCGTGCCGTTCGAGGAAGTGGTCGGCGAAATCCTCAACAAGGTCGACAACAGCTACATGGGTGTCACGCTCAAGCGCATGATGCTGCGCGCGGCCGCCCGCATGGCCGACCGCCTGCAGATTGATGCCCTGGTCACCGGCGAGGCGATTTCCCAAGTCTCCAGCCAGACGTTGCCGAACCTGTCGATTATCGATTCGGCCACCGACAAGCTGGTGCTGCGCCCGCTGTTGGCCAGCCATAAGCAGGACATCATCGACCAGGCCACCGAAATCGGCACCGCCGACTTCGCCAAGCACATGCCCGAGTACTGTGGCGTGATCTCGGTAAACCCGACCACCCATGCCAAGCGTCACCGCATGGAGCACGAAGAGAAGCAGTTCGAGATGGAAGTACTGGAGCGTGCCCTGGAGCGCGCCAAGTTCATTTCCATCGACCACGTGATCGATGAACTGGGCAAGGACATCGAAGTCGAGGAAGTGGCCGAGGCGCTGCCTGGTCAGATCGTTATCGACATTCGTCACCCTGATGCCCAGGAAGACGAACCCCTGGCGCTGGACGGTATCGAAGTCCAGGCCATGCCGTTCTACGCGATCAACAGCAAGTTCAAGCACCTGGACCCCACGCGCCAGTACCTGCTGTATTGCGACAAGGGTGTGATGAGCCGTCTGCACGCACACCACCTGCTCAGTGAGGGACATGCCAATGTGCGTGTTTATCGTCCGACATAAGACGCCAGGGCTGTATGGCGGCAGCATCCGCCATCGCCCTCCCGACCGCCGGGCCCGCTGAGCCTTAAACAGTACATATTGGCCGCCTACACTGGCGGCAACCGAATCCTCTGATCGAGATACAGTTGTGATCGAAAATCTGCGTAACATCGCCATCATCGCCCACGTTGACCATGGTAAAACCACCCTGGTCGACAAACTCCTGCGCCAGTCCGGCACCCTGGAGCGTAACGAGCTCAACGACGAGCGCGTCATGGACTCCAACGATCAGGAAAAAGAGCGCGGCATTACCATTCTGGCGAAGAACACCGCCATCAACTGGAACGGCTACCACATCAACATCGTCGACACCCCCGGCCACGCCGACTTCGGTGGCGAGGTCGAGCGTGTAATGTCGATGGTCGACTCCGTGCTGCTGCTGGTCGACGCCCAGGACGGCCCGATGCCGCAAACCCGCTTCGTGACCAAGAAGGCCTTCGAAGCCGGTCTGAAGCCGATCGTCGTGATCAACAAGGTCGACCGTCCGGGCGCGCGTCCTGACTGGGTTCTGGACCAGATCTTCGACCTGTTCGACAACCTCGGCGCCACCGACGAGCAGCTGGACTTCAAAGTTGTCTACGCTTCGGCCCTGAACGGCATCGCCGGCCTGGACCACACCGAAATGGGTGAGGACATGACCGCGCTGTACCAGTCGATCGTCGACAACGTACCCGCACCGTCTGTTGACCGTGACGGCCCGTTCCAGATGCAGATCTCCGCACTGGACTACAACAGCTTCCTCGGTGTTATCGGCGTTGGCCGCATCGCCCGTGGTCGCGTCAAGCCGAACACCCCGGTTGTTGCCATCGACACCGAAGGCAAGAAGCGCAACGGTCGTATCCTCAAGCTGATGGGCCACCACGGCCTGCACCGCGTCGACGTCGAAGAAGCCCAGGCTGGCGACATCGTCTGCATCAGCGGTTTCGACGAGCTGTTCATCTCCGACACCCTGTGCGCCCCGGATACCGTCGAGGCGATGAAGCCGCTGACCGTTGACGAGCCAACCGTTTCGATGACCTTCCAGGTCAACGACTCGCCGTTCTGCGGTAAAGAAGGCAAGTTCGTCACCAGCCGTAACATCAAGGACCGCCTGGACAAAGAGCTGCTGTACAACGTTGCCCTGCGCGTTCAGGAAACCGATTCCCCTGACAAGTTCAAGGTATCGGGCCGTGGCGAGCTGCACCTGTCGGTACTGATCGAAACCATGCGCCGTGAAGGCTTCGAGATGGCCGTGGGCCGTCCTGAAGTGATCATCCGCGAAGTCGACGGCGTCAAGCAGGAGCCGTTCGAGAACGTCACCATCGACATCCCTGAAGAATCCCAGGGCAAGGTCATGGAAGAGATGGGCCTGCGTAAAGGCGACCTGACCAACATGGTTCCGGATGGCAAGGGCCGTGTTCGCCTGGAATACAACATTCCAGCCCGTGGTCTGATCGGTTTCCGTAACCAGTTCCTGACCCTGACCAACGGTGCAGGCATCCTGACCTCGATCTTCGATCGTTACGACACCATGAAGTCGGGCCAGATGTCCGGCCGCCTGAACGGTGTCCTGGTTTCGGTCGAGACCGGCAAGGCCCTGACCTACTCGCTGGAAACCCTGCAGGCTCGCGGCAAGCTGTTCGTTGAACACGGCCAGGAGATCTACAACGGTCAGATCATCGGCCTGAACAGCCGTGACAACGACCTGGGCGTGAACCCGACCAAAGGCAAGAAGCTCGACAACATGCGTGCTTCGGGCAAGGACGAAGTCATCGCCCTGGTTCCGCCGGTTCGCCACACTCTGGAACAGGCCCTGGAATTCATCCAGGACGACGAGCTGTGCGAAGTGACGCCGAAGTCGATCCGTCTGCGCAAGAAGATCCTCGATGAAGGCGAGCGTACCCGCGCTGCCAAGAAAGCCAAGAACTGAGTCATTAGTTCAGGCTGAATGAAAACGCCCCCGGTCGAAAGGCCGGGGGCGTTTTTGTTTGCCTTGAGAAATTGGGGCCGCTTTGCAGCCCCGGGATTTCACAAGCAAAGCAGGATCAGCGGGTAGCCACCTTGGGCTTGTACGCACAATACCCCGGGCGCGGCCCGATCTTGGGGTGATTGCGGCAGGTATCCGGGCGCTTGTCATAAATGGTGCACAGCCGGCTCTTGCGGTCCAGATAGAGGCAGTCGTCGTTGCTCATCCGGGTCAGGGTGAAGATCCCCGACTTCTGGTTGAAGCGTTCGATGATGCCGTCCTTCTGCAGGCGCTTGGCGATATTCTTCGGCGGCTCGTCCTTCTCGAACTCGTCCACCACGCCGATACGGATCAGATCCTTGATCTTCACCTCCACCGGCAAGGTGCAGCAGGTCGAGTGGCAGCCACCGCACATGTGGCTGGCATAGCGCTGCCAGGTCTCCAGGCGGTCGACTTCGGCGGCGGCGATCAGGGTCGGTTTCATGGTTACGGTTTTATTCTTGCAAGGGAAATCACGGTTTTGGGGCGCGCGATGATACCGGAGTTGTTCAATTTGTGAACAACCTTTTGCCGGTTTCTCCAGCGGTGGATGAAAACCGCGAACCGTCGCTGTCGCTCCGTGTCAGAGCGTCTAGGCTGAACAATCTCCCTGCGCTTTCGCCCATTTGCCCGAGGATGCCCCATGTCCCAGGAAACCGAAGCCCGTGACAAAAAGCACCATAGTGCAGAGGTGGCGGCCTTTCGCGCCGCCGTGCTGGCCAAGCTGACCTACGCGGTCGGCAAGGATCCGGAACACGCCTTCGACCACGACTGGTTCGAGGCCATCGCCCTGGCCGCCCGCGACCACATGGTCGATCACTGGATGGACCATACCCGCCAGGCCTACCGGCGCAGCCAGAAGCGCGTCTACTACCTCTCCCTCGAGTTCCTCATCGGCCGCCTGCTGTACGACAGCCTGAGCAACCTCGGCTACCTGGAGATCGCCCGCGAGGCCCTCGAAGGTCTGAACGTGGACCTGGAGCGCATCCGCCTGCTCGAGCCCGACGCGGCGCTGGGCAACGGCGGCCTGGGTCGGTTGGCGGCGTGTTTCATGGAAAGCATGTCGACCCTGGGCATCGCCGCCCATGGCTACGGCATCCGCTACGAGCATGGTTTGTTCCGCCAGGCGGTGGTCGATGGCTGGCAGCAGGAGCAGACCGAAAACTGGCTGGATTTCGGCAACCCCTGGGAGTTCGAGCGCGCCGAGGTGATCTACCCGATCAGTTTCGGCGGCAGCGTTGAAACCGTGCACGAGGGCAACGGCCAGCAGCGCCAGGTCTGGTCACCGGGCGAAACGGTGCGGGCGGTGGCCTACGACACGCCGGTGGTCGGCTGGCGCGGTTCCAGCGTCAATACCCTGCGCCTGTGGCGGGCCCGGGCCCTGGAAGAGCTGCACCTGGAGCGCTTCAACGCTGGCGACCATCTGGGCGCGGTAGCCGAGGTGGCCCGCGCCGAGAGCATCTCGCGGGTGCTGTACCCGGCCGACAGCACCGAGGCCGGCCAGGAGCTGCGCCTGCGCCAGGAGTACTTCTTCGTCTCCGCCTCGTTGCAGGATCTGCTGCGCCGCCACCTGAACATGCACAAGGATCTGCTCAACCTGCCGGACGCCGCGGCGATCCAGCTCAACGACACCCATCCGTCGATCGCCGTGGCCGAACTGATGCGCCTGTTGGTGGACCAGCACGAAATCCCCTGGGACAAGGCCTGGGCGCTGACCGTCGGAACCTTGGCCTACACCAACCACACCCTGCTCCCCGAGGCCCTGGAAACCTGGCCGGTGGCGCTGATGGAGCGCATGCTGCCGCGGCACATGCAGATCATCTACCTGATCAACGCCTACCATATCGATGCCCTGCGGGCCAAAGGCCTGCATGACTTCGACGTGCTGCGCGCGGTGTCGCTGATCGAAGAGGACAATGGCCGGCGGGTGCGCATGGGCAACCTGGCGTTTCTCGGTTCGCACAGCGTCAACGGCGTGTCGGCGCTGCACAGCAAGCTGATGAAGAGCACGGTGTTCGCCGAACTGCACAAGCTCTACCCGCAGCGGATCAACAACAAGACCAACGGCATTACCTTCCGTCGCTGGCTGTACCAGTCCAACCCGCAGCTCACGGCGATGCTGATCGAGGCGCTGGGCCCCGAGGTACTGGACGATCCGGAAGGCAAGCTAAAGGGGCTGGCGCCGTTTGCCGACAAGGCCACCTTCCGCAAGCAGTTCGCCGCCCAGCGCCTGCACAGCAAGCGCGCCCTGGCCAGCATCATCCAGGACCGGCTGGGGGTGACGGTCAATCCGGAGGCGCTGTTCGACGTCCAGGTCAAGCGTATCCATGAGTACAAGCGCCAGTTGCTCAACCTGCTGCACACGGTGGCGCTGTACCAGGCGATCCGCAATGACCCCAGCACCGACTGGGTGCCGCGGGTGAAGCTCTTTGCCGGCAAGGCGGCGGCCAGTTATCACCAGGCCAAGCTGATCATCAAGCTGGCCAACGACATCGCCCGGGTGGTCAACAACGACCCCACGGTGCGTGGCCTGCTCAAGGTGGTGTTCCTGCCCAACTACAACGTCAGCCTGGCCGAGAGCATCATCCCGGCGGCGGACCTGTCCGAGCAGATCTCCACCGCCGGCTACGAGGCGTCCGGTACCAGCAACATGAAGTTCGGACTCAATGGCGCGCTGACCATCGGCACCCTGGATGGCGCCAATGTCGAGATGTGCGAGCAGGTGGGCGCCGAGAACATGTTCATCTTCGGCCTGACCGCCCAGCAGGTGGAGGCACGCAAGCGCAGCGGCGATTTCGGTGCCGCCGCGGCGATTGCCGCCTCCCATCGCCTGGGTGATGTGCTGCAGGCGATCCGCAGCGGGGTGTTCTCGCCGGACGACCCGGCGCGCTATGCCGGATTGGTGGATGGATTGATCGCCTATGACCGCTTTCTGGTATGCGCCGACTTTGATGCCTACTGGGACGCCCAGCGACGGGTCGAGGAGCTGTGGCACGCCCCGCAGGACTGGTGGCGCATGGCGGTGCTCAATACCGCGCGGATGGGTTGGTTCTCGTCGGATCGGACCATCCGCGAGTATGCCACCGAGATCTGGAAGGCGTTGGATTGAGGTCCATCGCGGGGCAAGTCGGGCCGCCGCGATGGCTTAAACCGACCACCGGCCGGCAGCTTGCTGAACTCAACCCCACCCGACGAGTCTCTTTGCTCGCTAGCCCGCCACTCTCCCTGTAAACTGCGGGGGTTTTCTCCCCCTATTCCTTTCGGAGCCATACATGTCCCGCGTTACCCTGAGTCGCTATCTGATTGAGCAGACCCGCAGCAACAATACCCCTGCCGATCTGCGCTTCCTGATCGAGGTGGTGGCGCGTGCGTGCAAGGAGATCAGCCACCACGTGTCCAAGGGCGCCCTGGGCGGCGTGCTGGGCAGCATGGGCACCGAAAACGTCCAGGGCGAAGTGCAGAAGAAGCTCGACGTGATCTCCAACGACATCCTGCTCGAGGCCAACGAGTGGGGCGGCCACCTGGCCGGCATGGCGTCCGAAGAGATGGACAACGCCTACCAGATCCCGGGCAAATACCCGAAAGGCGCCTACCTGCTGGTCTTCGACCCGCTGGACGGCTCGTCGAACATCGACGTCAACGTTTCGGTCGGCACCATCTTCTCGGTACTGCGTTGCCCTAACCAGTACCTGAGCCAGAACGAAAGCCTGAACGAGAATGCCTTCCTGCAGCCAGGCACCGAGCAGGTTGCCGCCGGTTACGCCATCTACGGCCCGCAGACCATGCTGATCCTGACCTTGGGCAACGGCGTCAAGGGCTTCACCCTGGACCGCGAACTGGGCAGCTTCGTCCTGACCCACGAGAACATCCGCGTTCCGGAAACTACCGCCGAATTCGCCATCAACATGTCCAACCAGCGTCACTGGGAGGCCCCGGTGCAGCGCTACGTGGGCGAGCTGCTGGCCGGCGAGACCGGTCCGCTGAAGAAGAACTACAACATGCGCTGGATCGCCTCGATGGTGGCTGACGTGCACCGTATCCTGACCCGTGGCGGCCTGTTCATGTACCCGCGCGACGCCCGCGAGCCGAGCAAGCCGGGCAAGCTGCGCCTGATGTACGAGGCCAATCCGATGTCGTTCATCATCGAACAGGCCGGTGGCGCGTCCACCAACGGTTACGAGCGCATCCTCGACATCAAGCCGCAGAGCCTGCACCAGCGCGTGTCGGTGATCCTCGGCTCGAAGGAAGAGGTCGAGCGCGTCACCGCCTACCACAAGGAGTAAGTCATGCTCGCACCTTGGCAGCCGTTGCTGGAGTGGTGGTTCGGTTGGGGCACGAGTGCCCAGGCCGTGGCTGACGAGAAGAACACGCTGTGGTTCGGCAAGCATCACGACGCCGATGCCCAGGCGCTGTTCGGCGACCTGGTCGAGCAAGCCCTGGCGGGTGGGCTCGACGAGTGGCAGCAGAGCCCCCAGGGCTGGCTCGGGCTGCTGCTGCTGCTGGATCAGTTGCCGCGCATGATCTATCGCGACACGCCGCGTGCCTTCGAGGGCGACCGGCGTGCCCAGGTGGTGGCCATGCAGGGTCTGCAGAAGGACTGGGACTATCAGCTGCTGCCGATCCAGCGGGTGTTCGTGCTGCTTGTGCTGGAGCATGCCGAGGTGCTGGACTGGCAGAACCTGTGCGTCGAGCGTTACCAGACCTTGCTGGACGAGCAGCCCGAGGCCAACCGCCGGTTGTTCGAAGGCTTCCTCGACTATGCCGAGCAGCATCAGCGGGTGATCGCCCGCTTCGGGCGCTTCCCGCACCGCAACCTGGTGCTGAACCGCCCGAGCACCAGCGAGGAGATGGACTTCTTGCTGGAGCCGGGTTCCCGCTTCTGAATAGCCGGGCCTGCTGCGCGGGCCTTTCGCGACACGAGGCCGCTCCTACAGGGAATCGCATCCCCCTGTAGGAGCGGCCTTGCACCGCGATGGGCCGCAAAGCGGCCCCCAGGGCCTTCGAATCAGATCCTGAAACTCCCCACCAGATGCTTCAACCGCTCGACCTGATGTTCCAGGTCGGTGCAGGCACGCAAGGTGCTCTGCAGGTTCTGCACCCCTTCCTGGTTCAGCGTATTGATCTCGGTGATGTCGACATTGATCGACTCGACCACGGCCGTCTGCTCTTCGGTGGCGGTGGCCACCGACTGGTTCATGCCGTCGATCTCGCCGATGCGCTGGGTGACGCTGCCCAGGCGTTCGCCGGCCTGGTTGGCGATGCCGACGCTGCGGTCGCTGTGCTGCTGGCTCTGGTTCATGGTGCTCACGGCCACCTGGGCGCCGGCCTGCAGCTCTTCGATCAGGCGCTGCACCTGCTGCGCCGAGTCCTGGGTGCGGTGGGCCAGGTTGCGCACCTCGTCCGCCACCACCGCGAAGCCGCGCCCGGCCTCGCCGGCGCGGGCGGCCTCGATAGCGGCGTTGAGCGCCAGCAGGTTGGTCTGCTGCGAGATGCCGCTGATCACATCGAGGATCTGGCCGATGTTCGCCGTATGGTTGTTCAGCGTCTCGATATTGCCGCTGGCGTCGCTGATGCGCGCCGACAGTTGGTTCATCACGTCGATGGTCTCGCCGACCACCTGCTGGCCTTCCTCGGCCAGGCCACGGGCGGCGCTGGAGTGCTGCGAGGCGAGGGCGGCGTTCTGGGCGATTTCCTGGGCGGCGGCGCCGAGCTGGTTGATCGCCGCGGCCACGCTGCTGGTGCGGCTCGACTGCTGGTCGGCGTTGTGGATCGAGGCGTTGGAGGCGTTGACCACCTGGCTGGCCACGGCATTCACCTGGCCGGTGGCCGAGGCCACTTCGCGGATCGACTCGTGGATCCGCTCGACGAAGCGGTTGAACGACTGCGCCAGGCTGCCGAACTCGTCCTGGGCGTGGATGTTCAGGCGTCGGGTCAGGTCGCCCTCGCCCTCGGCGATATCGCGCATGGCACGGCCCATTACGTGCAGCGGCTCCATCAGCACGCGGATCAGCAGGCCGAGCAGGGCGATGATCACCACCACCGCGATCAGCGTCGCCACCAGCGCCGAGGTGCGCAGCTCGCCGAGCATGGCGAAGGCCGCGTCCTGGTCCAGCACCAGCGCCACGTACCAGTCCGCCGACGGCACGCCGTCGACATGGGTGAAACTGATGAACTGCCGGCGGCCTTCGACCTCGACCTCTTTCAGGCCGCTGCCGATGCGCAGGTCGTTGCCGGGGTAGACATCGGCCAGGGTCTTGAGCGCCAGCTCGCCCTTGGGATGGATGAGCACCTTGCCTTCGCCGTTGACGATGAAGGCATGGCCGCGACCGCCGAAGTCCAGGGTGTTGATCAGGTTGCTGATGGTCTGCAAGTCGGTGTCGACACCGCTCACACCAATCATGCGCCCGCCCTGTTGCACCGGGGTGGCCAGGGTGATCACCAGCTTGCCGGCCGAGACCGAGATGTACGGCTCGGTGACGATGGTCTGGCCCGCCGCGCTGGCCGCCTTGTACCAGCCGCGCACGCGCGGGTCGTAGTCGGCGGCGCGGTTGCCCACCGGCACCGACTGCATGCTGCCGTCCTGGCCGCCGAAGTAGGTGAGGATGAAGTTGGCGCTGTACACCGGCAGCGCCAGGATGCGCTCAAGGCTGCCCTTGGCCGGGCCGTCGACGGCGATCTGCTGGGCCACCGAGTTCACCAGCTGGATGCGGCTGTCGAGCCAGGTTCGGATGTTGCCCGCGGTCAGGTTGCCCAGTGACTGCAACGTCGATTCGGTGTCGCTGCGTAGCGACTGGCGCTGCCGGTAGTCGTTGAACAGAACGAAACAGGTAAAGGCGACGGCCACCACGAGGGCGGCGGCCAGCAGGATCTTGTGGCTGAACTTGAGGTTCTTGGTCATTTTTCTTGGAATCTGCGCACGGGCACGAAGGGGAGGGGTGCGGCAAAAGGCCACACCACCGCTCTATGTCGACGCGCAGGAATAAAACATTAATCGTTTGCGCGCCAGGCGACCAACGGCGCACAACGAAACCTGGCCTGCCAGGGAACCACGGAGCCTTTTTCCCTTCTAAGCTCCCTGCAGGCCCTCGTACCTGCGTATCCACCTCCAGGAGTGTCCCTTCATGTCGTTGCGTTCCCTCGCCCTGTTGTCCTTGTGCGTCGTCCTGACCGCCTGCAGCAAGATCAACCAGGAAAACTATTCCAAGCTCAAGGCCGGCATGAACAAGGCTGAGGTCGAGCAACTGCTCGGTTCGCCCAAGGAGTGCTCCGGCGCGCTGGGCATGAGCAGTTGCACCTGGGGTGACGAGAAGAGCTTCATCAGCGTGCAGTACGCGGCGGACAAGGTCCTGATGTATTCCGGGCAGGGCCTCAAATGAGGCGTCTGCACCTGCTGCTGGGCGTGTGCCTGGTGATGCTGCTCGGTGGCTGCGCCACCTCGGCCACCGACCCGCTGGCGCCGAAGACCGCAGGTGCGGTCGACCTCAAGCGTTACCAGGGCAAATGGTTTGAACTGGCGCGTCTGCCGATGAAGTACCAAGATGGCTGCGCCCAATCCGAAGCCCACTACAACCTCAAGCCCGACGGCACGGTCGGCGTGCTCAACCGCTGCCGCACCCTGGGCGATGAGTGGCTGCGCGCCGAAGGCCATGCCACGCCGCAGGAGGCCGGGCACACCGACAAGCTGTGGGTGGAGTTCGACAATTGGTTCACCCGGCTGGTGCCCGGCGTGGCCAAGGGTGATTACTGGATTCTGTTCGTAGACGAACGCTACCGCACGGCGATTGTCGGCAGCCCGGATCGCAGGTACCTGTGGATTCTTTCACGTACGCCTTCGCTGCCGGCCTGGGAGCGCGAGAACCTGTTGGCCAAGGCGAGGCAGCAGGGGTATGACACCAATCGGTTGATCTGGCGCACGCCTGACAAGCAGATTGTCGTCCGGCATTGAGCAGCAGACTGACGCGGTCCCTGTAGGAGCGGCCTTGTGTCGCGATAGGGGTGCGAAGCGCCCCCAGGATTTCAGTGTCAATGCACATATCGCCGGGGCCGCTATGCGGCCCTTTCCGACCGGCCCGACGCCTCGGCAAGGCCGCTACAGAGCCGGCGTTCAGGCTAGAAGCTGGCGCAGGGCTGTCGCAAACGCCACCGCGCTTTCCTCTTCCTGCCCATGACGCCCCTGGCGCACCACCCACTGCCCGTTGACCATCACATCGCGCACCTGGCGGTCGCCGCCGGCGAACAGCCAGCGGTTCAGGATCGCATCGCCTTCGGCCACGGCCAGGTATGGATCCTGCCCATCGAGCACCAGCCAGTCCGCGCGCTTGCCCACGGCGAGTTCGCCGATCGGCTGCCCCAGCGCCTGGGCACCGCCCATCAGCGCGGCATCGTAGAGCGTGCGGCCCACCATTGGCTGGTCGGCGCGATACAGCCGGTTGCGGCGCTGGTCGCGCAGGCGCTGGCCATACTCCAACCAGCGCAACTCCTCGACCACGCTGAGCGACACATGGCTGTCCGAGCCGATGCCCATGCGTCCGCCCTGGGCCAGGTAGTCCACCGCCGGGAAGATTCCATCGCCCAGGTTCGCCTCGGTGGTCAAGCAGAGCCCGGCCACCGCGCCGCTGCGGGCCATGGCGGCGACTTCGTCGGCTTCGGCGTGGGTGGCGTGTACCAGGCACCAGCGCTGATCCACCTCGACATGCTCGTATAGCCACTGCAGCGGACGGCGGCCACTCCAGGCCAGGCAGTCATCGACTTCCTTCTGCTGCTCGGCAATGTGGATATGAATAGGGCAGGCCGCATTGCTGGCGCCCAGCACATCGGCGATCTGGCCCGGCGTCACCGCGCGCAGGGAATGGAAGCACAGCCCCAGTGCTTGCGCCGGTTGTTGCGCTAGCAAGGGTGCAAGCTGCTGCTGCAGGCGCAGGTACTGCTCGGTGGAATTGATGAAACGTCGCTGACCGTCGTTGGGCGCCTGGCCACCGAAGCCGGAATGGCTGTACAGCACCGGTAGCAAGGTCAGGCCGATACCGCTGGCGCTGGCGGCGGCGCTGATGCGGCGCGACAGCTCGGCAGGGTCGGCATAGGCCTGGCCATTCTGGTCATGGTGCACGTAATGGAACTCGGCCACCGAGGTGTAGCCGGCCTTGAGCATCTCGATGTACAGCTGGCGGGCGATCACCTGCAACTGCTCCGGGGTGATCCGGCCGACCAGGCGGTACATCAGCTCGCGCCAGGTCCAGAAGCTGTCGTTGGGATTGCCGGCCACTTCCGCCAGCCCTGCCATGGCCCGCTGGAACGCGTGCGAGTGCAGGTTGGGCATGCCCGGTAGCAACGGCCCGGCCAGGCGCTCGGCGCCATCGGCGCTGGCATCGGCCTCGATCGAGGCCAGTCGGCCGTCGGCGGCGACCTCCAGGCGGACATTGCGGGCCCAGCCCGAGGGCAGCAGGGCGCGTTCGGCGAAGTAGGCGGACATCGGTGAAATCCTGTTATTGTTAACTTGTATATACATATGCAGCCGTTTGCCTGCCGGGTAAACTCCGGCAAGCTACCGTTCACTCCAACCGCACAAGGATTCAACGCCGTGCCGACACCTCCTGTCTCCGCGCTGGTTGCCCAGATGGGCGAAGGGCCGGCGCCGCTCTACGCCCGGGTGAAACAGATGATCATCCAGCAGATCGAGAGCGGCAGCTGGCCGCCTCATCACCGGGTGCCTTCCGAGAGCGAACTGGTCAGCGAGCTGGGCTTCAGCCGCATGACCATCAACCGCGCCCTGCGCGAACTGACCGCCGAAGGCCTGCTGGTGCGCATGCAGGGCGTCGGCACTTTCGTCGCCGAGCCCAAGAGCCGCTCGGCACTGTTCGAGGTCAACAACATCGCCGACGAGATCGCCGGCCGTGGCCACCAGCATAGCTGCCAGGTGATTACCCTGGCCGAGGAGGCCGCCGGTTCCGAGCGCGCCCTGGCCCTGGACATGCGCGAAGGCCAGCGGGTGTTCCATTCGCTGATCGTGCATTACGAGAACGGCGTGCCGGTGCAGATCGAGGACCGCTACGTCAACGCGGCCATCGCTCCGGATTACCTCAAGCAGGATTTCACCCTGCAGACGCCTTACGCCTATCTATCGCAGGTCGCGCCGCTTACCGAAGGCGAGCACGTGGTCGAGGCCATCCTCGCCGAGCCTGAAGAATGCACGCTGTTGCAGATCGAGCGGGGCGAACCTTGCCTGCTGATCCGCCGCCGCACCTGGTCGGGGCGCCAGCCGGTGACCGCCGCGCGCCTGATCCACCCCGGTTCCCGCCATCGCCTTGAAGGACGATTCAGCAAATGACTCAGTTGCAGTTGTTGCGCGCCCGGGATTATCCGCGCATGCCCTGGAAGAACGGTGGTGGCTTCACCGAAGAGATCACCCGCGATGCCGGCGACAGCCTGGACGGTTTTGGCTGGCGCTTGTCGATTGCCGATATCGAGGAGTCCGGTGGCTTTTCCAGCTTTGCCGGGTACCAGCGGATCATCACCGTGTTGCAAGGCGACGGCATGCGGTTGCTGGTCGATGGCCAGGCCAGCCGGCCGCTGCTGCCGTTCGATGCGTTTGCCTTCAGTGGCGAGAGCCAGGTCAGTTGCAAGCTGCTGGGCGGGGCGATTCGAGATTTCAATCTGATCTACGCGCCGCAGCGGTATCGGGCTCGGTTGCAGTGGTTCGATGGCGGCAACCGCGTGTTCAGTTCGGCGTCGACGCTGTTGCTGTTTGCCGCCGGCACTCATGTCGAGGTGAGGTTGGCTGGGGAAGAGACGCAGCAGCTTGGGCGGTATGACTGCCTGCGGATCGATGGCAACGAGGGGTTGCTGGAAATGGATATGCAGGGGCGATTCTGCCTGATCGAACTCACTTCGCGTTGAAATAACTGGGGCCGCAAAGCGGCCCCAGTTATTTCAGCCGCTCAGCGGACAGGTCTGATTTTTTTGGTTGTCCATGCTTGTACATACAAGTAAAGGTGTGTTTGTATATTGAGCACGACATACCCGCCCGCGGACGACCGCAGAGGACCTCTCCCGTGACTGACAACAACAAATACCGTGACGTAGAAATCCGTGCCCCGCGTGGCAACAAGCTGACCGCCAAGAGCTGGCTGACCGAAGCCCCGCTGCGCATGCTGATGAACAACCTCGACCCGCAGGTCGCCGAAAACCCGAAAGAGCTGGTGGTGTACGGCGGCATCGGCCGCGCCGCGCGCAACTGGGAGTGCTACGACAAGATCGTCGAGACCCTGACCCGCCTGGAAGACGACGAAACCCTGCTGGTGCAGTCGGGCAAGCCGGTCGGCGTGTTCAAGACCCACAGCAACGCCCCACGCGTGCTGATCGCCAACTCCAACCTGGTGCCGCACTGGGCCAACTGGGAACACTTCAACGAGCTGGATGCCAAGGGCCTGGCCATGTACGGCCAGATGACCGCCGGCAGCTGGATCTACATCGGCAGCCAGGGCATCGTCCAGGGTACCTACGAAACCTTCGTCGAAGCCGGCCGCCAGCACTACAACGGCAGCCTGCAAGGCAAGTGGGTACTGACCGCCGGCCTCGGTGGCATGGGCGGTGCCCAGCCACTGGCCGCCACCCTGGCCGGTGCCTGCTCGCTGAACATCGAGTGCCAGCAGAGCCGCATCGATTTCCGCCTGGAAACCCGCTACGTCGATGAGCAAGCCAAGGACCTCGATGACGCCCTGGCGCGCATCGCCAAGTACACCGCCGAAGGCAAGGCCATCTCCATCGCCCTGCACGGCAACGCCGCCGAAATCCTGCCGGAGCTGGTCAAGCGTGGCGTGCGCCCGGACATGGTCACTGACCAGACCAGCGCCCATGACCCGCTCAACGGCTACCTGCCGGCCGGCTGGACCTGGGAGCAATACCGCGACCGCGCGCAGACCGACCCGGCTGCGGTGGTCAAGGCCGCCAAGCAATCGATGGCCGTCCACGTCAAGGCCATGCTCGACTTCCAGAAGCAAGGCATCCCGACCTTCGACTACGGCAACAATATTCGTCAGATGGCCAAGGAAGAGGGCGTGGCCAACGCCTTCGATTTCCCGGGCTTCGTCCCGGCCTACATCCGCCCACTGTTCTGCCGCGGCGTCGGCCCGTTCCGCTGGGCCGCGCTGTCCGGCGACGCCGAGGACATCTACAAGACCGACGCCAAGGTCAAGGAACTGATCCCGGACGACGCCCACCTGCACCGCTGGCTGGACATGGCCCGCGAGCGCATCAGCTTCCAGGGCCTGCCGGCACGTATCTGCTGGGTCGGCCTGGGCCTGCGCGCCAAGCTTGGCCTGGCGTTCAACGAAATGGTGCGCAGCGGCGAGCTGTCGGCGCCAGTCGTCATTGGCCGTGACCACCTGGACTCGGGCTCGGTGTCCAGCCCCAACCGCGAGACCGAAGCCATGCGCGACGGCTCCGACGCGGTCTCCGACTGGCCGCTGCTCAACGCCCTGCTCAACACCGCGGGCGGCGCCACTTGGGTTTCGCTGCACCACGGCGGTGGCGTGGGCATGGGCTTCTCCCAGCACTCGGGCATGGTCATCGTCTGCGACGGTACCGATGAAGCCGCCGAGCGTATCGCCCGCGTGCTGACCAACGACCCGGGGACCGGCGTCATGCGCCATGCCGATGCCGGCTACCAGATCGCCATCGACTGCGCCAAGGAGCAGGGCCTGGACCTGCCGATGATCACCGGCTGATCGCCGCGCTTTGGATCGCACCCTGTACGGGTGATACTGAACAACAAGAAGGGGCCCTGCGTGGCCCCAAGCGATTGGAGTAGCGAAGTGACCGAATTGACCCTCAAGCCCGGCACCCTGACCCTGGCCCAACTGCGCGCCATCCACGCCGCCCCCGTGCGCCTGCAGCTGGACGCCAGCGCCGCACCGGCCATTGACGCCAGTGTCGCCTGCGTCGAGCAGATCATCGCCGAAGACCGCACAGCCTACGGCATCAACACCGGTTTCGGCCTGCTGGCCTCGACCCGCATCGCCAGCCACGACCTGGAGAACTTGCAGCGCTCGCTGGTGCTGTCCCACGCCGCCGGGATCGGCGCGCCGCTGGACGACGACCTGGTGCGGCTGATCATGGTGCTGAAGATCAACAGCCTCAGCCGTGGCTTCTCTGGCATTCGCCGTAAAGTCATCGACGCGCTGATCGCCCTGGTCAACGCAGAAGTCTATCCACACATTCCGCTCAAGGGCTCGGTCGGCGCTTCCGGCGACTTGGCCCCGCTGGCGCACATGTCGCTGGTGCTGCTGGGCGAGGGCAAGGCGCGCTACAAAGGGCAGTGGCTGTCTGCCACCGAAGCCCTGGCCGTTGCCGGCCTCGAGCCGCTTACCCTGGCCGCGAAAGAAGGCCTGGCCTTGCTCAACGGTACCCAGGCGTCCACCGCTTATGCCCTGCGCGGCCTGTTCCAGGCCGAAGACCTTTATGCTGCGGCCATCGCCTGTGGCGGCCTGACCGTGGAAGCGGCACTGGGCTCGCGTTCGCCGTTCGATGCGCGCATCCATGCCGTGCGTGGCCAACGTGGCCAGATCGACACCGCCGCCTGCTTCCGCGATCTGCTGGGCGACTCCAGTGAAGTGTCGCTGTCGCACAAGAACTGCGACAAGGTCCAGGACCCGTACTCCCTGCGCTGCCAGCCACAGGTCATGGGCGCCTGCCTGACCCAGATCCGCCAGGCCGCCGAAGTCTTGGGCATCGAAGCCAACGCCGTATCGGACAACCCGCTGGTGTTCGCCGCCGAAGGTGACGTGATCTCCGGTGGCAACTTCCACGCCGAGCCCGTGGCCATGGCCGCCGACAATATTGCCCTGGCCATTGCCGAGATCGGTTCGCTGAGCGAGCGGCGCATCTCGCTGATGATGGACAAGCACATGTCCCAGCTGCCGCCGTTCCTGGTGGAAAACGGCGGGGTCAACTCCGGCTTCATGATCGCCCAGGTCACCGCCGCCGCGCTGGCCAGCGAGAACAAGGCGCTGTCGCACCCGCACAGCGTCGACAGCCTGCCGACTTCGGCCAACCAGGAAGACCACGTGTCGATGGCCCCGGCCGCCGGCAAACGTCTGTGGGAAATGGCCGAGAACACCCGTGGCGTGTTGGCCATCGAATGGCTGGGCGCCTGCCAGGGCTTGGACCTGCGCAAGGGGCTAAAGACCTCGGTCAAGCTCGAACAAGCGCGCCAGGCGCTGCGCAAGGACGTGCCGCACTATGACCGTGACCGTTTCTTCGCGCCGGATATCGAAGTGGCGTCCGAGCTGCTGGCCAAAGGTACCTTGACCGGCCTGCTGCCGGCTGGGGTCCTGCCTAGCCTGTAATGCCGCTGGGGCCGCTGTGCGGCCCTTTCGCCGGCAGGCCGGCTCCCACGCAGGTGTGCCGCATGCGCCCTGTGGGAGCCGGCTTGCCGGCGATGGGCTGCGCAGCAGCCCACTCATTCTCACGACCAGAACAACAATAAGGACGTGACATGCAACAAGCTCAAGGTCTCAAGCGCGGGCTATCGGCCCGGCATATCCGTTTCATGGCGCTCGGTTCGGCAATCGGTACCGGGCTTTTCTACGGTTCGGCCTCGGCCATCCAGATGGCCGGCCCGGCCGTGCTGCTGGCCTACCTGATCGGCGGCGCTGCCGTGTTCATGGTCATGCGCGCCCTCGGCGAGATGGCCGTGCACAACCCGGTGGCCGGCTCTTTCGGCCACTACGCCAGTACCTACCTCGGCCCGATGGCCGGCTTCATCCTGGGCTGGACCTACGCCTTCGAGATGGTCATCGTCGCCATCGCCGATGTCACCGCCTTCGGTATCTACATGGGCTTCTGGTTCCCCGAGGTCGCCCGCTGGATCTGGGTGCTGGGTATCGTCTTCCTGATTGGCGGCCTGAACCTGTGCAACGTGCGGGTCTTCGGCGAGATGGAGTTCTGGCTGTCGCTGCTCAAGGTCGGCGCCATCGTCGCGATGATCCTCGCGGGCCTGGGCATCATGGCCTTTGGCTTCAGCCAGGTGGGCACCGGGCACGCGGTCGGTGTGAGCAATCTGTTCGACCATGGCGGCTTCATGCCCAATGGCGTCAGTGGCCTGATCGCCTCGTTCGCGGTGGTGATGTTCGCCTTCGGCGGCATTGAGATCATCGGCGTCACCGCCGGCGAGGCGAAAGATCCTCAGCGGGTCATCCCCAAGGCGATCAACGCCGTGCCGCTGCGCATCCTGCTGTTCTATGTGCTCACCCTGTTCGTGCTGATGTGCCTGTACCCGTGGCCGCAGATCGGCAGCCAGGGCAGCCCGTTCGTGCAGATCTTCAGCAACCTTGGGATCGGCTCGGCCGCGGCCGTGCTCAATATCGTGGTGATCTCGGCGGCGATCTCGGCAATCAACAGCGACATCTTCGGCGCCGGGCGCATGATGTATGGCCTGGCCCAGCACGGCCAGGCGCCGCGTGGCTTCGGCAAACTGTCGAAACACGGCGTACCGTGGATGACCGTGGTGGTGATGGGCGCGGCGCTGCTGATCGGCGTGCTGCTCAACTACCTGATCCCGGAAAACGTGTTCCTGCTGATCGCCTCGATCGCCACCTTTGCCACGGTATGGGTGTGGCTGATGATCCTGGTCACCCAGGTTGCCATGCGTCGCAGCATGAGCCGCGAGGAGGTCGCCCAGCTCAAGTTCCCGGTACCGTTCTGGCCCTATGGCCCGGCCCTGGCCATTGCCTTCATGGTGTTCATCTTCGGTGTGCTCGGCTACTTCCCTGACACCCAGGCGGCGTTGATCGTCGGCGTGATCTGGGTGGTGTTCCTGGTGGCGTCCTACCTGCTGTGGTGCAAGCCGCGCGCCGGTGGTGGCGAGCAGGTCCGGGAGCCTGCCGAGCTGCATCGCTGAATTAGAAAGGAGATCCTGATGAGAACCCTCTGGCAGCACTGCCACGCCGCGACCATGACCGATGGTCGCTACGCGGTCATCGAGGACGCGGCGATCGTCACCAGCGCTGGCCTGATCGAGTGGATCGGCCCCCGCGCTGACGTGCCTTCGGTCGCGGCCGACCGCGTCGTCGACCTGGGCGGCGCCTGGCTCACCCCCGGGCTGATCGACTGCCATACCCACGCGGTATTTGGCGGCAACCGCAGCGGCGAATTCGAGCAGCGCCTGCAGGGCGTGAGCTATGCCGAGATCGCTGCCCAGGGCGGCGGTATCGCCAGCACCGTGCGGGTCACCCGCGCCGCCAGCGAGGACGAGCTGCTGGCCAGTGCCCGCCAGCGGGTCCAGGCGCTGATGCGCGACGGCGTGACCACGATCGAGATCAAGTCCGGCTATGGCCTGGACCTCGAGAACGAACGCAAGATGCTGCGCGTCGCCCGGCGCCTGGGCGAGGAGCTGCCGGTGACTGTACGCAGCACCTGCCTGGCTGCCCACGCCCTGCCGCCGGAATACGCGGGCAAGGCAGATGATTACATCGATCATATCTGCGAGCAGATGCTCCCGGCGCTGGCTGCCGAGGGGCTGGTGGACGCGGTGGACGCTTTCTGCGAGCACCTGGCGTTCTCCCCGGCTCAGGTCGAGCGCCTGTTCATCAAGGCGCGCGAGTTGGGGCTGCCGGTCAAGCTGCACGCCGAGCAGCTGTCTTCGCTGCACGGCTCGAGCCTGGCGGCGCGCTACCAGGCGCTGTCGGCCGACCACCTGGAGTTCATGACCGAGGAAGACGCCATCGCCATGGCCGAGGCCGGTACCGTTGCCGTGCTGTTGCCTGGGGCGTTCTACTTCCTGCGCGAAACCCAGCTGCCACCGATGGACGCCCTGCGCCGGCACGGCGTGAAGATCGCCCTGGCCAGCGACCTCAATCCCGGGACTTCACCGGGGCTGTCGCTGCGCCTGATGCTGAACATGGGCTGCACCTGTTTCCGCATGACCCCGGAAGAAGCGCTGGCCGGCGTCACCGTTCACGCCGCCACGGCGCTGGGGCTGGGCGACAGCCACGGCTCGCTGGAAGTGGGCAAGGTGGCGGACTTCATCGCCTGGCAGATCGAACGCCCGGCCGACCTCAGCTACTGGCTCGGCGGCGACCTGCCCAAGCGTGTGGTGCGCCTGGGCCATGAGATATCCAATTGAGCGAGGCTACATGGACAAGGTATTGAGTTTCCACCAGGGCCGCCTGCCCCTGCTGATCAGCATGCCCCACGCCGGGCTGGGTCTGACGCCGGCCGTGCGTGAAGGCCTGGTTGACCAGGCACGCAGCCTGCCAGACACCGACTGGCACATTCCACGCCTGTACGACTTCGCCCGTGACCTGGGCGCCAGTGTGGTGGCGGCCGAATATTCGCGTTTCGTCATCGACCTGAACCGCCCGGATGACGACAAGCCGCTGTACGCCGGCGCCACCACCGGCCTGTATCCGGCGACATTGTTCGACGGCAAGCCATTGTTCAGAGAAGGCCAGGTGCCCTCCGTTGAGGAGCGGGCAACGTACCTGGAAGAGATCTGGCGCCCCTACCACGACACGATACGTCGCGAGCTGGACCGTCTGCGTGCCGAGTTCGGTTATGCACTGCTCTGGGATGCCCACTCGATCCGTTCACATATACCCCACCTGTTCGATGGCAAGTTGCCGGACTTCAACCTGGGTACTTTCAATGGTGCCAGTTGCCACCCGGAGCTGGCCGAGCGGTTGCAGACTGCATGTGCCCAAGCCAAAGGCTACAGCCATGTCCTCAATGGCCGTTTCAAGGGCGGGCACATTACCCGGCATTACGGCGACCCGGGTAACGATATTCATGCCGTGCAGTTGGAGCTGGCGCAGTGCAACTACATGAATGAAACCGAGCCATTTGCCTACCGCGAAGACCTGGCCCAACCGACGCAGAAGGTATTGACGCAGCTTTTGCAGGCCCTTCTGGATTGGGGCAATGAACGGTACAGGCGCTGAAGTTTTCCTGTGAAGTTGGCGACGCGCCGCGGGCCATGTGCGTCGCCAGTTCAAGCAGTTAATCAGTTGTTGATCTGCGCTATTGTGAGCTCACGCAACAGCTCCTGCTCCTCCAGATCCCTATCATTTTGCAATCTCTGTTGCAGGCTTAGCTCCTCCCCAAGCGAATGATCCTTGTTGGCCAGCTCAAGCACGTGCTGGCGGAAACGGGTTTCAATTTCAGCGAAGCGGTCGGCATGTTCGGCTCGCAGGCGTGCAACCCAGTCCGTATTTGCCAACATATAGTCGACCAGAGCATCGCTCAGTTCACTTTTGCGAACGTTTTCCAGCACTTGCGACAATTCATTAGGCGCCAGATTCGCGGCACTTCGAAAACGCATGCTGTCGGCAAGTGGAAGGTCAAGTTCCTTGGCCAGCTCCCGCCGGTAGGCCAGTCGCACCGAAACCCGGTCACCCGGGCCGGATCGCTGGCTGGCCAGTTTCTCCAGCTGTTCGACCCTGAACAGCTGCAATAGACGCCGGCGTAACGTTTGCAAGGTATCGCCAGCCTCGATGATCAGGCGCTGCCCCATCAGGTACAACTCGATATTGTTGAACTCCTGCAATGCGCCATCGTGGCAAGTCTGCGAGCCTGTTTCAGGGTCGGGCAATGCGGCTGCGGCAATATTTTCCATGAGCGGGCGCTCATCCTGGTTGCTTGCGGCTACCACCAGCATCATGCGCACGCGCTCGCAGAAGCTGGCTTGTGTGTTCGGGTCGACGTAGGGCGCAGCATTGCGCAAACGGCCTGCCAGGCGCAGCAGGTCGCTGCCTTCGAGCATGTCCCAGCAGTCGCGCAAGGCCTCGTTCTGCGCATCGTTGCCAAGCATCCAGTCTTCAAGCCTGGGTTTATCGTCGCCCAGTAGCGGGAAGTGAGGGTGATCCAGTGAGCCTTCGCTCGATGAGTCGTCAAGCATCAGGTTGTCCGGGATATCCAGGGCGAAGGAATAACTGTGCTGGCTGTCCGAGAGCGCACGCACCCGAAGAATGGTTTCCAGTGGCAAAGGGTTGTCGAACAAGGCAATCGAAGAAATAGGCATGGAGTTGCCCAGGTTCGAGAGGATGTGCTCTGGCAACTGGGTGATGCTGTTGGAACTCAAGTCCAGCAGCTCCAGCGGCAGCAAACTGTCGCACCAGCTGGGCCAGGCTTGCAGGTCCATGTTGGTCAGCGCGAGTGATTGCAGGTTGCTGGACAGCTGCGCGGGAACCTGCCTGATGGTCCCCACGCGGTTGCCTGAGAGGTCCAGCGAGGTCAGGTGCTCCAGCCCTGCGAAGGCTTCCAGCATCGCTTGATCGACTTCCAGGCCCATGTTGCGCATTTCCAGGTAGTTGAGTTGGGGAAGGTGTGCCAAGGCAGACGCCAGAGAAGAAGTGGCCGCCTGATGCGTATCAATGGTCAGCCGGGTGACGTTGGGGAAACGGCTGAGCAGTTTAGCGACCTCTGAAGCGGCGCCGCTGGTGCGGGTCAGGAAGAGCGCCCGAACGCGTTCTTCAAAAAATGCCGGAAGCCGTCTGGGGAAGTGTTCGACAGCCACATCCTCCAATTGCAAGCGAAGGTATTGCTGGCCCTGTTCCTGCTGTTCCCAGAATCGGCCGATCGCTGCCTGGATACGCTGCCTGTCCGCCAACGCTGCGGGTGTCAGCGGGTTGCGCGAACTGGACGCCTGGGCCCAGCCGTCGATCGCGTCGCGCATCTGCTGGCGCTCATCGCGAATGCGTGCAAGCCGGTCGGTGAGCGCCGCGGACACATCCACGGTGATACCGGCTGTCCCGGCCCACTCGTTCAACAGCAAACGCTGCAAATGGGTTTCATTGATTGGGTTGTCTTCGAGTGCAATCACCGTCGGGCTTGGCAGGGCGTCTGCTTCATTGAGCAGGAACGATGGCAATGACCTGAGGTTGTTGTTGCGCAGGGACAGGTGGGTGATGCGTCTCAGGGCATCACTGCCAATCCCGATAGGCCACTGCGTCAGTTGCATGTTATCCAGGCCCAGGAAATCCAGAGACAGCTGATGGAAGCTAGGGCTGTTGTTCTGGGCCAGGCGGTTGCCACTCAGATTCAGGTACCTCAACTGGCGCAATGCTGCCAACTGATTGAGGTCGTTTTCGGAGAGCGCGATGTTCTGGTTGGTTAGCACCAGTCTTTGCAGCTCGGGCAAGCGCTCGGTGATGGAAGGGACAGCGAGAAGGAATAAGGACGGTGTAGCTCTGGGGTTGTACGGCCGGCTGATTTCAAGTGATTCGATCTGCGGCATCAACCTGAGCAGGCGTTGCAGCAAGCGTTCGTGCTGTGCCCAGCCGGCGAGGCTGCCTGACGGTAGATCGACCAGGCTCAAGCTGCGTATGCGACGGTAGAAGAAATCGGGCAAGGTCAGGGGGACATCGGCCAAGGAAACCCGCGTGATGCGGAGCTCAGCCGTGTGCTCGCCGCTTTCATCCAGAGCGGTGTCATACCAGTGTTGCATGATTGACTCGCGCAGGCGGCTGTAGTCCTGTGCAGCTTGCTCTGTCACGGGGGAAAAGGCCTCGCTCCAGTCAGCCAGCCTGCTTTGCAATTCATTGCGCTGCTCCAGCAGCACCTGCAGGTGTTCGAGCGTCTGCAATTGCGTACGTCCGCGATTGGCAAGCGAAAACAGTACCTGATCCGCCGAAAGCCCAGTGTGTGTGGCAAGGCCTGTTGCTTCGACAGCGTCGATCAGGCGCTGGTGGGTAATGCCTTGTGTTGCAGGGCCACCCCCGCTCAGCGGATAGCCCAGGCGCCCATCGGCCAGGCGCATGGGCGAACGGTAGCCAGGGAGCACTGGTTGCATGCCCAGAAACGTCCTCAAGGTCGAGCGGGGCAGCAAGGGGAGGGCCTGTACCAGGTGCTTTAATGCTTGCCGATCTGCGACACGCAACTGCGTCATGGCCTTTGGCAGCGCTTGATATATCGCTGAGTAAAGGTCAGCGTATGCCGTGAGCCCTGCACTCGGGCGGCTTTTATCGTGAACGATGTAGCCTGCCTCGGCATGAGTGATGGTCTGGTAGGGGCGCGTGTCCTGGGGGCCGATGCTCTGCGACTGGGCAGGCCAGGACATGCGCTGCAGCACTTGCAGTTTTGTCTCGGCCGGCCAGCCTGGCAGTCGCTCAAGCGTGTGCAGGATCAGTCGGTCACTGTCCCAGTTTGGCACCCCGGACAGGTACAGCCCTTCGCAGGCGCGGGCCAGGCGAATGTGTTGCAGGTAGACGCGGATTTCCTCTCCAAGGCGTATGGGTATCTTGCCGCTGCCAAGCATTTGCCGTTCGCTGGCGCTGGCGCCGCGTTCCAGCTCAGCGATTACGGGGACCGGCAGGTTCGGATACACCCGCTGTATGGTCTCGGCTCCCGGCGCCAGATTGCTCGGTAGGCGGGCGTAAGCTCTGGAATACTCCGTTGGCCAGGTGCTTGCGTCAGGTAGCTGGCGGATGGTTTCGTCAAGCTTGAAGCGTTGCATCGTGTCTTCCAGCAAGGCCGGCAGCCGCTGGTTCTCGGCCAAGACCCGGCGCAGTACGTCTTCGTGGGTGTCGCTTACGGCGAGTATCCGTTGTAGCGTTGGCTCGTCGAAGTGGTTGTTCAAATGACCGATACGGCGTAACAGGGCGCCGCCCGACCAGCTCAGTGGCTGATCGGTTACTTGCAACCAGGCCCCGGCCCCATTATGTCGTAGCGATGGCTGATAACCGCCAGCCTTGCTGGGGTGTTCGATGCTGTAGGTGCCTCTATCCGCATTCCATTTGAGTGAAAATGCCTTGCCTTCAAGGCGTAACCAGATCTTCCCATCCTGGCGGTACAGCCCGAGCTCATCTGGTTTGGCCTGTGAGGGAAACGCGATGTCTTGTGCAAAGGGAGTCAGGTCCTTCTTCCACAAGCGCGTACTGCCATCCGGTAGCTCAACCTCCACCAGTTCCTCGATGAAGGAGGGCGTTGTCACAGCAATATGTTCTACCTCGGGCTCTTCCAGCGCGGCGCCTGTTTCGCCGACTTCTGTTCTCGTCGCTTTGGCTGCCGCGCTCAGTACGGCCATGATCGCCACGTTTTCGATCACATCGACCATGTAGGTGAAGGCTTTTTCGCGTTCGTCGTTTTTCCAGGCCTCGATGCCTTCGTATACCTCATGGGCTAGCTGGGTCACGCAGACGGCAAGCATCACCTCGCCCAGTCCGGGCACGAAGAAACCGGCGATGTTCAGGGCCGTCAGCACGCGGCCGGCGATCATTTTCCGGTGAGCCTGGGCGGTGCGCCGGTCGACGATTTCAGTCGGGATGGCGTTGAACAACGCATCTTTTTCATGGCGTTGGGCTTTCTGAAACGCCATGGCGCCTTGGAACGCGTGGCTGAAAGGCTCGGCAACCGGATACAGGGTGGCATGTGGGTCAGGGACACCCTCAAGTACCCCGCGGGCACTCCAGGTGATGGGCGTGAACCGGTCCTTGAGACGAGATATCGTCGACGCTTTGTCACGGTCGGCGATGTGTTTGTCCAGGTAGCTGATGTTGGCCTGGAGCCGGTCGCGCAAGTCGGCCTGCAAGGCCTCCAGGGTTGTAAATTCCTTGAGGGGCTCTGCGCTGTCCTCTGGGTTGTACAGGGCCACGGCCTGATGCCCTTTGGCCTGAAAGGTCATGAGCACAATCCCGGTCAGCTGCGTTTCCCACAGGTAGAGATAGCTGAACGTCACCTGCGAGGCCGCCGATAGCGGCTGGTCAAGCGGGACGGCAAGGGCTGCGGTGTACAGCGGTTCGCTGATATCGCCTTTGAGGCGGGCGAAATGTAAAGACTGCCGGAAGGCCGAGACCTCTGCTTGCCCCAGGGTCTGGTAAACGGACAGCTTGGCTTCATCGGCGCTGAGCTGCGTCGTGGCCGCAGGGTAATAGATCGCATGCACCAGTTGGTGATACTTGCCGCCGATGTCCAGCGTACGGCACAGGTCTGCGAAGTCTTCGGCGGCGATATCCACGGCATTGGTGATCGGCACGGTGCCCATGAAGCGCCGGTGATCGAGGATGACGGACTTCTTCAGCAGTGCCTTGGGTGCGTTCATCCCATGTTCGGCAGCGGTGTACTGGTCAAAGTTGTGCAGGGCACTTTGCAGCAACGAGCGTGTAGCCTGGTTCACGGCCATGCGCGCGTCGCTTGTATTGGTAGGGTCGATCAGGCGTGCATCGACCAAGTGTGTGTTGTGCACATCCAGGTCGAGCCCGAACCGCTGCTTGATGGCTTCAGTCAGTCGCTGGGCGGCGTAGGCTTGCAGGTCGGGTAGTTGTTCGAACAGTTTCTGCACCTGTGCCTGGTGTTCACGGTGGCGGGCATGTTCCTCCTGCCACGCTTTGGCAATTTCCGGTAGCCGCCGGATTGCTGCGGTCAGCCAAGCTGGGGCCTGCTGCCAATTGCGCATGGCGCGATGGGTGTCTGGCGGGGCTTGCTTGAGCCAGGCGGGGATCTTGCGCTCGATGGCAGTGTAATGAGCGCTGGACGAAGTTGTGGAGGGGGGTGGCATGGTGGGCCCTTGCTAGGTATGGGGCAAGGGACTATCGATGAGTTGGCTGGCGTGTTGGAGGTAAATGTATGTGCCCGGCTCGCGGTGGTGTCCGAGAGGACGGTGCTCAAAGCGCAATTCAGGTTTATGATGGCCCACGGCCGAACCAAACCTCACACGGAGTGCGCGATGCAGACCCTCTACCCGCAGATCAAACCCTACGCCCGGCACGATCTGGCCGTGGAAGCGCCGCATGTGCTGTATGTCGATGAGAGCGGCTCGCCGGAAGGTCTGCCCGTGGTGTTCATCCACGGCGGTCCGGGCGCGGGCTGTGATGCCCAGAGCCGTTGCTACTTCGACCCCAACCTGTACCGCATCGTCACCTTCGACCAGCGCGGCTGCGGTCGCTCCACGCCTCATGCGAGCCTGGAGAACAACACCACCTGGCACCTGGTCGAGGACCTGGAGCGCATCCGCGAGCACCTCGGCATCGAGAAATGGGTGCTGTTCGGCGGCTCCTGGGGCTCCACGCTGGCCCTGGCCTACGCCCAGAAGCACCCCGATCGCGTGCACGGCCTGATCCTGCGCGGCATCTTCCTGTGTCGCCCGCAGGAGATCACCTGGTTCTACCAGGAAGGCGCCAGCCGCCTGTTCCCCGACTATTGGCAGGACTACATCGCGCCGATCCCGGCAGAAGAGCGCGGCGACCTGGTCAAGGCCTTCCACAAGCGCCTGACCGGTAACGACCAGATCGCCCAGATGCATGCTGCCAAGGCCTGGTCGACCTGGGAGGGCCGCACCGCGACCCTGCGTCCGAACCCGCTGGTGGTCGACCGCTTCTCCGAGCCGCAGCGCGCCCTGTCGATTGCTCGCATCGAATGCCACTACTTCACCAACAACGCCTTCCTCGAGCAGGACCAACTGATTCGCGACATGCCGAAGATCGCCCACTTGCCGGCGGTGATCGTGCATGGTCGCTACGACGTGATCTGCCCGCTGGACAACGCCTGGGAGCTGCACCAGGCCTGGCCGAACAGCGAGCTGAAGGTGATCCGCGACGCCGGCCACGCCGCCTCCGAGCCCGGCATCACCGATGCCCTGGTGCGCGCCGCCGACCAGATGGCCCGACGCCTGCTCGACCTGCCCCTGGAAGAAGCATGAAGGGGCTGATCCAGCGCGTGCGCGGCGCCCGGGTTGAGGTGGCGGGGGAAATCGTCGGCGCCATCGACCAGGGGTTGCTGGCGCTGGTGGCGGTCGAGCCTGAAGATTCGCCTGAGCATGCCGACAAGCTGTTGCACAAACTGCTGAACTACCGGGTGTTCAGCGACGAACAGGGCAAGATGAACCGTTCGCTCAAGGATGTCGGTGGTGGCCTGCTGCTGGTGTCGCAGTTCACCCTGGCCGCCGACACCCGCAACGGCATGCGCCCGAGCTTTTCGACGGCTGCGCCACCGGCCCTCGGCGCCGAACTGTTCGACTATCTGCTGCGCCAGGCACAGGGTCAGCACCCGGTTGTGGCCAGTGGTCGCTTCGGTGCCGACATGCAGGTGCATCTGGTCAATGATGGCCCGGTAACATTTATGTTACAAATATGAGGTCAAAAAACCCTTTGTTTGTCGAAAAACAAGGGGTTTTGTACGATAAATAGTTTGTTCAGCCTGATGCGTTGTAACGCGACCTGCTGGATAATCGCGCGCTGCATGAACCTGCGTTCGCAGGTTCGTTTCACTTTGACTCGAGCATTGTCAGGATCCGTTTGGGGAATCATTAGGCCCTCACGGGGTCCGAACAGTGCTCGCCAACCCGGCATTGGTCGCTGGCCGTTGGTTTCATGATCTGTTTTCGGCGAGGATTGCTCGTGATTGTAAGCCCCTGTATTGCACCTAGAATCCCCGGTACCCGGCTGCGCAAGGCCATGCTGGCCGGCGTGGCGCTGGTCGGCCTGATGAGCGCGGGCCAGCTGTGGGCATTCAATCTGGACGATGTTGCAGCCAAGGCAAAGGATCTGGCCGGTCAGAAGTTCGAGGCACCGAAGAGCAACCTGCCGCCGGTGTTCCGCGACATGAAGTACGCCGACTACCAGAAGATCCGCTTCCTGCAGGAAAAGGCCGAGTGGGCCAAGGACAAGACGCCGTTCAAGCTCTCGTTCTACCACCAGGGCATGCATTTCGACACGCCGGTGACCATCAACGAGATCACCGCCAACAAGGTCAGGGAAATCAAGTACGACCCGAGCCGCTTCGAGTTCGGTGACGTGCCGCACGACGCCGACGCCACCAAGAACCTCGGCTACGCCGGTTTCCGCGTGCTCTACCCGATCAACAAGGCCGACAAGCAAGATGAGATCATGACTCTGCTTGGCGCCAGCTATTTCCGCGTGGTCGGCAAGGGCCACCGCTACGGCCTGTCGGCCCGTGGCCTGGCCATCGACACCGCGCTGCCGTCCGGCGAGGAGTTCCCGCGCTTTCGCGAGTTCTGGATCGAAAAACCCAAGCCGAATGACAAGCACCTGGTGATCTACGCACTGCTCGACTCGCCGCGCTCCACCGGCGCCTACAAGCTGACCCTGCGTCCGGGCGAGGATACCCTGGTCGACGTCAAGTCGCGGGTCTACCTGCGTGACAACGTCAGCCGCCTGGGCATCGCCCCGCTGACCAGCATGTACCTGTTCGGCCCCAACCAGCCGTCCAAGGTCATGAACTACCGTCCGGCCCTGCACGATTCCGAAGGCCTGTCGATTCACGCCGGCAACGGCGAATGGCTGTGGCGTCCGCTGAACAACCCCAAACACTTGGCCGTGAGCAACTTCAGTGTCGAGAACCCGCGTGGTTTCGGCCTGCTGCAGCGCCAGCGCGACTTCAGCGACTACGAAGACCTCGACGACGAATACGAGAAGCGCCCGAGCGCCTGGATCGAGCCGAAGGGTGACTGGGGCAAGGGCACTGTCGATCTGGTCGAGATCCCGACCGCCGACGAGACCAACGACAACATCGTGGCCTTCTGGAGTCCGGAAAAACTGCCGGAGGTAGGCAAGCCGTTCGAGTACGACTACCGCCTGCGCTGGACCATCAAGGAAGACCAGCTGCACTCGCCTGAGCTGGGCTGGGTCAAGCAGACCTTGCGTTCCACCGGCGACGTCAAGCAGTCCAACCTGATCCGTCAGCCCGATGGCACCATCGCCTTCCTGGTCGACTTCATCGGCCCGAACCTTGCCAGCCTGCCGGCCGACACCGCCGTGCGCAGTCAGGTCAGCGTTGGCGACAACGCCGAAGTGGTCGAGAACAACCTGCGTTACAACCCGGAAACCAAAGGCTGGCGCCTGACCCTGCGCCTGAAGGTGCAGGATCCGAAGAAATCCACCGAGATGCGCGCCGCGCTGCTGCGTGACGTTCCGGTCGAGCAGCCCAAGCCGGCCAAGGATGCCAAGCAGGACAAGGCCGCGGCCAAGCACGCTCACGCCAAGGCCGAGAAGGCTGCCGAGCAACCCGCCGCCGATGCGGCATCCACCAACGGGACCCCGGCCACCACCGAGAAAGTGCTGACCGAGACCTGGAGCTATCAGTTGCCTGCCGATGAGTAACTCAAGCGCAAGGCCGGAATCGCTGAGCGAATACCTGGCCCACCTTCCCCTGAGCGACGAGCAGCGTGCGGAACTTGCCCGCTGCACCTCCTTCAGCGAGCTGCACCAACACCTGGCGGCCCAACCGGCCGCCGGCACCACCGAGGCCGCCCAGGCTTCGGTGGGCGCCCGTCTTACCGTCGGCAGCGCCGCCGAACTGGAAGACGCCGAGATGCTCGGCGTCGATGCCGGTGGGCGGCTGTGCCTGAAGATCGCCCCGCCGATCAAGCGCACCAAGGTCGTGCCCGAGCCTTGGCGCACCAACATCCTGATCCGCATGTGGCGCCGCATGACCGGCCGCGCCAACGCCCCGCAGCCGCCCAAGCGCGAGCTGCCGCCGGCGCGCTGGCGCACGGTCGGTTCGATCCGCCGTTACATCCTGCTGACCCTGATGATCGGCCAGACCCTCGTCGCCGGCTGGTACATGAAGGGCATCCTGCCTTACCAGGGCTGGTCGTTCGTCGATCTCGACGAGATCCTCAACCAGCCGTTGTGGGACACGGTGGTGCAGGTGTGGCCGTATGCGCTGCAGACCTCCATCCTGGTCCTGTTCGGCATCCTGTTCTGCTGGGTGTCGGCGGGCTTCTGGACCGCCCTGATGGGCTTCCTCGAGCTGCTCACCGGGCGTGACAAGTACAAGATTTCCGGCAGCAGCGCCGGCAACGAGCCGATCGCGCCCGAGGCGCGCACCGCGCTGGTGATGCCGATCTGCAACGAAGACGTGCCACGGGTGTTCGCCGGCCTGCGCGCCACCTTCGAATCGGTGGCCGCCAGCGGCAACCTCGACCGCTTCGATTTCTTCGTGCTCAGCGACACCAACGACACCGATATCGCCGTCGCCGAACAACAGGCCTGGCTCGACGTGTGCCGTGAAACCAAGGGCTTCGGCCGCATCTTCTACCGCCGCCGCCGGCGCCGGGTGAAGCGCAAGAGCGGCAACCTCGACGACTTCTGCCGTCGCTGGGGCGGCGAATACAAGTACATGGTCGTGCTCGACGCCGACAGCGTCATGAGTGGCGAGTGCCTGAGCAGCCTGGTGCGCCTGATGGAGGCCAACCCGGACGCCGGTATCATCCAGACCGGGCCGAAAGCCTCGGGCATGGACACCCTGTATGCGCGCATGCAGCAGTTCGCCACCCGCGTGTACGGCCCGCTGTTCACCGCCGGCCTGCACTTCTGGCAGCTGGGCGAATCGCACTATTGGGGCCACAACGCGATCATCCGCATGAAGCCGTTCATCGAGCACTGCGCCCTGGCGCCGTTGCCGGGCAAAGGTGCGTTTGCTGGTGCGATCCTCTCCCACGACTTCGTCGAAGCCGCGCTGATGCGCCGTGCCGGTTGGGGCGTGTGGATCGCCTACGACCTGCCGGGCAGCTACGAAGAGCTGCCGCCGAACCTGCTCGACGAACTCAAGCGCGACCGCCGCTGGTGCCACGGCAACCTGATGAACTTCCGCCTGTTCCTGGTCAAGGGCATGCACCCGGTGCACCGCGCGGTGTTCCTCACCGGGGTGATGTCGTACCTGTCGGCGCCGCTGTGGTTCCTGTTCCTGGTGCTGTCGACGGCGCTGCTGGCGACCAACACCCTGATGGAGCCGCAGTACTTCATCGAGCCGTTCCAGCTTTACCCGCTGTGGCCGCAGTGGCACCCGGAGAAAGCCATCGCGCTGTTCTCCACCACCATCGTGCTGCTGTTCCTGCCCAAGCTGCTCAGCGTCATCCTGATCTGGGCCAAAGGCGCCACCGAATTTGGCGGGCGCATCAAGGTCACCCTGTCGATGCTGATGGAGATGCTGTTCTCCATGCTGCTGGCGCCGGTGCGGATGATCTTCCACACCCGCTTCGTGCTGGCCGCGTTCCTCGGCTGGGCCGCGACCTGGAACTCGCCGCAGCGTGACGACGACTCGACTCCGTGGAGCGAGGCGGTACGTCGCCATGGTCCGCAGACCCTGCTGGGCATCGCATGGGCTGGCCTGGTGGCCTGGCTGAACCCGAGCTTCCTGTGGTGGCTGGCGCCGATCGTCGGCTCGCTGGTGCTGTCGATCCCGGTGTCGGTAATTTCCAGCCGCACGCGCCTGGGCCTGGCGGCCAAGGACGAGAAGCTGTTCCTCATCCCCGAGGAATATGCAACGCCGCAAGAGCTGCTGGCGACCGACCAGTACACCCACGAGAACCGCTGGCACGCCCTGCATGACGGTTTCGTCCGTGCCGTGGTCGACCCGCGCCAGAACGCCCTGGCCTGTGCCATGGCCACTGCGCGTCACGGCCAGGCGGCTCCGATCGAGGCGCTGCGCGCCGAGCGCGTGGGCAAGGCACTGGAAGTCGGCCCGAAAGGCCTGGACCTGAACACCCGCCTGGCGCTGCTCAGCGATCCGGTGGCGCTATCGCGTCTGCACGAGCAGGTGTGGGCCGGGCATAACACGGCGTGGATCGATGTGTGGCGGGCGTCCATCGCCAACGATCCGCACTCGCCGCTGCTGCCGCTGCATCCGGAGAACGTGGCCCAGCCAGCCTTGGCCGGCGCCTGACCCTTCCTTGGGGCCGCTTCGCGGCCCGTTCGCCGGCAAGCCGGCTCCCACAGGTGCAACATTATCCTTGTGAGAGCCGGCTTGCCGGCGATACGAGGGCAAAGCCCTCGTTCTTCGCCATCTTTTGGCCAACAAAGTCCCCCCCGGCTCTAGGTCCTGCGCCGCGCATGCGTTAGCATCCGTCCCGATATTGCGCATCGGTCTGTCGGACCGTGCTTACAAGAAAAAATCTGCGTACTTCTTGCTAGGGGACTTGGTGATGATTAAGAAATACCTGTCGCGACTGCTGGTAGGTGCGACCGCCCTGATCGCGGTGACCGCCGCCCAGGCCGGCGCCATCGACGACGCGGTCAAGCGTGGCACCCTGCGCGTGGGCATGGACCCGACCTACATGCCGTTCGAAATGACCAACAAGCGCGGTGAGATCATCGGCTTCGAGGTCGACATCCTCAAGGCCATGGCCAAGTCCATGGGCGTCAAGCTGGAGATGGTTTCCACCGCCTACGACGGCATCATCCCGGCCCTGATGACCGACAAGTTCGACTTCATCGGCAGCGGCATGACCCTGACCCAGGAACGCAACCTGCGCCTGAACTTCAGTGAACCCTTCATCGTGGTTGGCCAGACCCTGCTGATCCGCAAGGAGCTGGCGGGCGAGATCAAGTCGTACAAGGACCTGAACAACGAGAAGTACCGCCTCACTTCCAAGCTTGGCACCACCGGCGAGATGGTCGCGAAGAAGCTGATCAGCAAGGCCAAGTACCACGGCTACGACAACGAGCAGGAAGGGGTGATGGACGTGGTCAACGGCAAGGCCGACGCCTTCGTCTACGACTCGCCCTACAACGTGGTGGCGGTGGAGAAGGCCGGCGCCGGCAAGCTGGTGTTCCTGGAAGAGCCTTTCACCTACGAGCCGCTGGCCTTCGGCCTGAAGAAAGGCGACTACGACAGCATCAACTACATCAACAACTTCCTGCACCAGATCAAGCATGACGGGACCTACGATCGTATTCACGACAAGTGGTTCAAGAGCAAGGACTGGCTGAAGGAAATGGAATAAGGCCCGGGCCAAAACCCCAGGCACTGACCTCGACGCGCAGGCAAGCCCTGCGCGTTTCGCTTTTACGGAAGTACCCCACGTGATCAAACACAAGAAAGCACAGTGGCCCTGGCATGGGCTGACCGCGCTGGTCCTGGTGGGCCTGGCGTTCAGCCTGTACCTGGCCACCTCGATGATTTCCTATGAGTGGCGCTGGAACCGCGTTCCGCAATACTTCGCCTACAAGGCCGAGGAAACCCAGCGTGCCACCAACCCAGGCACGGTCGAGGAAATCGTGGTGTCCGGCGACAATGCCCGGGTCACCCTGAAGGACGAGAACGGCGACAACCAGGTCGTCGAAGTGGCCAAGGACAGCATGCTGCTGGCCCGCGGCGACGACGTCGCCGAGGGCGATGCCATCGGCGTCACCCGCCACTGGGCCGCCGGCCCCTTGGCCTGGGGTCTGTGGACGACGCTGTGGATCTCGGTGATCTCCGGCGCCCTGGGCCTGGTGATCGGCCTGTTCGCCGGGCTGTGCCGGCTGTCGAACAACCCGACCTTGCGTGATCTTTCCACTGTCTATGTCGAGCTGGTGCGTGGCACGCCGCTGCTGGTGCAGATCTTCATCTTCTACTTCTTCATCGGTACCGTGCTCAACCTGTCCCGCGAGTTCGCCGGGGTGGCGGCGCTGGCGCTGTTCACCGGCGCCTACGTGGCCGAGATCGTCCGTGCCGGCGTGCAGTCGATCGCCAAGGGGCAGAACGAGGCGGCGCGATCGCTGGGCCTGAACGGCGCCCAGTCGATGCGTCACGTGATCCTGCCGCAGGCGTTCAAGCGCGTGCTGCCGCCGCTGGCCGGGCAGTTCATCAGCCTGGTCAAGGACACCTCGCTGGTGTCGGTGATCGCCATCACCGAGCTGACCAAGAGCGGCCGCGAGGCCATCACCACCTCGTTCTCGACCTTCGAGATCTGGTTCTGCGTGGCGGGCCTGTACCTGCTGATCAACCTGCCGCTGTCGCACATCGCCAGCCGGCTCGAGCGGAGGCTTGCGCAAAGTGATTGAAGTCCGTGACCTGCTGAAAGTCTTCGACACCCGGGGCCAGGTGGTGCGCGCGGTGGACAACGTCACCACCCAGGTCGCCAAGGGCGAGGTGGTGGTGGTGCTGGGGCCGTCGGGCTCGGGCAAGTCGACCTTCCTGCGCTGCCTGAACGGCCTGGAGCATTTCGACGAGGGCCATGTGTCCATCGGCGGTTTGCAGCTGGACGACCCGAAGACCGATATCAACGCCTATCGCCGAGAAGTCGGCATGGTGTTCCAGCATTTCAACCTGTTCCCGCACATGACCGTGCTGGAGAACCTGTGCCTGGCGCAGAAGGTGGTGCGTAAGCGCAACAAGGCCGAGCGCGAGGCCAAGGCCCGGGCGTTGCTGGAAAAGGTCGGTATCGCGCAGAAGGCCAACGAGTACCCGTCGCGGCTCTCCGGTGGCCAGCAGCAGCGGGTGGCCATCGCCCGGGCCCTGGCGATGGACCCGAAGGTGATGCTGTTCGACGAACCGACCTCGGCGCTCGATCCGGAGATGGTCGGGGAGGTGCTGGATGTGATGAAGACCCTTGCCCAGGAAGGCATGACCATGGTCTGCGTGACGCACGAGATGGGCTTTGCCCGGGAAGTGGCGGATCGGGTGTTGTTCTTTGACCACGGGAAGTTGCTGGAAGATTCGCCGCCGCAGGAATTCTTTGCTGCGCCGAAGGATTTGCGGGCCCAGGCGTTCTTGCGGCAAGTTTTGTGATTGTGTTTAGACCTGCGTAAACCGTGGGTGCAATGTATGTGATCAAAACTGTTCAGGCCTCTTGCTATATATTGGCGAGAGGCCTGACTGTCGAAATACCACCACCTTCCAATCAAAGAGTGCTCATTTCTTGATCTTGATCTTGATCTTGATCTTGATCTTGATCTTGCTTCTAAGTGCGCGATAGTTCAGGCGCCGCCAATTGCGACTTCAGGAGGCCGAGCGGAGTTCTTGCGCAGGGAGGTGACGGGCATGGATGCCCGTCAAGCGCTGCGCCCCAGGATGGGGCGTTCAGCGCGGTCCTCCCGGGAGCAAGAACGGAGCGAGGGAACCCCGGAGCGAAGCGTAGGGGCCGGATGAATGGAGCGAGGATTTTTTGCTTACTTTTTGATCCTTCAAAAAGTGAGCCGCCGTAAGGGCGGAAAGGTGACTTCGCGTCACCATCGCCAATGAATGCGCATACAGCTTTCAAAACACACGCTCTAAAAGTCAAAGTCAAAGTCAAAGTCAAAGTCAAAGTCGGTCGGCGCTGGTTTCAATGGTTGTAAGTGCATTCGTTTGCGATGTCGACGCATAGTCACCTTTTCGCCCTTACGGCGAGTTCCTTTTTGAAGGATCAAAAAGGAACCAAAAAATCCTCGCTCCATTCATCCGGCCCTCCGCTTCGCTCCGGGTCCCCTCCCTCCGGCCTTGCTCCCGGGAGGACCGCGCTGCAGGGCCCATCCTGGGCCCCAGCGCTTGACGGGCATCCATGCCCGTCACCTCCCTCCGCAAGGCCTGCGTTCGGCCTCCTGAAGTCGCGAAGTTACGGGCGGCGCCTGGGATGGCGCAGCTGTCGCTAGTGGGCTGCAGGGTTAATCTTCTGAGCGCCAAAGCCAAAGCCAAAGCCAAAGCCAAAGCCAAAGCCAAAGCCAAAGCCAAAGCCGAAGCCGTCGGTCTGGTTTCAGGTCCTGGCGATCTGGGCGCGCCTGCAAGGCTTAGAGATTGAACCTTCCCACCATGCCCCGCAACTGCTGCCCCAACTGCTCCAACTCCCCACTCGAAACCGCAGTCTGTTCACTGGCCGCCCGCGTCTGTTCCGAAACATCACGTACATTGATCACGTTTCGGTTGATCTGCTCGGCCACCACGCTCTGCTGCTCACTGGCCGTGGCAATCTGCTGGTTCATCCCCTGGATCGTCGACACCGTCTCGGTAATCTGCCCCAGCGCAGCGCCAGCCTTGCGGCTGAGTTCGACGCTTTGCCCGGTCAGGCGCTTGCTGTCGTCCAGAAGGCCGGTCACCTCGTCGGTGCCGCGGTGCAGGCTGTCGATCAGCAGCTCGATCTCTTCGGTCGACTGCTGCGTGCGCTGGGCCAGGCCGCGCACCTCGTCGGCCACCACGGCGAAACCGCGCCCGGCCTCGCCGGCCCGGGCTGCCTCGATGGCGGCGTTGAGCGCCAGCAGGTTGGTCTGCTCGGACACCGACTTGATCACATCGAGAATCGAACCGATACGCTGGCTTTCACCGGCCAGGTGACCCATAGCCGTGAGGCAGTGGTCCATCTGCCTCGCCAACTGCTCGATGCGGGCAATCGCCTCGGCCACCACCTGATCACCCAGCTGTGCCTGGCGGTCGGCGGTGGTGGCCGCCTGGGAGGCCTGCTCGGCATTTTGCGCGACCTCCTGCACCGTGGCGCTCATCTGGTTCATGGCCGTGGCCACCTGGTCGGTCTCCTCGCGCTGCTGGCCGATTCGCTCGCGGGTGTCCACGCTGGCGCCGGCCAGCGCCGTCGCGGCTCTGGACAGTTGGCCGACACCCTGGTCGATGCCGCCGAGCAGCTCGCGCAGGCTCAAGGTCATCTCGCGCATGCTGGCCTGCAGCTGCCCCATCTCGTCGCGGCGCTGCACCGTCTGTACCTGGCTGAGGTCGCCACGGGCGATACGCGCGGCCTGGGCCAGCACCTGGCGCAGGGGCTGGGTTACCTGCCGGGTGATCAGCCAGGCAGCGAGGATGCCGAACACCAGTGCTAGCACAGCCACGCTGGTCAGCAGCGAACGGTCGGCCAGGGCCTCGTTGTCGCGCTGCTCGACTTTGCGCTCGCTCAGTTCACCGCTTACGGCCTGCAGCTCGTCACCCATTTTCTCCATGCCGTCCTGCAACTGCTCGACCTTGAGCGCGGCCTCGCGATATTGGTGCAGGACGTCGCGGTAGCGGTCCAGTTCCACCTGTGGGCGCTGGGTCAATGTGCCGGGCAGTTCCAGCGGGGTGATTGCCCGCAGCAACTGGCCAAGGCTGGCATTCGCCGCCTGCAGCGCGTCATCGCCCATGCTGGCAAAGCTGTCCCGGGGTGAGAAGGCATAGGCTGGCACCAGGCTTTGCTGGCTGGCGGACTCGATATGGCGGCCCAGAGTGTCCATGAGCCCGACCACGCTGCTCTGCGGGCCGTCGCCCGACAGCTTCAGCAGGGCTTGGGTCTGCAGTTCGTCGATCACGGTTTCGAGCACGCCAGACTGCGCCTGCATCGCCGCATGCAAGCCTTCGCGGCTGTCCACGGTACCTTGTAGGGTGGCGAAGTCGCCCTTCAGGCGCTGCAGCAACTGCAGCTTCTGGCTCAGCATCTGTCGCGACGAATCGAGGCCGCTGCGTTGCTGCAGCAGGGTCAGGCGGTCGTGCAACTGTTCCAGGATGGTCGCGATGCGTGTCCTGCTGACGTCGTCGGCGAGTACCCGGTAGGTGATGCGCTCGGCGCGCAGGTCACGGGTCAGATCGTTGAGTTGGCCGATGTCGCTCAGTTGTTCCGAGCGCTCGATGGCGCCGTCCAGCGCACGCCAGCCGCTGAGTGTGGTGGCCAGGGTGAGCAGCAGCACCACGGCGAAACCCAGGGTGAGCTTGAGCCCGACGCCGAGGTTGCCGAGTTGGCGGTCAAGGTATCCGAACATGGCAGGTCTCCGTCCGATTGAGAAAAGGCCATGGCAGCAGATTGCCGCCATGGCCTTTGCTCATCGGCCGGAAGTCCGTCGGACTGGACCTGCAAATTGAGTAGGAAAATTCTCTGAGGGATGAAGGGTAGTACCTACAGCCCGCAAGCCGCGAATTAGAGCCTGAAACGCCCCACCAGGCCCTGCAGGTGCGTTCCCAGGCGGGCAAGCTCGACGCTGGAGCTGGCGGTCTCCTCGCTGGCTGCCGAGGTCTGGTCGGAGATGTCGCGCACGTTCATCACGCTGCGGTTGATCTCTTCGGCCACGGCGCTCTGCTGTTCGGCGGCGGTGGCGATCTGCTGGTTCATCGACTGGATCGACGACACTGTGCGGGTGATGGTGCCCAGCGAGTCGCCAGCGCGGCGGGTCAGCTCGACGCTGCTATCGGTCAGGGCGCGGCTGCTGTCCATGACGCTGGCCACGCGCTCGGTGCCGTTCTGCAGGCTGGCGATCAGTTCCTCGATCTCCTCGGTGGACTGCTGGGTGCGCTGGGCCAGGCTGCGCACCTCGTCGGCGACCACGGCGAAGCCACGGCCCGCTTCGCCAGCGCGGGCGGCTTCGATGGCGGCGTTGAGCGCCAGCAGGTTGGTCTGCTGGGCCACCGACTTGATCACATCCAGCACGCTGCCGATCTTGTCGCTCTCGGCCTTGAGCTGGCTCATCGCTTCGCTGGAGTTGACCACCTCGCCGGCCAGGCGCTCGATCTGGCTGATCGCCTCGCCCACCACCTTGTCACCCTCGCGGGCCTGCTGGTCGGCCATCAGCGCCGCTTCCGAGGCTTGCTCGGCGTTGCGCGCCACTTCCTGGACGGTGGCGGCCATCTCGTTCATGGCAGTGGCGACCTGGTCGGTCTCGACCTTCTGGTTGTTGACCCCGGCGCTGGTCTGCTCGGTGACCGCCGACAGTTCCTCGGCGGCGCTGGCGATCTGCGTCACGCCGTCACCAATGCCCCCGATGAGCTCACGCAGGCCCTGGGTCATGCGCTGCATGCTGGCCTGCAGCTGGCCCAGTTCGTCGCGCCGATCGGCCTTGAGGTCCTGGCGCAGGTCGCCGCCGGCCACGCGCTCGGCGGCGGCGAGGGTCTGGCGCAGCGGCACGATGATCTGCCGGGTGATGGCGAAGGCGGCCAGCACCCCCAGCAGCAGCGCCAGGGCGGTGGCGCCGGCCAGCAGGGTCTTGGCCTGCTGGGTGCCCTGGTCGCGCACGGTGGTTTGCGAGACGGTCATTTCCTGGCTGGCGGACAGCAGCACCTGGCCTTGCGCGGCCATGCGCGCCAGCGCCTGCTCACTGGCCGTCTGGGCGTTGCCGAACTGGTTCACCGCGTCGCGGTACGCGGCCAGTGCGCTGGCCGCGTCGTCGAGGCTGGCGGCGAATTCGGCCGGAAGCTTGCCTGGCAGGGCCTTGAGTACGGTCATGGCCTGGTCGATGGCGCCGAGCGCGGTCTGCTGGAACTCGGCCTTGCCGCTGTAGGTGTAGCCGCGCACCTGGAAGCGTGCCTGCTGCAACAGGGCGGCGACCTGCACCACCTCCTGGTACTGCTGGATATCGCCGCCCTGCAGCAGGCGCTGCTGGACCTTGGCGATCAGCTCGGCGGCCTTGTCGGCGCTGTCGCCCAAAGTGGCGCGGCTGGCCTCGCGGCGCAGGCCGGCCTGCTTGAGTTCGGCGAAGGCCTGCTGGTACTGGCGCACGGCGTCCTGCTGCTTGTCCAGGCGTTGGCGGTCGGCGGGGAGTTCGATCTGGCCGAGCATGAACTGCACCTGGCGCTCGAGGTTGGCCAGGGCCTTTTCCAGTTCCGCCACGGCGGCGTCGTCACGGTTGCGCTCATAGCCCAGGCGGGCCAGGCGCAGGTCCTGGGTGTACTGGTGGATCACCGAGATGTTGCCGAGCTTGTCGCCACGGCTGGTGACGCTGTCGATGCCCAGCCAGCCGGTGAAGGTGATGCCGAGGGTGAGCAGCAGCACCAGGCCGAAGCCGATCCCCAACTTGCGATTGACGCTTACATTTCCCAGTGACTGGGCAAACCAACGGTACATAGACGACTCCCCGGCGCGTGGCAGTGCGGATTATTGTTCTGTTGCACAGGCCATCGGCGCGGGGCGGGGAAACTTGATGGCAAAAACTTGACTATTGCGTCAGAAAATTCGCGAGAGCAGGGCGGTGACCGCCGTTTCCACCCGCAGGATGCGATCGCCCAGCTGCACCGGGGCCAGGCCGGCCTTGCCGAGCAGCTCGACCTCGTAGGGGATCCAGCCGCCTTCGGGGCCGATCGCCAGGGTCACCGGGCCTTCCACGGCGCGCGGGCAGGCAGGGTAGGGGCCGGGGTGGCCGACCAGGCCCAAGGAGCCTTCGGCGATGGCGGGCAGGCGGTCTTCGACGAAGGGCTTGAAGCGCTTCTCGATGATCACTTCCGGGAGCACCGTGTCACGGGCTTGCTCCAGGCCGAGAATGAGGTTTTCGCGGATGGTCTCGGACTGCAGAAACGGCGTCTGCCAGAAGCTCTTCTCGACCTTGTAGCTGTTGACCAGGATCAGCCGCGGCACGCCCAGGGTGGCGACCGTCTGGAACAGCCGACGCAACATCTTTGGCCGCGGCACGGCCAGCACCAGGGTCAGCGGCAGCTTGGCCGGCGGCGGCTGGTCGAAGGCCACCCGCAGTTCGGCCTCATGGCCTTCGAGGCGGATGACCTCGGCCTTGCCCATCAGGCCGCCGATGCGCCCGACGCGCAGGTTGTCGCCCACCGCCACACGGTGGATCTCCTGCATGTGGGTGAAGCGGCGATCAGCCAGGACGACACGGTCGGCCGACACGAAGTCGGCCTCTTCAAGAAGCAACAGGTTCACGGTTGGGTCGCTGGCGGCTGGTCGTTGTGGTCGTTGCTCGCTTCGTCCGGCTCGTGGCTGCGCTTGCGGATCAGGCTGCCGCACAGCACGCCGACCTCGAACAGCATCCACATGGGCACGGCCAGCAGGGTCTGGGAGAAGATGTCCGGCGGGGTGAGGATCATGCCGACCACGAAGCAGCCGATGATCACGTACGGGCGGATCTTCTTCAGGTACTGCACGTCGACCACGCCGATCCACACCAGCAGCACCACCGCCACCGGAATCTCGAAGGCGACGCCGAAGGCGAAGAACAGGGTCATGACGAAGTCGAGGTAGCTGGAAATGTCGGTCATCATCGACACGCCCTCGGGGGTGGCGCTGGCGAAGAAGCCGAAGATCAGCGGGAACACCAGGAAGTAGGCGAAGGCCATGCCGGCATAGAACAGGACGATGCTCGATACCAGCAGCGGGATGGCGATGCGCTTTTCGTGGCGGTACAGGCCCGGAGCGATGAAGCCCCAGATCTGCTGCAGGATGAACGGGATCGCCAGGAACAGCGAGACGATCATGGTCAGCTTGAACGGCGTCAGGAACGGCGAGGCCACGTCGGTGGCGATCATCGTCGCGTTGGCCGGCAGGTGCGCGCGCAGCGGCGCCGAGACCAGGGTGTAGATCTGCTGGGCGAAGGAGAACAGCCCGGCGAAGATCAGGAAGATGGCGGCGACGCAGCGCAGCAGGCGGGTGCGCAGTTCGGTCAGGTGCGAGACCAGCGGCATCGGCTGGTCATGTTCCGGATTCTCGCTCATGGGGCTCGTGGCGGTTGGGGCGGCTCGGAGGGTGGCGTCGCGGTCGGCTGCGCGGGGGCGGCTTCGACGGCGGGTGTGGCGGGCGTTTCAGCGCTGGTCGGCGGCTGCGCCGGTGGCGTCAGCGGGTTGAGGATGCGCTTGGCCTCCTGCTCCATCTGCAGGATGTGCTCGTTGTGCAACTGGCGGCGGATGTCGTCGGCGCCGATCTCGCGCTCGACCTCCATCTTGATCGCGTTGAAGCTGCGCTTGAGGCGGCCGATCCACAGGCCCGCGGTGCGCGCGGCCCCCGGCAGGCGCTCGGGACCGAGCACCAGCAGGGCGACCAGGCCGACGAGCAGCAGCTCGCTGAAACTGATGCCGAACATGGGTCAGTCTTTCCGCTGTGGCTCTTGGACCGGCTGGGCCTGGCCCTCGATGGTGTGGCCCTGGGCCTGCTGCGCGGTGTTCTGCACCGGCGGAACCGGTTGGGCCGGCGGCGGGGTCTGCTCGGCGGGCTTGGTTTCTTCTTCGTTCATGGCCTTGCGGAAGCCCTTGATCGATTCGCCCAGGTCGCTGCCGAAGTTCTTCAGTTTCTTGGTGCCAAACACCAGCACCACGACGACCAGCAGGACGATCCAGTGTTTCCAGTCAAAAATACCCATTTCGTACTCCTGAAAAATGTGTGTCGGTCTATCGGGCCCTGGGGCTGCCTTGCAGCCCATCACAGGGTTCAGCGAATCGTTCAGGCGACGCGGCCCCCTGTAGGAGCGGCCTTGCCGAGGCGTCGGACCGGTCGGAAAGGGGCGCAACGCGCCCCCGGCAATCTTCAGGCAGACGGCTGACGCGCAGCCTTCTCATCATGCCCGGACAATCCGAACCGACGCTCCAGCTCGTCGAGCACCGCCTGCGGATGCTGGCCGAGCGCGCTGAGCATGACCAGGCTATGAAACCACAGGTCTGCGGTTTCATAGATGACATCGCTGTAATCCTTGCTGACGGCGGCATCCTTGGCGGCGATGATGGTCTCGATGGACTCTTCGCCGAGCTTCTCGAGGATCTTGTTCAGGCCCTTGTGATACAGGCTGGCCACGTAGCTGCTGTCCGGCGCCGCGTGCTTGCGTTCTTCCAGCACCTCGGCGAGGCGGTTCAGGGTGTCGCTCATGTCAGTGTCCTGCGCTGTAGATGGCGTTCGGATCCTTCAGGACCGGGTCGACGGTTTTCCACTGGCCGTCCTCGAAGACGCGGTAGAAGCAGCTTTCGCGGCCGGTATGGCAGGCGATATGGCCCAGTTGCTCGACCATCAGGATGATCACGTCGGCGTCGCAGTCCAGGCGCATTTCATGCAGTTTCTGCACATGGCCCGACTCTTCGCCCTTGCGCCACAGCTTGCCCCGCGAGCGCGACCAGTAGATGGCGCGATGCTCGGCGGCGGTCAGGGCGAGGGATTCACGGTTCATCCAGGCCATCATCAGCACGCGCCCGGTCTTGTGGTCCTGGGCGATCGCCGGCACCAGGCCATCGCTGTTCCACTTGATCTCGTCCAGCCAGTCTTTCATCGTCGACTCCAAACCAGGCCCGCTCCCGTACCGGGCCCCTGTACGCTAGTGTGCCAGCCGACGGCGCGGCTGGCTATCGGCGCACGATAAGGTACAGGCCCGCGGCCAGCATCAGCCACGCCGGCCAGGTGGCCGGGGCGCTGAGGCTGACGGCGCCGGCGGCCAGCGTCGCTCCGCCGCCGAGCAGGCCGGCACCGAGCAGGCGCAGCGCCCAGTTGTCGCCGGCGCGGCGTCGCTCGGGCAGTTGCGCATCGTGCAGGTGCGGTTGCGACAGGCGCTCGAGCAGGTCGCGGGTCATGTCGGCCAGGTGCGGCAACTGCTCGGCCTGGCTGTACAGGTTGCCGATAACCGCCTTCGGGCTCATGCGCTCGCGCATCCAGCGTTCGAGGAACGGCTTGGCGGTGCTCCACAGGTCCAGGTCGGGATAAAGCTGGCGGCCCAGGCCTTCGATATTCAGCAGGGTCTTTTGCAGCAGCACCAACTGCGGCTGGACTTCCATGTTGAAGCGCCGGGCAGTCTGGAACAGGCGCATCAGCACTTGGCCGAAGGAGATGTCCTTCAACGGCTTTTCGAAGATTGGCTCGCACACGGTGCGGATCGCCGCCTCGAATTCGTTGACCTTGGTCTGCGCCGGCACCCAGCCCGAATCGATGTGCAACTGGGCCACGCGGCGGTAGTCGCGCTTGAAGAAGGCGATCAGGTTGCGGGCCAGGTAGTCCTGGTCCTCGGCGGTGAGGCTGCCGACGATGCCGCAGTCGATGGCGATGTACTGCGGGCTCCATGGCTTGACCGTGCTGACGAAGATGTTGCCCGGGTGCATGTCGGCGTGGAAGAAGCTGTCGCGGAACACCTGGGTGAAGAACACTTCCACACCCCGCTCGGCGAGCATCTTCATGTCGGTGCGCTGGTCCGCCAGCGTGACCATGTCGGTGACCGGTACGCCGTAGATCCGCTCCATCACCAGCACCTTGGGCCGGCAGAAGTCCCAGTACACCTGGGGCACGTACATCAGCTCGGAGCCTTCGAAGTTGCGCCGCAGCTGGCTGGCGTTGGCCGCCTCGCGCAGCAGGTCGAGCTCGTCGTAGATGGTCTTCTCGTAGTCGCCGACGATCTCCACCGGGTGCAGGCGACGGGCATCGGCCGAGGCGCGTTCGGCGGCCTTGGCGATCAGGAACAGCCAAGCCAGGTCCTGGGCGATGACTGGCTTGAGGCCCGGGCGCACCACCTTGACCACCACTTCCTCGCCGCTCTTGAGGCGCGCGGCGTGGACCTGGGCCACCGAGGCCGAGGCCAGCGGCTCGACGTCGAAGCGGCTGAACACCTCGGCCACCTTAGCCCCGAGCTGTCCCTCGATCAGCGCCACGGCGTGCTGCGGGTCGAACGGCGGTACCCGGTCCTGCAGCAGCATCAGCTCGTCGGCGATGTCGGTGGGCAGCAGGTCGCGGCGGGTGGAGAGCAACTGGCCGAACTTGATGAAGATCGGCCCCAGGTCCTGCAGCGCCAGGCGCAGGCGCGCGCCGCGGCTCAGCTCCAGGGGCTTGCGCGGCAGCCAGCGCCAGGGCATCAGCAGGCGCAGGCTGGCCAGCCACCAGGGCAGCAGGGGCTGTTCGAACAGCAGGTCATCGAGGCGGTAGCGGATCACGACGCGCTGGATGCGCAACAGACGGCGGACGGCGAGCAGCTTCATGCGTTATCGCTGGTATCAAGAGTGTGGGCGAGGCGGCGCAGGCGCGCCTCGAGACGTTCGATGTCGACTTTCAGCGCATCGAGCTCGCTGAACGCCGCTTCGGCTTCGCGTTTGCCGACCAGGGTGCGGGATTCCTCGGCCAGGTACTCGGAGAGGTTCTCGCCGAAACGGGCCAGACCCTGGCGGGTCCAGCGCGCGCGCAGGCGCAGGTGGCCGGCGATCAGCGCGGTGGGCACCGGGCCCAGCCAGCGCTGCAGCTCGTATTCCCAGTCCAGCTCCAGGTCTTGCACGATGCCGAACAGGTCGAGCAGCACGGCGCTGTCGCCATGCAGTTCGACCTGGGGGCTGTGCAGTACGGCGGTCTTGTCCTTGGCCAGGGCCAGCTGCGCCAGGCGCCCGGCGGGGGCACGCAGGGTGCAGTCGACCTCGCCCTCCCAGTGGGCGGCGAGCATCAGGCCTTCCTCGTCGGGCAGCACGAACACCTTCAGGGCCGGCTGCACGCAGTCGATCTCGATCACCCGGCCCTCCAGCGCCGCCAGGCGCGGGAGGGCGGTGCTGTCCAGGCGCAGGACACGGTTGAGCCCGTGCTCGGCGCTGGCGAGCAGGCCGGCCAGGAGCATCAGGGCTTGATCCCCCGGTGCACGGCGACGATGCCGCTGGTCATGTTGTGGTAGGTGACGCGGTCGAAGCCAGCCTCGACCATCATGCTCTTGAGCGTTTCCTGGTCGGGGTGCATGCGGATCGATTCGGCCAGGTAGCGGTAGCTTTCCGCGTCGTTGGTGATCAGCTTGCCGGCCAGCGGCATGAAGGCGAACGAATAGGCGTCGTAGGCCTTGGACATCAACTTGTTGGTCGGCTTGGAGAACTCCAGGATCAACAGGCGGCCACCAGGCTTGAGCACCCGCAGCATGGAACGGATGGCTTCGTCCTTGTGGGTCACGTTGCGCAGGCCGAAAGCGATGGTCACGCAGTCGAAGTGGTTGTCCGGGAACGGCAGCTTCTCGGCGTCGGCCTGGACGAACTCGATGTTGCCGGCCACGCCGCGGTCGAGCAGGCGGTCACGGCCGACCTTGAGCATCGAGTCGTTGATGTCGGCCAGCACCACCTGGCCGGTCGGGCCGACCAGGCGCGAGAACTTGGCGGCCAGGTCGCCGGTGCCACCGGCGATGTCCAGCACCCGGTTGCCGCTGCGCACGCCGGACAGCTCGATGGTGAAGCGCTTCCACAGGCGGTGCATGCCGCCGGACAGCACGTCGTTCATCAGGTCGTACTTGGCGGCCACCGAGTGGAATACCTCGGCGACTTTCTTCGCCTTCTGGCTCTCGGGCACGTCCTGGTAGCCGAAGTGGGTAGTGGGTTCGGCGTGGTCGCCTTTGCGCTGGTCGGTCATATCGCTTCACCAGAAAAAAATTACGGCCATTCTAGGGGCTGCGGGCGGATTTGTCTTGGCGGGGTGTGTCATGCAGAGGGGGCGGGCATAATGGCGATTATGTCTTCATATCCAGGATCACCCGCATGACCCAGATCAGCGTCGAACGCAAACACTCCCTCGGCCGTGACGCCGCCCGTGCCAAGGCCGAGGCGCTGGTCGACAGGCTCAGCCGCGAATACGACCTCAAGGCCACCTGGAACGGCGACCGCGTCGATGTGACGCGCAGTGGTGCCAATGGCAGCGTGCACATTGGCGAGGACACCATCCGCGTCGAGCTGAAGCTGGGCATGATGCTGTCGATGATGAGCGCCAGCATCAAGGGCGAGATCGAGCGGGCGCTGGACAAGGCACTGGCCTGATTCGCCCGTACCGTCCCGATCCCTTGTAGGCGTGGCACAAGGCCGCGCCTACATCCAGCAGGCCTGAAGCGGCAATACGGCCCACCTTAGGGTGAGGATTCTAATTTTTCCGCCTACCTTCACGCTCAAGCCCTGCCTCCCAGGGCAGTTCCTCCCTCCCTTGAACGAGCATGAGGTGCAGAGCATGGCCAAAGTGAATCTCAAGCAGAAAGACGACGCCCAAGGCAGTACCCTGGGTGAGGTGCGCGGCTACGCCCGCAAGATCTGGCTGGCGGGCATCGGTGCCTACGCCCGCGTCGGCCAGGAAGGTTCCGACTACTTCAAGGAGCTGGTGAAGGCCGGCGAAGGCGTCGAAAAACGCGGCAGGAAGCGCCTGGGTAAAGAGATCGAAGCCGCCAACGGCCATCTCGACGAAGCTACCCAGGAAGTCAGCCGGGTACGCGGCAAGGTCGAGGTCCAGCTGGACAAAATCGAGAAAGCCTTCGACGCCCGTGTCGGTCGCGCCTTGAATCGCCTCGGCATTCCGTCTAAACATGACGTTGAGGCGTTGTCCATCAAGCTTGAACAGCTGCATGAGCTGCTCGAGCGCGTCGCGCACAAACCATAAGGAGAGCAGGATGGCTGGCAAGAAGAACACCGAGAAAGAAGGCAGTTCCTGGATCGGCGGAATCGAGAAGTATTCCCGCAAGATCTGGTTGGCTGGCCTGGGTATCTACTCCAAGATCGACCAGGACGGTCCCAAGCTGTTCGATTCGCTGGTGAAGGATGGCGAAAAGGCTGAGAAGCAGGCGAAGAAAACCGCCGAAGACGTGGCCGAAAGCGCCAAGTCGTCGACCAACTCCCGGGTGTCTGGCGTGAAGGACCGCGCGCTGGGCAAGTGGAGCGAGCTGGAAGAGGCCTTCGACAAGCGCTTGAACAGCGCCATCTCGCGCCTGGGCGTGCCCAGCCGCAATGAGATCAAGGCCCTGCACCAGCAGGTCGACTCGCTGACCAAGCAGATCGAGAAGCTGACCGGCGCGTCGGTGACCCCGATCTCCAAGGCCAGTGCCAGCAAGACCGCGGCCAAGCCCTTGGCCAAGGCGGCAGCCAAGCCTGCGGCGAAAACCGCGGCGGCTAAACCGGCAGCCAAGCCAGCGGCGGCCAAACCCGCTGCCAAACCCACTGCGGCCAAAAAGCCGGCCGTGAAGAAAGCGACTCCGACCAAGCCTGCGGCAGCCAAGCCGGCCGCTCCGGCGCCCGCCGCCACCGCGGCTCCGGCTCCGAGCGCGGCCCCGGCCAGCAGCACGCCGTCGGCACCGGTGAACGCGGCCACCCAGGCCTGACACACCGCGTCGCCCTGATCGCGGGGCAAGCCCGCTCCCACGAAGCCTGCACAGGACGCGTGGGGGTGGGCTTGCCCCGTGATCGTTTCAGCCTTCCAGATAGCGCATCGCCAACTGCTCCGCCGCCCTGCGCGCCGGTGCCTGCAGATGCGGCGCCACCAGCATCATCACCTGGTATACCACCACCCCCACATCGCCCTCGCGCCCCAGCACCCGCTGGTAGTCCAGCGAGCACATCAGGGTCAGGGTGATCTGCTCCACCAGTTGCCCCAGCGCCTGGGTCTCACTGGTCACCTGGCCCTGGCCCTTGAGGCTGGCCAGCAACGCCGCCAGGGTGCGCTTGAGGGCGTTGATCAGGCTGCGCATGCCCCGCGCCAGCTTGGGCAGGCGCCCGGTGAGGTTGGACAGGTCCTGGAACAAAAAGCGGTACTGGGCCATGCGCTCGACGATCAGGTGCAGGAACAGCCAGTAGTCCTCGGCGTCCAGGCGCACATCCAGGGGCGGATCGAGCAGTGGCATCAGCTCCTCTTCGAAACGCTCGAACAGGCCGATCACCAGCGGCTCCTTGCCGTGGAAGTGGTAGTACAGGTTGCCGGGGCTGATCCCCAGTTCATTGGCGATCTCCAAGGTCGAGACGTTCGGCTCGCCCTGGCGGTTGAACAGCTGCAAGGCACATTCAAGGATACGGTCGCGGGTCTTCATCCGGTCAGCGCGCCAATACGTAGCTGCCCGGCGCGGGGCCCAGCGGTGGATAGGTGGCGTTGCCCAGTTCCTCGCGTGGCGCCTTCAGCGTGCCGGAGCGCTCACTGATCCATTCCCGCCACAACGGCCACCAGCTGCCGTCGCGCCGTTGGGCATCGTGGAACCAGGCCCGCGGGTCGCTGGAGAGCTTGGGGTTTTCCAGGTAGTAGGCCTTGGGATTACCGGGCGGGTTGATGATGCTCTGGATATGCCCACTGTTGGCCAGGATGAAACGTCGGTCGCCACCGAGCAACAGCGCCGAGCGGTAGACCGCGTCCCACGGAGTGATGTGGTCGTTGCTGCCGGCCACGGTGAAACTGTCCAGCCCGACCTGCTTGAGGTCGATAGGTGTACCGCACACTTCCAGGCCTTCGGGGAAGGTCAGCGGGTTGAGCTTGAAGAAGTCCAGCAGGTCGCCGTGCAGGGCGGCGGGCAGGCGGGTGTTGTCGGCGTTCCAGTAGAGGATGTCGAACGCCGGCGGGGTCTTGCCCATCAGGTAGTTGTTGACCCAGTAGTTCCAGATCAGGTCGTTGGGGCGCATCCAGGCGAAGATGCGCGCCACTTCGCCGCCGTCCAGCACGCCGCGCTGGTACGAGCGGCGCTTGGCCGCCTCGATGGTCTGCTCGTCGGCGAACAGGCTGGCGGGACTGTCGAAATGGCTGTCGAGCAGGCTCACCAGGTAGGTGGCGCTGCGCACCTTGCGCAGTTGCTTCTTGGCCTGCAGGTGGCCCTGCAGGGCGGCCATGGTCAGGCCGCCGGCGCAGGCGCCCATCAGGTTGGGATCACGGCTGCCGCTGATGCTGCGGCAGGTGTTGAGCGCCTCCTCCAGGGCCTGCACGTAGCTGGACAGGCCCCATTCGCGGTGACGCGGGTCAGGGTTGCGCCAGCTGACCATGAACACCTGCAGGCCCTGCTTGAGCATGTACTGGACGAAGCTGTTGGTCGGGCCGAGGTCGAAAATGTAGAACTTGTTGATCTGCGGCGGTACCACCAGCAATGGCCGGGCGTACTGTTTCTCGCTCATGGGCTTGTACTGGATCAGTTCCAGCAGCTCGTTGCGAAACACCACCGCGCCGGGGGTGGCGGCCAGGTTGCCACCGACTTCGAAGGCCCGTTCGTCCACCTGGCGCGGCAGGCCATCGTTGTGGCGCAGGTCGTCGAGCAGGTGGCTGGCCCCGCGCAGCAGGCTCAGGCCGCCGGTGTTGAACAGCTCCTTGATCGCCAGCGGGTTGAGCAGCGAGTTGCTCGGCGCGAAGGCGTCGCTGACCAGGTTGAACAGGAACTGCGCCCGGGCGCGGTCATCGTCGGTCAGGCTGCTTTCCTCGATCCACAGGCGAGTTTGCTTCTGCCAGGCCAGGTAGGCCTGCAGGCCGCGACGATAGAACGGGTTCTGGCTCCAAGTCGGGTCGCTGAAGCGCGCGTCGCGGGGGTGGGGTTGATAGGCGCTGTCACCGATCAGCACACGGCCCAGCTGGCCGCCCAGGCTCAGCAGATGGTGCGCGGTGTGCAGCGGGTTGCGCAGGCCGATCCGGCCGACCTGGCGCAGGGTCGAGATCAGGTCGCGACCGCGCAGGCCGGTGATGGCGTTCTGCACGTTCATGCTCGTGGCGGGGACCGGTGTCATCCCTCTGGCCGGTTTGTCCTTCATGCCAACACTCCTTCGTCAGATCCATTTCCGCGTTGGCCTCGTCGCGGGCTCGCCCGCGCGAAGGCGCACTGGGCTTGGCTGCAACTAGCCTGTGCTGACGCATAAAAAAGCCTTCCTACCCCCTTGCCGCTGGCCGGGGGTGCATGACCGCGCGTTGGCGTTCCTGCTCGAGGAATTTCATGATGATCGGCGCGACGGCTTCGGCCCGGGTGATCAGGAACAGGTGGCCGTCGTCGATTATGTGTAGCTGGGCATTGGGAATTCGCCAGGCCAGCAAGCGCATGTTGATCAATGGGATCAACGGATCGTCGTCGCCGGCCAGCACCAGCGTGGGTTGGTGGATCTTGTGCAACCAGTGGATGCTGGTCCATCCGAGTCCGGCGAACAGTTGCCAGTAGTAGCCCAGCTTGCCGCCCGAACGGACCTTGGAGGCGTGGTGCATGGCCAGCTCAGGGTCGCGCCGGAAGCCGCCGCCATAGATCAGCGGGGCGATGCGGATCACATGGGAGGGTTGCACGTAGCGCCTTGGGCTGGCCATCATCCACAGCACCTTGGGCTTGCCCGGTACCATCACCGCGCCGGCGGCGGTGGCGGCCAGCACCAGCTTCTTGCAGCGCTCCGGGTAGTCGTAGGCGAACTGCTGGGCCAGGGCGCCGCCCCAGGACACACCGATGACGTTGACCTGGCCGTAGTCCAGGTAGTCGAGCATGCGCGCGGTCAGCTTGGCCAGGCCGGGAAAGCGGTAGGGGTGGCGCGGCGTCGACGAGCCGCCGACCCCGGGTACGTCGAAGGCGATGACTTCCAGGTCCGGGTCCAGCGCCTCGATGAAAGGGAATACCAGCTCGAGGTTGGCGCCGATGCCGTTGAAGATCAGCAACGGCGTCAGGTGTGGCTTGCCCGGGCGGACCGCGGTGCGGATGGACTGATCGTCCAGCTCGACGGTCCTGAAGATGTACGGTTGCGGCATGCGCGTGACTCTGTGGTGAAGGTAGCGCCGCGATGCGCCGACTGGCCCATCGCGGCGGTTCGGTTCAACGCTCGTGCACGTATGTTCCCGGTGCGGCCTCGCCTGCGGTATAGGTGCGGTTACCCAGCTTTGTAGGCGCCTTCTTGAGTTCGCCGGCGCGCTCGCCCAGCCAGGCCTGCCAGTGCAGCCACCAGGAGTCGGCGTGCTTGATGGCGTTCTCCTGCCAGGCCACCGGGTCGTCCGGGCGGTCCTCGCCGGTCATGAAGCGTGCCTTGGGGTTGCCCGGCGGGTTGAGGATGCTCTGGATATGGCCGCTGTTGGACAGCACGAACTCGATCTTGCCGCCGAACAGGTGCGCAGAGCGGTAGCACGACTGCCACGGGGTAATGTGGTCGGCGGTGCCGGCGACGCTGTAGATGTCGCAGTCGACCTTCTTCAGGTCGATGGCGGTGCCGCACACCTCGAGGGCGTCGGGGCGGGTCAGCGGGTTATTCTTGAACATCTCGATCAGATCACCGTGGAAGGCGGCCGGCAGGCGGGTGGTGTCGTTGTTCCAGAACAGGATGTCGAACACTGGCGGTTCGTTGCCCAGCAGGTAATTGTTGACCCAGTAGTTCCAGATCAGGTCGTTGGGGCGCATCCAGGCGAATACCTTGGCCATGTCGCTGCCTTCGAGCACGCCAGCCTGGTAGGAGTGGCGCTTGGCCGCCTCCAGCGTTTGCTCGTCGACGAACAGCGCGACCTGGGTGTCGACGGTGGTGTCGAGCACGCTCACCAGCAGGGTGAGGGCGTTGACCTTTTTCTCGCCGAGCGCGGCGTAGTGGCCCACCAGCGCGGTGCAGGTGATGCCGCCGGAGCAGGCGCCAAGCATGTTCAGGTCCTTGCTGCCGGTGATCGCCAGCACCGCGTCGACTGCTTCCTTGAGCGCGTCGATGTAGGTCGAAAGGCCCCACTCGCGCTGAGCCTTGGTCGGGTTGCGCCAGCTGATGATGAAGGTCTGCTGCTGGGAGCGCAGGCAGAAGCGTGCCAGGCTCTTTTCCGGGCTCAGGTCGAACACGTAGAACTTGTTGATCTGGGGCGGTACCACCAGCAGCGGACGGCTGTGCACCTGCTCGGTAATGGGGCTGTACTGGATCAGCTCCAGCACATCGTTGCGGTACACCACCGAGCCTTCGCTGGTGCCGAGGTTCTTACCGACCTCGAAGGCCTCCATGTTCACCTGGCTGGGCATGCCGCCGTTGTTGACGATGTCCTTGGCCAGGTTGGACAGCCCGTCGAGCAGGCTCTTGCCGCCGGTCTCGAAGAAGCGCTTGACCGCGGCGGGGTTGGAAAGGGTGTTGGTGGGGGCCATGGCCTCGGTCACCAGGTTGATGACGAACTGCCCGCGGCTGATGTCCTGGGGCGACAGGTCGCTTTCGCTGATCCAGTCGTTGAGCTCCTTGCGCCAGGCCAGGTAGGTCTGCAGGTAGCGGCGGTACAGGGGGTTCTTGCTCCACGCCGGGTCAGCGAAGCGACGGTCGTCGCCTTCGGGCTGCAGGGCCGACTTGCCCAGCAGCACGTTCTTCAGCTCCAGGCCGAAATGCGCCACGTGCTTGGCGCTGTGCAAGGGCTGGCGTATTGCCTGGCGCAGCACCGTGCGCGCCGATGTCAGCAGATCCTTGCGGCGAATGCCGATGACCGGGTTCAGCCCCAGGGTGTTTTCCGAGGCCTGCCGCTGCAACTCATCGTTGTTCTTGTTACTCATCTACGACGCTCCGTTGTCCTGAGACGAGTACCGGTGTGCTGTGACAGCCCGGTACTGCTACTCGGGTGACCAGTGATAAGGAACAGCGGTGCTGCGACCGGATGCGTGCCGATGATGAGCTGCGTGGGTTTCTGCGTGTGAAGACAACCTGCTTTCGCTCGCGACCTCTACATACCGGCCCGGCCCTGCCTGCCTTCAAGGCGATGCAGGGAACTTGCCAGCTCCATTGGTTACCCGACTTTCGTGTAATGCGCAAGACAGCCAATCTTTGGCTGTCATCAAGGCATTCAAGCAGATGAGATTAGAAAATGCGCTCTAAAGCCTGCGAGCCTTGAGCTAGAGCATCAATTTCACCACCGATTCGGACGGGTCGCGGGATTTGCCGGCCTTGTGCAATTCGTCGAGGTACTCGGCCCACAGCTGCTCCTGGCGCAGGCACAGCTGCTCGAGGTACTCCCAGGTGAACAATCCGGAGTCATGGCCATCGTCGAAGGTCAGTTTCAGTGCATATTGACCGGCCGGTTCCAGACCGCTGAGGCCGACGTTGATCTTGCCAAATTGCAGGATGGGGTTGCCGTGGCCCTGGACCTCGGCGGACGGCGAATGCACGCGCAGGAATTCGGCGGGCAGGTGGTAGACCTCGCCGGGGGCGTAGGTGAGGGTGAGGGTCTTGGAGGCTTTGTGCAGGTTGATGGCGGTGGGGAGGCGGGCCATGGCTGGAATCTCTGGTGAGCTGATGGTGCAAGCTTCGGGAGATTCAGGGGATTGTGCAAGGGGGCTGCTTTGCAGCCCTTTCGCGACACAAGGCCGCTCCTACAGATGATCGCGATTCCCTGTAGAAGCGGCCTTGTGTCGCGAAAGGGCCGCGCAGCGGCCCCCAGCGGTCTTACAGGATATAGCGCGACAGGTCTTCGTTCTGCGCCAGCTCACCCAGGTGGCTGTTTACGTAGGCGGCGTCGATGTGGATCGGCGTCTCGTCGTGGGTGCTGGCCAGGTCGCCGGCGCTGAACGACACTTCTTCGAGCAGGCGCTCGAGCAAGGTGTGCAGGCGGCGGGCACCGATGTTCTCGGTCTTCTCGTTGACCTGGTAGGCGATCTCGGCCAGGCGCTTGAGGCCTTCGTCGGCGAACTCGATGTTCAGGCCCTCGGTCTTGAGCAGGGCGCTGTACTGTTCGGTCAGTGAGGCATGCGGCTCCTTGAGGATGCGCTCGAAGTCTTCCGGGGTCAGCGCCTTGAGCTCGACACGGATTGGCAGGCGGCCCTGGAGCTCGGGCACCAGGTCGCTTGGCTTGCTCAGGTGGAACGCGCCGGAGGCGATGAACAGGATGTGGTCGGTCTTGACCATGCCCAGCTTGGTGTTGACGGTGCAGCCCTCGATCAGCGGCAACAGGTCGCGCTGTACGCCTTCACGGGAGACATCGGCGCCGCCGACGTTGCCACGCTTGGCCACCTTGTCGATCTCGTCGATGAACACGATGCCGTGCTGCTCGACCGCTTCCAGGGCCTTGGCCTTGAGCTCTTCCTCGTTGACCAGGCGGCCGGCTTCCTCGTCGCGGACCATCTTCAGGGCGTCCTTGACCTTCAGCTTGCGGCTCTTGCGCTTGCCCTTGCCCATGTTGGCGAACAGGCTCTGCAGCTGGTTGGTCATCTCTTCCATGCCGGGCGGCGCGGCGATCTCGACGCCCATGTTCTCGGCGACTTCGATCTCGATTTCCTTGTCGTCCAGCTGGCCTTCGCGCAAGCGCTTGCGGAACAGCTGGCGGGTGTTGGAGTCGGTGCTGGACTGCTGGGCTTCCTCGCTGAAGCTGCTGACCCGCGCCTGCGGTAGCAGGGCGTCGAGGATACGGTCTTCGGCGGCGTCCTCGGCGCGGTGGCGCACGCGCACGATCTCCTGCTCGCGCAGCATCTTCAGCGCGGCGTCGGCCAAGTCGCGGATGATCGACTCGACGTCACGGCCAACGTAGCCAACTTCGGTGAACTTGGTCGCCTCGACCTTGATGAACGGCGCGTTGGCCAGCTTGGCCAGGCGGCGGGCGATTTCGGTCTTGCCGACACCGGTGGGGCCGATCATCAGGATGTTCTTGGGCGTCACTTCGGCACGCAGCTCGGCAGGGAGCTGCATGCGCCGCCAGCGGTTGCGCAGGGCGATGGCGACGGCGCGCTTGGCGTCGTCCTGACCGATGATGTGGCGGTTCAGTTCGTGAACGATTTCGCGGGGGGTCATGGACATGATGAATGTGGTCCTTCGGCAAAGTGGGTCAGCGTGGAAAAGCCCCATCACCGGGATGGGGCGCCAGAACAGCTGATCACTCGGCCAGGTCCTGCTCCTCGATGGTCAGGTTGTGGTTGGTGAACACGCAAATGTCGCCGGCGATGTTCAGGGCTGTCTCGGCGATCTCACGGGCCGAGAGGTCGGTCTTGTTCAGCAGGGCGCGGGCCGCGGCCTGGGCGTAGGCACCGCCGGAACCCATGGCGATCAGGCCGTCCTCGGGTTCGACCACGTCGCCGTTACCAGTGATGATCAGCGAGGCGTCCTTGTTGGCCACGGCCAGCATGGCTTCCAGGCGGCTCAGGGTACGGTCGGTACGCCATTCCTTGGCCAGCTCGACGGCGGCGCGCACCAGATGGCCGGAGTGTTTCTGCAACTGGGCTTCGAAGCGTTCGAACAGCGTGAAGGCATCGGCGGTGGCACCGGCGAAGCCGGCGATGACCTGGCCGTTGTACAGGCGACGGACTTTCTTGGCGTTGCCTTTCATCACAGTGTTGCCGAGGGAAACCTGGCCGTCGCCGCCCATGACGACTTTGCCGTTACGGCGGACAGAAACGATGGTAGTCAAGGGAGAGTCTCCACGCAGCGGGGCGAAAATGCCTGATGCAGACTCATATGGGGGGAGGGGGGAAGGATTTCAACCAGCGGGGATGAATGGTTGTTTCAGGTCTTTGCCGGCTCCATCGCGGGGCAAGCCCGCTCCCACGCCAGGTCGACCTTGCGTGGGAGCTCCTGCGTGGGAGCGGGCTTGCCCCGCGATAGGCGTTACTCAGGCCTCGTGGCAGACGTGCCCATCGACCAAGGTATAACGCACCGCGCCCGGCAGGCAGTGGCCGATGAACGGGCAGTTCGCACCGCGAGAGAACCACTGCTCGCCTGCCACGGTGGACGCGTTCGGATCGAACAGCACCAGGTCCGCCGCGCCACCCACCTTCAGCTCGCCGGCCGGCAAGCGCATCGCGGCAGCCGGGCCGCTGCTCAGGCGTGCCAGCAGGGTTGGCAGGTCGAGCAGGCCGTCCTCGACCAGGGTCATGGCCAGCGGCAACAGCAGCTCGACGCTGCTGATACCCGGCTCGGTGGCACCGTACGGCGCCAGCTTGGCATCACGCTCGTGAGGCTGGTGATGGCTGCTGATCGCCTGAATCACCCCGGACTTCACCGCCTCGCGCAGGCCATCGCGGTCGGCGGCGGTGCGCAGCGGCGGCTGCACGTGGTACAGGCTGGAGAAGTCGCGCAGCGCTTCGTCGGTGAGGATCAGCTGGTACAGCGCCACGTCGGCGGTGACCGGCAGCCCCAGCGCCTGGGCCTGGGCGATCAACCGGGCGCCGCGGGCGCTGGTGATCTGGGTGAAGTGGGCGCGCACGCCACTCTGCTCGACCAGCAGCAGGTTGCGGGCCAGGGCCACGGTCTCGGCGGTTTCCGGGATGCCCGGCAGCCCGAGGAAGCTGGCCATGGGGCCTTCGTGGGCCAGGCCGCCTTGCGCCAGGTCGCGGTCCTGGGAGTGGAACACCACGGTCAGGTCGAAGGTCGCCGCGTATTCCAGGGCGCGGGCCAAGGTGCGGTTGTTGGGGATTTCCTTCAGGCCGTTGCCGAAGGCCACGCAACCGGTGTCGCGCAGGGCTACCAGTTCGGCCAGTTGCTCGCCTTCCAGGCCCTTGGTCAGGGCGCCTATCGGGTAAACCTTGCTGTTGGCCGCCTCGCGGGCGCGGTCGAGGATCAGTTCGGCGACTGCCGAGGTGTCCAGCACCGGCTTGGTCTGCGGTGGGCAGCACAGGCTGGTGACGCCGCCAGCCACGGCGGCGCGGGTTTCACTGGCGATGTTGCCCTTGCGGCTGTAGCCCGGCTCGCGCAGGGAGACGCCGAGGTCGACCAGGCCCGGCGCGGCTACCAGACCGTCGGCCTGGATCGTGCGGCTGGCGTTGAAACCGGCCGGCGCCGCGCCGATGGCGGCGATGCGCCCGCCGTCCAGGTGCAGGTCGGTGATGCGGTCCAGGCCGCTGGCAGGATCGATGACCCGGGCGCCGATAATGCTGATGGTCACTGGGCGTTCTCCTGGTCGAATTGACGTTGCGCGTTCTGCCCGCTCATGGCCATGGACAGCACGGCCATGCGCACGGCGATGCCGTAGGTGACCTGGTTGAGGATCACCGAGTGCTGGCCGTCGGCCACCGCCGATTCGATTTCCACGCCGCGGTTGATCGGACCCGGGTGCATGACGATGGCATCCGGCTTGGCCCCGGCCAGGCGCGAGGTGGTCAAGCCGAACAGGCGGTAGAACTCGCCCTCGCTGGGCAGCAGGCCGCCGGCCATGCGCTCGCGCTGCAGGCGCAGCATGATCACCACGTCGACATCCTTGAGACCTTCGGCGAGGTCGGTGTAGACCTTCACCCCGTATTGTTCGATACCAATCGGGATTAGCGTCTTCGGGCCGATCACGCGGATGTCCGGGCAGCCCAGCGCCTTGAGCGCGAGCATGTCCGAGCGCGCCACCCGCGAGTGCAGGATGTCGCCGACGATGGCCACGGAGAGGTTTTCGAAGCCGCCCTTGTGCCGACGAATGGTGAGCATGTCGAGCATGCCCTGGGTCGGGTGGGCGTGGCGGCCGTCACCGCCATTGATTACTGCCACGTCCGGGCACACATGCTCGGCGATGAAGTGGGCGGCGCCGGAATCGGAGTGGCGCACGACGAACATGTCGGCGGCCATGGCCTCCAGGTTACGCAGGGTGTCGAACAGGGTCTCGCCCTTGCTGGTCGAGGAAGTCGACACGTTCAGGCTGATCACGTCGGCCGACAGGCGCTGGGCCGCCAGTTCGAAGGTGGTGCGGGTGCGGGTGGAGTTCTCGAAGAACACGTTGCACACGGTCTTGCCGCGCAGCAACGGGACTTTCTTCACGGCCCGGGCGCCGACTTCGAGGAACGAGTCGGCGGTGTCGAGGATCTCGGTGAGCAGTTCGCGGGGCAAACCGTCGAGCGAGAGGAAGTGGCGCAGCTGGCCCTGGTCATTGAGCTGCAGCGGGCGCTTGGCGTCGAGTGGCGTCATCGCGGGGGACTCTTAAAGGGCGGAAGCGGGAGCGAGGTCCTGGCGCTCGAGGGCGAGCGGCGTGGGTCCGGTCAATTTTACCCGTTCATGGGCGGCCAGGGACAGGGTGGCGCCGACTACATTCGGCCGGATCGGCAATTCGCCGGCATCCAGGTCGAGCAGGCAGGCCAGGGTCACGCTGGCCGGACGGCCATAGTCGAACAGCTCGTTGAGGGCGGCGCGGATGGTGCGCCCGCTCATCAGCACGTCGTCTACCAGCACCAGGTGCTGGCCTTCGATCTCGAACGGCAGCTCCGAAGGGCGCACCTGCGGGTGCAAGCCGTTCTGGCTGAAGTCGTCGCGGTAGAAGGACACATCCAGGGTGCCCAGCGGGCCCTGGTCGCCCAGCTCGGCCAGCAGGGCCTGGGCCACCCACACGCCGCCGGTGCGGATGCCGATGAAGCGCGGCTCGCTGATGCCGCGGCGGGCCAGGTGGGCGCGAAGGTCGACGGCCATCTGCCGGATCAGATCGGCGGGATTGGGTAGGCTCATTGCGTGCTCCTCGGAAGGCGGGCGCCGGCTCCAGCCGGCGGCAAAGCGGATTTAAGTGTTGGCCTCCAGCCAGCCTTGCAGCAGCAGGGCGGCGGCGATGGCGTCGACCGGGTTATCGCGGTAGCTGCCGTGGCGCCCGCCTCGGGCCATCTGCTCGCCCTTGGCCTCGAAGGTGGTCAGGCGTTCGTCGTGGGTGTGCACCGGCAGGTTGTAGCGGCCGTGCAGGCGCCGGGCAAATTTCTCGGCGCGTTCGCTCATCTCGCTGGGCGTGCCGTCCATGTTCAGCGGCAGGCCGACAACGATCGCGTCGGGTTTCCATTCCTTGATCAGCTTCTCGACCTGGTTCCAGTCCGGTACGCCGTTCTGGGCCTTGAGCGTGCACAGCTCGCGGGCCTGGCCGGTGATCACCTGGCCGACGGCCACGCCGATCTGTCGGGTGCCATAGTCGAAGCCCAGCAGTAGACGCAGTTCGGCCATCAGGCGTGGCCCGCCTGGCTGGTCAGCAGGCTGAGGTTGATCCCCAGGCTCGCGGCGGCGGCGCCCAGGCGTTGGTCGCTGGCCAGGCCAAAGATGATCTCGGGGTCGAAGGGGCAGTTGAGCCAGGCATTGTCGGCCAGCTCCGCCTCCAGCTGGCCGGCTTCCCAACCCGCGTAGCCCAGGGTGATGAGGCTCTTGCGCGGGCCATCGCCGGTGGCGATGGCGAACAGCACGTCCTGGGAAGTGGACAGCGACAGGCCCTCCAGCTCGACCGTGGCCTGGTAGCTGCGGTCGTTGCTGTGCAGCACGAAACCGCGGTCGGTCTGCACCGGGCCACCCTGGTAGATCGGGATATGCAGGGTGCTGGCGGGCGGCTCGTCGTCCGGGCGCAACTGCTCGAGGATGTCGGCCAGGTTCAGCTCCTGCGGGCGATTGACCACCAGGCCCATGGCGCCGTGGGCATTGTGCTCGACGATGTAGGTGAGGGTCTGGGCAAAGTTCGGATCGGCCATGTGCGGCATGGCGATCAGGAACTGGTGCTTGAGGTAGCTGGGGGCGAGGGTTTTCATGACCGCTAGTGTGGCGCCAGGTGACGAGACTGACAAGCCGGGTCCCACACCGATCGTGCAGAACTCAAGCCATGCGCTGTCCCTGTGGGCGCTGGCTTGCCAGCGATGGGCCGCAACGCGGCCCCGATCAGTTGCTCGACAGCCGGTCACCCCGGGCAAAGCGCCAGGTGCGGATGATCTCCAGGCGGTCAAACTCCGCCAGGTCGCCGGTGAACGGCGCGAATGGCGCCGCCAGGCGCACGATGCGCTGGGCCGCCTGGTCCAGCACCGGCTGGCCCGACGATTCCAGTACCAGCACTTCGTACAACGAGCCGTCGCGGTTGATCGACACCATCATCCGCAAGCTGCCGTACAGCTGCTGGCGCCGGGCCTCCTCGGGGTAGTTGAGGTTGCCGATGCGCTCGACCTTCTTGCGCCACTCTTCCTTGTACCAGGCGCCCTTGTCGCGCAGGGTCGAGGCGGCGTTCAGGCGATGGATGCGCGGGCGCTTGGCATACAGCTGCTGCTCATGGGACAGCTCGGCCTCGAGGCTGGCGATCTGGCTGGACAGCTGCGAGCTGTCGAAGTCCGGCACCTTGGCCTCGGGCTTGGGCTGCGGCTTGCTTTCCTTCGGCCTGGGCTCGACCTTCTGGGTTTTCGGCGCCTGGGTGGCGACCACGGACTTCGCCGGTGCGGGCGGGGTCTCTGGTTTCGCCGCCGGCGGCGGGGTGATCTTGTTGATCTTGCTGTCCTGGAACGGCGCGACCTCGGTGGTTTTGGGCACCGCCTTTTTTTCCAGGGTGCCGCTGCCCTGCTGGTTGTCCTGGGCCTGGAAGTCGGCCTTCTCGGGCGCCTTCTCACTCTTGAAGGTGGCCAGGGTGATGTCCATGGTGTGGCGGATGTCGGCCGGCTTGACCACGGTGAAGCCCACGCCCAGGATCAGCGCCAGGTGCACCAGGGCGGCCAGGAACAGGGTGAAGCCGAGCCTGTCCACCGGGCGAACGCGGGGTGGCAGCAGGTCGGCGGGGATGTCGGCAGGCAGCGTCATCAGGTATCCAGCAACCGCGAAACAGGGCGCAGGTCAGCGAAAAAGGACCGGCATCATACCCCACTCCGCGGGTTTGCCACGTGTCGGCGGTCAGCGCGCCTGCAGCTTGCGATCAATGGCGTCCATCAAACGGCCGCCGATGTCGGTGTTGTAGGCAGCATCAATCTCGCGAATGCAGGTCGGGCTGGTGACGTTGATTTCGGTGAGGTAGTCGCCGATCACGTCCAGGCCGACGAACAGCAGGCCCTTCTCGCGCAGGGTCGGGCCGACCTGGGCGGCGATCCAGCGGTCGCGCTCGCTCAGCGGCCGGGCTTCGCCGCGTCCGCCGGCGGCCAGGTTGCCGCGGGTCTCGCCGCTGGCCGGAATGCGCGCCAGGCAGTAGTCCACCGGCTCGCCGTCAATCATCAGGATGCGCTTGTCGCCGTCCTTGATCGCCGGCAGGTAGGCCTGGGCCATGATCTGCTGGGCGCCGAGCGCGGTCAGGGTCTCGAGGATCACCGACAGGTTGGGGTCGCCGGCCCGGTGGCGGAAGATCGAGGTGCCGCCCATGCCATCCAGCGGCTTGAGGATCACGTCGCCATGCTCGGCGGCGAAGGCGCGGATGATATCCGGGCGGCGGCTGACCAGGGTCGGCGGCGTGCACTGCGGGAACAGCGTGGCGAACAGCTTCTCGTTGCAGTCGCGCAGGCTCTGCGGGCGGTTGACCACCAGCACGCCTTCGGCCTCGGCCTGCTCCAGCAGGTAGGTGCTGTAGACGAACTCCATGTCGAAGGGCGGGTCCTTGCGCATCAGGATCACGTCCAGCTCGGCCAGCGGGCTGTCCTGCTCCTCGTCCAGCTCGAACCAGCGGGCCGGGTCGGCGAACACCTTGAGCGGGCGCATCCGCGCGCGGGCCTTGCCCTGGGCCTGGTACAGGTCGCGCTGTTCCAGGTAGAACAGGCTCCAGCCACGGGCCTGGGCGGCCAGCAGCATGGCCAGCGAGCTGTCCTTTTTGTAGGAGATGGACGCGATGGGGTCCATGACAATCCCGAGGCGAACGCTCATGGGGTAGTTCCTCTTGGCGGCAGGGGCCGCGATGGCACGAAAGAAAAGTGGCTCAGGGTGGCGCCGGGCGCGCCCACGGTCAAGGGGCGGGCGGATGGAATGGCCCTCTGGACTGTGTTAAAAAGGCCAGGCACATGGCCTGCACGGCCTTTTGGCGAATTCGCTCCCAGGCAGAAGCGCAACTATGGAACAACCCCTGAAGGTGATGGTGATCGACGACTCCCGCACGATCCGCCGCACCGCGCAGATGTTGCTCGGCGAGGCCGGCTGCGAGGTGATCACCGCCAGTGACGGCTTCGACGCCCTGGCCAAGATCGTCGATCACAAGCCCCGGATCATCTTCGTCGATGTGTTGATGCCGCGCCTTGACGGTTACCAGACCTGCGCCATCATCAAGCACAACAATACGTTCAAGGACACCCCGGTGATCCTGCTGTCTTCCCGCGATGGCCTGTTCGACAAGGCCCGCGGCCGGGTGGTCGGCTCCGATCAGTTCCTGACCAAACCGTTCAGCAAGGAAGAACTGCTCGACGCGATCCGTGCCAGTGTGCCCGGTTTCGCCGCGCAGGACCCACACGCACCCTGACGCCGCCCTCGCCGGACGGCGTCTCTATTTCCTGATGGGGAAACAGCATGGCCCGAATTCTGATTGTCGACGACTCGCCGACAGAGATGTACAGATTGACCGAATGGCTGGAGAAAAGCGGCTATGGGGTGCTCAAGGCTGACAATGGCGCCGACGGCGTGGCCCTGGCCCGCCAGGAGAAGCCCGATGCCGTGCTGATGGACATCGTCATGCCTGGCATGAACGGCTTCCAGGCCACCCGGCAACTGAGCAAGGACCCGGAAACCAGCGCCATTCCGGTGATCGTGGTGACCACCAAGGACCAGGAAACCGACCGAATCTGGGCCCAGCGTCAGGGCGCCCGCGATTTCCTGACCAAGCCGGTGGAGGAGGAGGCGCTGATCGCCAAGTTGAAAGAAGTGCTCGGCGCTTGACCACCCGGCCCCAGGGCGCGTCGCTGACCGCCTTCGAGCTGTTGCTGGACATCGACCGGCGCTGCCGCCTGCTGGTGGCCGACCAGCCACCGCAGGACACCCGCCTGCAGCAGTGGAGCGGCATCGGCTTTCGCATTGCCGGGCAGTGGTTCGTCGCGCCCATGGGCGAGGTTGCCGAGGTGCTGCGCGAGCCCCGCAGCAGCCGGGTGCCGGGGGTGCAGCCGTGGGTCCGCGGGGTGGCCAACCTGCGCGGGCGGCTGTTGCCGGTGATGGACCTGTGCGCGTTCTTCGGTCTCGGCCCGGCGGCGGCGGGCAAGCAACGGCGGGTACTGGTGCTGGACCATGAGGAGCTGTTCGCCGGGCTGTTGGTGGACGAGGTGGTCGGCCTGCAGCACTTCGCCCTGAGCAGCCTCGAGCTGTCGCCGCCGCAACCGCTGATTCGCGCGGCCACGCCCTTCGTGCAGGGCCATTTCCCCCGTGAACGCAATTGGGCGATCTTCAGCCCGTTCGCCCTGGCACAGGCCCCGGGTTTTCTCGATGTGGCGTTGTAGAGGATTTTCGACGTGAACAAGCCAGGACCTTCCGTAGCCACCGCAGGCGTCTCGCCAGCCGCCCTGGCCCAGCGCCCGCGCAGCACCGCGCAGATTACCGTGCTGTTCGTGGTGCTGATCCTGTCGATCGTCCTGCTGTTCGCCAACTTCGCTTACCTCAACACCCAGGCCAACCACGACAAGCAGTACATTGGCCATGCCGGCGAGCTGCGCGTGCTGTCCCAGCGCATTGCCAAGAACGCCACCGAGGCGGCGGCGGGCAAGGCGCTGGCGTTCAAGCTGCTCAGCGACGCGCGCAACGACTTCGAGCGGCGCTGGGGCTACCTGCGCGAGGGCGACAAGACCACCGGCCTGCCAGCCGCGCCGGTGACGGTGCGCGACGAGATGGACGCGGTGCGCCAGGACTGGGAGAACCTGCGCAAGAACACCGACACCATCCTCGCCAGCGAACAGACCGTGCTGTCGCTGCACCAGGTCGCGGCCACCCTGGCCGAGACCGTGCCGCAGTTGCAGGTCGAGTACGAGAAGGTGGTGGAGATCCTGCTGCAGAGCGGCGCGCCTGCCAACCAGGTGGCGGTGGCCCAACGCCAGTTGCTGCTGGCCGAACGCATTCTCGGCTCGGTCAATACCGTGCTGGCCGGCGACGAAACCTCGGTGCAGGCCGCCGATGCCTTCGGCCGCGACGCCAGCCGCTTCGGTCAGGTGCTCGAAGGCATGCTCGCCGGCAACCCGGCGATCCAGGTCACCCGGGTCGAGGACGCCGACGCCCGGGCGCGGCTGGCCGAGATCGCCGAGCTGTTCCAATTCGTTTCGGGCTCGGTGGATGAGATCCTCGAGACATCACCCGAGCTGTTCCGGGTACGTGAGGCCGCCGGAAACATCTTCAGCCTGTCGCAGACCCTGCTCGACGAGGCCTCGCACCTGGCCAACGGTTTCGAGAACCTGGCCGGCGGGCGCACCCTGGACACCGTCGGCGGCTACGTGCTCGGCCTGCTGGCGCTGGCTTCGATCATCCTTATCGGCCTGGTGATGGTGCGCGCCACCCACCGCCAGCTGCGCGAGACCGCCGAGAAGAACGAACGCAACCAGCAGGCGATCATGCGCCTGCTCGACGAGATCGAGGAGCTGGCCGACGGCGACCTGACCGTCACGGTGTCGGTCACCGAGGACTTCACCGGCGCCATCGCCGACTCGATCAACTACTCGGTCGACCAGCTGCGCGACTTGGTGGCCACCATCAACCACAGCGCCGAGCAGGTCGCCGCCGCCGTGCAGGACACCCAGAACACCGCCCGCCAGCTGGCCAAGGCCTCCGAGCACCAGGCCGAGCAGATCAGCGAGGCCTCCGAGGCGGTGGGCGACATGGTCGAGTCGATCGACCGCGTCTCGGCCCACGCCTACGAGTCGGCCAAGGTGGCCGAGCGCTCGGTGGCCATCGCCAACAAGGGCAACGAGGTGGTGCACAACACCATCCACGGCATGGACAACATCCGCGAGCAGATCCAGGACACCGCCAAGCGGATCAAGCGTCTGGGCGAGTCCTCCCAAGAGATCGGCGACATCGTAAGCCTGATCGACGACATTGCCGACCAGACCAACATTCTCGCCCTCAACGCGGCGATCCAGGCCTCGCTGGCTGGCGAGGCTGGTCGCGGCTTTGCCGTGGTGGCCGATGAAGTGCAACGCCTGGCCGAGCGCTCCTCTTCGGCGACGCGGCAGATCGAGGCATTGGTGCGCACCATTCAGGCCGATACCAACGAGGCGGTGATCTCCATGGAGCAGACCACCGCCGAAGTGGTGCGTGGCGCGCGCCTGGCCCAGGATGCCGGGGTGGCCCTGGCGGAAATCGAGGGTGTGTCGCAGACCATGGCCGAACTTATCCACAGCATTTCCGACGCCGCCCAGTTGCAGACCTCCTCGGCAGGGCAGATTTCCCACACCATGGCGGTGATCCAGCAGATCACCGCACAGACCTCCGCCGGCTCCGGCGCCACCGCTGACAGTATCCGCCACCTGGCGCGCATGGCCAGCGAGATGCGCCGCTCGGTGTCCGGCTTCACCCTGCCCAAGCCGGTGGAGCGCTCGTGAGCGAGGCGCACCTGAACCCGTCCGGCGAGCGCCACGACACGGTGGCCCTGGCCTGGACCAAGGCGCCGATCCTCGATTGCCTGGGCCAGGCGCGCCAGGCCCTGGAGCGCTTCTCGGCGGAACCGGGCGACCTGTCGATGCTGGCGTTCTTCGTCGACAACCTGCACCAGGTCCACGGCTGCCTGCACATGCTCGCGCTACCGGGCGCGATGCGCCTGGCCGAGGAACTGGAGCTGCTCGGGCGGGCCATGGCCGACGGTCAGGTGAGCCCACGCGGCGATTGCCTGGGGGCGCTGTTCCGCGGGCTCGAGCAATTGCCGCCGTACCTGGACCGCCTGCGCGGCGCGCGCCACGACCTGCCGCTGGTGGTCATGCCGCTGCTCAACCAGTTGCGGGTCTGCCGTGGTGCCGAGCCCTTGGCCCAGGGCAGCTTGCTGGGCGACCTGGGGCAACGGCTGGCCGGGGCGGCGGACTTGGCCAACCTCGACCTGTCCCTGGGCAGCTGGCGCGAGCACATGCAGGCCGGCCCGGGGCGCGATGCGCTGCGCTCGGTGGTGATGGCACTTTGCGACGACCTGATGCGCATCAAGGACCGCCTCGACCCCTTCGTCGGCGGCGAGCGCTCGCCCAGCGAGCCACTGGAGTCGCTGCTGCCGCCCTTGCGGCATGTGGCCGATACCCTGGCGGTGCTGGGCTTCCAGCAGCCGCGGCGGGTGATCATCGACCAGGTGCTGGCGCTGCAGGCACTGGTTGAAAAGGACAGCGCCGTGGATGAAGCGCTGCTGATGGATGTCGCCGGGGCACTGCTGTATGTCGAGGCCACCCTCAACGGCATGGTCGGCCCGTTGGAGGAAACCAACCCCGGCAGTTTGCCCGGCTCGGACCTGGCCGAAATCCGCCAGCTGGTGCTCAACGAGTCGCTCAACGTGCTGCAGCAGGCCAAGGACCTGATCGGCGATTGCCTGGAGTCCGACTGGTCGCGCCAGCGCCTGCAGGCCCTGCCCGGCTTGTTGCAGCAGGTGCGCGGGGCGCTGGCGATGCTGATGTTGCCGGCGGCCGCCGAGGTATTTGCCGGTTGCGCGGGCTATGTGCAGGGCTGGCTGGTGCACCTGGAGGATGAGCCGCAAGCGGACGAACTGGCGCATCTGGCAGATGCCCTGAGTGCCGGCGAAGCCTGGTTGCAATGGCGGGTGGCCGATCCGCTGGCCGACGCCCAGCGCTTCATCGACATGGCCCACGCCAGCCTGGCCGCGCTGGGCGTGCAGTGTGCGCGCGACACGGCAGCCGCCGGCGGCGAGCAGGCGCTGGACGGTATCGACGATGAATTGCGCGAGGTGTTCCTCGAAGAGGCTGGCGAGCTGCTGCCGGAGATCGAGCGCCAATGGCTGCGCTGGCGCGCCGACAATGGTCTGCGCGAGGCGTTGATCGAGGTGCGCCGGGCACTGCACACTCTCAAGGGCAGCGGGCGGATGGTCCATGCCGAAGCCGTGGCCGAGCTGGCCTGGGGCGCCGAGCACCTGCTCAATCGGGTGCTGGAAGGGCGCATCGTGCTCAGCGCCGAAGGCCTGGTGGCCCTGCAGCAGGTGTTCGTGCGCCTGCCCGACCTGCTGGCCGACTTCGCCGCCAGCCAACTGCCGCCCACGGCCGAGATCGAACAGCTGGCCGGGCACCTGCACGCGCTGGCGCTCAACGACACGCCGGCCAGCGCCAGCATCGATGGTCTCGACCCGCAGTTGCTGGAAATTTTCCGCAACGAAGCCCGGGGCCACCTGGCCGGCCTTGATGGCTTCCTGCAGGCGGTCGATGGGCGGGGCAGCGCGGTCAGTGACAGCCTGCAACGCGCCCTGCACACCCTCAAAGGCAGCGCCGCCATGGCCGGCGTGATGCCGGTGGCGGAGCTGGCCACCGCCCTCGACCGCCTGGTGCGCGAATACAAGGGGCACCAGCTACCCCTGCGCGTGGCCGAGATCGAACTGCTGGAGGCGGCGCGTGCGCTGTTCCACCTGGGCCTGGCCCAGCTGGGCAGCACGCCGTTGGCGCCCATCCCCGGGGCCGCCGGGCTTATCGAGCAGGTCGGGCAGACGGTAGACGCCCGGCTGGCCCAGCTCCAGGCCGAACCGCACCCGCCGCGGCGGGCCCGACGCGACCCGCAACTGACGGCCACCTTCCTGACCATGGGCATGGACATCCTGCTCGATGCCGAGGCGCGGCTTGCCAACTGGCAGGGCGATCCTGCGCAGCACCACGAGCTGCACCTGCTGCTCGAGGAAATGACCACCCTCGGTCATGGCGCGCACCAGGCCGAGCTGTGGCAGGTCGATGAGGTCTGCGAAGGGCTGCTGGACCTGTATGGCGCGGTTGAGGAGGGCAGCCTGGCGGTCACGCCACGCTTCTTCGCTGTCGCCCGGCAAGCCCACGAAGCGCTGCTCGACCTGTTCGACGAGATTGCCGCCGGCCAGGACCCGAACCCACGGCCTGAATGCCTGGCAGCCCTGCATGGCCTGCTCGACGATGCCCTCGATCCTGCCGCCCTGGGGCTGGTCGGGGCGAACGGCGTGACAGCGCTGACAGCGCCAGGCGAGTTGCCGGACCCCGCGGTGGTCGAGCTGTTCCTCGAAGAAGCCGGGGATATCCTCGACGGTGCCGACCAGGCCTTGCGGCAATGGAAGTCCGATCCGGACAGCCTGTCGCCGCTGTCGGCGCTGCAGCACGATGTGCTCACCCTCAAGGGCGGGGCGCAGATGGCGGCGATCGGCGCCGTCGAGGTGCTGGCCCAGGAACTGGCGCTGCTCTATGAAGGCCTGGTGGACCGTCGGCTAGGTGCCGGCCCGGCGCTGTTCGAGCTGCTCCGGCGCAGCCATGACGCCCTGGCCGAAATGTTGCGCAGCCTGCGCGAGGGCCAGCCACCGCTGTCGGCGGTGGCGTTGCTGGGCGAGTTGCGCGAGTTCCGCCACAGCGCCCCGCCTCCCGTCGCCTCCGAGCCGCAGGAGGACAACGAAGAAACCGAGGGCGACAAGGAGCTGCTGGAGGTTTTCCTCGAAGAGAGCTCCGATATCCTCGAGAGCGCGGCCGAGTCCCTGGCGCGCTGGCAGGTCGACCCGCGCAACACGGTCGAGGTGGAGAACCTGCTGCGCGACCTGCACACGCTCAAGGGCGGCGCGCGCATGGTCGAGATCGCCGCCATCGGCGACCTCGCCCATGAGTTGGAATTCCTCTACGAACTGCTCGCCGCCGGGCGCCTGCCGTCGACGCCGGCCCTGTTCAGCCTGCTGCAGAATTGCCATGACCGCCTGGCGCACATGCTCGACGCGGCGCGCCTGGGCGAGCCGCTGCATGCGGCCACGGCGCTGATCGACTACATCCGCAACTTCTCCAGCGCCGCCCTGACCGACAGCGTGGCCGGCCAGGCCCAGGTCGAGCCGGCCCCCGCCGAAATCCCGGCCGTAGCCCCCGAGCGGGCGGGCGATATGGTCAAGGTCGATGCCGAACTGCTCGACGACCTGGGCAACCTGGCCGGTGAGCACTCGGTCATTCGTGGGCGTATCGAGCAGCAGGTCAACGATGCGCAGTTCGCCCTCAACGAGATGGAAACCACGCTGGAGCGCATGCGCGACCAGCTGCTGCGCCTGGACATCGAGACCCAGGGACGGATTTCCAGCCGTCACCAGTTCGAGGGTGACACCTATGACGATTTCGACCCCCTGGAGATGGACCGCCATTCCCAGCTGCAGCAATTGTCGCGGGCGCTGTTCGAATCCACCTCGGACCTGCTCGACCTCAAGGAGACCCTGCTGCAGAGGGCCCAGGAAGCCTACAGCCTCCTGCAGCAGCAGGCGCGGGTCAACAGCCAGCTGCAGGAGGGCCTGACCGCTACCCTGATGGTGCCTTTCGAGCGGCTGGTACCGCGTTTGCAGCGGGTGGTACGGCAGGTGGCCAGCGAGCTGGGCAAGCAGGTCGAGCTGGTGGTCGGCAACGCCGAGGGCGAGCTTGACCGCAGCGTGCTCGAGCGCATGGTGGCGCCCTTGGAGCACATGCTGCGCAACGCCGTCGACCATGGCCTGGAGGCCCGCGAGGCACGCCTGGCCGCCGGCAAGCCGGAGCAGGGCACCATTCACCTGAACCTGCTGCACGAAGGCGCCGACATCGTCATCGAGATGAGCGACGACGGCGCCGGGGTGCCGCTGGAGGCGGTACGCAACAAGGCCATCAAGCGTGGCCTGCTTGATCCGCAGGCGCGCCTGAGCGACCACGAGATCCTGCAGTTCATCCTGCGTCCCGGGTTCTCCACGGCCGAGAAGATCACCCAGATCTCTGGCCGCGGCCTGGGCATGGATGTGGTCCATGAGGAGGTCAAGCAACTGGGCGGTTCGATGAGCATCGAGTCCAGTCCCGGCAAGGGCGCGCGTTTCCTGATTCGCCTGCCGTTCACGGTGTCGGTGAACCGAGCGCTGATGGTGCACGTTGACGAGGAACAGTATGCCATTCCGCTGAACACCATCGAGGGCATCGTGCGCGTGCCACCGGCGGAGCTGGAGGCCTGTTACCGGCTCGACCCGCCGCGCTACAGCTACGCGGGCCACGACTACGCGCTGCGCTACCTCGGTGACCTGCTGCAGGGCGGCGGCCAGCCTGGCCTGCTGGGCCAGAGCGTGCCGCTGCCGGTACTGCTGACCCACTCCCATGAGCAGTCGTTCGCCATCCAGGTCGACAGCCTGTCGCCCAGCCGCGAGATCGTGGTCAAGAGCCTCGGCCCGCAGTTCGCCGCAGTGCCGGGGCTGTCCGGCGCCACCCTGCTGGGGGACGGGCGGGTGGTGCTGATTCTCGACCTGCTCGGCCAGTTGCGCGGACAGCAACGGCGTCTGGCGCGCCTGCCGGGCGTGGCCGAGGCGGCGCATGCGCTCACTGGCCCGGTGCCCCGGCGGCCATTGCTGGTGATGGTGGTGGACGACTCGGTGACCGTGCGCAAGGTCACCAGCCGCCTGCTCGAGCGTCACGGCATGAGCGTGCTGACGGCCAAGGACGGCGTCGATGCCATGGCGCTGCTCGAGGAGCACCGTCCGGATGTGCTGTTGCTGGATATCGAGATGCCGCGCATGGACGGCTTCGAAGTGGCCACGCGGATCCGTCGCGATGAGCGCCTGAGCCAGCTGCCGATCATCATGATCACCTCGCGTACCGGCCAGAAGCACCGCGATCGGGCCATGGCCATTGGCGTCAATGAATACCTCGGCAAGCCGTACCAGGAATCGGTGCTGCTGCAGAGCATCGCCCACTGGAGCCAACCCCATGCTTGAACATATTGCCGGCCAGCGCAGCAGCCTGACCGGGTTGCTGCTGCCGCTGGGCGACCGCACCTTGGTGTTGCCAAACGTGGCGGTGGCTGAGCTGATCGGACACCGTGTCATTGCTTGTGAGCCAGGGGAGCCGGCCTGGCACCTGGGCTGGGTCGACTGGCGCCAGCAACGGCTGCCGCTGATCGGCTTCGAGGCGGCTTGCGGCGGGCAGACCCCTTGCGGCGAGCGGGCGCGGGTGATGGTGCTCAACGCCCTGGGAGATACCGGGCTGCGCTACCTGGCGTTGCTGCTGCAGGGTATCCCGCGCTCGTGCAAGCTCGACAGCCAGCTGAACTATGTCGACGTGCCGTTGGCGGGGTTGGAGTTGGCGGCGGTGCAGGTGGGCGAGCAGGTGGCGCGGGTGCCGGACCTGGCGGGGCTGGAAAGATTGGTGCGTGACGCGCAACTGCAACCTGCCGCTGGCTAGGATGGTGTCTGGGCTTGCCCCGTGATAGGGGTTTCAGGAACCCGAACGGCGTAGCGAGGTCTGTGCTTGCATGTACTACGGTGAACGTTTCAACGCCTGGACCCACCTGGTCGGTGCGGTGCTGGCCTGTATTGGCGCAGTCTGGCTGATCGTCGTGGCCGGCCTGCAGGGCGATCCGTGGAAGATCGTCAGTTTCTCCATCTACGGCTTTACCCTGCTGCTGCTCTACAGCATCTCCACCCTCTACCACAGCACCCGCGGACGAGCGAAGCGGATCATGCGCAAGCTCGACCACTTGTCGATCTACCTGCTGATTGCCGGAAGCTACACGCCCTTTTGCCTGGTCAGCTTGCGCGGGCCGTGGGGCTGGAGCTTGTTCGGGGTGGTCTGGGGGCTGGCGCTGGTCGGCATGCTGCAGGAGATCAAGCCGCGTTCGGAGGCACGGATCCTGTCGATCATCATCTACGCGCTGATGGGCTGGATCGTGCTGGTGGCGGTCAAGCCGCTGCTGCACAGCCTGGGCGGTGCCGGCTTCGCCTGGCTGGCGGCCGGCGGCGTGTTCTACACCGTCGGCATCATCTTCTTCGCCTTCGACAGCCGGTTCCGCCACTGGCATGGCATCTGGCACCTGTTCGTTATCGCCGGCAGCCTGATGCACTTCGTCGCGGTGTTCTTCTACGTGTCTTAGAAATCGCCCCACAACTGCTGCGCTACCGACAAAGCCACCACCGGCGCTGTCTCGGTACGCAGCACCCGTGGGCCGAGGCGAGCGGCGTGGTAGCCGCTGACCTTGGCCTGTTCGACCTCCGCATCGCTCAGGCCGCCTTCCGGGCCGATCAGGAAGGCCAGCTTTGCAGGTTTTTCGTGACGGGTCAGCGCTTCGGCCACCGGGTGCAGCACCAGCTTGAGGTCGGCCTCGGTGTCCTTGAGCCATTCGGCCAGGGTAACCGGCGGGTTGATGACCGGCAGGGTCGAGCGACCGCACTGCTCGCTGGCGCTGATCGCCACTTGGCGCCAGTGGGCCAGGCGCTTGTCGGCGCGCTCATCCTTCAGACGCACTTCGCAGCGTTCGCTGACGATCGGGGTGATTTCGTTTACGCCCAGTTCGGTGGCCTTTTGAATCGCCCAGTCCATGCGCTCGCCGCGGGACAGGCCCTGGCCGAGGTGAATGCGCAGCGGCGAGTCGGCCTGGCCGGGGACGGCTTGGCCGAGGCTGACGCGCACGCTTTTCTTGCCTACCTCGAGCAGTTGGCCAAGGTATTCCTGGCCGCTGCCGTCGAACAGCTGCACGGCGTCGCCGGCGGCCATGCGCAGGACACGGCCGATGTAGTGGGCCTGGGCTTCGGGGAGCTCGTGCTCGCCAAGGCCAAGCGGGGCGTCGATGAAGAAGCGGGAGAGTCTCATGGTTCTACTCGGAATCTGAATGGGGGCATCGTCCTCTGTAGGAGCGGCCTTGCGTCGCGATAGGGCCGCAAAGCGACCCCGGAAATTTCTGCTGCGAAGCTGAAAGCCTGGGGCTGCTGCGCAGCCCTATCGCGACGCAAGGCCGCTCCTACAGGGGGACGGAGGTGTTGGGGCCTAGCCCGGATCGCGGAAATCGGGGTGGAAGTCGGCCGGCACCGCCACGCTGACGCTATCACGGGTGGCGATGTCGATCCCTTCGCTGGCCACTTCGGCCAGGAAGTCGATCTGCTCCGGGGTGATCACGTAGGGCGGCAGGAAGTACACCACGCTGCCCAGCGGGCGCAACAGCGCGCCACGTGTCAGGGCATGCTCGAAGACCTTCAGGCCGCGACGCTCCTGCCAGGGGTAGGCGGTCTTGCCGGCCTTGTCCCGGACCATCTCGATGGCCAGGGCCATGCCGGTCTGACGAATCTCGGCGACATGGGCGTGGTCGGCCAGGTGCGCGGTGGCGCTGGCCATGCGCGCCGACAGGGCCTTGTTGGCCTCGATCACGTTGTCTTGCGCGAAGATGTCCAGGGTCGCCAGGGCCGCGGCGCAGGCCAGCGGGTTGCCGGTGTAGCTGTGCGAGTGGAGGAACGCGCGCAGGGTCGGGTAGTCGTCATAGAAGGCCTGGTACACCTTGTCGGTGGTCAGGCAGGCGGCCAGGGGCAGGTAGCCGCCGGTCAGGGCCTTGGACAGGCACAGGAAGTCCGGGCGGATGCCGGCCTGTTCGCAGGCGAACATCGTGCCGGTGCGGCCGAAGCCCACGGCGATCTCGTCGTGGATCAGGTGCACGTCGTAGCGGTCGCAGGCCTCGCGCAGCAGCTTGAGGTACACCGGGTGGTACATGCGCATGCCGCCGGCGCCCTGGATCAGCGGCTCGACGATCACCGCGGCGATGCTGGCGTGATGTTCGGCCAAGGTCTGCTCCATGGCCGCGAACATGTTCCGTGAGTGCTCCTCCCAGCCCATGCCTTCGGGGCGCAGGTAGCAGTCCGGGCTGGGCACCTTGATGGTGTCCAGCAGCAGGGCCTTGTAGGTCTCGGTGAACAGCGGCACGTCGCCCACCGACATCGCCGCGATGGTCTCGCCGTGGTAGCTGTTGGTCAGGGTGACGAAGCGCTTTTTCTGCGGTTTGCCGATGTTCTGCCAGTAGTGGTAGCTCATCTTCAGCGCCACTTCGATGCACGACGAACCATTGTCGGCGTAGAACACCCGCTCCAGGCCAGACGGCGTCATGGCTACCAACCGCTCGGACAGCTCAATCGCCGGCTGGTGGCTGAAGCCGGCCAGGATCACGTGCTCGAGCTGGTCGACCTGGTCCTTGATGCGCTGGTTGATGCGCGGGTTGGCATGGCCGAACACATTGACCCACCAGGAGCTGACCGCGTCCAGGTAGCGCTTGCCCTCGAAGTCCTCGAGCCACACGCCCTCGCCACGGCGGATCGGAATCAGCGGCAGCTGCTCGTGGTCTTTCATCTGGGTGCAGGGGTGCCACAGGACCTTGAGGTCGCGTTGCATCCACTGATCATTGAGGCCCATGGGCACTTCTCCTGGCGTTACGGCTCGGTTTGACCGCGTAAGCCTAAGCAATGCCGGGGGGCAGGACAACCGCTCAATGACGCCAGGCCGGGCGCCACTCCAGTTGGCGCACGTGCACGGTGCACAGCGGCAGGGTGGAGAGGACCAGGCGCTCCAAGGGGCCGGGCACATCGTGCCAGAAGGTTCCGAGCGCGCCGGGACCGGGCATGAACTCGGTGTAGTCATGGTCGCGCAGGGTCAGCCAGTAGGCGGTTGAGACGGCGCTGCCTAGGGTACTGATCTCCACCTCGAGCAGCAGGCAATCGACCGTCTGGCCGAAGATGATCTCGACATCGGATTGGCCCAGGACAATCAGTTCCGTGCCGCTACGTCCTTCGTCGGTCTTGTAGCGCGAGCTGTAGGCGATGCCATTGGAGACGATGTTCAGGCCCGAGGGCGTGCGCCAGGTGATTTCCGGCATCGGCGCTGAAGGCTGCCACCTGGCAAAGTCTTCCGTGTAGATCACCGTTGTTTCTCCGGCCTGGTTCGGGTGTGCTAACCAAGACTGCCTACCCTTGCGACAGTCAGCTACTGACAAAAATACCAGTTGCAAAAAGCACTTGATGTCACTGCGGTGGCAGGGTGGGCAGAGCTGACGTATTCTTAACGCATCTCTCCCGGGGCGTTCCTCCCCGTATCTTCTATCGCTTCTCTAACCGGAGTTCGCCATCATGGCTGCTGCTTGGGTGCGCCTGTGCGCGTTGGTATTGATCGGGGTGTCCAGCGGTGCCGCGCTGGCCAAGGACAAGACGGCGATCGTCGTCGGTGGTGGCCTGGCAGGCCTGACCGCGGCCTATGAATTGCAGGCCAAGGGCTGGCAGGTCACCCTGCTGGAAGCCAAATCTGGCATGGGTGGGCGTTCGGGGCTGGCCACCAGCGAGTGGATTGGCAACAGCAAGACCCAGCCGGTGCTCAACCAGTATCTGGAGCGGTTCAAGGTCGGCACGTTGCCGGCGCCGGAATTCGTGCGAACCCCGGGCTACCTGATCGACGGCGAGTACTTCAGCGCAACCGATCTGGTGGCCAAGCAACCGGCCACTGCCGAGGCCCTCAAGCGCTACGAGAAGACCCTCGACGACCTGGCCCGCTCCATCGAGGATCCGCTGAATCCGGCGGCCAACAGCACCCTGTTCGCCCTCGACCAGATGAACGTTTCCACCTGGCTGGACAAGCTGCAGTTGCCGGCGACCGCACGTCAGCTGGTCAACCAGCAGATCCGTAGCCGTTATGACGAGCCGTCGCGCTTGTCGCTGCTGTACTTCGCCCAGCAGAGCCGCGTCTACCGCAACGTCAGCGACCGCGACCTGCGCGCCGCGCGCCTGCCGGGCGGCAGCCCGGTGCTGGCCCAGGCCTTCGTCAAGCAGCTCAAGACCATCAAGACCAGCTCGCCGGTTACCGCCATCGTCCAGGACAAGGACGGGGTGACGGTGAAGGTCGGCGCCGTGGGCTACCAGGCCGATTATCTGGTCATGGCCGTGCCGCTGCGGGCCCTGGCCAAGATCCAGATGACCCCGGGCCTGGACAACCAGCACCTGGCCGCGCTGAAGGGCACCAACTACGGTTGGCGCGACCAGTTGATGCTCAAGTTCAAGAACCCGGTGTGGGAAAGCCGTGCGCGCATGTCCGGCGAGATCTTCTCCAACACCGGCCTGGGCATGTTGTGGATCGAACCTGCGCTCAAGGGCGGCGCCAACGTGGTGATCAACCTGTCCGGCGACAACGCTCGTCTGCTGCAGGCCTTCGGTGACAAGCAGATGGTCGACCAGGTGCTGATCCGTCTGCACGCCTTCTACCCGCAGGCCCGTGGCGCCTTCACCGGCTACGAAGTACGTCGTTACAGCACCGATGCCGGCATGGGAGGCGCTTACCTGGCCTACGGCCCAGGACAAATCAGCAAGTACTGGCGTCTGTGGGAGCGTCCGGTCCAGCGTATCGCCTTTGCCGGCGAGCATACCGACGCACTCTACCCTGGTACCCTCGAAGGTGCCCTGCGCAGCGGCCAGCGCGCTGCGAGCCAGGTCCAGGACCTGGCGGCAGGCAAGTCCTTCGACCCGGCCAAGGCCGCACCGGTTGCCGCCGCAGCCGCCGCTGGAGCAGCGGGTGCCGTGGTGGCAAAGGATAAGGGCGGGTTCTTCTCCAACCTGTTCGGTGGCGGCTCCGACAAGGCTCCGGCCAAGGCGGAGCCTGTGAAGGTCGAGGAGGCCAAGCAGGACAATCCAGGCTTCTTCTCGCGTCTGTTCGGCGGTGCTGACAAGCCAGAGGCGAAGGCCGCGCCGATCGCCAAGGCCGAGGAGATCGCCCCGGCGCCTGCACCGGCCCCGGTCGCCCCGGCACCTGTGGCCAAGGAGGAAGCGGTTAAACCTGCCGCCACCAAGCCTGCTCCAGCCAAGCCTGCGGCCAAGCAGGCACACAAGCCCGGTACCAAGCCGGCGCCGGTGAAGAAGGCTACCGCCAAGTCGGAACCGGCCAAGAAGCCGGTGGTCAACGGCCAGGCCAAGGCCGGCTGATCTCGCTATTGACGCCATCGCGGGCTCCCGTGATGGCGTCGGCACATCCAAACGACTATCGTTAATGTTTCCTTAATAGGAAGCTTGCAGACTAAATATCGGGTTTTTAGATAATCCGAAGCAATTTTTTACGCTTTTATTCGATGCGTTAAGCGCTAGTCTTGTGCGCAGCTTTCACGGGGAATACGCCAACATGCAACTGCGCAACTCATCTTCCCGCTATGGCCTGGTCAGCATCGTCCTGCACTGGGGCGTGGCGCTGGCGGTCTTCGGCCTGTTCGGCCTGGGCCTGTGGATGGTCGGCCTCGACTACTACAACCCATGGCGCAAGACCGGCCCCGACCTGCACAAGAGCATCGGCCTGGTACTGCTGGCTGCCATGCTGCTGCGTGTGCTCTGGCGTTTCATCAGCCCGCCACCGCCGGCGCCGGCCAACCATGGCAAGGTCACCCGCCTGGCCGCCAAGCTGGGTCACCTGGCGCTGTACCTGGGCTTGTTCGCGGTGATGGTCGCCGGCTACCTGATTTCCACTGCCGACGGTGTCGGCATTCCGGTGTTCGGCCTGTTCGAGGTGCCGGCGCTGATCAGCGACCTGCCTGACCAGGCCGACACCGCCGGGGTGATCCATCTCTGGCTGGCCTGGGGCCTGGTGATTTTCGCGGTGCTGCATGCCCTGGCGGCACTCAAGCACCATTTCATCGACCGTGACGCGACCCTGACTCGCATGCTGGGCCGCAAAGCTTGACTCTCAACCTCAATTGCAAAGGAAGGAAGTAAGGATGTTGAAAAAGACTTTTGCCGCTCTGGCGCTCGGTACCGCCCTGATCTCCGCCGGCCAGGCCATGGCCGCCGAATACAAGATCGACAAGGAAGGCCAGCACGCGTTCGTTGACTGGAAGATCAGCCACCTGGGCTACAGCTTCATCCACGGCACCTTCAAGGACTTCGACGGCAACTTCACCTGGGACAGCGCCAAGCCCGAGGCCAGCAAGATCAGCGTCGACCTGAAGACCGCCAGCCTGTGGTCGAACCACGCCGAGCGTGACAAGCACATTGCCAGCGCCGACTTTCTTGATGTGAAGAAGTACCCTCAGGCCAAATTCGTCTCCACCAGCGTCAAGTCGACCGGTGAGAAGACCGCTGACGTCACCGGCGACCTGACCTTGCACGGCGTGACCAAGCCGGTCACCTTCAAGGCTGTGTTCAACGGTGAAGGCAAGGACCCATGGGGTGGCGAGCGCGCTGGCTTCAACGCCACCACTACGCTGAACCTGAACGACTTCGGGATCAAAGGCCCAGGCCCGACCTCCCAGACCCTGGACCTGGATATCAGTGTCGAAGGTGTGAAGCAGAAGTAGTTCGCTACGCTGGAAACAAAAACGCCGCCCATTGGGCGGCGTTTTTGTTTGGGTTCCGCACGGGACAGGCCCGCGATTGCGTTCTTAACCCTTGCGAGTCAGCAGCGCCGGACGCTCACCCCGTGGGCGGCTCGGCAAGTCGTCCAGTTGCTCGGGCGTCGGGTAACGGTCGAGCTTGGATTCCTTGCGAATGATCACCGGCGCGCTCTGAGACTCGCGCGGGTTGCGCACGGCGGGTTCCTGGCGAGCCGATTCGTCACGGCGGTTACGGCCACCGTTGTTGTCACGACGAGCGCCGCCATTGCTGCCACCACCGTTGCGCGGGCGTTTTTCACCCGAGCCTTGGCCTTGGCGCTGTTGGCCATTACCACGGCCTTGACCTTGAGCCTGGCCACCACCACTGCGTTGGCCCTGGCCTTGTCCGCCATTGCCACCTGGGCGACGGTTGCGGCCTTGATTCTTGGCGTTCTGGTAAGGGCTGACGTAGTCGGCGCGGTTGCCGAAGTTATCCACATCGTCGTCCAGAAACTCTTCCGGGTCACGATCGGCGGGGACCGAGGGGATGGCCTTCTGGCCCTGTGCGACCTGCTGCTGGCGTGGCTTCTTGTCACGCGGCTTGCGCTGCTGCTGGCCTTGCTGCTGCTTGTCGCCAGTCTTTTCCTTGTCGGCCTGCTTCTCGCCCGCAGGTTTGTTGCGGCCTTTGTCCTTGCCCTTGTCCTTGCGTCCGCCACTGCCTTCCTTGCCGCCTTCGCCGCGAGGTTGCTGGTTGCGGCCACCGCGACCAGTGTTCTGCTGGCGCTCGCGGACTTCCGGCTTCTCGGCCTCGACCTGGGAGGCGTCGAAGCCCATCAGGTCGCCGTCCGGGATCTTCTGCTTGGTGACGCGCTCGATACTCTTGAGCAGCTTCTCTTCGTCTGGGGCGACCATCGAGATGGCCTCGCCCGAGCGACCGGCACGGCCGGTACGGCCGATGCGGTGAACGTAGTCTTCCTCGACGTTGGGCAGCTCGAAGTTGACCACGTGGGGCAACTGGTCGATGTCCAGGCCGCGGGCGGCGATGTCGGTGGCGACCAGCACGCGCACGGTGTTGGCCTTGAAGTCGGCCAGGGCCTTGGTGCGGGCGTTCTGGCTCTTGTTGCCGTGGATTGCCGCGGCAGTCAGGCCGTGCTTCTCGAGGTACTCGGCCAGGCGGTTGGCGCCGTGCTTGGTACGGGTGAACACCAGTACCTGCTCCCAGGCACCCAGGGTGATCAGGTGCGCCAGCAGGGCGCGCTTGTGGCTGGCCGGCAGGCGGTAGACACGCTGCTCGATACGCTCGACGGTGGTGTTTGGCGGCGTGACCTCGATGCGCTCGGGATTGTGCAGCAGCTTGTCGGCGAGGTCGGTGATGTCCTTGGAGAAGGTCGCCGAGAACAGCAGGTTCTGGCGCTTGGCCGGCAGGCGCGCCAGCACTTTCTTGACGTCGTGGATGAAGCCCATGTCGAGCATGCGGTCGGCTTCGTCCAGCACCAGGATCTCGACCCGCGAGAGGTCGACGCTGCCCTGGCCGGCCAGGTCGAGCAGGCGGCCCGGGCAGGCGACCAGGACGTCGACGCCCTTGGCCATGGCCTGGACCTGCGGGTTCATGCCGACGCCGCCGAAGATGCAGGCGCTGATGAAGTTCAGGTCGCGGGCATAGACCTTGAAGCTGTCATGCACCTGGGCGGCCAGCTCGCGGGTCGGGGTCAGCACCAGCACGCGCGGTTGGCGCGGGCCGTGGCGTTGCGATTTGTCGGGGTGGCCACCCGGGAACAGGCGCTCGAGGATGGGGAGCGCGAAGCCGCCGGTTTTACCAGTACCTGTCTGGGCGGCGACCATCAGGTCGCGACCTTGCAACACGGCGGGAATGGCCCGCTGTTGCACCGGAGTGGGCTGGGTGTAGCCCGCTGCCTCGATAGCGCGGACAAGAGCCTCGGAGAGACCGAGGGAAGCAAAGGACATGGGCAATCCTGTTCTCGTGGGGGCTGGGCCCGATGGGGTGTACTGCCTGGCGCGACGGGCATCGGAAGGATGCGATCGCGTCCGGTCCAGCTGGGCGTTCACGGCGCATCCTGGATGCCAGCAGGCGGCGCGCAAGGTGCGCTGCTGCGGGTCGAGATGCCTGTTGCGAGGCCGAGCGTCCGGGCGTGAGCCTGGCGGGAAGGCTCGAGTATAACAGAGCAATCAGGGTGTGCTGCGTTCCTGCTGCTCAACGGCGAAAGGAAAGTCCTGATTGCCCAGGTAGCGGGCGTTGATCGCCGCATAGACCGGCTCCTGCTTGAAGCGTCGCAGTTCTTCGCTGAACGCCTGTGCCAGATGCTCGCGCCCTGGCTTGCGGGCCAGCCCCAGGTACTGCTGGCGGCGGCTGATCACCAGGGGCAGCGCCTCGACGGTCTGCTCCAGGCCAAGCTGGCGGCTGACATAGCGACCCACCTTGCGGTCGGTCACCAGCAGGTCTATGCGCCCGAGCGCCAGCTTGCCAAAGTTGGCTTGGTGGCTCGGCGCCGGTTCCCGGCGGAACAGCGGCGATTCAGCGAAGTCGCCGTCGTAGACGTAGCCCGGCGAGGTGCCCACGGTCAGCCCGGCCAGGTCTTCTAGGCGTTTGACCGGATGGGGGCGCGAGCGGGCCTGGTAAAGGACGAACTCGACCTCTGACATGGGTTCGTCCGGGTAGACCAGGTAACCCTGGCGCGAGTCGACGCGGAAAATGTCCATTATCGCGTCCGCCTGGCCTTGCTCGACCATGGCCAGGCAGCGCCGCCAGGGCAGGAACTGCCATTGCACCTCGACGCCCAGGCGCTTGAATACCTCTTCGGTAACCTCGTAGTCGATGCCTTTGGGCTGACCGTTTTCCTGGTAGAGGTAGGGCGCCCAGTCGTCGCTGACGATGCGCAGGCGTTCGGCATGGGCCAGGGAAGTCAGGCAGGCAAGCCATAACAGGCAGAGAGCATGGATGACCTTGTACCTGGCGCGTGGCGGGGTCAACGTGGGGAGCCCCCGCAGTGGCACGCCCGGCATGCGTGTCAGGCCTGCCGCTGTTTCAGCAGGTGCGTCTCGATCTCTTGCCTGCGCTGGCCCAGCGCTAGGCGCAGTCCGGGGTGGCGCAGGCACTTACGCAATTGCTCAGGGGCCGGTTGCCCCTCGCGTTGGGTAAGGTTTTCCAGGGCCTTGTCCCACCATGCGCAGGCGCACGCCCGATCGAATTCGTTTTCGTAGGGGTAGCAGCCATACAACAGTTCGCGAGCGAATTGCCGCTCCTTGCTGGGAAGTGTAAGGCTCAAGGCCTTGTATGCAAGGCGTTGCAGAGCCGGTGGGCGGGGGAGCTGTTCGTTGACCAGCGCAACGTCCGCCAGTGCCGCCTCGCTCAACGGCGCGTCGCCGTGCTTGTGCAGCCAGGCCTGGATCTTTGCGCGGAACTGGGCTTTGCGGCTCCAGTAATGGTGGATGACGTCGGTACACTCGTTGAGCTTGAGCGTACGGTAAGCCACCACCGCAAGGCAGAACTCCTCGAGCGTATAGGCTTCCCTGGCCAATGGGTGCAGTTCGTCCATCAGGGCGATGGACTGGTCCAGGATCGGGGCATCCTGTGCGGTGAGCCCGATCACGCCGGAGTTGACCAGCGGCATCTGGCGGTCGGCCAGACCGCGCTCTTCGAGAATGCCGACCAGGTTCTTGTACAGCAGGCATTTCTGGTTCTCGCCGTAGCGTCCGCCAATAGCGTTGCACAGCAGGCTGCCGGTTGTGACACGGTCGAACAGGTGCTTGGGTGAGGTACGGAAGAAGGTATCGGTGTCGATGAGCACGGCCAGCGGGTGGTGCCCAAGGACTTGGCGCAGCAGCACGTGCTTGCTGCGGAAATGGTAGCCGTGTGGCTGGTTCCAGGTTCTGCGGGTGGCCTCGTCGAGCAGGTGAACGGTGACCGGCAGGTTGTAATAGGGCTCGGCGTTGTCGGTGTAGACCTGGATGTCCATGGACACGCCGGGGGTGGATCGCAGGTGTGCCAAGGCACTGACGATGCTGAAGCAGGCCTCCTGATGGTAAGTGGCCGGACCGAATGCCAGGTAGACGAGCTGAGGGTGAGCGGAATGAGGGTGCTGCATGCTGGCCGGTAACCTATTGCGAGGCGGAAGTGAAGAAGGCTTTAGCCTAAGGCAAAGCCTTCTTCATGGCTCTAATTAATTGTTACCGGCAACATCTTTCAGCGTGGCAGCTTCAGGTTGTTCCAGATCGCCAGGCTCGGCTCGGCCTGGTTGAGGGTGTAGAAGTGCAAGCCCGGTGCGCCGCCTTGCAGCAGTTGTTCGCACATGCGGGTGATCACTTCCTCGCCGAAGGCCTGGATGCTGGCGGTGTCGTCGGCATAGGCTTCCAGCTGCTTGCGGATCCAGCGCGGGATCTCGGCGCCGCAAGCGTCGGAGAAGCGTGCCAGCTTGCTGTAGTTGGTGATTGGCATGATGCCGGGCACCACCGGGATGTCCACGCCCAGCTTCTGTGCGCGCTCGACGAAGTAGAAGTAGCTGTCGGCGTTGAAGAAGTACTGGGTGATGGCGCTGTCGGCGCCGGCCTTGACCTTGTGCACGAAGTTGGCAAGGTCTGCCTCGAAGTTACGCGCCTGTGGGTGCATCTCCGGATACGCGGCCACTTCCAGGTGGAAGTGGTCGCCGCTTTCCTGGCGAATGAACTCGACCAGGTCGCTGGCGTAGCGCAGCTCGCCACTGGCCATGCCCATGCCGGATGGCAGGTCGCCGCGCAGGGCGACAATGCGCCTGATGCCGGCGGTCTGGTACTCGGCGAGCAGCGCGCGCAGGTCGTCCTTGCTGTCACCTACGCAGGACAGGTGCGGGGCGGCGGGGACCTTCACTTCGCTTTCCAGCTGCAGCACGGTGTTCAGCGTGCGGTCGCGGGTCGAGCCACCGGCACCGTAGGTGCAGGAGAAGAAGTCCGGGTTGTAGCTGGCCAACTGGCGGGCGACGCCCATCAGCTTCTCGTGGCCGGCGTCGGTCTTGGTTGGGAAGAACTCGAAACTGTAGCGGCGTTCTTGTGACATCTCTCGTTCCTTCGGTGGCGCGCCCGGGGCGGCTACCTGCAAATAAAAGCCAGGACGGTTGGGGCCGGCCTGGCTCGGACATCGGTACGACGCGTTGCCAGCCAGCGCCAGGGCGATAGCCCGGCGCTGGCGCCGCTGCTTAGTAGCGGTAGGCGTCCGGCTTGAACGGACCTTCGACGGTCACACCGATGTACTCGGCCTGCTGTGGGGTCAGCTGGGTGACCACGCCGCCGAAGCCGCGGACCATTTCCAGGGCCACTTCTTCGTCCAGCTTCTTCGGCAGCACTTCCACGGTCAGGCGCTCGGCCTTCTTGGCGGCTGGCAGTTCGGCGAACTTCTGCTCGAACAGGAAGATCTGCGCCAGCACCTGGTTGGCGAACGAGCCATCCATGATGCGGCTTGGGTGACCGGTGGCGTTGCCCAGGTTCACCAGGCGTCCTTCGGCCAGCAGGATCAGGTAGTCGTCGTTCTGCGGGTCGAATACGCCAGCGCCGGTGCGGTGGATCTTGTGCACCTGCGGCTTGACCTCTTCCCACGCCCAGTTCTTGCGCATGAAGGCGGTGTCGATCTCGTTGTCGAAGTGGCCGATGTTGCAGACCACGGCACGCTTCTTCAGGGCCTTGAGCATGTTGGCGTCGCAGACGTTGACGTTACCGGTGGTGGTGACGATCAGGTCGATGCGGCCCAGCAGGTCTTTGTTGATGCCTGCTTCGGTACCGGTGTTGATACCGTCCTTGAACGGCGAGACCACTTCGAAGCCGTCCATGCAGGCCTGCATGGCGCAGATCGGGTCGACTTCGGTGACCTTGACGATCATGCCTTCCTGGCGCAGGGACTGGGCCGAACCCTTGCCCACGTCGCCGTAGCCGATCACCAGGGCCTGCTTGCCCGACAGCAGGTGGTCGGTACCGCGTTTGATGGCGTCGTTCAGGCTGTGACGGCAGCCGTACTTGTTGTCGTTCTTGCTCTTGGTGACCGAGTCGTTGACGTTGATCGCCGGGACTTTCAGCTCGCCCTTGGCCAGCATGTCGAGCAGGCGGTGCACGCCGGTGGTGGTCTCTTCCGTCACGCCGTGGATCTTGTCCAGCATGGCCGGGTATTTCTTGTGCAGGATTTCGGTCAGGTCACCGCCGTCGTCCAGGACCATGTTGGCGTCCCATGGCTGGCCGTCTTTCAGGATGGTCTGCTCGATGCACCACTCGTACTCTTGCTCGGTTTCACCTTTCCAGGCGAACACCGGGATGCCGGCGGCGGCGATGGCGGCGGCGGCCTGGTCCTGGGTGGAGAAGATGTTGCACGACGACCAGCGTACTTCAGCGCCCAGGGCGACCAGGGTCTCGATCAGCACGGCGGTCTGGATGGTCATGTGGATGCAGCCGATGATCTTCGCGCCCTTGAGCGGTTGCTCGGCTTGGTACTTGCGGCGCAGGCCCATCAGTGCCGGCATTTCCGATTCGGCGATGATGACTTCCTTGCGGCCCCAGTCGGCCAGGGAGATGTCGGCGACCTTGAAGTCGGAAAAACCAGCAGGCGTGTTTACAGCGCTCATTGAGAGCCTCCATTCGTAGTGTGCGAATGGGCGCCGTTGTGCGTTAAGCGTCCGCTTGCGCGGACAACGCCCCAACCGAGCCTGACAGGCCGAGCCTGCTGCAGCGCCCCTCGGTCGGGTGGCGGGATGGCCACCACTGCGGGAGACCATGTGAAACGGCAGGGATTATAGCCGCGGGCGTGTGACACACCCAAGACTTTCTGTCGATTAATCGAGACGATAGTCGATGTTCAATGGAGGGTGGCCGAGCGGTCTGCCATCATTAGCCCATGTGAGCCAGGCAGGTCAGGAGTACAGATGAACTTTCACACCCGCAAATGGGTAAAACCCGAAGACCTCAACCCCAACGGCACCCTGTTCGGCGGCAGCCTGCTGCGCTGGATCGACGAGGAGGCGGCGATCTACGCCATTGTCCAGCTGGGCAACCAGCGCGTGGTGACCAAGTACATTTCCGAGATCAACTTCGTCAGCGCCTCGCGCCAGGGCGACATCATCGAGCTGGGCATTACCGCCACCGAGTTCGGCCGCACTTCGATCACCCTCAAGTGCGAAGTGCGCAACAAGATCACTCGCAGGGCCATCCTCACAGTCGACAAGATGGTCTTCGTCAACCTCGGCGAGGACGGGCTGCCGGCGCCGCACGGGCGTACCGAGATCAAGTACATCCAGGATCAGTTCCCGGACAGCGCGGTCGAATAAGCGCTGGAGCGTTCGTGGGAGCGGCGCACCGCCGCTCCCTCGCCATTACTCGGGTTGTGTGCTGACCTTGCGCACCACCTTGCCGACCGTCAGCCCCTGCACCAGGATCGACGACAGTACCACGATGTAGGTGATCGACAGCAGCAGGTCACGTTCATCGCCCTGTGGCAGGGACAGCGCCAGGGCCACCGACACGCCACCACGCAGGCCGCCCCAGGTCAGCACGCGGATGGTGCCCTGCGGCACGGTCCGCCAGCGGCGCAGCAACACGATGGCTGGCGCCACGGTCAGCAGGCGCGAGGCCAGCACCGCCAGCGCCAGCACGCCACCGGCCGCCAGGTGCAGCCAGTTGAAGGGCAGCAGCAACAGCTCCAGGCCGATCAGGGCGAACAGCAGGGCGTTGAGCATGTCGTCGATCAGTTCCCAGAATCCGTCCATGTAGCGACGTGTCATGTCGTTCATCGCCAGGTTGCGCCCCAGGTTGCCGATAATCAGGCCGGCCACCACCATGGCGATCGGCGCCGACACATGCAGCTCGTAGCACATGGCCGAGCCACCGATCACCAGCGCCAGGGTCAGCATGACCTCGACCTGGTATTGCTCGACGCTCTTGATCATGCGGTAGGTGGCGTAGCCGATCAGCCCGCCGAACACCACTCCACCGATGGCTTCGCGGGCGAACAGCAGGGCCGTGTCAGACACGCTCGGGGTCTCGCCCAGCTGGATGATGCCCAGCAGCACGGTGAACACCACCACCGCGGTGCCGTCGTTGAACAGCGACTCACCTACGATGGTGGTCTTCAGCGGTTTCGAGGCGTTGGCGGTGCGCAGCGCGCCGAGCACGGCGATCGGGTCGGTTGGCGAGATCAGCGCGCCGAACAGCAGGCAGTAGATCAGCGGCACGTTCCAGCCGAACAGGGCGAACACCCAGTGCGCCAGGTAGCCGATCACCACGGTGGCGATCAGCACCCCGATAGTGGCCAACAGGCCGATCGGCCAGCGGTAGCTGCGCAGGTCAGCGAGGTTGACGTGCAGGGCGCCGGCGAACAGCAGGAACGACAGCATCCAGTGCATCAACAGGTCATTGAAGTCGATCTGGTTCATCAGGCCTTCGACGCGCTCTTCCAGGCCGGGGAAGCCGATCAGGCTCAGGCCCTGCAGTATCAGGGAGAACAGCAATGCGGTGACCATCACGCCGATGGCCGGCGGTAGGCCGATGAAGCGGTAGTTCACATAGGTGAGGAGGGTGGTGAGGCAGATAAACGCGGCAACTAATTCAAGCATCCCGAATCCTGTAACAGTGGCTTCCAAGTCGTTTCCCGAGTAACTCGGGCAGTTCTTGGATGATCTGGCGCGGGGCTCGGGACACACCTTATGACCGGAAATACCAAATTCGTTCCTCAGAACGGATTGCAGATTCTTTATGGGAGCAAGCGTTATAGTGCGTGCAGCCGCCTGGTCATTGCGCAAGGAGCCCCGCGTGCTGGCAACCTCCCTGGTACTGGTCGCAGCCCTGCTCCACGCGACCTGGAACACCCTCATCAAATTCAGCGGCGAACGCCTTCTGGTGATCGCCAGCATGGACCTGGTCGCACTGGTCTTCGCCATTCTGGCGGTGGCGTTCGTCGATTTTCCCCCGGCGGGCATCTGGCCCTGGCTGCTGGCATCGGCGCTGGCCGAGCAGCTCTACCGCTACCTGCTGATCAAAGCCTATCGCGTCGGTGACCTGGGGCTGGTCTATCCGTTGATGCGTGGTTTGTCGCCGTTGGTCGTGCTCGGACTGACCCTGGCTTTTGCCGGCGAGTCGCTCAGCCAGCAGCAGATCATCGGCATCCTGCTGATCCCCTGCGGCATGGCCTGCCTGTTGTGGCAGGGTGGTGGCGGTGATCGCCTGCCCTGGTCGATGCTGCCGGTGGTGGCCCTGATCGGCCTGTGCATCGGCTGCTACACCTGGTTCGACGGCCAGGCCGTGCGCCTGTGGGGCAAGCCCTGGGATTACCTGGTGTGGCTGACCCTGCTCAGCGCCTGGCCGTTCCCGTTGCTGGCCGGGGTGGCGCGGCGGGCACCGTTCGCCATGTTTTGGCGCACTCAGTGGCGTCTCGGGCTGACGGTGGGGGTGTGCGTGCTGCTGAGCTACGCCCTGGTGCTGTGGGCCATGCACCTGGGATCGGTGGCGGAGGCGGCGGCGCTGCGCGAGCTGAGCGTGATCCTCGTGGTGTTGCTGGGCATGCGTTACCTCAAAGAACCTTTTGGCGGGCCGAGACTCCTAGCTTGCGGGCTGGTCCTGGCCGGCATGCTGGTGATGAAGCTGTGAACCGATCCTCTGTGAACAAGGAGTCCTGTAGATGACCGTTGCCCTGTGGTGCATTCTCGTCGCGCTGTTCCTGCCGCCGCTGTGCGCATTGATCGCCAAGCTCAGCAGCGGGTATTTTGGCCTGCGCGCCAATCACGACCCGCGTGCGTTCCTGGACAAGCTGGAAGGGTTGCCTCGACGCGCCCATGCTGCCCAGCTGAACGGCTATGAGGCGTTTCCCGCGTTTGCCGCGGCGGTTCTTGTGGCCGATATCGTCGGCAATGCCGAGCAGGTGACCCAGGATGTGCTGGGGGTGGTGTACATCACCAGCCGGCTGCTCTACATCATCTGCTACCTGGCGGACTGGGCGGTGCTGCGTTCGCTGGTGTGGTTCGTTGGGATGGCGCTGATTGTGTCGTTCTTCGTCGTATCGATCTGAATGGATCGCGGGGCAAGCCCGCTCCCACGCAATCATCGTGGGAGCGGGCTTGCCCCGCGATAGCGTCTGTCAGGGTACTTTCGGCACTTCAGGCAAAGGCTGACCTTTGGGCCACAGCATCCAGATCTGTCCCTGCTGCTTCATGTTCCCCGCCAGCTCGCCGGCCTCGTGGCCGGTGCCCCAGAACAGGTCCGCGCGCACTTCGCCGGTGATGGCGCCGCCGGTGTCCTGGGCGCCGACCGGACGCACCACCGGGCTGCCGTCCGGGCGGGTGGTGGAGAGCCACAGCAGGCTGCCCAAGGGGATTACCTTGCGGTCGATCGCGACGCTGTAGCCTGCGGTCAGCGGCACGTTGAGCGAGCCGCGCGGCCCCTCGTTGCTGTCCGGGCGGGTACTGAAGAACACGTAGCTCGGGTTGCTGGCCAGCAGCTCGGGCACGCGCTGCGGGTTGGCCTGGGCCCAGGCGTGGATGCTGCCCATGGTCACCTCCTCTTTCGGCAGCTGTCCCTGTTCCACCAGCCAGCGTCCGATCGGGCGGTACGGGTGGCCGTTCTGGTCGGCGTAGCCCAGGCGCAACTGGCGGCCGTTCTCCAGCTGGATACGGCCCGAGCCTTGAATCTGCAGGAATTGCAGGTCCATCGGGTCGGTCAGCCAGGCCAGCACCGGCGCCTTGGCGCCGTCGCGGTTGATCACCTCGGCGGTGTCGTAGGGTTTGAGCACCCGTCCGTCAAGGCGCCCGCGCAGGCGTTTGCCCTTGAGCTCGGGGTACACGCTGGCCAGGTCGACCACGATCATGTCCTCGGGCACCCCATACACCGGTACACGCGCGCTGTCGGTGCGGGCCAGGCTGCCGGGGTAGACCGGCTCGTAGTAGCCGGTGATCAGGCCGTTGGCGCTGTTCTGCGCCGAACGCAGGGCATAGACCTGCAGATTCTGTTCGAGGAAGGTGCGCACCTGGGCGGCATTCGCCGTTGCCGAGCCGGCTGCTTCGCAGGTGGCGGCCCACACCGGGTCGCGCCTTAGCTTCTCGCAGCCATTGCGCCAGGCGTAGAAGCCGGCCAACAGGTCGTCGTCGCTGACCTGGGGCAGATCCTTGAAAGTAGCTGGTACGTAGGTGGCGATGGCGTGGGGTTCGGGCTTGGCGCTTTCACCGCCGTTGCAGCCGGCCAGGAGCGCCAGGGCGGGCAGTGCCCAAGCGAAATGGCGCAATGCAGATTTCATGTTGTCGATCCTGTGTGGGGAAAAGCATGAAGATTCACCCCTGTTTTCTGTGTGGCTATTGGTCTTTGCCCCCGGGGCGGCGATACTGGCCGCCCGTTTTCCTGGCCGAAGAGACCGTGATGTTCAAGCGATTGACCGTAGTACTGCTCGCCGCCCTTTCCATGAGCGCCTGTGACGGCGTCGACCCCAACTCGCCGTTGGGCCAGCGCAAGGCGATCTTCAAGCAGATGCTCAAGACCAGCGAAGACATGGGCGGCATGCTGCGCGGGCGCTTGCCCTTCGACGGCGTGAAGTTCGCCGATGGCGCGGCGAAGCTGGACAGCCTGGCCCATGCACCGTGGCAGCACTTCCCACAGGCGCGCGACGCGGGTGATAGCAGCGCGCGGGCCGCGGTCTGGGAGCGCCAGGCGCGATTTCAGGACCTGGCCCGGCAACTGGAGGGCGTCACTGGCGAGCTGGTCGTGGTGACCCGTACCCAGCCACTGGACGCAGCCCAGGTGAAGGCGCCGATGGACAAGGTCGAGGCGGCGTGCAAGGCCTGTCATAGCGAGTTTCGCAATCACTGAGCCAAGGGGCTCTTGTGGGAAGCTATCCGGTTAGCGTTCGAGCTCGTCCACGGCCTCCTGCAGCTCCTTCTTCGCCTCGGCCAGTTTGTCCTTGCGCTTGTTGATCTTCTCCGCGTCGCCCTTCTTCATGGCCTTGTCCAGGTCCTTGGTGCGCTGGTTCACTTCGTGGCGGGCGTCGAGCACCTTCTGCTCGCGTTCCTTGCGCAGACCGGCATCGGTACAGTGCTCGGTGACTTCGTCCAAGGCCTTTGCCAGGCCTGCTTGCTGGTCGCTGTTGCCATGGGCGCGGGCTTGTTCGATCTGTTCGCTGATGGCCTGGCGCTTGGCTGCGCAGCCGGTCAGGCCCGGCTGCTCTTGGGCAGCCAGCAGCGGGCTGGCGGCGAAGCCGAGCAGGGTGGACAGGGCGAGGGACGAAAGCAGTTTCATCGGGGGCTCCATATCGGGCAGGGCAGCGGAAAGCGAAATGCTGCCCTGATCCGCGCAAATTAGAAACCCTCGATTGCATGGTTGCGCAGGTTTCCGACAAGTCCCTGGACCTGCTCGTGGGCGAAAAAAGCCTGCAGTTGCTCGGCACGACCGGGCCCGACGCCAGGTTCGGCAAGCCATTGCTCGATGTTTCTGGAGGCCAGTGTGGGCCAGTCGGGGCCCAGTTGCAGGCTGGACGGCGCGGGTATGCCGAGGCCCCGCAGCCAACGCTGGAAGGGCTGTTGGCGGGCCTGAGCGAAAGCCGCATGCAATTGCCTGGCTCGTGCCTCGGCGATCCCGGGTACCTCGAGCAGCTGCTTCTGATCGAGGCTCAGCCAATCGGTCAACTGCACGATGTGGCCACTTTCGACAAGGCGTTTCCAGGTTTCGGCCCCCATGCCAGGCAGGTCGAGGCCCTGCTTGCCGCTCAACCAGGCAAGGCGGGCGATGAACTGCTGCTGGCATCCCTCGACTGCCTGCCAGCAGCTGAAGGCGTGGTAGGTCGCCGGATCCGGAGCCTGCACGATGGGGCGTCGAGCGGCACGATGCACTACGCTATGCAAGCGTGGGATAGTCATGCCGGCCAGGCTGACCGCTATCTGGTCACCCGGGCGGATATCCAGCTCCTTCCAGCGCGCCAGCGATCCGAGGCTGAGCTGGTTTATCCGGCGGTCGTCCAGGGTCACTGGCTGCAATACCAGCAAGGGCGTGATGCGCCCGGTCCGGCCGATTCGAAACTGCACATCCCTGACCTGCGCCAGCGCCTGGGTGAAGGGGTATTTCCAGGCAGCGATCCAATAGGGCGCCTGGGCGCGCCAGCGCTGCGCCGCCGGGCGACTGTCCTGGCGCAGGATCACGCCGTCGGTGGCGAAGGGCAGGGGCGAGTGGTACCAGTGCTGGCGCCAGCGCGCGGCTTCGGCAAAGCCATCGATGGCCACGCTCAGCCGCTGGCTGTCGGTGAAGCCCAGTGTTGCCAGGCGTGCTAGGCGCTCGGCCTGGTTATCCGGGCCGTGTGGCCAGTCCCAGACGAACAGTCCGATGCTTGCGCCCTGCTCTTCGCTCATCCGCGTGCGTGCCAGCATCCCGGCGACGGTGCCGCGGGCATTGGCGCTGCCTGCCTCGGCCTGCACATGGTTGTTCAGGCGCCAGTACAGCTCGCCTTGGAACACCGCGTCCAGCGGTTGGGAAAGTTGCTGCACGATGCCGCTCAGCAAGGGGATGTGCCGGCTCCAATCGTGCCCCAGTATTCCATCGCCACGGCTGAGCAGGCCTGTCAGCTGGCCCTGGCGGTAGATCAGCGAGACCGCGACGCCATCGACCTTCGGCTGCATCCAGACATTGCGTTTGCCCTGCAGCCATCGGGCTACGGCCTGCTCGTCGGCGAGCTTGCCGACGCCGGTGTGAGGTATCGGGTGGGGGGCTGTGCCGCGTGCGCTGGCCAGCGGGGAATCGCTGTGGGAGAGGCCAAAGCAGGCTTGAAGCTCCAGCAGGTGCTGGCGGCTTTGATCGTAGAGCTCATCGGCCACCAGGGCGACGCCTTGGCGGTGATACTGCTCGTCCCAGTGGGCGAGGGTGGCACGCAGCTGGGCGACCTCGGCCTCGGCCTGCGCCGTGTCCCAGGCCGGGCAGGTGCTTGCCTGGGCGACGGGGTGGTGCAACAGCAGTGCAATGAAGATCAGCAGCAATGGCATGGCCGGCATCCTTGCAAGGCGGGAAAGTGTCCTTAGCCTAGGCGGGTGACGGTGTGGGCAGCGGCGGGGATTTGTCAGCCGATATGTCACGAAAAAGCCCCTGTCGATCACTCGGCAGGGGCTTTCCGTTACTGCTGTAGGAGGTTTACAGGCCAGCTGCGTCGCGCAGGGCGGCGGCGCGGTCGGTGCGCTCCCAGGTGAAGGTGGTGAAGGTGTCGTCGCCGACGGTCTTCTGCTGCGGAGTACGGCCGAAGTGGCCGTAGGCCGCGGTCTCCTGGTACATCGGGTGCAGCAGGTCGAGCATGGTGGTGATGGCGTAAGGACGCAGGTCGAAGCACTCGCGCACCAGTTGGATGATCTTGTCGTCGGAAACCTTGCCGGTGCCGAAGGTGTTGATCGAGATGGAGGTCGGCTGGGCCACGCCGATGGCGTAGGACACCTGGATCTCGCAGCGCTCGGCCAGACCGGCGGCGACGATGTTCTTGGCCACGTAGCGGCCGGCATAGGCTGCAGAGCGGTCGACCTTGGACGGGTCCTTGCCGGAGAACGCGCCGCCACCGTGGCGGGCCATGCCGCCGTAGGAGTCTACGATGATCTTGCGGCCGGTCAGGCCGCAGTCGCCCACCGGGCCACCGATGATGAAGTTGCCGGTCGGGTTGATGTGGTACTGCGTGCCCTTGTGCAGCAGCTCGGCCGGCAGGGTGTGCTTGACGATCAACTCCATCACCGCTTCCTGCAGGTCTTTCTGTGACACCTCAGGGTTGTGCTGGGTCGACAGGACGACGGCATCGATGCCCACTACCTTGCCGTTTTCGTAACGGCAGGTGACCTGCGACTTGGCATCCGGGCGCAGCCAAGGCAGCAGGCCGGACTTGCGCGCTTCAGCCTGGCGCTCGACCAGGCGGTGCGAGAAGCAGATCGGCGCAGGCATCAGCACTTCGGTCTCGTTGCTGGCGTAGCCGAACATCAGGCCCTGGTCGCCGGCGCCCTGGTCTTCCGGCTTGGAGCGGTCGACGCCCTGGGCGATATCCACCGACTGTTTGCCGATGATGTTCATCACGGCGCAGGTGGCGCCGTCGAAGCCGACGTCGGAGCTGTTGTAGCCGATGTCGATGATGACCTTGCGCACCAGGTCTTCCAGGTCGACCCAGGCCGAGGTGGTGACTTCACCGGCGATGATCGCGACACCGGTCTTGACCAGGGTCTCGCAGGCCACGCGGGCGTACTTGTCCTGGGCGATGATGGCGTCCAGCACCGCGTCGGAGATCTGGTCGGCAATCTTGTCCGGATGCCCTTCGGACACGGACTCGGAGGTGAAAAGGGAGTATTCGCTCATCTCGATGGGTTCCTGAAATTTACCGATGTTGAATGTCGCCAGTGGCCCGCTGGAAATGCCGGACCTGGATCTGGAAACCGTTACGCAAGCCCACGTAGAGGCTGTCCCCTGGGGCCAGCCCTGCCGCGTTGGCCCAACGGGCCAGGTCGTCCTGCTCGAAGCCAAGCCACAGGTCGCCGCAGGCTTCGCGGGCCCACCCCTGGTCATGGCTGCACAGCTCGGTGACCAGCAGGCTTCCGCCCGCTTTCACCCGTCTGGCCAGCAGGCGCAGGGCCTGGGCCGGGTCGCTGAAATGGTGCAGGACCATGTTCAGCACAACGCAGTCAGCTTCCACATCCGTTGCACCCAGTGCATCGGCCAACTGCAGGTTGACGTTGTTCAGTGCGTGGCGCTCGCATACCTGGCGAGCCAGCTCGAGCATGGTCGGGCTGTTGTCCATGGCCGTGACCTGCTCGAAGCGCCTGGCCAGGTCGGGTAGGAAACCGCCGTCGCCGGGGCCGACCTCAAGGGCGCTGGCGCCATCCTCGAAGCTCAGCTTGTCGAGCAGTGCCAGCAGGCTCTCGCGGTATTGCGGCAGGCCGGCGATGAGGTCTTGCTGGGCGCGGAATTTCTCTTCCACGCGCAGGAAGAAATCCTGGCTGGTGGCGGCGCGACGCTGCTGTACCTGGGCGATGCGGGCCTGCACCGCTTGAGGCAGGGCGAAATTGTCGACTTCATCGAGCAGCGCCGCATGCAGGCGGCCGCCCAGCCGCTGGCTATCGGGCAGGGCACGGCGGTAGAAGATCGCGTTACCCTCGCGACGGGTCGCCACCAGCTCGGCCTGGGCCAGCACCTTCAGGTGATGGCTCATGCCCGACTGGCCGATGTCGAAGATCTGTGCCAATTCCAGCACGCCGAACGAGTCGTTGGCCAATGCGCGCAGTACGTTCAGGCGCAGAGGGTCGCCGCCGGCCTTGCACAGGGCGGCCAGTTCGTCGCTGCGTTGTGGGGTGACGGGCGCATTGAAGTTCATGGGGCGGGAGTCTAGACAGGGGATGCTGTCGTCGCAATAGCAATATCAAAAAGTTTTGATATTGCCTGATCAGTGGCTTCCAGGGATGCCTCGTGGGAGTGGTCTGCCCCGCGATGGCGTCAGATCAGACGGGGGGATGGGCCAGGGCTGACGCCATCGCGGGGGCAGGCTCGCTGCCACAACCCCGCTTTTCTGCTCTTTTGCCAATCAATCACAGGAAAAAAGCCCGACTGCGACCATACGTCATTGCCCCCGGCCCCCCCTGTGGGCGAAAATGGTCGCCTTTTTCGCTTCACCACTTATTTCAAGCCCCAGGAGACTCAGCGATGCCCAGCCGTCGTGAACGTGCCAACGCCATTCGTGCCCTCAGCATGGATGCCGTGCAAAAGGCCAACAGCGGCCACCCAGGTGCCCCCATGGGTATGGCGGATATCGCCGAAGTGCTTTGGCGCGATTACCTGAAGCACAACCCGAGCAACCCAAGCTTCGCCGACCGTGACCGCTTCGTGCTGTCCAACGGCCACGGCTCGATGCTGATCTACTCGCTGCTGCACCTGACCGGCTACGACGTCAACATCGACGACCTCAAGGCCTTCCGCCAGCTGCACAGCCGCACCCCGGGTCACCCGGAGTATGGCTACACCCCGGGCGTCGAGACCACCACCGGCCCGCTGGGCCAGGGCATCGCCAACGCCGTGGGCTTCGCCCTGGCGGAAAAAGTGCTGGCCGCCCAATTCAACCGTGAAGGCCACGACATCGTCGACCACAACACCTACGTGTTCCTCGGCGACGGCTGCATGATGGAAGGCATCTCCCATGAAGTCGCCTCGCTGGCCGGCACCCTGGGTCTGAACAAGCTGATCGCCTTCTACGACGACAACGGCATCTCCATCGACGGTGAAGTCCACGGCTGGTTCACCGACAACACCCCGGCGCGCTTCGAGGCCTACAACTGGCTGGTGATCCGCAACGTCAACGGCCACGACGCCGACGAGATCAAGACCGCCATCGAGACCGCGCGTAAGAGCGACCGTCCGACCCTGATCTGCTGCAAGACCATCATCGGCTTCGGCTCGCCGAACAAGCAGGGCAAGGAAGACTGCCACGGCGCACCGCTGGGCAACGACGAAATCGCCCTGGCGCGCAAGGAACTGAACTGGAACCACGGCCCATTTGAAATACCTGCCGACATCTACGCCGAGTGGGATGCCAAGGAAGCCGGCGCCAAGGTCGAGGCCGAGTGGAACCAGCGTTTCGACGCCTACGCCAAGGCCTACCCTGAGCTGGCCGCCGAGTTCAAGCGCCGCGCCGCAGGCGACCTGCCAGCCGACTTCTCCGAGAAGGCCCAGGCCTACATCAACGAGGTTGCCGCCAAGGGCGAGACCATCGCCAGTCGCAAGGCCAGCCAGAACACCCTGAACGCCTTTGGCCCGCTGCTGCCCGAGTTCCTCGGTGGCTCCGCCGACCTGGCCGGCTCCAACCTGACCCTGTGGAAAGGCTGCAAGGGCGTCGAAGCCAACGATGCCAGCGGCAACTACGTGTTCTACGGCGTGCGCGAGTTCGGCATGACCGCCATCATGAACGGCGTCGCCCTGCACGGCGGCCTGGTGCCCTACGGCGCCACCTTCCTGATGTTCATGGAATACGCCCGCAACGCCGTGCGCATGTCGGCACTGATGAAGCAGCGTGTGATCCACGTCTACACCCACGACTCCATCGGCCTGGGTGAAGACGGCCCGACCCACCAGCCTATCGAACAGCTGACCAGCCTGCGCAGCACGCCGAACCTGGACACTTGGCGCCCGGCCGACGCGGTGGAATCCGCCGTGTCCTGGAAGCATGCCCTGGAGCGCAAGGACGGCCCGTCGGCGCTGATCTTCTCGCGCCAGAACCTGCAGCATCAGACCCGCGACGCCCAGCAGATCGCCGATATCGCCCGTGGCGGTTACGTGCTCAAGGACTGCGCCGGCGAGCCTGAGCTGATCCTGATCGCCACCGGCTCCGAAGTGGGCCTGGCCGTTCAAGCCTTTGACAAGCTGACCGCTGAAGGCCGCAAGGTCCGTGTCGTGTCGATGCCGAGCACCAGCGTGTTCGACGCCCAGGATGCCGCGTACAAGCAGTCGGTACTGCCGCTGGAAGTTGGCGCGCGTATCGCCATCGAAGCCGCTCACGCTGACTTCTGGTACAAGTACGTCGGCCTCGAAGGCCGCGTGATCGGCATGACCACCTACGGCGAGTCGGCCCCGGCCAGCGCGCTGTTCGAGGAATTCGGCTTCACCCTGGACAACATCCTGGGCACCGCCGAAGAGCTGCTGGAAGACTGATTCAGACTGTGCGAGGCGAGGGCGTTGCCCTCGTTTCGCGACACAAGGCCGCTCCTACAAGGTATGGCGTACACCGTACCCTGTGGGAGCGGCCTTGCGTCGCGATGGGCCGCAACGCGGCCCCCAAAGCCATCATGCGTTAGCGAGCCATCGAATGCCCCACCCGCGTCCCTACAAAGTTGCACTCAACGGTTACGGCCGCATCGGCCGCTGTGTCCTGCGCGCACTGTTCGAGCGGGGGGCGAAGGCCGGTTTCGAGATCGTCGCGCTGAACGACCTGGCCGACCAGGCCAGTCTGGAATACCTGACGCGCTTCGACTCCACCCACGGGCGTTTCCCCGGCGAGGTGAAGGTTGACGGCGACTGTCTGCATATCAATGGCGACTGCGTGAAAGTGCTGCGCAGCGCTACCCCGGAAGGCATCGACTGGGCCGCCCTGGACATTGACTTGGTGCTGGAATGCTCCGGCGCCTACCACACCCGTGCCGACGGCCAGCGCTTCCTCGATGCCGGCGCGCCACGGGTGCTGTTTTCCCAGCCCATGGCCAGCGAGGCGGACATCGACGCCACGGTGGTCTATGGGGTCAACCAGGATTGCTTGACCGGTAGCGAACTGCTGGTGTCCAACGCCTCCTGCACCACCAACTGCGGCGTGCCGCTGCTGCGCGTGCTGGACCAAGCCTTTGGCATCGAATACGTGCAGATCACCACCATCCACTCGGCGATGAACGATCAGCCGGTGATCGACGCCTACCACCACGAAGACCTGCGTCGCACCCGTTCGGCATTCCAGTCGGTGATTCCGGTGTCCACCGGCCTGGCCCGGGGTATCGAACGCCTGCTGCCGGAACTTGCCGGGCGAATCCAGGCCAAAGCGGTACGCGTGCCGACCGTCAACGTCTCGTGCCTGGACATCACCCTGCAGACTTCCCGCGATACCAGCGCCGAGGAAGTCAACCGGGTGCTGCGCGAGGCTGCCCTGGATGGCCCGCTGAAAGGCTTGCTGGCCTACACCGAGCTGCCCCACGCCAGCTGTGATTTCAACCATGACCCGCATTCGGCCATCGTCGATGCCAGCCAGACCCGCGTCTCAGGCCCTCGCCTGGTGAACCTGCTGGCCTGGTTCGACAACGAATGGGGGTTTGCCAACCGTATGCTCGACGTTGCCGAACACTATCTGCACGTCGTACACCCAACCCGCAGCAAACAGCCCTGAAGGACTGCATTCATGACCGTGTTGAAGATGACCGACCTCGACCTGCAAGGTAAGCGCGTACTGATTCGCGAAGACCTCAACGTCCCTGTGAAGGACGGTGTGGTAGCCAGCGACGCGCGTATCCTGGCAGCGCTGCCGACCATCAAGCTGGCCCTGGAGAAGGGCGCGGCGGTGATGGTCTGCTCGCACCTGGGCCGCCCGACCGAAGGTGAGTTCTCCGCCGAGAACAGCCTCAAGCCGGTTGCCGATTACCTGAGCAAGGCCCTGGGCCGCGACGTGCCGCTGGTCGCCGATTACCTCGACGGCGTTCAGGTGCAGGCCGGTGACCTGGTGCTGTTCGAAAACGTGCGCTTCAACAAGGGCGAGAAGAAGAACGCCGACGAGCTGGCGCAGAAATACGCCGCCCTGTGCGACGTGTTCGTGATGGACGCCTTCGGTACCGCCCACCGCGCCGAGGGTTCCACCCATGGCGTCGCCAAGTTCGCCAAGGTCGCCGCCGCAGGCCCCCTGCTGGCCGCCGAGCTGGATGCCCTGGGCAAGGCCCTGAAAGCTCCGGCCAAGCCGATGGCTGCCATCGTCGCCGGTTCCAAGGTGTCGACCAAGCTGGACGTGCTGAACAGCCTGAGCGCGGTCTGCGACCAGCTGATCGTCGGTGGCGGCATTGCCAACACCTTCCTTGCCGCCGCCGGTCACCCGGTCGGCAAGTCGCTGTACGAGCCTGACCTGGTCGAGACCGCCAAGGCCATCGCCGCCAAGGTCAGCGTACCGCTGCCAGTGGACGTGGTGGTCGCCAAGGAATTCGCCGAGAGCGCCGAAGCCACAGTCAAGGCGATCGCCGATGTGGCTGCCGACGACATGATCCTGGACATCGGTCCGAAGACCGCCGAGCAGTTCGCCGAATTGCTCAAGACCTCGAAGACTATCCTTTGGAACGGTCCGGTCGGTGTGTTCGAGTTCGACCAGTTCGGCAACGGCACCCAGGTCCTGGCCAAGGCCATCGCCGACAGCGCCGCGTTCTCCATCGCCGGTGGCGGTGACACCCTGGCGGCCATCGACAAGTATGGCGTGGGTGCCGATATCTCCTACATTTCCACCGGTGGCGGCGCGTTCCTCGAGTTCGTCGAGGGCAAGGTCCTGCCTGCCGTGGCAATCCTGGAAGAGCGGGCCAAGGCCTGAGCGTGAAGGCGCCTGGCAAAGGGAGCGACCTGATGGTCAAGCAATTGCCTGTGATGATCGTGGCCTTGTTGCTGGGCGCCTGTTCCAGCAACAAGGGCAGCGAGGCCGATCCGGCGCAGCCGCCCAAGGGGGGGTGCTACCAGTCCCAGTGGCAGGCGGAGACGGCACCGGTGATCAACAAGCGCTTGGGTCCGGACGGCCTGGAAAAGTATGACGACGAACACCAGCGCAGGGCCCCGGGCTGCCCTTGATCGGGTGGTTGGCAACCTGGCAAGGGTTTCGTGGTCTTGAATACCGGGGCTGCGGCGCAGCCCCCAGCGGAGTAGTTTGATGAAAGTGCTTCTGGCCGCACTGGCCTTGGCGATCCTGGCAGGCTGCTCGCTGCTGCAGCCGGCCCAACCGGCCCCGGCGGACAACTGGACCCGCTGGGTCTGCGACAGCCAGGCCGAAGTGCTGTGGCGCTTCGCCGACGCGCAGCAGGACACAGTCGATGTCCGTCTCGGCGGCGGCGACCAAGTCCATCGGCTCAAGGCCGAGCCGGGTGCCTCCGGCGCGCTGTACAGCGATGGCATGCTGGCCTTCCACACCAAAGGTGACGAAGGCCTGGTGTATTGGGTGGCGACCAACGATCTGATTGGGCGGGGCTGCAAGGCACCGTGACTGGCCGGGCCGTGTAGATGGCCCACACTACTTGAACAGCAACCGCCCCTGCGGCAGGCTTGCATGAAACAAACGACGCTTGTCGGGAGAGAGATACACAATGGCACTCATTAGCATGCGCCAGATGCTGGACCACGCCGCCGAGTTCGGCTACGGCGTTCCGGCTTTCAACGTCAACAACCTCGAGCAGATGCGCGCCATCATGGAAGCCGCAGACGCCACCGACTCTCCGGTCATCGTCCAGGCCTCGGCCGGCGCCCGCAAGTACGCGGGTGCCCCGTTCCTGCGTCACCTGATCCTGGCCGCCATCGAAGAGTTCCCGCACATCCCGGTGTGCATGCACCAGGATCACGGCACCAGCCCAGACGTGTGCCAGCGCTCGATCCAGCTGGGCTTCAGCTCGGTGATGATGGACGGCTCGCTGAAGGAAGACGGCAAGACCCCGTCCGACTACGACTACAACGTCCGCGTCACCCAGCAGACCGTGGCGTTCGCCCACGCCTGCGGTGTGTCGGTGGAAGGTGAGCTGGGCTGCCTGGGCAGCCTGGAAACCGGTCAGGCCGGCGAGGAAGACGGCGTCGGCGCAGAAGGCATTCTGGACCACAGCCAGATGCTGACCGACCCGGAAGAGGCCGCCGACTTCGTCAAGAAGACCCAGGTCGATGCCCTGGCCATCGCCATCGGTACCAGCCACGGCGCCTACAAGTTCACCAAGCCACCCACCGGTGACATCCTGGCGATCGACCGCATCAAGGAAATCCACAAGCGCATCCCCAACACCCACTTGGTGATGCACGGTTCCTCGTCGGTACCGCAGGAATGGCTGAAGATCATCAACGAGTTCGGTGGTGATATCAAAGAGACCTACGGCGTACCGGTCGAGGAAATCGTCGAAGGCATCAAGTACGGCGTGCGCAAGGTCAACATCGATACCGACCTGCGTCTGGCGTCCACCGGTGCCATCCGTCGCTACATGGCTGCGCACCCAAGCGAGTTCGACCCACGCAAGTTCTTCGCCGAGACCGTGAAGGCCATGCGTGACGTGTGCATCGCCCGCTACGAAGCCTTCGGCACCGCCGGCAATGCTTCGAAGATCAAGCCGATCACCCTCGAAGGCATGTTCCAGCGTTATGCCAAAGGTGAACTGGCGGCCAAGATCAACTGATCCGGCACCGTTCAACGAAGGAGCCCGCAGCGATGCGGGCTTTTTTGTGCCCGTATGTCGACTGCCCACCGCTTATACCGTTAGTCGGCTAACATCGGTTCAGATGGCTTACGGCCATCTGCCTGCATTGCGTCTTCGGGGGCCGAGTCTAGAGTAATAATCGGATCCAATCACAAGTCGCAGTTGGACTTACCAAGAGAAGCAGCATGGATGGCGCTTATTCAAAATCACCGGAAAGCAGCTCGGTGCTGCTGGTCGTAGACGACTACCCGGAAAACCTCATCAGCATGCGGGCCTTGCTGTCCCGCCAGGATTGGCAGGTACTGACCGCCAGTTCAGGGATGGAAGCCCTGAGCACCCTGCTCGAACACGAAGTCGACCTGGTCCTGCTCGACGTGCAGATGCCCGAAATGGACGGCTTCGAGGTGGCCCGCCTGATGCGCGGCAGCCAACGCACGCGGCTAACCCCGATCATCTTCCTCACCGCCAATGAACAGTCCGAGGCGGCGGTGCTCAAAGGCTATGCCAGCGGTGCTGTGGACTACCTGTTCAAACCCTTCGACCCGCAGATTCTCAAGCCCAAGGTCCAGGCCCAGCTGGAGCAGCAGCGCAACCGGCGCATGCTGCAACGCCTGACCCGCGAACTGGAATCGGCGCGGGCCTTCAATGCCTCGATCCTGGAGAACGCCGCCGAGGGCATTCTGGTGGTGGACGAGTCGGGCTGCATCGGCTTCGCCAACCCGGCCGTCTCGCGCCTGCTCGATACCCCGGTGGACAAGTTGCAGGGCGCGCACATGCTGGACCTGATCCAGCTGCCCTGCGCCAACCTGTGGCACGAGTCGGACTTCTACCAGGTCTACCTGGGCCGGCAGATCTTCCGCGTGCACGACGCCCAGCTGCGTACACTCGCAGGCCAGTTGGTGCCGGTGGCGCTGTCCTGCGCGCCGCTGCCCGCCGAACAGAAGGCCATGGTGGTGACGGTGCTGGACATGTCCGTGGTGCGCAACCTGCACCAGCAGCTCGAATACCAGGCGGTCACCGACCCGCTGACCGGGCTGCTCAACCGCCGCGGGTTCTACCAGGCCGCCGAGAGCGCGCTGCTGCGCAACGAGCGCTCGGACAAGGCCAAGGCCTTGATGTACATGGACCTGGATGGCTTCAAGCGGATCAACGACCTGCTCGGCCATGAGGCCGGCGACAAGGTCCTGCGCTGGGTGGCCGATCAGCTCAAGGAGTGCCTGGGCAGCGAGGCGCTGTTGGCCAGGATGGGCGGTGACGAGTTCACCGCGTTGTTCGACGGACTGCCATACCCCGAGCAGGCCGGACGCTATGCCGAGAAGCTGCTGGAGCGGATGTCGAGCTTCCAGCAGGTGGATGGCCTGGAGGTCAACCTGGGGGTGAGCATCGGCATCGCCACCTACCCGGACTGCGGCGCCAACGTGGAAGGCCTGCTGCGGGCGGCCGATGCCGCAATGTATGCGGCCAAGCAGGCCGGGCGCCAGCAGTACCGTTTCTACGACCAGGAACTCAATGGTCGCGCCCGTTCACGACTGATGCTTGAGGACAGCGTGCGCACGGCCATCGAGCAGAACGACTTCAGCCTGGTCTACCAGCCCCAGGTGGCGTTCGCCGACGGTCGGCTGCGCGGCTTCGAGGCGCTGTTGCGTTGGAAGCACCCGAGTGTCGGTGATGTGCCCCCCGGGCTGTTCATTCCCTTGTTGGAAGAGGCGCGGCTGATCAACCGCCTGGCCAGCTGGATCTATCGCAAGGGCGCCGCGCAGCGCAATGCCTGGAGCGAGCGCTTCGGTTCGCAGCTGGTGCTGGGCATCAGCCTGAGCCGCGCCCAGTTCACCATGCCTGGATTGGTCGATGAACTGGCCCAGGTGATCGACAAGCACCAACTGCAGCCCGATCAGCTGGAGGTGGAGGTGGCCGAGACGTCGCTGATGTACAACATCGACGCGGCGGTGAAGCAGGTGCACCGCCTGCGCGAGCTGGGTATTCGCGTGGCACTGGACGACTTCGGTGCCGGCGATTGCTCGTTGCGCATGCTGCGCGACCTGCCCATCGACACCCTCAAACTTGACCGCCACCTGGTTGCGCGGCTACCGGACTCGGCGGCGGACATCGCGCTGGTGCGCAGCGTCATTGGCCTGTGCGCGGCCTACGACATCACGGTGATCGCCGAGGGCGTGGAGACCCAGACCCAGGCCGAATGGCTCAAGGATGCCGGCTGCGCCTACGTGCAGGGGTTCCTGGTCGCCCGTCCGCTGACCGCCAGCGATGCCGGCAACTTCCCGGTGGTTTTCCCATGGGCGTCGTGATTGGCTAAACTCGCGTCTTCCCGTTCCGAACGCCTGCCATGACCGCCTTACGCTACCTGCAAGCCTACCCGCCGCACCTGCAGGAACAGGTGCGCCAGATGATCGCCAGCGATCGCCTGGGCGACTACCTGCGCCAGCGCTACCCCGAGCGCCATGACGTGCAGAGTGACAAGGCACTGTACGGCTATGCCCAGGAAATCAAGCAGCAGTACCTGCGCAGTGCGCCGCCGCTGGACAAGGTGCTGTTCGACAACCGCCTGGACCTCACCCACCGGGCGCTGGGCCTGAACACGGCGGTGTCGAGGGTGCAGGGCGGCAAGCTCAAGGCGAAGAAGGAAATCCGCGTCGCCTCGCTGTTTCGCGAGGCGGCGCCGCAGTTTTTGCGCATGATCGTGGTGCATGAGCTGGCGCACCTGAGAGAACGCGACCACAACAAGGCCTTCTACCAGCTCTGCCAGCACATGGAGCCGGACTACCATCAACTGGAATTCGACCTGCGCGTCTACCTGACCTATCGGGAGCTGCCGGGCAACACCTGAGGGACAAGCACCCCATGACCACGGAAGTGAGCAAGACCCGCAGCAGCTTCTACCGCCGCCTCTACGTGGCCTGGCTGATCGACAGCCAGACCGCCACCAGCGTGCCGGCGCTGATGGAGGCCACCGGCATGCCGCGGCGTACCGCCCAGGACACCATCGCCGCCCTGGCCGACCTGGATATCGTCTGCGAGTTCGAGCAGCAGGCCGGCGCGCGCAACCATGCCGGGCATTACCGCATCCGCGACTGGGGCGCGATCGACAAGCAGTGGATCATCCAGCACCTGCGCCAGCTGCGCGAAGTGTTGGGTTATCCCTGAAAGGGCTCCCCGTGGGAGCGGGCTTGTCCCGCGATGGTGCGCGCAGAGCTCCCGGCAATCTCAGCCTTTACGCATGCCGATGTGCGGAATATCGTCCTCGAGGTATTCTTCGCCGACCGCTTCGAAACCATGGCGAGCGTAGAACCCCTGCAAATGCGCCTGGGCCGACAGATAGATCGATACGCCAGGCCAGCAATGGCCGGCAGCTTCCAGTCCCTTCAGCAGTAGTGGGTGGCCCAGCTTCATATCGCGCGCCTCGGGGGACGTCACCACCCGGCCAATGACGACCTCGCCGTCCTGCGATTGCGGATCGAGCAAGCGCAGGTACGCCACCAGCCGCTCACCGTCCCAGCCCATCAGGTGCAATGTGTCGCCACACAGGTCGAGCCCGTCGACTTCCTGGTAGGCACAACGCTGCTCGACCACGAACACTTCGGTGCGCAGTTGCAGGATGGCGTAGAGTTGTTCCTTGGCAAGGTCGCCATGGTGCTTGCAGATCCACTCGATGGACATGGATGGGTACTCCTTCGGTTGACCGTCGATCATCGCAAATCCTGCTGGGTTCGACGAGATCGAATGACGGTACCTGGCACTCGGCCAAAATAGAGGCTAAATGACACTATCGCCCGCTGTCGCCAGGATGCGGCTTGTGTAATCTGGACCTCTGTTGCTAGTAGAGACCGCCGTCACCAGCGTGAGCCCCCAACTGCGAAAGGAATTGAGCATGCGGCCACTGCTTTGCGTTCTTGGTTTACTCGGGCTGTTGTGCGCGGGGCCTGCCCTGGCCCAAGGCAAGCTGCGGCTGGTGGCCGACAGCTGGCCGCCGTTTACCGACACCAGCATGCCCGGTGGCGGCCTGGCCACCAGCATCGTCACCACGGCGCTGACCCGCGCCGGCTACGCCATCGAGTTCGAGGAGGTGCCTTGGGCCAGGGCGCTGATGGGCGTGGGCGAGGGGCGCTACGATGTGCTGATCAACGCTTGGTATAACGACGAGCGAACCCTGATCGGCCAGTTCTCGGGCGCCTACCTGGTCAACCGCATCCGCCTGCTCAAGCGTGAGGGCGAAGCGTTCTCCTATGCACGCCAGTCTGACCTTTATCCCTACACCATCGCCGTGGTGCGCGATTACGCCTACTCCCCAGAATTCGACAGCGACGAGCGCCTGAACAAGGTGCCGGTGCGCAGCTTCTCGTCCGCGGTGCGCATGCTGGCGGCCGGCCGGGTCAACCTGGCAGTGGAGGACGAGTACGTCGCGCGTTACAACCTGCAGCGCGAGCCGCAGCCGGTGCGGGAGGGGGTGGCGTTCGTCGACCCGCCGCTGAGCGAGAACAGTCTGCACATCCTGGTCAGCCTCAAGCACCCGGAGCATCAGAAGATTGTCGCCCGCTTCGAGAAGGCGATCGCCACGATGAAGGCCGACGGCAGCTACGACCGGCTGCTGCGCCAGCATGGGTTCTGATCGCGGGGCGATCAGGCGGGTTCGCCTTCCTTGATCAAATGCCCTGCGAGTGTCCGTAACGGTCCCAGTTGTCGGCAGATCAGCGCCAGTTGCGTCTGTACCAGCCGCTGATGCTCGTCCAGCTCCTCCGGCATCTGCTCCAGCGCGTTGGCCAGGGCTTCCTCGGCGTCGCTGTGGATTGCCACCGGCAACCGCGCCGCCAAGCCATTGGCGATTTCGTCGAGGCTGCTGGCCAGGCTCCGCCCGGCGCCATCGATCAACTGCTCGTGGACCTCGGCCGGCAGCACCGTGTCGCGGTGCGCGCCCAGCCCCGAGAGGTAGCTGAGCAAGGTGTGTGACAGCACCAGGAAGCGGAAGCCGACATCGGCTTCCTTACGGAAGTGCCCCGGCTCCATCAGCATGTTGGCCAAGGTGGTGGACAATGCCGCGTCGGCGTTGTGCGCGTTGCGCCGGGCCAGGCGGTAGGCCAGGTCGTCGCGCTTGCCATGGGCATACTGCTGCATGATCTGGCGCAGGTATTCGCTGGCGCAGGCCAGGGTGTTGGCCAGCACCTTGTTCAGCCGCCGGCCCTGCCAGTCAGGCAGGAACAGGAACACCGCGAGAATGGCGATCAGGCTGCCCACCAGGGTATCGAACAGGCGCGGCAGGAACAGGCCGTAGCCATCGCCGATCTGGTTGAAGCAGAACAGCACCATCAGGGTGATCGCCGCCGTGGCCAGGGTGTAGCGGGTGGTGCGGTTGACGAAGAAAACCACCCCGGCGACCACCGCGAACAGCGACTGGATGATCGGGTTGGGGAACAGGTCGAACAGCGCCCAGCCCACGGTCAGGCCGATGGCGGTGCCGAAGATCCGCTGCACCAGCTTGCGCCGGGTCGCGCCATAGTTGGGCTGGCAGACGAACAGGGTGGTGAGGATGATCCAGTAACCCTGGGTCGGGTGGATCAGGTGCACCATGCCATAGCCCACCGACAGCGCCAGCGACAGGCGCAGGGCGTGGCGGAACAGCAGCGAGGTCGGCGTCAGCTGGGTGCGCAAGCGTTTCCACACATCCTTGAGGTTGCGGGGCGAGCGGTCGAGCAGGCTGCTGTCGCTGGCGTCGGCCAGGCTGTCCGGGTTGCTCGCGGCGCTGAGCAGCCGATCCAGGGTGGCCAGGTTGGCGGCCAGTGCCCGCAGCGAGCGCAGCAGGCCGCGCCAGGCCGGGTTGCTCTGGATGCGCAGGTGCTCCAGCGAAGCATTGAGGTCTTCCAGGGCCTCGGGGTAGCCACTGGCGAGCACGAAGGGCTGGCGCAGGCGAATCGAGCGGGCCAGCTCCTGGCAGGATGAGCCCTGTTTGCGCAGCAGGCGTTGGCAGCGGAACATCACATCGCTGTGGAAGAAGGCGTCCGTCAACGCGTTGTAGGGGTAGTGCGAGGCACTGACCCGCTCATGGATGTCCTGGGCCAGGAAGTACAGCTTGAGGTAGCGGCTGACCTTGGAGTTCGGCTGGCTGTTGCCGACCCGGTGCAGGATGATTTCCTTGGCCGCGTTGAGCGCCGCCACAACCTTGCCATTCTGCTTGGCCAGCTCCAGGCGCGTGGCCTCGACGTCGAGTGTGCGCACCGGCTCGAACAGGCTGGCCTTGAGCTTGAGGTAGGTGCCCAGCTCGAAGAACAGCTTGGCCAGGCTCTGCTGCACCGGCTGGTTGGAGAACAGCGCCTGCCACAGCACCGACAGCAGGCCATACCAGGCCGCGCCCGCGACCAGCAGCAACGGCTCGTGCCAAAAGTCGCTGACTTCGCCGCCGCGCTGGTCGACGCCGATCATGGTGTAGACCGAAAGGATCAGCGTGGCCGAGGCGATCGCCCCGTAGCGTTCGCCCAAGGCCCCGAGCATGGTCAGGGAAAACGCCGCCAGGGCCAGGGCGACGGCGAAGATCCAGGGGTAGGGGAACAGCAGCTCGACCGACAGCGCGGCGATGGCGAAACAGCCCAGGGTCACCAGCAGGGCGCTGAGCCGGCCCTGCCAGCCATCGTCGGTTTCGGCCAGGGCGCTGGCGATGATGCCGAGGAACAGCGGGATGAGCAGGCTCATCTCGTTCTGGTACCAGCACCAGGCCATGCTACCGGTGAGGGCGATGGTCACGCGGATGGCGTAGCTGAACTTGTCTTGGCCCCACAGGCGACGCAATGAATGGCGGAACGAGCTCGATGACATGATGGCCCTGGGCTGAGATCGGTTGAGTAGCGTCGAGGCTGTCTTGGGGCCGCGCAGCAGCTCCCAAAAATGGCGCTCCAGCACAGACCAGCAAGAAGCGTTCCGTGCTGCTGAATGGATTCTACTCTACACGAACTGCGCCGCCGCGTTGGCCGAAGCCCAGGCCCACTGGAAGTTGAAACCACCCAGGTGCCCGCTCACGTCCAGCACCTCGCCGATGAAGTACAGCCCAGGGCTCTTCAGCGATTCCATGGTCTTGGACGACACCTCGCGGGTATCGACTCCGCCCAAGGTCACCTCGGCGGTGCGATAGCCCTCGGTGCCGGCCGGGATCACTTGCCAGGCCGACAGTTTCTCGGCGATTTGGGTCAATTCTGCCGGCGTGTACTGTTTCAAGGGTTTCGAAACGAACCACTGCTCGGCCAGCAGGTTGGCCAGCTTGCGGGTGAACACCTCGCCCAGCACTGTCTTCAGCTCGCTGTTGGAGCGCTCGACTTGCTGGCCCTGCAGCCACTCCAACGCGTCGCGATCAGGCAGCAGGTTGATCTGCACCGTGTCGCCGGCTTCCCAGAACGACGAGATCTGCAGGATCGCCGGGCCGCTCAGGCCGCGGTGGGTGAACAACAGATTCTCGCGGAAGCTCATGCCATTGCAGCTGGCGACACAGTCCAGCGAGGTGCCCGACAACTCGGTGCACAGTGCCTTGAGCTGGGGCTCGGTGATGGTGAACGGCACCAGGCCGGCGCGGGTCGGCAACAATTCATGGCCGAACTGGCGGGCGACCTGGTAGCCAAAGCCGGTAGCGCCCAAGGTCGGGATCGACAGGCCGCCGGTGGCGATCACCAGCGACTGGCAGGCGAACGGACCGGCGCTGGTCTGCAGGGTGTAGCCGCCTTCGGTCTTGTCGATGCGCTCGATGCTGGTGTTCATGCGCAGTTCGGCGCCGGACTCGTCACACTCGGCCAGGAGCATGTCGAGGATGTCGCTGGACTTGTTGTCGCAGAACAGCTGGCCGAGCTTCTTCTCGTGGTACGCCACGCCGTGCTTGCACACCAGCTCGATGAAGTCCCACTGGGTGTAGCGGGCCAGCGCCGACTTGCAGAAGTGCGGGTTGTGCGAGAGGAAGTTGGCGGGCTCGGTGTACATGTTGGTGAAGTTGCAACGCCCGCCACCGGACATGAGGATCTTCTTGCCCGGCTTGTTGGCGTGGTCGAGCAGCAGCACCCGGCGCCCGCGGCGGGCGCTGAGCTGGGCGCACATCAGGCCGGCGGCGCCGGCGCCCAGGATGATCACGTCGGTGGAGTGCACGAAATTACCTCTTCAAGAACTGGGCCCGCAAAGCGGCCCCAAAAAGTCTTCAGACGATACGGACTTTCAGGGCGCGACCCTTGATCTTGCCGCTGTTCAGCCGCTGCATGGCCTGCTTGGCCACCGCCCGCTCCACCGCCACGAACGCCACGAAGTCGAAGATGGCGATCTTGCCCACCTGCTTGCCCGGCAACCCGGCATCGCCGGTCAGCGCGCCGAGGATGTCGCCCGGGCGCAGCTTGTCCTTGCGTCCGGCACCAATGCACAGGGTGGTCATCGCCGGCAGCAGCGGCTCGCCGCCCTTGCTCTTGAGGTTGTCCAGCTGTTCCCAGCGCAGCGGCTTGTTCTGCAGGTCCTCGATGGCCTGGGCGCGGTGGCCTTCGGCCGGGGCCACCAGGCTGATCGCCACGCCTTTCTCACCGGCGCGGCCGGTACGGCCGACGCGGTGCACGTGGATCTCGGCGTCACGGGCCAGCTCGACGTTGATCACCAGGTCCAGGCCGTCGATGTCCAGGCCGCGAGCGGCCACGTCGGTGGCCACCAGCACCGAGCTGCTGCGGTTGGCGAACATCGTCAGCACCTGGTCGCGGTCGCGCTGCTCCAGGTCGCCGTGCAGTGCTTGGGCGACGATACCCTTGGCGGTCAGGTGGGTGACCAGGTCCTCGCACTGCTGCTTGGTGAAGCAGAACGCCACGCAGGACTGCGGGCGGTAGTGGCCGAGCACGCGGGTGACCGCTTCCAGGCGCTGCTGTGGGTCGATCTCGATGAAGCGCTGTTCGATCTGGCTGTCGCTGTGCAGGGCCTCGACCTTGACCTGTTGCGGCTGGCGCATGAAGTCCTTGGCCAACTGCTCGATACCGGTCGGGTAGGTGGCGGAGAACAGCAGGGTCTGGCGGCGCGACGGGGTTTTGCGGATGATACTGGCGATGGCGTCGAAGAAGCCCATGTCGAGCATGCGGTCGGCTTCGTCCAGGACCAGGGTGTTGAGGCCGTCGAGCACCAGGGTGCCTTTGTCCAGGTGCTGCTGGATGCGCCCCGGGGTGCCGACGATGATGTGCGCGCCGTGTTCCAGCGAGGCGATCTGCGGGCCGAGCGAGACGCCGCCGCACAGGGTGAGGATCTTGATGTTGTCCTCGGCGCGGGCCAGGCGGCGCAGTTCCTTGGCCACCTGGTCGGCCAGCTCCCGGGTCGGGCACAGCACCAGAGCCTGGCAGCCGAAGTAGCGCGGGTTGATCGGGTTGAGCAGGCCGATGCCGAAGGCGGCGGTCTTGCCGCTACCGGTCTTGGCCTGGGCGATCAGGTCCTGGCCCTTGAGGATGACCGGCAGGCTATGGGCCTGGATTGGTGTCATCGAGGCGTAGCCCAGGGCGTCCAGGTTGGCCAGCATGGCGGCGGACAGCGGTAGGGTGGCAAAAGCGGTGGTTTCAACGGTCACGAGGCGGGCCTGCGGCTGGAGCGAAAAATGTCGCACAGTCTACCAGCCTCATGGCCATTCGCCCTACGACTCGACGTGCTCTTCCGGACGACGAGCGCGCCTTCCGTCTGTCGGTGCCAGTTGCAGGAAGATCGCCGCCGCCAGCATGGCCATCACGCCGATGGTGACGAAGGTCAGCTGGAAGGCGCCCAAGGTGCTCTGCACGCCATCGCCGCTGCCGGCTGCGGTGAAGCCGCCGAGCAAGGCACCGGCGCAGGCCACGCCCAGGCTCAGCGACAGTTGCGCGACCACTGACAGCAGGCTGTTGCCGCTGCTGGCGCTGGCATCGTCGAGGTCGATCAGGGTCACCGTGTTCATCGCTGTGAACTGCATCGAGTTGACCGCCCCCAGCAGCGCCAGTTGCACCAGTAGCACGGCATAGGGTGTCTGCTCGTCGACCAGCCCCAGGCTGGCCAGGAGCAGGCCCAGCAGCAGGGTGTTGCCGGTCAGCACGATGCGGTAGCCCAGGCGCTCGATCAGCGGCCGGGCGATGGACTTGGCGAGCATCGCCGCCGCCGCCAGCGGGATCATGCTCATGCCGGCCTGGGCCGGCGAATAGCCCAGCGCCACTTGCAACAGCAAGGGCACGAGGAAGGGCAAGGCGCCGCTGCCCAGGCGGGCGAACAGGTTGCCGAGGATACCGATGGCGAAGGTCCGTACGCGGAACAGCGAGGGCGAGAACAGAGGTTCCGGGTCACGCCCGGCGCGCAACCAGTAGGCGGCCAGGCATGCCATGCCGGCGAACAACAACAGCATTACTCGCAGGTGCGGCAGGTGCAGTTCGCCCAGGCCTTCCATGGCAATGGTGATCAGCACCATTGCCGCGCCGAACAGCAAAAAACCTGGGGTATCGAAACGGGTGCGTTCAGCCCCGCGCAGGTCGGGGATGAACTTCCACACCGCATAGCAGCCCAGTGCGCCCACCGGCAGGTTGAGCAGGAAGATCCAGTGCCAGGTCAGGATCTCCACCAGCCAGCCACCCAGGGTCGGACCCAGCAGCGGGCCGAGCAGGCCGGGGATGGTAATGAAGCTCATGATCCGCACCAGCTCCGAGCGTGGGTAGGCACGCAGCACCACCAGGCGCCCGACCGGCAGCATCAACGCGCCGCCCAGGCCTTGGATGACCCGGGCCAGGGTCAGGAACGCCAGGCTGTTGGCCATGGCGCACAAGAGCGAACCGAAGCTGAACAGCAGGATGGCGCTGAAGAAGATGCGCTTGGTGCCGAAACGGTCGGCGATCCAGCCCGAGGCCGGGATCAGCAGAGCCACGGTGAGCATGTAGGCAATGATCACCCCCTGCATGCGCAGCGGGTCCTCGGCCAGCGAGCGGGCCATGGCCGGCAGCGCGGTGTTGAGAATGGTGCCGTCGAGCGACTGCATGAAGAAGGCGATGGCCACCACCCAGGGGATCCAGCGGGCGGTGACAGGGTCCAGTGGTGCGCGTTCGGGCATGGGTTACCTCAATGTCCTGTGTTGCCTGGGCCGACCTCGTCGCCGGCAAGTCGCCTTCCACAGGGGCAGCGCATGCCGGTCATGGTGGAAGCTGGCTTGCCAGCGATGAGGCCGATCCTGCCGATCACAATGTCAGGGTCAGCCCTTTGACCAACGCCCCCGGCAGATGACTCGATCCGGTGCTGCGTTGCCCATAGGTGCTGGTCGAGAGGATCATCTCGCGCTCCTGGGTCAGGTCTTCGAGCTGGCTACCCAGCAGGTTGTACAGGCTGTCGTCGAAGCGCATGGTGCTCACTGGCCCCTGGATCTGCCCGTTCTCCACCCAGAAAGTGGCGAAGCGGGTCAGCCCGGTCATGCGTGCCGCAGGCAGGTCCGAATAGTTCAGGTACCACAGGTTACTGATGTACAGCCCGGTGCCCAGACGCGCCAGAATCTTTTCGCCAGGCAGGTTGCCCGGCGCCAGGCTCAGCGCGCACGGCGACTCGTGGCTGTCTGCGCCATTGGCCTGCTGGGCGAACTCGGCGGCGCTTCGGGCGCTTACCAGCCGCTCCAGCGCACGGCCTTCGCCGATCAGCAGCAGGTCGCGACGGGGCGAGCCCTCGTCGGAGAACGCTGGGCTCAGCGAGCCGCTGACCTGCTCGCTGAAGCTCACTCGTGGGCTCAGTTGCGCGTCGCCGTTGTACAGGCGCTGCAGTGGGCTGTTGCCCGTGGCCAGGGCCTGGGCGGAGAAACCGCCCCAGCACAGCATCCCGGCGATCTCGTCCATTGCCGCCGGCGCCAGGTAGGCTCGGTAGCTGCCGGGCTTGAGGGTGATGGCCGGGCGTCCCAGGTACGCCAGCTGTTCGCGGGCCTGACGCAGGCGCGCGGCGAAGGCCTCGCCGCTCCAGGTCTGCCCGGCATAGTTGGCCTTGACTGCCTGGCCGTTGGCGTGGAACAGGCTCCAGTCGACGTTGAAACTATTGGCCTGGTGCCAGCCGAAGGCCCCGAAGGAACTGGCGAAACCCCGGCAGATGGGGCCGGCGGCATAGATGCCGACCAGGTCCAGATCACCGGCTTCGCGCTCGATGAGGGCCAGCACTGCGTCCAGCTCGGGCAATGGCTGTTCCAGCAGGCTATGGCTGTGCCAGGCGCTGTCGTCGAGGTTCAGGTAGGGATCCACCGCCAGCAATGGCAAGGTCTGGCGCAACTGCGCCAGGGCGTCGTGCAGACGCCGTTGGTCGAGGTCGGGATCGTCGCCCAGGGTGATCTGCTGTTCGGCCTGGCGCCCTTCGCGCACCAACCGCAGGTGCACGCTGGCCTGGCTGACCAGCCCGGCCTGGCGCACCTTGGCATGGTTGAAGCGCACGAACTGCGAATGCTCGGCGCTGTAGCCAAGGGTGAACTGCTCGCCCGGTTGCACGGCGGCGTTCAGGCTGTCGAGCAGGTTTTCGAAACGTTGCTGGTACAGGGTGCTCATCAGGCGTCTCCCCCGAATACGTCGATCTGGCGGAACACGCAGGCGGGCGATGCGTGACCGACCCGCACCACCTGGTTAGGCTCGCCCTTGCCGCAGTTGGGCGTGCCGAGCACCTGGTAGGTGCTGCTGTCGCCCACGGCCGAGAGGTTGCGCCAGAAGTCGGCGGAGATGCCCCGGTAGTTCGGGTTCTTCACCACGCCCTTGAGCTTGCCGTTTTCGATCAACTGCCCCCACTCGCAGCCGAACTGGAATTTATTGCGCGCATCGTCGATGGACCAGGAGCGGTTGGTACGCATCAGGATGCCGTGCTCGATGCCGCTGACCAGTTGCTCAAGCGACTGGTCGCCCGGCTCGATGTTGAGGTTGGCCATGCGGTCGATCGGCGCGCGGTTCCAGCCGCAGGCTCGGCTGTTGGCCACGCCATCCAGGCCCGAGCGCAGTTGCGAAAGAGCGCCGCCCAGGGGGCGAACCAGCAGGCCATCGCGGATCAGGAACTGCTTGCTGGCCGGGGTGCCGTCGTCATCGAAGCTGTAGCTGGCCAGCTCCTCGCGAAGGGTTGGGTCAAAGGTTACGTTGAGCAGCTCCGAGCCGTATTGCAGATGGCCGAAGTCTTCGGCTTTGACGAAGCTGGTGCCAGCGTAGTTGCGCTCATCGCCGAGGATCCGGTCCAGCTCCAGCGGGTGGCCGATGGATTCGTGGATCTGCAGCATCATCTGGTCGGGCATCAGCAGCAGGTCGCGCCGGCCGCTTGGGGTATTCGGTGCCAGCAGCAGTTGCAGCGCCTCGTCGGCCACCCGGCGGGCAGCGCCGACCAGGCCGCAGCGCTCGATCACCTCGAAGCCGCCCTGCTGGCCGAAGTTCTCCCGGCCCAGGCTGCGGCTCTGGCTGTCCTGGCCGTCGCTGGCGGTGACACCCAGGCCCGGGTAGACGAAGCGCTGGGCATGGCGCAGCTCGGCGCCGGCGGAGTTCAGGTAGGTCTGCTCGACCACGCTGATGCCCAGGCTGGCCTGCCAGTCCACCAGGCGTTCGTCCATGGGCACGCTGGCCGATTCGGCGGCCAGCAGGTCCAGGCATTCGGCGAGGTTGGGCAGGGGCTGTTCGAAATTGGGCGAGACATGGTCGTGGCGTCCGTCCGGGGCTGGCTGGCCGCTCAGGTCGAGCAGGCTGCTGGCCTTGATCCGTCGGGCCAGCGCCTCGGCGTGCTCCAGGGCACGTTGCAGCCCAGCCTGGGACAGGTCGGCGGTGGCCGCGTAGGCCTCGACGCCCTCCACCCGCACGGTGAGCATGGCGCCTTCATCCTGGCTGAAGAAGGGAGGCTCGGCGACGTTGCGCCGAACCGACAGTGACTGGTGCGATTGCTTCACATGGCGAAGCGAGAACAGTTCGGCCGTGCTGCGCAGCGCGGCAAAACGCTGGCGCAGCAGGGTGCTGGAGTCGAACATGGAAATCTCCGTGTGTGCGGTGGCTCCCCCTAGGCTTTATACGAAAAGTGCCTGCGCGTCGATCATGCTGCGTTGAAAACAGGCTCGGAATGCTCATTTGCAACCAGCAAACTCCGCTTCCTCGCCTGTTTTCGCCTTGCCTGATCGCCGCTCGGCGACTTTTCGTACAAAGCCTAGAACCACCCCTCTTGCATGCCCAGGCACGTATCGTCGCGGGCCTCGAGCAAAGCGAGGTCATTATGGCAGCCCGGCACTTCCCAGGTGAGGAAATAACGCGCGGCCTGGAGTTTGCCCAGGTAGAAGTCGCGATCGCTGCCCTTGAGGAGGCCGACCTCGGCATGAATGGCCTGCTCCAGCCAGCGCCAGCCGATCACGCAGTGGCCGAACACCTTGAGGTACAGCGCCGAGTTGGCCAGCGCGCCGGCGACCTTGCCGCTGGCCAGGTCGCCGAGCAGGGTGAGGGTCACGCTCTGCAGGCGGTTGACCAGGTGCTCCAGGGGCTGGCGCAACGGATCTAGGTTCGGGTGATGGCTGGCGCGCTCGCAGGTGCCGGCGATCAGGCGGATCAGCTGCTTGAGCCCCGCGCCGTTGTTCTGCGCCAGCTTGCGCCCGAGCAGGTCGAGGGACTGGATGCCCTCGGTGCCTTCGTGGATCGGGTTGAGGCGATTGTCGCGGTAGTACTGCTCGACTGGGTACTCGCGGGTGTAGCCGTGGCCGCCGAGGATCTGGATCGCCAGCTCGTTGGCTTTCAGGCAGAACGCCGAGGGCCAGGACTTGACGATGGGCGTGAGCAGATCGAGCAGTTCCAGGGCTTGCCGGCGAGCCTCGGCATCCGCGGCGGTGTGGGTGTCATCGAACAGCCGGGCCGCGTACAGGCCCAGGTCGAAAGCACCCTCCACGTAGGCCTTCTGCGCCAGCAACATGCGCTTCACATCGCTGTGCTCGATGATCGATACGGCGGGGCTGTTCGGGTCCTTGTTGTCTGGAAGGCGGCCCTGTGGACGTTGGCGGGCGTAGTCCAGGGAATACAGGTAGCCGGCGTAGCCCAGCATCACCGCGCCCATGCCGACGCCGATGCGCGCCTCGTTCATCATCTGGAACATGCAGGCCAGGCCCTGGTGCGGCTGGCCCACCAGGTAGCCGACGCACTGGCCGTTGTCCCCGAAGTTCAGCGCGGTGGAGGTGGTGCCGCGCCACCCCATCTTGTGGAACAGCCCGGCCAGCAGCACGTCGTTGCGCGGCCCCAGGCTGCCGTCGGCGTTGACCAGGTACTTGGGCACAATGAACAGCGAGATGCCCTTCACCCCGGGCGGTGCGTCCGGCAGCTTGGCCAGGACCATGTGCACGATGTTCTCCGACAGTTCGTGGTCACCGCCGGAGATGAAGATCTTGTTGCCCTTGAGCCGGTAGGTGCCGTCGTCTGCGGGTTCGGCGCGGGTGCGAATATCGGCCAGGGACGAGCCGGCGTGGGGTTCGGTCAGGGCCATGGTGCCGTAGTAACGGCCCTCGATCATCGGTTGCAGGAACAAGCGTCTCTGTTCGTCGCTGCCGAAGCTCTCGATCAGGTTGGCCGCGCCCATGGTCAGGAACGGGTAGGCCGTGGTGCCGGCGTTGGCGGCCTGGAAGTGGGCGAAGCAGGCTTGCGATACCAGGCTGGGCAACTGCATGCCGCCGACTTCGAAGTCGCGGTTGGCGTTGAGGAAGCCCGCTTCGAGGAAGGCGTCGACCGCAGGCTTCACCTCCGGGATCAGCTCGGCACGGCCTTCCACGTAGCGCGGCTCGTGTTCATCGCCCTTGCGGTTGTGCGAGGCGAAGTACTTCTCGGCGATGGTGCGGGCGGTGGTCAGCGCCGCGTCAAAGGTCTCGCGGCTGTGCTCGGCGAAGCGCGGGCGCTGGGTCAGGGCCTCGGCGTCGAGGACTTCGTAGAGCTCGAAGGCGAGGTTGCGGTTGCTGAGGAGTTGCTCGGACATGGCGGCATTCCTGGTTCGGGATGCAGCGAGTCTAGGCAAGGTGATAGGGCAGGGGACAGGTTAATTGGTTTGGGTGATATGGGGGCAGAAGTTGCCATCACCCAGGTCTCCTTGGGTTGCGCCGGGCGCTATGGATATGGGTGTTACCCGTCGCAAAGCCTTGTCACGCAATTGCACTTATATCGATATCGATATAGTTTTATCTTTGCCGCTCATGGAGAGCTTACGCCTCCGGTATGGGCAAGCCAGGCGAGTGCATTGGCGGGAGCGTGCAGGATGCATGACGGGCAAAAGCCAATCGAATGGTTGGGTAGCAGCAAGCAGGACCTGCGGGACTTTCCGGTTGTGGCAAGGCAGCGGGCCGGGTATCAGCTGGAGCTGATCCAGGACGGTGAAGCTCCCTTCGACTGGAAACCAATGGAAAGCGTTGGGCCTGGGACGCGGGAAATCCGCATCAAGTGTCGGGACGGGGCGTTTCGGGTGTTCTATGTCGTGAGTCGACCAGAAGCGGTTTATGTCCTGCACGCGTTTCGCAAGACGACCGAGAAGACGGAAAAGCGCGATATCGATCTGGCGAGAGCGCGATACAAATTGTTGGGCGCCTGCTGAGCTGGAGTCGACAGTGTTTGAACGAGATGGATGCACAGAGGGATTTGCGATGACAAACGAACGCTCCACTTCGGTATGGGATGCGCTGTTCGACTCACCCGCAGAGGCCGAGAACCTGCGGCTTCGGGCGAAGCTGATGCGGGTATTGACCAGGATTGTCCAATCCTGGGATCTGCCGCAGAAAGACGCAGCACGGCGACTGCATCTGACTCAGCCACGTTTGAGTGACTTGCTCAACGGCAAGATAGACAAGTTCTCGCTGGATGCTCTGGTGAATATCCTGGCGAACGCCGATCTGGAAGTCGATTTTACGGTGAAAAAGAAATCTGCGTGATGGTTGCTTCGCTTTAGTTGCGCTGGCTTTTCCTGATTAGGTGAAGGGCTGCCAGGTTGAGAAATCTCGGCAAGACAGTTGCTCCCACAAAAAAGGAGAGCCTGAGCTCTCCTTTTCCGTTCACCGACCGTCAGCGTCAGCCAATGGTCATCAGGCTGGCGTTACCACCCGCCGCCGCAGTGTTCACGCTTACCGCCCGCTCGATCACCAGGCGTTCCAGGGCGATCTGGTGATCGCCACTCGACAGCCCGTGCACGCCGACGATCGCGCCGGCACGCTTGGCCACCTGCTCGCAAACACCGCGCAGCTGGTCGGAGTGACCGTGGTGGATGACCGCGTCGAAGGCCACGTCGTCCTTGCTCCAGTCGGCCACCAGCTTGATCTTCGCCTGCAGCTCCTTCGGCAGACGGCCGCGCACGGTCTTGGCCGGCTCGCCGTCCTGGAACACCGCCGAGCTGCCCACGGCCAGTACCGCCGCCAGCTGGGCCAGCTGGTCGGCCTCGTTGTCGGCCAGGCACAGCACGTGTTCGCGAGGCAGCACAGTGTAGGTGTTGCGCTCGCCGGTCGGGCCTGGCAGCACGCGGGTGATGCCGCTCTGCGACTGCTCGGCGAACTGCTCGCACAGCGCGGCCAGGTCGCTCATCTGGCTGCTGGCCGCCCAGGTCTTGAGGGTGGTCAGCGGTTTGAGCTGCTGGTCGCGCAGGGTGGTGTCGGCCTTGCTGCGCGCATCGTCGGCCTGGAAGTGGCGGGCGATGGCGTCGGCCGGGCGGGTCGACAGCAGGCGGTACAGGTACAGCGGGCCGCCGGCTTTCGGGCCGGTGCCCGACAGGCCTTCACCGCCGAACGGCTGCACGCCGACCACGGCACCGACAATGTTGCGGTTGACGTACATGTTGCCGGCGTTGACGTTGTCCACCACCTTGGCGATGGTCTCGTCGATGCGGGTGTGCACGCCCAGGGTAAGACCGTAGCCGGAAGCGTTGATCTGCTCGATCAGCTGGTCCAGGTCCTTGCGGTTGTAACGCACCACGTGCAGCACTGGGCCGAAGATCTCGCGCTTGAGCTCGTCGAAGCTTTCCAGTTCGATCAGGGTCGGCATCACGAAGGTGCCGCGCTTGATCTCCTCGCCTTCGGCGATGGCCACCTGGTAGACGGTGCGGCCTTTGTCGCGCATGCCCTGGATGTGCTTCTCGATGCCGGCCTTGGCTTCGGCGTCGATCACCGGGCCGATGTCCACGGACAGGCGCTCCGGGTTGCCCAGGCGACTTTCGGCCATGGCGCCCTTGAGCATCTCGATCACGCGGTCGGCGGAGTCTTCCTGCAGACACAGAACGCGCAGGGCCGAGCAACGCTGGCCGGCGCTGTCGAAGGCCGAGGAGACCACATCGATCACCACCTGCTCGGTCAGCGCCGAGGAGTCGACGATCATGGCGTTCTGGCCACCGGTTTCGGCGATCAGCGGGATCGGGCGGCCCTGGTTGTCCAGGCGTCCGGCGATGTTGCGTTGCAGCAGGCGGGCGACTTCGGTGGAGCCGGTGAACATCACGCCCTTGACGCGCTCGTCACCGACCAGGCCGGCACCGACGGTTTCGCCCTGGCCTGGCAGCAGTTGCAGCACGCCTTCGGGGATGCCGGCTTCCAGCAGCAGGCGCACGGCCTGGGCGGCGACCAGCGGGGTCTGTTCGGCCGGCTTGGCCAGTACCGGGTTGCCGGCGGCCAGCGCCGCGGCCACCTGTCCGGAGAAGATCGCCAGCGGGAAGTTCCATGGGCTGATGCACACCACCGGGCCCAGAGGGCGGCAGCTGTCATTGCGCAGGTCGTTGCGTGCCTGCACCGCGTAGTAACGCAGGAAGTCCACGGCCTCGCGCACTTCGGCGATGGCGTTGGCGTAGGTCTTGCCGGCTTCGCGCACCAGCAGGCCCATCAGCGGCTGGATGTCGGCTTCCATCAGGTCGGCGGCGCGTTCGAGGATCGCGGCGCGCTCGGCCGGTGGGGTGGCTTGCCAGATCGGCGCGGCGTTCAGTGCGCACTGGATGGCGTTGTCGACGTCGGCGACGGTGGCTTCCTGCACGTGGCCCACGACATCGCGGTGGTCGGCCGGGTTGAGTACCGGTGTGGCCGGCTGCTCGCTGGCGGCGCAGGCCAGCAGCGGCGTGGCTTTCCAGTCATTGTGGGCGGTGGCCAGCAGGGCGCAGGACAGCGACGCCAGGCGGTGTTCGTTGGCCATGTCGATGCCGGCAGAGTTGGCCCGCTCGCTGCCGTACAGCTCACGCGGCATCGGGATGCGCGGGTGCGGCAAGCCGATGCTGCCTTCCTGGGTGCCCATGCGCTCGATGCTGGCGACCGGGTCGGCGACCAGTTCCTGGATGGAGATCGAGTGGTCGGCGATGCGGTTGACGAACGAGGTGTTGGCGCCGTTTTCCAGCAGGCGACGGACCAGGTAGGCCAGCAGGGTCTCGTGGGTGCCGACCGGTGCGTACACGCGGCATGGACGGTTCAGCTTGCCCTCGGAGATCTTGCCCACGACTTGCTCGTACAGCGGTTCGCCCATGCCGTGCAGGCACTGGAATTCGTACTGGCCCGGGTAGTAGTTCTGCCCGGCGATGGTGTAGATGGCCGACAGGGTGTGGGCGTTGTGGGTGGCGAACTGCGGGTAGATGGCTTCTGGCACGGCCAGCAGCTTGCGGGCGCAGGCAACATAGGAAACGTCGGTGTACACCTTGCGGGTGTAGACCGGATAGCCTTCCAGGCCTTCGACCTGGGCGCGCTTGATCTCGCTGTCCCAGTAGGCGCCTTTCACCAGGCGGATCATCAGGCGGTGACGGCTGCGCTTGGCCAGGTCGATGACGTAGTCGATCACGTACGGGCAGCGCTTCTGGTAGGCCTGGATGACGAAACCGATGCCGTTCCAGCCGGCCAGCGACGGCTCGAAGCACAGGCGCTCGAGCAGGTCCAGCGACAGCTCCAGGCGGTCGGCCTCCTCGGCGTCGATGTTCAGGCCGATGTCGTACTGCTTGGCCAGCAGGGTCAGCGACAGCAGGCGCGGGTACAGCTCGTTCATCACGCGCTCGTACTGGGCACGGCTGTAGCGCGGGTGCAGGGCCGAGAGCTTGATCGAGATGCCCGGGCCTTCATAGATGCCGCGGCCGTGCGAGGCTTTGCCGATCGAGTGGATCGCCTGCTCGTAGGACGCCAGGTATTTCTGCGCGTCGTGCTCGGTCAGCGCGGCTTCGCCAAGCATGTCATAGCTGTAGCGGAAGCCCTTGGCTTCGAACTTGCTGGCATTGGCCAGGGCCTCGGCGATGGTCTCACCGGTGACGAACTGCTCGCCCATCAGGCGCATGGCCATGTCGACGCCCTTGCGGATCATCGGCTCGCCGCTCTTGCCGATGATGCGGGTGAGCGAGGAAGTCAGGCCGGATTCGTTGTGGGTGCTGACCAGCTTGCCGGTCAGCAGCAGGCCCCAGGTGGCGGCGTTGACGAACAGCGACGGGCTGTTGCCCAGGTGCGGCTGCCAGTTGCCGGTGCTGATCTTGTCGCGGATCAGCGCGTCACGGGTGCCTTTGTCGGGGATGCGCAGCAGTGCTTCGGCCAGGCACATCAGCGCCACGCCTTCCTGGGAGGACAGCGAGAACTCCTGCAGCAGGCCCTGGACGATGCCGGCACGGCCGCCGGCGCTCTTCTGGTTGCGCAGCTTGTCGGCCAGGCTCGCGGCCAGCTTGTTGGTGGCTTCGGCCTGGGCGGCTGGCAGGCGGGCCTGCTCCAGCAGCATCGGCACCACTTCCTGCTCGGGGCGGCGGTAGGCGGCGGTGATCGCCGAGCGCAATACCGACTGCGGCAGGATGCTTTCGGCGAATTCCAGGAAGCACTGGTGGGCGTGATCGGCGGCGACTTCGCCGGCGTCGTCGCCAGCGGCGGCATGGCCGTTGAGGTCGTTCAGGGTGGCGCCACCCTCGAGCTTCTCGAGATAGTTGAAGATCGCTTGCTTGATCAACCAGTGCGGCGTGCGGTCGATGGACTGCGCAGCTGCTTTGAGTCGCTCACGGGTCGGGTCGTCGAGTTTGACCCCAAGGGTGGTCGTCGCCATTTCTTATCCTCGTTATTGGTCACGGATGTGGCCTAAGCTGAAGGCAAGATTAGCCTGTAGGACGATTCGGGTGCAACCGGGTGCAACCCGAAATCTTCACGGTAAAGGTGCAACTCGTCTGAAGGATGTTTCCTTACAGCCGAAACGGTCTTTTTTGCTGCTTTTGCTTATGTAAAACGCTGCGTTTGCTCCGAAAAGGAGCAAAAAAGGGGCTTTATCCGAAAAACCATGGCTGGGTGCAACTTGCAAATGAAAAATGGTTGCACCTCGTTCATGTTGTTGCATAGGATTCGCCGCCTGGGTGCAACCGTCGTGCACGACGGTCGCAAGAGATAAAAACAACGCCAGGGCACAACTCATGGGCAATCCACTAACGATCACCTTCGTGATCTACATTGCGGCAATGGTGCTGATCGGCTTCGCCGCCTATCGCTCCACCAAGAACCTTTCCGACTATATTCTCGGCGGCCGTAGTCTCGGCAGCGTGGTTACCGCGCTTTCCGCCGGCGCATCGGACATGAGCGGCTGGCTGTTGATGGGCCTGCCGGGCGCCATCTACTTTGCGGGCCTTTCCGAGGCCTGGATCGCCATCGGCCTGACCGTCGGCGCCTACCTGAACTGGCTGTTTGTCGCCGGCCGTCTGCGTGTGCAGACTGAGCACAACGGTGATGCCCTGACCCTGCCGGACTACTTCTCCAGCCGCTTCGAAGACCAGACCGGCCTGCTGCGGATCATCTCGGCGATCGTCATCCTGGTGTTCTTCACCATCTACTGCGCTTCCGGCATCGTTGCCGGCGCCCGTCTGTTCGAAAGCACCTTCGGCATGTCCTACGAGACCGCCCTGTGGGCCGGTGCCGCCGCGACCATCGCCTACACCTTCATCGGTGGTTTCCTGGCCGTAAGCTGGACCGATACCGTGCAGGCTTCGCTGATGATCTTCGCGCTGATCCTTACCCCGGTGATCGTGCTGATTTCCACTGGCGGCTTCGACCAGACCTTCGCTGCCATCGACGCGGTGAACCCGGCGCACTTCGACATGTTCAAGGGCGCGACCTTCATCGGCATCATCTCGCTGATGGGCTGGGGTCTTGGCTACTTCGGGCAGCCGCACATCCTGGCGCGCTTCATGGCCGCCGACTCGGTCAAGTCGATCGCCAACGCCCGCCGCATTTCCATGACCTGGATGATCCTGTGCCTGGCCGGTACCTGCGCAGTGGGCTTCTTCGGCATCGCCTACTTCTCGGCGCATCCTGACCTGGCAGGTCCGGTCACCGAGAACCACGAGCGCGTGTTCATCGAACTGGCCAAGATCCTGTTCAACCCTTGGGTTGCCGGTATCCTGCTGTCGGCCATCCTGGCCGCTGTGATGAGTACCTTGAGCTGCCAGTTGCTGGTGTGCTCCAGCGCCCTGACCGAGGACTTCTACAAGGCCTTCCTGCGCAAGAACGCTTCGCAGCAGGAATTGGTCTGGGTCGGTCGCCTGATGGTCCTGGCTGTCGCGCTTATCGCCATTGCGATGGCCTCCAATCCGGAAAACCGAGTGCTGGGCCTGGTGGCCTATGCCTGGGCCGGCTTTGGTGCCGCCTTCGGTCCGGTGGTGTTGATCTCGGTGCTGTGGAAGGGCATGACCCGTAATGGCGCCCTGGCCGGTATCGTGGTCGGCGCGCTGACCGTGATCCTGTGGAAAAACTACGTGGACATGGGCCTGTACGAGATCATCCCGGGCTTCCTGTTCGCCAGCATCGCCATCTTCGTGGTGAGCAAGCTGGGCAGCCCGTCGAACAGCATGGTTTCGCGTTTTGAAACTGCTGACGCGGCGTATCACGCTGACAAATAACGCCTGCTGAATCGGCGTTGTCCCTATCGCGGGGCAAGCCCGCTCCCATGTGTCCTCGGGCATTTGTGGGAGTGGGCTTGCCCCGCGATGCTTTTTGCCGGCTGCAAGGCAAGGTAAACTTGTTGCCCCCGCAGGAGTCCTCATGAACTATCGTCACGCCTTCCACGCCGGCAACCACGCCGACGTCCTCAAGCACATCGTGCTCACCCGCCTCATCGCCCTGATGTCGCGCAAGGAACAGCCATTCGCCTACATCGACACCCACGCTGGCCTGGGTCTCTACGACTTGCAGGGCGACCAGGCGAGCCGTACCGGTGAGTACCTCGAGGGCGTGGCCCGCCTGTGGAATCGTGACGACCTGCCGGAAGCGGCCGCCGACTACCTGCGCATCATCAAGCGCCTGAACCCGGATGGCGAGCTGCGCTTCTACCCGGGCTCGCCCGAGCTGGCGCGTCGTTTGATGCGTCAGCAGGACCGCGCCCTGCTCAACGAGAAGCACCCTGAAGATGGGGCGCTGCTCAAGGAGAACATGAAGAAGGATCCGCGGGTCACCGTTCACCTGGGCGAAGGCTGGCACATCCCGCGGGCGCTTCTGCCGGTGCAGGAAAAGCGCGCCATCATGCTGATCGACCCGCCGTTCGAGCAGGCCGACGAGCTCAAGCGCTGCACCGTGGCCATGAAAGAGGCGATCGGTCGCATGCGCCAGACCGTCGCGGCGATCTGGTATCCGATCAAGGACCAGCGCTCGTTGACCCGTTTCTATCAAGACCTGACCAGCACCGGCGCGCCGAAGCTGCTGCGGGTCGAGCTGTACGTGCACCACCAGGATAGCCCGCAGGGCCTGAACGGCTCGGGCCTGGCCATCGCCAACCCGCCGTGGGGCCTGGAGGACGAGCTCAAGACGCTGCTGCCGTGGCTGGCCAAGGAGCTGGCGCAGACCGCTGGCAGCTTGCGCATGGACTGGCTGATCGCCGAGTAAGCCGCAGCGCGTGCCTTTGTAGGAGCGGCCTTGCCGAGGCGTCGGACCGGTCGGAAAGGGGCGCGAAGCGGCCCCAGGTTTCAGCTCCACCATCGAAATCGCCGGGGCTGCTGCGCAGCCCTTTCGCGACACAAGGCCGCTCCTACAAGGGGGCGGTGTGTCCTTGATCTTTGCGTTATAATCCCGCCCTTTAGCCGCCATCCGCCCGAATGGCCGTTGGCGCACTTCATACCGATTTGAGAGGCTAGACCCTTGGCACTGACGATTCTTGGCCTGTCCGGCGCCCTTAGCCATGACCCTTCCGCGGCCCTGTACATCGACGGCAAGCTGATTGCCGCCGCCGAAGAAGAGCGCTTCGTGCGTGACAAGCATGCGAAGAACCGCATGCCCTACGAGTCGGCGAAGTTCTGCCTGGAGCAGGCCGGCATCAAGCCGTCTGACGTCGACGTGGTGGCCATTCCGTTCGCCCCTATCAGCCTGTTCGGCAAGGCCCGCTGGCATTACGCCAAGCGCTACTGGTACGCCCCGGACCGCGCCCTCGATGCGCTGCTGATGGGTAACCGCCGCTACAAGCGCTACCGCAAGAAGATCGTCTGGTGCCTGGAGCAACTGGGCTTCGATCCGAAGAAGATCAAGATCGAGCCGGTCGAGCACCACCTGGCCCATGCCTCCAGCGCCTACCACTGCTCGGGTTTCAAAGAGAAAACCGCGATCCTCGGCATCGACGGCAAGGGCGAGTACGCCACCACCTTCTTTGGCTATGGCGAAAACGGCAAGATCCACAAGATCAAGGAATTCTTCGATCCGGACTCGCTGGGCGGCCTGTATGGCGCGATCACCGAGTTCCTCGGCTTCGAGATGCTCGATGGCGAGTTCAAGGTCATGGGCATGGCGCCATACGGCGATGCCAGCAAGTACGACTTCTCGCGCCTGGCCAGTTTCGAAAACGGCGAGCTGGTGATCAACACCGAATACGCCAACGTCATCGGCCTGCGCCGCTATAAAGAGAAGGGCAAGGGCTTCTACTTCTCGCCCAAGCTGATCGAGTGGCTGGGTCCGAAACGCGAAGGCGACATCGCCGACGAGCCTTACATCCACTACGCCGCCAGCATGCAGGCGCTGTTCGAGAAGCTCGCCCTGCAGATGATCGACCATTACCTGGGCGACACGCTGAAAGAAACCGGCAAGCTGGCCTTCGCCGGCGGCTGCGCGCTGAACGTCAAGCTGAACCAGAAGATCATCGCCCGTGATGATGTAAAGGAGCTGTTCGTCCAGCCGGCCTCCGGCGACGCCGGTACCGCCGTTGGCGCGGCCGCCTACGTGTCCCACGCCCGTGGCGTGCCGGTCGAGAAGATGGAACACGTCTACCTTGGCCCTGCGTATTCTAATGAAGACGTGATCGCCGCCTGTGCCCGTCACCCGAGCCAGCCGAAATGGCGCAAGCTGGAGAACATGCCGGAGCAGATCGCCAAGATCATGGTCGATGGCAACCCGGTGGCCTGGTTCCAGGGCCGCATGGAGTTCGGTCCGCGTGCGCTGGGTGGTCGTTCGATCATCGGCTGCCCGAGCGTGGAAGGCGTTGCCGACCGCATCAACCACCAGATCAAGTTCCGCGAACGCTGGAGACCTTTCTGCCCGTCGATGCTCGATACTGTCGCGCCGCAGATGATCAAGATCGATCACCCCGCGCCGTTCATGACCTTCACCTTCGAAGTCGCCGAGGAGTGGAAGACCCGCGTGCCGGAAGTCGTCCACGAGGACGGCACTTCGCGCGCCCAGGTGCTCAAGCGTGAGTACAACCCGCGCTACTACGACATGATGAAGGCGCTGGAAGACCTGACCGGCAACGGCGTGTCGTTGAACACCTCGCTGAACCGCCGCGGCGAACCCATGATCTGCTCGCCGACCGACGCCCTGAACATGTTCTTCGGTTCGGACCTGCAGTACCTGATCATGGAAGACATCCTGGTGGTCAAGGAAGGCGCCGCGCCGTATGACCAGCCGCTCTGAACCGCGCATCCTGCAGTTCTGCCATGGTTATGACGGGCCGTTCCTCGATTGTGCCCGTCAATACGCCAGCCTGTTCCAAGGCAGCGGCTACAAGGTCACTACCGTGTTCCTCACCGGGGCAGCGGACGCGCAGGTCGCGGCTGGCTGTGCCTCGGACGAGGTGCTGTTTCTCGAGTTCAGTTCCAAGGCCGTGCGCGGCCTGAAGCTGGGCGCGATCCGCGCGCTGCGCAAGATCGCCGCGCAGCGCAATTTCAGCTTTTGCATCGCCCACCGCTTCAAGCCGATCTATGTCGCGCTGCTCGGGACCGGACTGCCGGTGATCGGCGTGCACCATGCCTTCGGCGACTATGAGCGCAAAGGGCGGCGGCTGTTCGCCAACCTGTTCCGCAAGCGCCTTAGCCTGCTCGGTGTGTCGGACGCGGTGCGTGACGACATGCGTCGCTGCTTGGGCCAGTGGCCGGCCGAGCGTATTCAGACCCTGTACAACCGCATCGACGTCGAGGCACTGCAGGCCAGCCTGGTGCCGCGTGACGAGGCGCGCCGTGCACTGGGTCTGGATGAACGTGCCTGGGTGGTCGGCAACGTCGGACGCCTGCATCCGGACAAGGACCAGGCCACGCTGCTGCGCGGCTTTGCCGAAGCCTTGCCGGGGCTGCCGACCGGCGCGCGCCTGGCGATTCTGGGCAAGGGGCGTCTCGAGGCGAAACTCAAGGCCCTGGCCGCTGAGCTGGGCATCACCGACCAGGTCGACTTCCTCGGCCAGGTCCCGGATGCCCGCCGTTACTTCCGCGCTTTCGACGTGTTCGCCCTGAGCTCCGACCATGAGCCGTTTGGCATGGTCTTGCTCGAAGCCATGGTCGCTGGCGTACCAGTGCTGGCCACCGCCTGTGGCGGCGCCCGGGAAGTGGTCGAGGGTGTGGGTGTGCTGTTCCCGCTGGGCGATGCCGCGCAGCTGGCCCAGGGCCTGAAGCACATGGCCGGCCTGGATGCGCAGCAGCGCGAGGCATGCGCCGAGCATATGCTGCAGCGTCTGCAGCGGCGCTTCAGCGACCAGGCGGTGCGGGATGCCTTCTGGAAACTGCCGCAAGTCCGCGCGCTGAAGGCGGAGGCTTGATGCTCAATCATCTCAAGGCCTGGCGCGAACGCGGCTGGCAAGTGATCGACGTGGCCGCGTACAGCGACGCCTGGCAGCGTTATGGCGGCAGTGTCGCCACGCACCCGTTGGTGATCGAGCAACTGGCGGACCTGGCCGGGATCCCGGTGCGTTACCTGGGCTGGTTCCAGGGCGCCGAGCTCAAGGCCGCGCTGCCGACCTGGGGGCGCCACCTGGCGCTGTCCAAGGACGTGCTCAAGCGCGAAGGCAAGAAAGGCCTGTTCGACCTGGGCAATGCCGAGATCATCCTGCCGGCCGCCGCCGATGCTGGGGCGCCGCTGCGCCACGCCGGTCGCTACCTGTCGGAGTTGAACCAGGGGCGTTTCGCCGGCTTGAAGGCACAACCCGAGCAGTTGGCCATGGCACGTCCCCACGAGGACCTGTCGAAGAAGTTCCGCTACAACCAGCGTCGTGAGCTGCGCTTGCTGGAAGAGGCGGGCGGTCAGGTGCGACCGATCAGCGATTTCACTGCAGCCGAGGTCGCCGCGATGTACTGTGATTTGTTCCAGCGTCGCTGGGGCTTCCCGGCCACCGGCGCGGCCCGCATGGCCGAGGTGGTCGAGCGCCTGCGCGAGCTGCTGGTCGGTTCGGTGCTGTTCCTCGACGGGGCGCCCATCGCCATTCAACTGGTGTATCGCGTCGAGGCGCCGCAATGGATCAGCGTCGAATATGTAAACGGCGGTGTCGATCCAGAGACCAAGGCCTTCAGCCCTGGGAGCGTATTGAGCTTCCTCAACACCCAGTCTGCCTGGGAGCAAGCCACGGCCCGCGGCAAGGCATTGCGGTTCTCGTTCGGTCGTGCGGACCGTGAGTACAAGGACCGTTGGTGCAACCCTGTACCGGTGTTCCAGTCGTGAGCCGCAAGCAGCAGTTGCTCAAGCGCCACCGGCGCAACAAGCGCCTGGTGCTGCTGGTGGGCCTGGTGCTGCTGGTTGCGTTGGGCGTGTTGGGTGTGTGGTGGTTACCGCTGTTGTTGCTGGCGCTGCTGTGGGGGGGGCACGAGGCCTGGTTCGCCGATCACCTGTTCTACTCGCCGGGCGAAGACTACGCTTACCGTTTTGCCAAGGACACTCGCGAAGTCGCGGCGAGCCTGCGGGGCGATCTGCTGCAGACCGATGTTGCACTGCAAGGTGACGAGACACTGATCCTTGAAATCGGTATTCGGAGCCGTTGGCTCGGGCGTTTCCTTGATCCTCGCGTCGAGCTGCTGGCGGGGGCCGCCAGCGACGTGCAGACGTTCGAGCGTGGCGTCAACGGAGTGCGATTCCTCAATCTGACCGGGTTGGCCGAACCATTGGCGGCCGGCACGTTGCGTCTGCGTGGTCGGCATTGCCGATTGGAAGAGTCAGCGCGCTTGTGGATAACCCCAGCGGTCAAGCTGCGCAACCGCCGAGTGATGGTCATTGCCCCCCATGCCGACGACGCCGAGTTGGCGGCCTATGGGCTCTACAGCCAGGCCGACGAAGCTTGGGTTGTCACCCTGACTGCCGGTGAGATCGAGGCCGAACACTACCAGGCCATGGGCCTGGCCAAGGCTGAGGCGGCCAGGCTGAAGGGCCGCCTGCGCGCCTGGGACAGCATCGCCGTGCCACGTTGGGCAGGCGTGCCGGAGTCGCATTGCGTGCAGCTGGGCTACTTCTGCCTGCAATTGCCAGTCATGCAGGCTGCGCCGGATCTGCCGGTGGGCTCGCGTGAAGCCGATCTAGCCGACATTCGTCCCTTCCGCCGTTTCAATCCGTTCCCGCTGCCGGCCGATGTCGATGGTGCGCCAAGCTGGCACAACCTGCTGGCCGACCTGCGTGCCCTGTTCGAGATGGCCCGGCCCCAGGTGCTGGTGATGCCGCACCCGGTGCTCGATCCGCACCCGGACCACATCTGTGCCCAGGCCGCAGTGCTCGAGGCGCTGCAAGGCCTGGCGTGGCAGCCTGAAACGTTGTTGTGCTACGCCAACCACCTGCATGACAACGACCGCTGGCCGATGGGCGACAGCGGTGATGGCGTCGCCCTGCCGCCGCAGTTGCAAGCCGCCGAAGCCTGGGCACCCTGTAGCCTGGTGCTGGATATCGACACCCAGCGCGACAAGGCCATGGCCCTGGGCATGATGCATGACCTGCAACCTGCCCCCCCCTTCAAGCGTCGCCTGCGCCGTGCGTTGCAACGCTGGCTGGCAGGGCGCCGCCCATCGCCGTACGGAGAGAATGAATTCTTCCGCAAGGCGGTGCGCCGACATGAACTGTTCTGGCGTCGCGACCTGTGAGCGCCCAAGGAAAGCAATGAAAGTCCTATTTCTGGTGCAGAAGGAACAACGGGCGATTCTTGACCGCCTGTACGACGGCGTCGCGGCCAACTGTGACTGCGATCTGCGTTGGCTGAGCGACGAGGACCAGCGCAACCTGCGTCGCTACTTCAAGCGGGAAGTGGACGTCACGCGCTACGACCGTATCGTGTTCTTCCTGCGTTTCAAGCAGGAAATCCGTCAGGTTGCGTTCATTCGCAGCGTTCCCAACCTGGTGATCCTCGAGCACGACGCGTACCAGAACTACATACCCTGCAAATACACCGGCAAGTTCAGCGAGCATTACCGCCAACTGCCTTGGGCCCGAATCATCAGCTCTGGCTACATGGTCAGCGAGCGCCTGCGCCAGGAAGGCTTCGACGCGGTATTCGTGCCCAAGGGCTACGACGAACAACTGTTGGCCGACCAGGGGCGCGAACGCGATATCGAGCTGGCATTCGTCGGCAGCACCAAGAGTGTCGCCTACAGTGGCCGCAAAGCCTTGCTGGATGAGTTGGGGCAGGTGGAGAATCTGGTGGTCACCCGTACCAAGTCAGGCGAGGACTATTGCAATACCCTCAACCGTATCCGTTTTTTCGTCAGTGCCGACGTCGGTATGGGCGAGTACATGATCAAGAACTTCGAGGCGATGGCCTGCGGTTGCGTATTGTTCGCCTACGACCAGGGCGAAGCGGAGAACCGCGCACTGGGGCTCGAGGACATGCGCAACGTGGTGTTGTATGACAGCATCCCGACGTTGCAGGCCAAACTGCGTCAGTTACGCGAGGATCCTGCGCTGGCGGCGTTCATCGCTACGAATGGGCGTGAACTGGCCACTTCGCGCTTCAGTTTTGCCGCCGTGGGCCGAAGCATTGTCGAGCACATGGTGCCTGCACTGCGAGCGCATCCGCCGCTGACCGGCTGGCAGCGCTTGCGTTTGTGGCTCGGAGTCTGACCTGGTTCGAGCAAGATTTCGCGGATCAGCAAAACGGCTGGCTTCAAGGCCCACCGAATCATCAAAGGGGCGTTACGCCGTTGAATATCCTCAATGTGATGTGGTCGGGTGGTTCGCCCTTCGCTTCCATCCACAGTGTGCACCGGCAGGTGCTGGCGCATGCCCCGAGTGGTGCGCAGGTGACCAACTGGCTTCTGCTCGGAGAGGGTTTGTGCAGCGGCGTGGGTCAGACGCGCAGCTGGCATTTGTCGCCACGCGTGCTCAAGGGGCGGCTAGCGCACCGACTGGCACTGTCCTGGGTGAAGTGGCGTCTGCGTCGCGCGTTGAAGGTGGTGGTTCCCGATGTGCTGTTGCTGGACGGACTGGGCGTTGCCCGGCTGCTGCTGCCATTGTTGCGACGGCTTCCAGACGTGCAGGTTGCCGTCCTGTTCCACGGTACGACACGCCTGACCCGACGCGATGTAGCCCTGTTCCGGCAGTTTCCTGTAGAGCGCCTGACGGTCGCCGCTGTCTCCACGACATTGGCGCTTTCGCTGGCCCAGGGGTTGGGGCGTTCGGTGCAAAGCTTGCGTGTGGCGCTGAATCCTCGGGCCTTCACCGATCATTCGCTGGATCGGGAGCAGGCCAGGCAGGCCTTGTCGTTGATGGAGGACGGTCTTGTGCTGGGGGCGGTGGGTCGCCTGGTCGAGAGTAAAGGTTTCGAGATGTTGATCCAAGCGTTCGCCAGGACGCGCGCAGTACAGCAAGGCGCTCGCCTGGTCATACTCGGCGATGGACCGTTGCGTGGGCAGCTGGAAGCGCAGGCCAGATCGCTCGGCGTGGGTGATCGTGTCCGGTTCTATGGCCACCGTGAAGATTCGATACGACTGTACCCGGCCTTCGACTGGTTGCTGCTGCCCTCCCGCTCGGAAGGCCTCGGGCTGGTGCTGCAGGAGGCCGTGCTTTCCAAGGTGCCGGTCGTCTGCAGTGACCTGCCGGTTTTTCGAGAGCAGTTGGCTGATGCGGGCCACTACCTGCCGACGGACGATCCGTATGCCTGGACTGACGTCATTGACGATTGCGCCTTTCAGGATGCCGGGGCCAAGGCTTCGGAGCAGTGGCAGGCCTTGGCGCCGGAGCAGGGATGGCAAGCGTTCCGGTCCGGTTCGGCCAGCCTGTTGGCGCGCTGAGTGTCAGCGCGCCGCCAGGGCCGCCTGGAACTGATCGAGGGGAAACTCTCGGGCGAGGGGTTCTCGCTCGATGTAGCGAACCATGTGCTGTACGTTGCGTTGCACCATTCGGGAAGAGAGCGGGGCGCGCAGGAAGCGCATGTCGGCCACGTCGATCAAGCCCAGCAGGCCTTCGGGGGTCTCGACCACGTTGCCCAGATGCAGCGAGCGGAAGTAGATCCCCGCGTGATGCAGTCGCCGAATAAGCTCGACGAGGCGCGGCAATTGCCGGTCCCAGCTGAAGTCGGCCTGGCGCGACAGTTGCAGCAGGGTCTCGCCCGGCAGCGGTCGATAGAGCACTGCCGTGCGGCCCGGCAGCGGCAGCTTGTGGTGGCTGATCACTTCCAGGGTTGGGAAACCGGCCTGGCCCAGGCGCATGGCGTTGTCGATGAAGCGCTGCGAGTAGGGGCGTAGCAGTGCAGATGAAATCAGACGCTTGCGACGAAACACCTTGAGGATATTTCCATCCCCAAGCAGGTAGACTTTGGCGCCGTGGCTATCTGCCTCAAGCACCTTGGCGCCGAGAGTCAATCGATCGAAGTCGACCTGGGAGAGCCGGGAACATTGCATGTATTCGAGCCTTGTCTTCAGGGCAGGCAAAATGACCGGTAATAATGCCGAAAAAAATCTGCCAGCACCATGACGGTGTTTTTACGTTTCATCGGGGGAAAGGAATGTTGTATGCGAAGAGCTGGGCAAAGGCCTGGCTGGGGTTGGGTTTTGTCTGGTTTCTGGCGGCGGTGGCATTGGCGCCAACCAACAAGTTGTACCAGCAGGGCATGATCCTGTTCCTGTGGCTGCCGACCTTGGGGTTGGCATGGTCCGCCAGGCACGTATTCCTTCAGGCCTGGCGCCGGCAGCCAGCCTTGTGGATCGCAATCGCCGCATTGCTGGCCTGGAGCGCCGTGACCCTGATGTGGTCTAGTGCAGAAGACGGTCTGCGTGAAGGCAAACGGTTATTATACATCCTGTTGTTCCTCATGGCTTTTCCGCTCATGGCCCAAATGGGTATCGCGCGTTGCTGGCGACTGTTGCAACTGGGTGGTGGGCTGCTGGCCATAGCTGCCTTGATATCGATCGTGCGCTTCTATGGTATGTCTGGCCAGTCGTGGGTGGAGCGCCTGGCCGGTATAGGCGAGATCTCCCATCCGATTCTGGGTGCCTACGTCATTGCCGCCGCCATCCTGTGGATTCTGTATGCCTGCCCGCGTCATCGTGGCCTGCAACTGGCCTGGACGCTCGCGCTGGCGTGTCTGGGAGCGTTCGTGATTCTGAGCCAGAGCCGCGGCGCGGCATTTGCGTTGGTCGTGACGGTCATACTGGGTGTTTTATGGCACCGTGATCGTGCAAGTGGGCTGTTCGCGCTCCTTGCCGCCTTGGCCACGGGGGCGGCGTTTTACCAGATGTACGACCTGATCATGGCGCGAGGTTCGTCCTACCGACCAGAGATTTTCATGTCCGCCGTACACATGATCGGTGAGCATCCCCTTACTGGACTGGGGTTGGGGGCCTACTATCGAGTGGAGGCGCTCGGAGAGATGTTCGAGCACACGCACAACATGTTCACCCATGTCGCCGTGGAGCTTGGCTTGCCAGGGATGCTGCTGTGGGTGGCAATCTGGCTTTTCACTCTGGGCGAGATCGTACGAGCCCGCCATACGGTATTCGGCAAGGCGCTGCTTGGCCTCTGGGTGTTTTCCACCCTGGCCATGCAATTCGATGCCGCCAGCCTGACCGCCACGCCACGGGCCGAATGGTTCATCAGCTGGCTGCCGGTAGGCCTGGCAATGTTGTTGCCGTGGGCAGATGACCAGAAACGACGCTGTGGTAAAATCGCCGGTTCAATCTGAACAGCGAGCTCGATGATGGCCGAAACACCGCTACCGGTGGAGAACACCTCCAGCCTGAAGATCTACTTCAGGCTGCTGAGGTACGTGAAACCCTACATCGGCATCTTCCTGCTGAGTATCGTCGGGTTTGTGATCTTCGCTTCGACCCAGCCGATGCTGGCCGGGATCCTCAAGTACTTCGTCGACGGCCTGAGCAATCCCCAGGCCGTCCTGTTCCCCAACGTGGCCTACCTGCGCGACCTGCAACTGCTGCAGGCCGTGCCGCTGCTGATCATCCTGATCGCAGCCTGGCAGGGCCTGGGGTCGTTCCTAGGCAACTACTTCCTGGCCAAGGTATCGCTGTGCCTGGTGCACGACCTGCGCGTGGAGCTGTTCAACAAGCTGCTGGTGCTGCCCAACCGCTATTTCGACAACCACAACTCCGGCCACCTGATTTCGCGCATCACCTTCAACGTGACGATGGTCACCGGCGCTGCGACCGACGCGATCAAGGTGGTGATCCGTGAAGGCCTGACGGTGGTCTTCCTGTTCGCCTACCTGCTGTGGATGAACTGGCAACTCACGCTGGTCATGGTCGCAATCCTGCCGGTGATCGCCGTGATGGTGAGCACTGCCAGCAAAAAATTCCGCAAGCAGAGCAAGAAGATCCAGGTGGCCATGGGTGACGTCACCCATGTTGCCTCCGAGACCATCCAGGGCTATCGGGTGGTGCGCAGTTTCGGCGGCGAACGTTACGAGGAGCAGCGCTTCAGCGCCGCCAGCCAGGGCAACACCGACAAGCAGTTGCGCATGACCAAGACCGGCGCGCTCTACACGCCGCTGCTGCAACTGGTGATTTACAGCGCCATGGCTGCGCTGATGTTCCTGGTCCTGTTCCTGCGTGGGGACGCATCGGCTGGCGACCTGGTTGCCTACATCACGGCCGCGGGTCTGCTGCCCAAGCCGATCCGTCAGCTTTCGGAGGTCAGTTCGACCATCCAGAAAGGCCTGGCCGGTGCCGAGAGCATCTTCGAGCAATTGGATGAAGCCCCTGAGGTGGATACCGGTACCGTTGAGAAGGCGCGTGTGCAGGGCCGTCTGGAAGTGCGCAATCTGAGCTTCACCTACCCAGGTACCGAGCGTCAGGTGCTCAGCGACATTAGCTTCACTGCCGAACCTGGCCAGATGATTGCCCTGGTCGGTCGTTCCGGCAGCGGCAAGTCGACCCTCGCTGCGCTTATTCCGCGTTTCTATCACCACAGCGAAGGGCAGATTCTGCTCGATGGCGTGGAAATCGAGGAGTATCGCCTGCGCAACCTGCGTCGACATGTATCCCAGGTCACCCAGCATGTCACGCTGTTCAATGACACCGTGGCCAACAACATCGCCTATGGCGACCTGGCTGGTGCACCGCGTGCCGATATCGAGGCCGCGGCCGCCGATGCCTATGCCAAGGAGTTCGTCGACCAGTTGCCGAAAGGTTTCGACACTGAGGTCGGCGAGAACGGTGTGCTCCTGTCAGGCGGTCAGCGTCAGCGCCTGGCGATAGCCCGTGCACTGCTGAAGAATGCGCCGTTGCTGATTCTGGATGAAGCGACCTCGGCGCTGGATACCGAGTCCGAACGGCATATCCAGGCAGCCCTGGACCATGTCATGCAGGGGCGCACGACACTGGTGATCGCCCACCGGTTGTCGACCATCGAGAAGGCCGACATGATCCTGGTGATGGAGCAGGGGCGTCTGGTGGAGCGTGGTACTCATGCCGAGCTGCTTGAGGCCAATGGCTACTATGCCCGTCTGCATGCCATGGGCCTGGATGCGCCGGAAAACGTCGATATCACCTAAATCCAAGCATCGGGGCCGGCACGGCCCCGATTGTCACTGCAGTTGTCCACAGCGAAGGTGGCGGTAAAGCCATCCACGACCCTGTGCTAATATCCTGCCCCTGTTCACTTTTCCAAAAATGGGTTGCCCATGAAGTTGTCCATGCCGCGTTTCGATCAAGCCCCGGTACTGGTGGTCGGCGATGTCATGCTTGACCGCTACTGGCATGGCGGTACTTCGCGTATTTCGCCTGAAGCGCCGGTGCCGGTGGTCAAGGTCGATCAGATCGAGGATCGCCCCGGCGGCGCGGCCAACGTGGCCTTGAACATCGCTGCCCTCGGCGCGCCCGCTTCTCTGGTCGGCGTCACCGGCCAGGACGAGGCTGCCGACAGCCTTGCCAACAGCCTGCATGCCGCCGGTGTGCGCTCGATCTTCCAGCGCATCGCCCACCAGCCGACCATCGTCAAGCTGCGGGTGATGAGCCGTCACCAGCAACTGCTGCGCATCGACTTTGAAGAGCCGTTCGCTACCGACCCGCTGTCGCTGGGCGCGGAGGTCGATGCCCTGCTTGAAGGCGTCAAGGTGCTGGTGCTGTCCGACTACGGCAAGGGCGCGCTGCAGAACCATCAGGCGCTGATCCAGGCCGCGCGCGGCAAGGGCATTCCGGTACTGGCCGACCCCAAGGGCAAGGATTTCTCGATCTACCGCGGTGCCAGCCTGATCACCCCGAACCTCAGCGAGTTCGAGACCATCGTTGGCCGTTGCGCCGATGAATCCGAGCTGGTCGGCAAAGGCCTGAAGCTGCTCGACGAATTGGATCTGGGCGCGCTGCTGGTGACCCGTGGCGAGCATGGCATGACCCTGCTGCGCACCGGCCACCCGGCCCTGCATCTGCCGGCCCGTGCCCGTGAGGTGTTCGATGTCACCGGTGCCGGCGATACGGTGATTTCCACCCTCGCCGCCGCCATTGCCGCGGGTGAAGACCTGCCGCATGCCGTCGCCCTGGCCAACCTGGCCGCCGGCATCGTGGTCGGCAAGTTGGGTACCGCCGCCATCAGCGCGCCTGAGCTGCGTCGCGCCATCCAGCGTGAAGAGGGCTCGGAGCGGGGCGTGCTGGGCCTGGAGCAGCTGCTGCTGGCCATCGACGATGCCCGTGCGCACAACGAGAAGATCGTCTTCACCAACGGCTGCTTCGATATCCTCCACGCCGGTCACGTGACCTACCTGGAACAGGCACGCGCCCAGGGCGACCGGCTGATCGTCGCCATCAACGACGATGCCTCGGTCAGCCGCTTGAAGGGCCCGGGCCGGCCGATCAACAGCGTCGACCGACGCATGGCCGTGCTGGCGGGCCTCGGTGCGGTGGATTGGGTCATCAGCTTCCCCGAGGACACGCCGGAGAACCTGCTGCGCCAGGTCAAGCCAGATGTGCTGGTCAAGGGCGGTGACTACGGTATCGACCAAGTGGTCGGCGCCGATATCGTCAAGGCCTACGGCGGCACGGTGAAGGTGCTGGGCCTGGTGGAAAACAGCTCGACCACGGCGATCGTCGAGAAGATCCGCAAGCACTGATAGGCTGCAAGTCGCGGGGTAAACCCGCTCCCACGAAACGCTGGGAGCGGGCTTGCCCCGTGTTCATTTATGCAGCGAGGTCCGCGCCCGGGCCAGCAGTTCCCGAGCCTTGTCCCCGAACCGTTCCAGGTGCGACACCGGCGCGGGCTTGCTTTCGACCAGCCCCTGCTGCTTCAGCCAATCCTTCCAGCGCACCCGCTCATCCCGCACCACCCAGCCATCCTGACGGGCGAAGCTCTCTGCCAGCCACAGTCCGCGCGTGCCCGCGGGTGTCAGTTGGTCCTTCTTCAAGGTGTACAGCTCGGCCACGGGCTGGCCGTCCTTGAGCGGCATCAGGTAGAGATCCGGCCGCTTGCGATTGAGCCTGGCCACCAGTTGATCGCCCTCCAGGCGCTCGTCGACATGAAACAGGCTCAGCGATTTGGCCTCCTTGGGCACTTGCAGGCGCAAGTCGTAGATCAGCTGCAACGACGCCGTGGGCAGATGAACATAGGCGCGTGGCCGCTCCAGCAACATCAGGTTGGCGCAATGCACCGGGCGGGCAGCGCCCGACTCGGGCGACAGCACGAACGGCAGCGCCTCACGGTAGTGCAGGGCAGCGGCATAGGGCGCTGGCAGCCAGGTGTCGTTGAAGCGTCCGCCCAGCCAGCCTTCGGGGGTTTCCAGCAGACATTCCTCGGCCACTTCCTGGATCGCTGTGTGCAGCGGCAGGTTCAGCTCGTGGGCCGGGACGTAGCCGGAAATCAGTTTGAGCACTACATCGCCACGGTCCTGTCTGCGCTGGCGGACCAGCACCCAGTAGTCGCGGCCCTGCCAGTGCAGGGTCAGTCGTACCGACACGCCGAGGTTGGCCAGTTCTGCCACGAAGTGTTCGGGGTCGGCGACCTGGATGGCCTTGCGCCGCTGCAGGGTCTGGGCGAAATTCAGCGGCATGCCGATACTCTGGTAGGTCAGGCCTTCGGGCGTGGCCTCGACGTGCAGCGGCAGGGTCTTGAAGTTGCTCGGATTCTTGCGGATCAGCGTACGCGGCACGAGGCTCCTCCTTGCGTTGGGCCCCCGCCTGGACGGCTCAGGGCCGGCCCAGGATGCGGGCGACGGTGGCCACGTTATGGGCCAGGTGCACCGGGTTGATGGTGCCGACGATGGCACTGCTCACGCCCGGGTGGGCGAACAGCAGCTCGAAACTGGCCTGCACCGGATCGACCCCGGGCGCCAGGCAGATATGCCCGCTGGCCAGGGCTTTCTTCACCAGGATGGCCTTGCCGTGCTCGGCAGCGTAGTCCAGCACGGGCCGCTCCGCCTGCTCGTTGAGGTTGTAGGTGACCATGGCGCAATCTCCTTGCTCCAACGCCTTCAGGCCGCCGGCGACGGTCTTGCCAGACAAACCATAGCCCAGGATCTTGCCTTCCTGCTTGAGTGCGGCGAGGGCTTCGTACACGCCCTCTCGCTCGAGGATCGCCAGGTCGTTGCCGTCGGAATGCACCAGCACCAGCTCGATGCGGTCGGTTTCCAGGCGCTGGAGGCTGCGTTCGACCGAGCGGCGGGTGTGGGCGGCGCTGAAATCGAAGTGCGACTGGCCGGCCTCGAACTCTTCGCCGACCTTGCTGACGATCACCCATTGGTCACGCTGGCCGCGCAGCAATGGGCCAAGGCGTTCCTCGCTGCGGCCGTAGGCCGGTGCGGTGTCGATCAGGTTGATGCCCAGTTCGCGGGCCTGGGCGAGCAGCAGGCGGGCGGTTTCGTCATCGGGGATGGTGAAGCCGTTGGGGTACTTCACGCCCTGGTCGCGGCCAAGCTTGACCGTGCCCAGGCCCAGCGGCGACACCCGCAGGCCGGTGCTGCCCAGGGGGCGGTGATGATCGTGCAGGGTCGGCAGGCTCATTGCAGCAGTTGCTCCCAGGCAGGCAGCGCCAGCGGTGGGCGGGGCAGGTTGGCGAGGTCCGGCTGGTTCTTCGGGTGGATGCCGTCACGTTCGAAGCTGGCCAGCACACGATCAGCGAAGTCCGGCGCCAAGGCCAGCTTGGTCGGCCAGCCGACCAGCAGGCGCTGCTGGTCGGCGAGGAAGGCGTTGTCCGGGCGTACCAGGCCCGATTGCGCCGGCTCGGCACGGTCGACGCGCAGGGTGGCCCAGCGCACCTGGGCCTGGTCGATCCAGGGCAGCAGGCTGGCGACTTCCTTTTGCGCCGCGGCGATCTGCGCGGCGGGCTCGCGGGCCACGCCGTCGGCCTCGGCGATGTCGCCACCCAGGTACCACACCCACTGGCCGTCGGCGGCCGGGTGGGTGGTCACGGTGATGCGCGGCTTGGGCCCGCCGCCCAGGCAGTGGGCGTACAGCGGCTTGAGGTTGGGCCCCTTGGCCAGGACCATGTGCAGCGGCCGGCGCTGCATGGCCGGTTGGTTCAGCCCCAGGGCGTGCAGCAGTGCTTCGGTGCCGCCACCGGCGCTGAGGACGATACGTTGGGCGCGGATCTCGCGGCCGTCGACCACCAGCCCGGCCAGGTCACCGCCGTCGCGCAGCGGCTCGACGCGCTCGCCGGCCAGCAGGCTGTCGCCCGCCAGCTGCGCCAGGTTGGCCAGCAGGCTGGGCACGTCGATGACCAGTTCGGCCAGGCGATAGACCTTGCCCTTGAACGCGCGGTCCTGCAGGGCCGGCGGCAGTTGCTCGCCCTTGACCTGGTCGACCCGGCCACGCACGGCCTTGCTGGCGAAGAAACTGGTGAGGTTGCCGGCCAGGGTGCCGGGGGACCACAGGTAATGGGCATCGGAAAGCAGGCGGGTAGCGGACAGGTCCAGCTCGCCGTTGCCGGCCAGCGCTTCGCGCCAGCGCCTCGGCATGTCGGCGATGGCCTCGGAGGCGCCGCTGAGGGCGCCGTGCAGGGCGTATTTGGTGCCGCCGTGGATGATGCCTTGCGACTTGATGGTCTGCTCGCCACCCAGGCTGGCGCGCTCCACCAGCACCGTCGAATAGCCCAGGCGGCGCAGCCGGGCATTGAGCCAGAGGCCTGCGACCCCGGCGCCGACGATCAGCACGTCAGTGGTAATGGCGGATGGCATGCGGGCACCTCGAAAACTGGGACAGGTGCGCAGTATACAGTTCACATGGGAACAGTGTTCCCCGTGGATCAATGCCCGGCGGTATTGGAGAACACCTGGATCACCACCACCCCGCCGACGATCATGGCCATGCCCAGCATCGCCGGCACATCCAGTTTCTGTCCGTAGATCAGCAACGCCGCGATGCTGATCAGCACGATGCCCAGCCCCGACCAGATCGCATAGGCGATGCCCACCGGAATGCTCCGCACCACCAGGGTCAGCATCCAGAACGCCACGCCGTAACCGCAGACCATCAGCAGCAACGGTAGCGGCGTGTTCAGCCCCTTGACCGCTTTCATGGAGGCGGTGGCGATGACTTCGGCGCAGATGGCGATGGCGAGATAGGTGTAGGCGTTCATGGTGCGGGTCCTCCGTTGCTGGATGGGCATTCTAGGGAATCCCTGGATGCGGTAAAGTCATTACCTATCTACTTTGAAGATAGGTTGGTCATGACAGAACACTGGAGCCTCGAGCAACTGCGCCTGTTCGTGCGGGCCGCCGAGTTGCGTTCGTTTTCCGCCGTGGCCCGCGAACAGCGCAAGGCCCAGTCGGCGATCAGCAGCGCCATCGCCTTGCTCGAGACGGACCTGGGTGTAACCCTGTTCGAGCGCAGCAGCGGCCGGCTGCCGCGCCTGACCGAAAGCGGCGCCGCGTTGCTGGAGGACGCCCGCGAGCTGTTGCGTCAGTGCGAGCGCCTGGATGGTCGGGCACAGGCCTTGATGCGCGGGCAGGAGGCGTTGTTGCGGGTGGCCCAGGACGAGGCCATGCCCTACCAGCCGGTGATCGACAGCCTCGACGAGTTGGCGGCGCACTACCCCTACCTGGAAGTGCAGCTGGCCAGCGGTGCCCAGGGCGATGTGGCGCGCAAGCTGGTGGAGCGGCGTGCCGACCTGGGGTTGTTCTTCCACCATGAAAGCATTCCCGCCTCGTTGGAGCGGCGCGCCCTGGGCAGCGTCGAGATGGTCACGGTGTGTGCCATCGACCACCCGCTGGCACACTTGGCCAAGGTCAGCCGCCAGCAACTGGCCCGTCATCGCCAGTTGCTGATCACCCCGCAGCAGAGTGGCTACCCGGGCGGCGAGGCGATCAGCCCGCAGGTCTGGCGCGCCGACAGTTTCTACGCCATGGCCGAGTTGCTGATGCGCGGTCTGGGCTGGGCCTGGCTGCCTCGGCATGTGGTGCAGTACCCCACCTACCAGACGCAGATGGTCGAGCTGGACAGCGAGTGGCGCCCGCCAGCGCTGGTGGCAGAGCTGGCCTGGCGGCGCGACGAACCGTTGGGCCCGGCCGCGCAGTGGCTGGCCGAGCGCTTCGCCGTGCACCTGAGGGCGATTGGCTGACAGGCCTTTTCGCGCGGTTCCTAGTAAACTCCGCCGCCATGAACAGAACCCTCTATACCTTGCTGTTTCACCTGGGCCTGCCGCTGGTCGCGCTGCGCCTGTTTCTGCGCGGGCGCAAGGCGCCGGCGTACCGTGCGCGGATCGCCGAGCGTTTCGCCTGCCAGCTGCCGGCGATGCGCCAGGGCGGCATCTGGGTGCATGCGGTCTCGGTGGGCGAGAGCATCGCCGCCGCGCCAATGGTCCGGGCCCTGCTCAAGCAGTACCCGGACCTGCCGATCACGCTTACCTGCATGACCCCGACCGGCTCCGAGCGCATCCGCGCGATGTTCGAGGGTGAGCCACGGGTGCAACACTGCTACCTGCCTTATGATCTGCCGTGGGCGGCCGGGCGGTTCCTCGACCATGTGCGCCCGCGCCTGGGCATCATCATGGAAACCGAGCTGTGGCCGAACCACATCCACCAGTGCGCCAGGCGCGGCATTCCGGTGGCGCTGGCCAATGCCCGGCTGTCCGAGCGCTCCGCCCGTGGCTATGCCCGCTTCGCCGGCCTGACCCGGCCGATGCTCGAGGAGATGAGCCTGATCGCCGTGCAGAGCGAAACCGAGGCCGAGCGTTTCCGTACGCTCGGTGCGCGCGACGAATGCGTGCAGGTGACCGGTTCGATCAAGTTCGACCTCAAGGTCGACGATCAATTGCCGCCACGGGCCAGCGCATTGCGTGAACAGTGGGCTGCCCGGCAACGTCCGGTATGGATCGCTGCCAGTACCCATGATGGCGAAGACGCGTTGATTCTCGAGGCTCATCGTGAGCTGCTGAAGGTCCACAGCGATGCGTTGCTGATCCTGGTGCCGCGCCATCCCGAGCGTTTCACGGCGGTGCATGAACTGTGCGCCGGCCAGTTCACCACAGTGCGCCGCTCGAATGGCGACACGGTCACGGCGCAGACCCAGGTGCTGCTGGGCGACACCATGGGCGAGCTGCTGTTCCTCTATGCCCTGGCCGATATCGCCTTCGTCGGTGGCAGCCTGGTGGCCACCGGCGGTCACAACCCGCTGGAGCCGGCGGCGCTGGCGCTGCCGGTGCTCATGGGGCCGCATGTGTTCAACTTCCTCGAGATCAGCGCGATGCTGCGCGAGGCGGGGGCGTTGCAGCAGGTGGATGACGCCGAAGGGCTGGCCGGGGCGGTGCGTCGGTTGGTCGAGCTGCCACAGGATGCGCGGCGCATGGGCGAGGCGGGCAGGGCGGTGATGCAGGCCAACCAAGGGGCGTTGCAGCGGTTGCTGGATGGGCTGGCTGCGCTAATCCGCTGATCTGTGAGGCGATGCGGTCCCTGTAGGAGCCGCCTTGTGTCGCGAAAGGGGGGCGAAGCGGCCCCGGGATCTGCGCATTACTGCTAGATTGCCGGGGCCGCGGTGCGGCCCTATCGCGACACAAGGCCGCTCCTACAGCGACCGCGAGCTCCCTTGGCTCAAGGCCGGCGTTCGAAGTTCTTCGCCGCCGCCGCCGCCAGGTCCGGTGGCAGGAAATCTTTGTCCGGGTTGTAGTCGGCCTTCAGGTACCGCCCCAGGTCCTGTAGGTCCTGGGGGCTCAGGGTGCCGGCGGCCTGCTTCAGGCGCAGGTTGTCGAGAATGTAGTCATAGCGGCTGTTGTTGTAGTCGCGCACCGAGGTGTACAGCTGACGTTGCGCGTCGAGCACGTCGACGATGTTGCGGGTGCCGACCTGGTAGCCGATCTCGGTGGCTTCCAGCGCGCTCTGGTTGGAGATGATCGACTGCTTGCGCGCCTGCACCTGCTCCACGTCGGTATTCACCGCGCGGTGCAGGTTGCGGGTGTTCTCCACCACCTGGCGACGCAGGCTTTCGCGTTGCTGCTCGCTCTGGGTCAGGCGCGCATAGGCCTCGCGTACCTGAGAACTGGTCAGGCCGCCGCTGTAGATCGGGATGTTCAACTGCAGGCCGACGCTGGTCTGCTCGACATCGCCACCGTAGCGCACCCCGTTCTGCGAGGGGTTGGTGAAACCGAGGTTGTCGTTGTCGCCCTTCTGATACTTGGCCACCGCGTCGAGGGTCGGCGCATGGCCGGCCTTGCGCTGGCGCACGGTCTCTTCGGCGGCCGCCACGGCGTGGTTGGTCGCCAGCAGGTTGAGGTTCTGCCGTCCGGCGGTCTCGACCCAGGCCTTGGCGTCGTTGGGCGTGGGCACCTGCACTGGCAGGGTGTGGACTACGCCCTGGATTGCCGTGTACTGGCGGTTGGTCAGGGTGATCAGGGCCTCGAAGGCATCCTGCACCTGGCGCTCGGCAATGATCCGGTTGGCCCGGGCGGTGTCGTAGCTGGCCTGGGACTGCAGCACGTCGGTCTTGTCCGAGAGGCCGACGTCGAAGCGCTCGTTGGATTGGTCGAGCTGACGCTTGAAGGCCGCTTCTTCGGCCTTGGTCGAGGCCAGGTTGTCCTGGGCGCGCAGCACCGCGAAGTAGTTCTCGGCGCTCTGCAGGATCAGGTTCTGCTCGGTGGCCGACAGTTCCAGGGCGGCCTGTTCGTTGACCGACTCGGCGGCTTGCAGCTGGAACCAGCGGTCGGCGCGGAAGATCGGCTGCGCCAGGGTGGCGCTCCAGGCGTTGCCGCTGCGGTTGGAGGTGACCGACGGTTCGTCGAGCTTGGTGCGGGTGTTCATCATCTCGGCGCCGGCCGAAAGGTTCGGCAGCAATCCGGCGCGGGCCTGGGGCACCACTTCACGGCGGGCACCGTAGTCGGCGCGGGCGGCGGCCAGGTCGGCGTTATTGTCGACCGCTTCCTGGTAGACGCTGACCAGGTCGGTCTTCACCGTCGTGGGCGTATCCACTGCCCAGGCCACTCCGTGGGACGCACAAGACACGGCAATTGCCAGTGAGAGTTTGCGCAGCATAGGGCAATCCTTGATCAAATTTTATTTACTGTACTGTCGGGTATCGGGCGATGCGCCAGTGTAGTGCCGCGCGCCGTCATCAACAATCCGCCACTTGTGCCATTTATCACCCCCGGATTTACCCGCTTGGCTTTGCCGGCCACTCCAGTCTAGACTGCGCATGTTCTTGTCGGGGTGCCTTGAAGCAAAGGCTGAGATCGCAGAGGTGCGGATCCCGTTGAACCTGATCAGGTTAGCGCCTGCGTAGGGAACAAGATTGCTCTCACATCCCGGGAGCCTCTTGTGCCAGGTCCGGGATCGTCACGGCTGCTTGCAGTCCACGGCACCCCATGTCCGGCACTGCACCCGTCAACACGGGTGCGTCCACGCCTTTCAGGTTCACCCCGACATTCCACCGCCTGGAAGCTGTCTGGAGAGCCTGTGATGAGCAAACAAGAAAAAACAATCAGTCTGAGCGAGTCGGCCCAAGTCGACCAACAGTCCGTGCAACCCCTGCCCAATTCGCGCAAGGTGTATGTCGAAGGTTCGCGCCCCGACGTCCGCGTGCCCATGCGCGAGATCAGCCTGCACGACACCCCCACCGACTTCGGCGGCGAGAAGAACGCTCCGGTGCTAGTGTATGACACGTCCGGCCCGTACACCGACCCCAATGTCATCATCGACGTGCGCAAGGGCCTGGGCGATGTGCGTTCGGCCTGGATCGACGCCCGTGGCGACACCGAGCGCCTCGATGGCCTGAGCTCGAACTTCGGCCAGCAGCGCCTGAACGACGCGGAGCTTGCCAAGCTGCGCTTCGCCCATGTGCGCAACCCGCGCCGCGCCAAGGCCGGCGCCAACGTCACGCAGATGCACTACGCGCGCCAGGGCATCATCACCGCCGAGATGGAATACGTCGCCATCCGCGAGAACATGAAGCTGCAGGAAGCCCGCGCCGCCGGCCTGCTGGACCAGCAGCACGCCGGCCACAGCTTCGGCGCCAGCATCCCGAAGGAAATCACCCCCGAGTTCGTCCGCGAAGAGATCGCCCGCGGCCGCGCGATCATTCCGGCCAACATCAACCACACCGAACTGGAGCCGATGATCATCGGCCGCAACTTCCTGGTGAAGATCAACGGCAACATCGGCAACAGCGCCCTGGGTTCTTCGATCGAGGAAGAAGTGGCCAAGCTGACCTGGGGCATCCGCTGGGGTTCGGACACGGTCATGGACCTGTCCACCGGCAAGCACATTCACGAGACCCGTGAGTGGATCATCCGCAACTCGCCGGTGCCGATCGGTACCGTGCCGATCTACCAGGCCCTGGAGAAGGTCAACGGCGTGGCCGAGGACCTGACCTGGGAGCTGTTCCGCGACACCCTGATCGAACAGGCCGAGCAGGGCGTGGACTACTTCACCATCCATGCCGGCGTCCTGCTGCGCTATGTGCCGCTGACCGCCAAGCGCGTTACCGGCATCGTCAGCCGCGGCGGCTCGATCATGGCCAAGTGGTGCCTGGCGCACCATAAAGAGAACTTCCTGTACACGCACTTCGACGAGATCTGCGAGATCATGAAGGCCTACGACGTCAGCTTCTCGCTGGGTGACGGCCTGCGCCCGGGCTCGATCGCCGATGCCAACGACGCCGCCCAGTTCGGTGAACTGGAAACCCTCGGCGAGCTGACCAAGATCGCCTGGAAGCACGACGTGCAGTGCATGATCGAGGGCCCGGGCCACGTGCCGATGCAGTTGATCAAGGAGAACATGGACAAGCAGCTCGAGTGCTGCGACGAGGCGCCGTTCTACACCCTCGGCCCGCTGACCACCGACATCGCCCCGGGCTACGACCACATCACCTCGGGGATAGGCGCGGCGATGATCGGCTGGTTCGGTTGCGCCATGCTCTGCTACGTCACGCCCAAGGAGCATCTGGGCCTGCCGAACAAGGATGACGTGAAGACCGGCATCATCACCTACAAGATCGCCGCCCATGCCGCGGACCTTGCCAAGGGCCACCCGGGCGCGCAGATTCGTGACAACGCGTTGTCCAAGGCGCGCTTCGAATTCCGCTGGGAAGACCAGTTCAACCTGGGCCTGGACCCGGACACCGCGCGCTCGTTCCACGACGAGACGTTGCCCAAGGAGTCGGCCAAGGTCGCGCACTTCTGCTCGATGTGCGGGCCGAAGTTCTGCTCGATGAAGATTACCCAGGAAGTGCGTGAGTATGCGGCCAAGATCGAGACCGTGGATGTGACGGTCGAGCAGGGCATGCGTGAGCAGGCCGAGCGGTTCCGCCAGGAAGGCAGCCAGTTGTACCAGAAGGTGTAAGTAGACCTTGGGGGCCGCATCGCGGCCCTTTCGCGACGCAAGGCCGCTCCCACAGGTCCTGTATATGGCTCACGTCATACGCGGAGCCTGTGGGAGCGGCCTTGTGTCGCGATACGAGGACGCAGTCCTCGCCAGCAACAACTCCAATACTCCGGCGAGCCCCCATGACAACACTCAGTCACTTCTCCCCCGACCATTGCGTCCCCACCCACCACCGGCAGTTCGGCGCCCGCGACCTGTTTGCGCTGTGGTTCTCCCTCGGCATCGGCCTGATGGTCCTGCAGGTCGGCGCACTGCTTGCCCCGGGCCTGGGATTGGCCGGCTCGATCCTGGCGATCACGCTTGGCACGGCGGTGGGTGTGCTATTGCTCGCGGCGGCCGGCGTGATCGGCAGCGACACCGGCCTCTCGGCGATGGGCAGCCTGCGCCTGACCCTGGGGCGCCACGGCGCGCGCCTGCCTGCCTTGCTGAACCTCCTGCAACTGGTGGGCTGGGGCTCGTTCGAGATCATCGTCATGCGCGACGCCGCCAGCCTGCTGGGTGCCCGCGCCTTTGGCGAGGGCAGCGGCTGGAGCAGCCCGTTGCTGTGGACCCTGTGCTTCGGCGCCCTGGCCACCCTGCTGGCGGTCTGCGGGCCGCTGGCGTTCGTGCGCAAGGTCCTGCGCAAATGGGGCATCTGGCTGCTGCTGGGCGCTTGCAGCTGGCTGACCTGGAACCTGTTCGCCAAGGCCGACCTGGCCGAGTTGTGGCAGCGCCCGGGGGATGGTTCGCTGTCCCTGGCCCTGGGCTTCGACATCGTCATCGCCATGCCGCTGTCGTGGCTGCCGCTGATCGCCGACTATTCACGCTTCGGCCAGCGTGCCAGCCGGGTATTCGGCGGTACGGCGCTGGGCTTTTTCATTGGCAATGCCTGGCTGATGAGCCTGGGCGTGGTCTATACCCTGGCGTTCGCGCCGAGCGGTGAAGTGAATGCGTTGCTGCTGGCGCTGGCCGGTGCCGGGCTGGGCATTCCGCTGCTGCTGATCCTGCTGGACGAGTCGGAGAACGCCTTTGCCGACATTCACTCCGCAGCGGTTTCCACCGGGCTGTTGATCAAGCTCAAGGTCGAGCACCTGGCCTTGGCCATCGGCGTGTTGTGCACGCTGATCGCCCTGCTGGCACCGCTGGCCCAGTACCAGAACTTCCTGCTGCTGATCGGCTCGGTGTTCGCGCCGCTGTTCGGCGTGGTGCTGGTGGATCACTTCGTGGTCCGTCGCCGTCGCCTGCCGGTGCTGGTCGAGGGCTTGCACGGGCGGGCGCTGCTGGCCTGGGCGGTGGGGGGAGCGGCCTATCACCTGCTGGCCAGCCAGGCGCCGGAGCTTGGGGCGACCCTGCCGGCACTGCTGCTGGCAGGGGGGCTGCATCTGCTGCTATCGCTCAGCCGCGGCCGGGAAACAGCTCGGGCCTGATCACGCCGTTGAGGCGCGGGTAGGGGATCTTCAGTTCGACGTGGCCCATGGAGTACGGGGCGATGGCGTAGACCTCGTACTTGATCACCACCGCGCCGTAGGTCAGGGCGATGTGCGGCGACTGCTTGAACGGCCAGGTCTTGACGAACTCGGGATCCTTGTCCATGCCGGTGCTGATCAGCCAGGCGCGGTGGGACTCCTCGGCGGTCTTCCAGAAGGTCGCTTCCTGGCCGGGCACCAGCATGTCGTCCAGGGTCAGCACCTTGTCCAGCTTTCGCGAGTAGTTGATGAAGCCGCGCCCGGGCATGCCATGGGCGCCGCCGCTGTCCAGGTAGCTGGACAGCTCGACGATCACCAGCCCGTCATGCTGCTCGCGTACCTTGGCCTGCAGGTAGCTGCTGTTGCGCTTGTCGGCGCGGGCCAGGTACTGCTGTTCATAGGCTTGCAACGAGGCCGGCGGGGTGCCGCGCTGGTTGTCCTCGGTGAGCATCAGCAGGCGTTTCTCGACGAGGGCGTCGAGCTTGGGCAGGGCGGGGAAGTGCACCACGTCGATGTTGACCAGTGGGCAGTCGCTCTCGCTGCAGCCGGGCTTGACGTGTTCCCAGGCCTCGCGCTTGACCTCGAGCGGAGCGCGGTAATTGGGCGTGAACAGGCTCTGGCAGGCGCCGAGCGCCAGTGCCAGGACGGCCACGGAAGTCAGTTTGACAAGCGTCATGTTGCCTCTTTCACAACGGTGATGATCGGCCTTGGACCGCCTGCGCGGCCTTCAGTTCGCCACTAAGCTAACAGAGAGCGGCGCGCCTGTCCCGGCTGCCTGAACGGTCGCCAGAAAGGGGTGAAACCGGGCGGCGCGCAGAGTAGGATTGCGCGATGCGGTAACCGAGGTATCAAGGAGTTTGCATGACGGACACGTTGAATACAGTGCCCACCCAGGTCGAAATCACCCGGCGTGAGCAGTTGTTCAAGGGCTTCTACAAGCTCGACAAGCTGCACCTTCGCCACGAATTGTTCGCCGGCGGCATGAGTCGCGAGTTCACCCGCGAGTTGTTCGTGCGCCATGACGCCGTCTGTGTGCTGCCCTACGATCCGCAGCGCGACGAAGTGGTGCTGATCGAGCAGTTTCGAGTCGGCGCCGTGGGCAAGATCGATAATCCCTGGCTGATCGAGATGGTCGCCGGCCTGATCGACAAGGACGAGCAGCCGGAAGAGGTCGCTCATCGTGAAGCCGATGAAGAAGCTGGCCTGACCTTCAGCGCGCTGTGGCCGATGACCTGCTACTTCCCCTCGCCAGGCGGCAGCGACGAGTACGTCCACCTGTTCCTGGGCCGTTGCATCAGTGAAGGTGCCGGCGGCCTGCATGGCCTGGAGGAGGAGAGCGAGGATATCCGTGTTCGCGTGTGGGCGTTCGAGGACGCCCTGCAGGCGGTGCGCGACGGGCGTATCTGCAACGCCGCCACGATCATCGGCCTGCAATGGCTGGCACTCAACCGTGATGAAGTTCGAGGTATGTGGAAGTGAACCTGCTGCGTGAGCGCTATCGGGTCGACCTGGTCGGGCTGCAGTCGGCCTGCGAGGCCAACTATGCCCGCCTGATGCGCCTGCTGCCGGACATGCGCACCACGCAGAGCTCGCGGCGCATCGGCATGACCCAGGGCGACCAGATGCTCGGCGTGCTGGTGCTTGAAGTGCTGCTGGCCTGTCCCTATACCACGACCCTCAAGGTGCGCCAGGAGCACAGTCTGCCCTGGCTGCCGGTGCCCGAACTGGAAGTGCAGGTCTACCATGACGCGCGCATGGCCGAGGTGGTCAGCGCCGAGCATGCCCGCCGCCTGCGCAGCATCTACCCGTACCCCAACACGGCGATGCACCAGCCGGACGAGAAAGCCCAGCTCAATCTGTTTCTCGGCGAATGGTTGAGCCACTGCCTGGCCTGCGGCCACGAACTGGAAGCGGTGCGCTGAAATTGTGATGCGCGTCGGTTTCGAGTACTTGCTCGAAACCGATCCGCCGCCATAATCGGTGCTGAATCCCTTCGAGGAGACGGCCGTTGCCGCAACCACACCCACTTTCGTCACCCGTCCATGTGGTGCAACTGACCGATGCCCACCTGTTCGCCGACCCGGCGGGCACTTTGCTGGGCCTGAATACCCGTGCGAGCCTCGGGCATGTGATCGACCAGGTGCGTCGCGAGCAGCCGCGTATCGACCTGCTGCTGTGCACGGGCGACCTGTCGCAGGACGCCAGCGCCGCCTCCTACCAGGCCTTCAGCGAGCTGACCTCGAAGTTGGAGGCGCCAGCGCGTTGGCTGCCGGGTAACCATGACGAGGCCCAGGTAATGCAGGCCGTGGCGCCGGAGCTGGTGCAGGCGGTGACGGACATTGGTCAATGGCGCATTGTCATGCTCGATTCGGCAGTGGTCGGTGCCACCTTCGGCGTGTTGGCGGACGACCAGTTGGCCGTGCTGGATCAGGCGCTGAACAGTGCGGGCGAACGCCATTGCCTGGTGTGCTGCCATCACCAGCCGGTGGATATCGGTTGTGCGTGGATTGCGCCGATCGGGTTGCGAAACGCCGATGAACTGTTGCAGCGCCTGCGCGGTTATCCACAGGTGAGGGCGCTGCTGTGGGGGCATATCCATCAGGAATGGGACGAGGTGCGCGACGGCGTTCGTTTCCTTGCCACGCCTTCAACCTGCATCCAGTTCGCGCCGCGTAGCGAGGAATTCAAGGTGAGCGAGGAGCAGCCGGGCTATCGCTGGCTGCGGCTGCACGCCGACGGACGGTTGGAGACCGGGGTGGAGCGGGCGCGCGATTTCGAGGTGAAACTGGATTTCGACAGCCCGGGCTACTGAGTCGGGGGACCGCTTTGCGGTCCTTTCGCGACACAAGGCCGCTCCCACAGAGATCGTGCCCCCGGCTGTTTGAAGAATTTGCTGCGAAAATCCCCACGCTGCGCCAATGCCCTTTGAACACGCTACACTGCGCGTCTTTGCGTCCGGGGGGCAGCATGTCGGGTTCCATCCTCTATATCCATGGCTTCAACAGCTCGCCGCTGTCGAAGAAGGCGCGCCAGCTCGAGGCGGTGATGCAGCGGATCGGCCTGTCCGACCAGCTGCGTGTCCCGGCCCTGCATCACCACCCGCGCCAGGCCATCGCCCAACTGGAGGCCGCCATCGATGAGCTCGGCGCCCCCTTGCTGGTCGGCAGCTCACTCGGCGGCTACTATGCCACCCATCTGGCCGAACGCCATGGCCTCAAGGCCTTGTTGGTCAATCCGGCGGTCGGCCCGCACCGCCTGTTCGACGGCTACCTGGGTACCCAGCGCAACCTTTATACCGACGAGGCCTGGGAGCTGACCCATGATCATGTGGCCGCCCTGGCCGAACTGGAAGTGCCGCCGCCGCAGGACGCCGCCCGCTATCAAGTGTGGTTGCAGACCGCCGATGAAACACTGGACTATCGCCACGCCGAGCACTATTACCGTGCTTGTGCCCTGCGTATCCAGGCCGGTGGCGACCACAGCTACCAGGGCTTCGCCGAGCAACTCCCGGCCCTGCTGGCGTTCGCCGGTATTGCCCGTGGGCAGTATGCGGCGCTGGATTTTTCTGTATTTTGACTTTTGCATTCACCTGACTGACGACGAGAACCCATGGCCAATCCCAGCGCTAGCGCCTATAACGCAGACGCCATCGAAGTCCTCTCGGGCCTTGACCCGGTCCGCAAGCGGCCGGGCATGTACACCGACACCAGCCGGCCCAACCACCTGGCCCAGGAAGTGATCGACAACAGCGTCGACGAAGCCCTGGCCGGCCACGCCCGCTCGGTGCAGGTGATCCTGCATGCCGACCACTCGCTGGAGGTCAGCGACGATGGCCGCGGCATGCCGGTGGACATCCATCCCGAGGAGGGCGTTTCCGGCGTCGAGCTGATCCTCACCAAGCTGCACGCCGGCGGCAAGTTTTCCAACAAGAACTACCAGTTCTCCGGCGGCCTGCACGGCGTCGGTATCTCGGTGGTCAACGCCCTGTCGAGCCAGGTGCGGGTGCGCGTCAAGCGCGACGGCAACGAATACCAGATGACCTTCGCCGACGGCTTCAAGGCCAGCGAGCTGGAAGTGGTCGGCACCGTCGGCAAGCGCAACACCGGCACCAGCGTGTACTTCACCCCCGATCCGAAGTACTTCGACTCGCCGAAATTCTCCATCAGCCGCCTCAAGCATGTGCTCAAGGCCAAGGCCGTGCTGTGCCCGGGGCTGTCCATCAGCTTCGAGGACAAGGGCACCGGCGAGAAGGTCGAATGGCACTACGAGGACGGCCTGCGTTCCTATCTGGTCGATTCGGTCAGCGAGTACCTGCGCCTGCCCGACGAGCCGTTCTGCGGCAGCCTGGCCGGTAACAAGGAGGCCGTGGACTGGGCCCTGCTGTGGCTGCCCGAAGGCGGCGACAGCATCCAGGAAAGCTACGTCAACCTGATCCCCACCGCTCAGGGCGGCACCCACGTCAACGGTCTGCGTCAGGGCCTGCTGGACGCCATGCGTGAATTCTGCGAGTTCCGCAACCTGCTGCCACGCGGGGTCAAGCTGGCGCCTGAGGACGTCTGGGAGCGCATCAGCTTCGTGCTGTCGATGAAGATGCAGGAGCCGCAGTTCTCCGGCCAGACCAAGGAGCGCCTGTCGTCCCGCGAGGCGGCGGCATTTGTCTCCGGCGTGGTCAAGGACGCCTTCAGCCTGTGGCTCAACGCCCATCCCGAACTGGGCATGCAGTTGGCCGAACTGGCCATCAGCAACGCCGGCCGTCGCCTGAAGGCAAGCAAGAAGGTCGAGCGCAAGCGCATCACCCAGGGCCCGGCGCTGCCCGGCAAGCTGGCCGACTGCGCAGGCCAGGATCCGATGCGCGCCGAGCTGTTCCTGGTCGAGGGTGACTCCGCCGGAGGTTCTGCCAAGCAGGCGCGGGACAAGGAATTCCAGGCGATCCTGCCGCTGCGCGGCAAGATCCTCAACACCTGGGAAGTCGATGGCGGCGAGGTCCTGGCCAGCCAGGAAGTGCACAACATCGCCGTGGCCATCGGTGTCGATCCGGGCGCCACCGACCTTTCGCAACTGCGCTACGGCAAGGTCTGCATTCTCGCCGACGCCGACTCCGACGGCCTGCACATCGCCACCCTGCTGTGCGCGCTGTTCGTCCAGCACTTCCGTCCGCTGGTCGAGGCCGGGCACGTCTACGTGGCCATGCCACCGCTGTACCGCATCGACCTGGGCAAGGAGATCTACTACGCCCTGGACGAAGCCGAGCGCGATGGTGTCCTGGACCGTCTGGTCGCCGAGAAGAAGCGTGGCAAGCCGCAAGTCACCCGATTCAAAGGCCTGGGCGAGATGAATCCGCCGCAGTTGCGCGAGACCACCATGGACCCGAACACCCGGCGCCTGGTCCAGCTCACGCTGGACGACGTGCAGGGCACCACCGAGATCATGGACATGCTGCTGGCCAAGAAGCGCGCCGGTGACCGCAAGAACTGGCTGGAAACCAAAGGCAACCTGGCCGAGGTCCTGGTTTGATTCGTCCGTTGCTCATGGCCTGCCTGGCGTTGTTCGCCCTGCAGGCCCAGGCCGGCGACTGGCCGCAGCTCAAGCTCAGCGGCGAGCACGTGGTCGATGGCATGCGCGGCGGCAACCTGTCGGGCCTGGCCTGGTGCCGGGGCGCATTGTGGGCGGTGTCCGACCGCGATGACGACCGTATCTACCGCCTGGACCAGGAGGGCGCGGCCTGGCAGGCCCAGCCGCTGACCTTCACGCCGCCACCGGCCCCCGATACCGGGTTGCCCTGGGGGTTGAAGTCGCGCAACTGGGCATCGTCGTTTATTCGTGGCGGCGCGCTGGATTTCGAAGGTATCACCTGCGACCAGGCAGGCAACCTGTTCATCGTCAGCGAGGCCCAGGCCGCGGTGCTGCAACTGCCCCTGGAAGGCGAGCCGAACTGGCTGAGAATCGACCAGGCCATGGTGCGCCAGGCGCGAGCCAGCGGCATGCTGCTGCATTTCAATGCCCTGTTCGAAGGGCTGGCGATCAACCCGGCGGGCGATCGCTTGTGGCTGGCCGCCGAGCGTGAGCGACGCGGGCTGCTCGCCGTGCAGCGCCAGCAGTCGGTATGGACCTGCGGGCGCGGTTGCGTGCTGCTCAGCGAAGCCGGCGTGGAAATGCAGCCGCCGCAGTTCCCCGAGGCACGCCCGGTTTCCCGCGACTTCGCCGACCTGGCCTGGTTCGAGGGCAAGTTGTTCACCCTCGAGCGCAACGCTTATCGCATCTGCCGACGCGACGCTGACAGTGGCACCGTGGAGCGCTGCTGGTCGTTCGCCGCGGACGCCCTGGTGGAATCGCGTCGCTATTCACAGCCCTATGGCCTGGCCGAGGCGCTGGTGATCGACAAGGACGGCGCCTGGATCGGCGTGGACAACAACGACCGGCCACGGGCGGATGGTGAAGCGCGGCCGGTCGTCTGGCGCTTCGGCGCGCCGGCCGGCGGCTGGAGTGCCAAGCCATGAGCCAGCCAGCGGGCAAGCGGGCGGGCAGGGTGCTGATGATCGTTGCCTGGGCGGCGGCGATGTTTTTGGCCACGCGCTTTTTCGGCCAATGGGAGGCGCGTCAGCAGAATCCCAACGCCGTGGTGCAGAGCGAGCAGGGCGACGGCTTCGTCGAAGTTCGCCTGCTGAGCAACGGCCAGGGCCATTTCGTCGCTGACGGCGTGATCAATGGCCAGGTGGTGCATTTCATGCTCGATACCGGCGCCACCGATGTGGCGATCCCCGAGGCGCTGGCCCGCGACCTGGACCTGGCCCGTGGCGCCCCGGTGCAACTGAGTACCGCCAATGGCCGCACCGAAGGCTACCGCACCCGGCTCGACAGCCTGCAACTGGGCGACATCCACCTGCGCGACGTGCGCGCTTTGGTGGTGCCGGGCCTGGATGGCCAGGCCGTGTTGTTGGGCATGAGCGCCCTGAAACAACTTGAATTTACCCAGCGCGGCGGCACCATGCTGCTGCGCCAGAACCTGAAATGACGAGGCTCGCATGAGCGACTTACTGGACAGTCTCGAAGGCGTCGAACGCCGTTCCCTGGCCGACTTCACCGAACAGGCCTACCTCAACTACTCCATGTACGTGATCATGGACCGCGCCCTGCCGCACATCGGCGACGGCCTCAAGCCGGTCCAGCGCCGCATCGTCTATGCCATGAGCGAGCTGGGTCTGGACGCCGACTCCAAGCACAAGAAGTCGGCGCGTACCGTCGGCGACGTGCTCGGCAAGTTCCATCCCCACGGCGACTCGGCGTGCTACGAGGCCATGGTGCTGATGGCCCAGCCGTTCAGCTACCGCTACACCCTGGTCGACGGCCAGGGCAACTGGGGTGCGCCGGACGATCCGAAGTCGTTCGCCGCCATGCGTTACACCGAGGCGCGCCTGTCGCGCTACTCCGAAGTGCTGCTCAGCGAGCTGGGCCAGGGCACCGTCGACTGGGTGCCGAACTTCGACGGCACCCTGCAGGAGCCAGCGGTGCTGCCGGCGCGCCTGCCGAACATCCTGCTCAACGGTACCACCGGCATCGCCGTGGGCATGGCCACCGACGTGCCGCCGCACAACTTGCGGGAAGTGGCCAGCGCCTGCGTGCGCCTGCTCGACGAGCCCAAGGCCACCATCGAGCAGCTGTGCGAGCACATCCAGGGCCCGGACTACCCCACCGAGGCCGAGATCGTCACCCCGCGCGCCGATATCCTCAAGCTCTACGAGACCGGCAAGGGCTCGATCCGCATGCGCGCGGTGTACCGTGTCGAGGACGGCGACATCATCGTCACCGCGTTGCCGCATCAGGTCTCCGGGGCCAAGGTTCTGGAGCAGATCGCCGCGCAGATGCAGGCCAAGAAGCTGCCGATGGTCGCCGACCTGCGCGATGAGTCGGACCACGAGAACCCCTGCCGCATCGTCATCATCCCACGTTCGAACCGCGTCGATGCCGCCGAATTGATGCAGCACCTGTTCGCTACCACCGACCTCGAGAGTACCTACCGGGTCAACGTCAACATCATCGGCCTCGACGGCCGTCCGCAGCTGAAGAACCTGCGCGCGCTGCTGCTGGAGTGGCTGGAGTACCGGATCGGTACCGTCCGTCGCCGCCTGCAGCACCGCCTGGACAAGGTCGAGAAGCGCCTGCACCTGTTGGAAGGCCTGCTCACCGCGTTCCTCAACCTGGATGAAGTGATCCATATCATCCGTACCGAAGAGCACCCCAAGCAGGCACTGATCGCCCGTTTCGACCTGACCGAAATCCAGGCTGACTACATCCTCGAGACCCGCCTGCGCCAGCTGGCCCGTCTGGAAGAGATGAAGATCCGTGGCGAGCAGGACGAGCTGCTCAAGGAACAGAAGCGCCTGACCACCCTGCTGGGCAGCGATGCCAAGCTGCGCAAGCTGGTGCGCAGCGAGCTGATCGAAGACGCCGAGACCTATGGCGACGACCGTCGCTCGCCGATCGTCGAGCGTGCCGAGGCCAAGGCGCTCTCGGAAAACGAGCTGATGCCGACCGAACCGGTCACCGTGGTGCTGTCGGAGAAGGGCTGGGTGCGTTGCGCCAAGGGCCACGATATCGATGCCACGGGGCTTTCCTACAAGGCCGGTGACGGTTTCAAGGCCGCCGCCGCCGGACGCTCCAACCAATTCGCCGTGCTCATCGACTCCACCGGCCGCAGTTATTCGGTGGCGGCCCACAGCCTGCCATCGGCGCGCGGCCAGGGCGAGCCGCTGACCGGTCGTCTGACTCCACCGCCCGGCGCTACCTTCGAGTGCGTGCTGCTGCCGGAGGACGAGGCCCTGTACGTGGTGGCCTCCGACGCCGGCTACGGCTTCGTGGTCAAGGGTGAGGACCTGCAGGCCAAGAACAAGGCCGGCAAGGGCCTGCTCAGCCTGCCCAACGGCGCCAAGGTGATGACCCCGCGCCCGGTGGCCGACCGCGAGCAAGACTGGCTGGCCGCGGTAACCACCGAAGGCCGTCTGCTGGTATTCAAGGTCGCCGACCTGCCGCAGTTGGGCAAGGGCAAGGGCAACAAGATCATCGGCGTTCCGGGCGACCGAGTAGCCAGTCGTGAAGAATTCGTCACTGACCTGGCAGTGATCAGTGAGGGGTCGACCCTTGTATTGCAAGCTGGCAAGCGTACCCTTTCTCTGAAACCAGATGATCTCGAGCACTACAAGGGTGAGCGTGGTCGCCGCGGTAGCAAATTGCCACGTGGTTTCCAGCGCGTGGATAGCTTGATGGTGGAAACCCCCGCCTGAGTGCATGGGCTGTCTGATGCGGCGCTTTCGGCGCCGCTTCAGGCGGAAATGCTGGAGTCTGGCGGCTAATTCGCGGATGATAGGGCCCGCGTGGCGCCGGCGTGGCCGGGTGCCCGGATGAATCTACATGAGTATCACTGCGGTCAGTCTGGAGACGACCGCCTGGATGGGATGAATGAAATTTCTGCGCCTTCCATTTGCGTTGCTGGTGACCGGCTTGCTGGGCCTGAGCGGATGCAGCATGCATCAGCCGGTCGCCTTGTATCAGCTCGACAGCGGTGAACCCGGCCAGCCGACCCAGGCGGCGGGCATGGCGGTGGTGCTCGGCCCGGTATCGGTGGCCGACTACCTGCAACGTGAGACTTTTCTACAGCGGCAGGTCGATGGCAGTCTGACGGCAGCCACCGATGGCCGTTGGGCCGGCAGCCTTTCGTCGGATATCGACCAGTTGCTGGTGCGCCAGCTGGCCTGGCGCCTGGACAGCCAGCGCGTGGTGCTGGCGCCGGCGAGCGCCGGCTTCACGCCGGACGTGCAGGTGCTGCTGTCCATTACCCGCCTGGACTCGGGCAAGAACCAGCCCGCGATCCTGGACGCCCAGTGGCGTGTGCTGGACCGCCGTGGCCAGGTGCGTGACAACCGCATCGTCCACCTCGAGCAGCCCCATGCGGGCAGCGAGTCTGCGCAGGTCCAGGCTCAGGGGCAATTGTTGCAGAAGCTGGCCGAACAGCTGAGCACCGCCGTTAAACCACTGGCCAACCAGCCGGCCATCGCCGAGGAGACGCCACGCAAGCCGGCGGCGCCGGTGCAGGTGAAGAAAGAGCCTGAGAAACCGAAGATTCCGATGGCCTCGCCGATTCGTACCGATATGGAAGTGTTCCGCTTCTGATATCCGCAGCCACAAAAAAGCCCGCAGCGATGCGGGCTTTTTTGTGTCTTTGGTCGGGAGGCTTTATCAGATCTGCGTGGGAGCGGGCTTGTCCCGCGATAGGGCTTGCCAGGGCAGCAACATTGCCTGCCCCCGACGCTATCGCGGGGCAAGCCCGCTCCCACGCAAGTCCTAGATGAGCGGTGGCGCTCAGGCGCGGCGCTCGTGCATCCGTGCCAGCTGGCGTTCCAGCATCGACGGGTAAGGCTCCATCAGGCGTTCTACACAGCACGCGCCTTCCGGGCTGGCAATCGGCCGAATACGCGCACGCTGGCGCACCAGGGCGTCATCGCTGATGCGGCGCTCCACCAGCAGCAGGTTGCGGCTGTGCTGCGACAGAGCCAGGGCGTCCTGGGCCTGTTCGGTCATTAGCAGGTCGACCTGATCCAGGCCTTGCAGGTCGTCAGCCAGCACCAGGCCCAGTTGCAGCTGCAGGGTGATGCCGCTGTCGGCCACCTCGATCTGCAGGGCGTGGCCCAGGGCGCGCAGCAGCTCGCCGCAGCAGATGGCATTGGTCAGGTAGTCCTCGCCGCTGTCGCGGCTGTGGAACAACAGCAGGGTGCTGCCGTCGTTCAGGGTGTGGACTTCGCCTTCGTACAGCGATGCAGCCTGCTCCAAACAGTCGCGGTAGCGCTCCAGCAGCTCGGTCAGGCGGGTGCGTGGCAGGCGACGCAGTTGCTCCTGGGAGCCCAACTGCACGGCCAGCACGGCACTGAACTGCGGCTCGTCGGACTCGACGATGACAGGCTTGGCCGGAGCGCTTTGCTCATCCATCAGGTCGGCGAAGGCGTCGTCGTCCTCGTCGTGCCCGGCAGTCTGTACCATCGCCTTGGCCCGTGGGGCGACCTTGGCAACTGGCGCGTCGTCGAAATCGTCTTCCTCGTCCTCTTCTTCAGGCTCAGGTGGCGGCGGTGGGGCGAGGCGCGCGTGCAGTTGGCGCGCCAGATCGCCGATTTCGTCCTGGCGGTCGATGCCCGGCGTGTAAGGGTGCGGGTCACGCAACCACACGCGCAACTGCAGCAGCGGCGTCGAGATAAAGCGTCCAAGGCGCAGGCTGAGGGTCAGGGCCAGGGCCAGCAGGATCGCGGCGAGGATACCCATGCTCTGCAAGCTGATCAGCATCGGTTGCTGGAACTGGTTCATGTCCAGGCTGATGCGCAACTGGCCGGCGGTCACGTCCTGGAAGGTGATCTTGGTCTGGTAGACCCCTTCGGTTTCGCCCAGCAGGCTGTTGCGCGGGCGCTGGCCGGCCTCGGCGAGGATGCGGTTGTCCACGCTGTAGATGGCCGCATGGGCCACCAGCGGGTTCTTCACCAGGTTGCCCAGCAGCACGTTGAGGCTGAGGATGTCGTTGGACACCAGCAGCTCGGTGGCCGAGGTGGCGGTCTGGGTGGTCAGGCTCTGGCCGACGGCATCGGCCTGCTCGTGCATGGCCTGCTTGAACTGCAGGCCCATCACGCAGGCATAGATCACCAGGGCCAGGGCCACCAGGAAAATGTTGTGGCTGGCAATGCGCAGGGCCAATGGAATTCGGCGCTGGCTCAGGGCTCGGTAGATCATCAGGAAGAAGTTGTCGGGTTTTACGGGCGTGGGCCGGTTCACAGAGCGCGGCTCTTTATGGCGAGAAAGTTGCTGCGCAGTATAGCGACACGCGTTTTGTCGGCAAAGTATCGTTGGCGCCCGGCGGTCATGGAAAATCGGTAGAATGCGCATTTTTCATCGAGTTGGAGCCCCGGTCTTGCGCGAAATCGTCCTGATCAACATCACTGGTGAAGACCGTCCGGGTCTCACTGCGGCCATCACCGGCGTCCTGCTCCAGGGCGGTGTGAGTATTCTCGACATCGGCCTCGCGGTCATGCACGGCACGCTGTCGTTCGGCATCCTGGTCGACATCCCCGATAACGAAGTGGCCACGGCGCTGCTGCAGAGCGTGCAGTCCAAGGCTCACGAACTGAACTTGCAGGCCCGCTACACCCCCATTTCCGAGGCCGACTACCAGCACTGGGCCGACAGCCAGGGTGAGGCCCGCCACATCGTTACCCTGCTCAGCCGCCGGATCACCCCGCAGCAGTTGCAGCGCGTCAGCGCCATCATCAGCGAGCACGACCTGACCATCGAGCGCATCGAACGGCTGTCCGCCCGCGTGGCGCTGGACGCCCAGATCGACAAGGGCAAGGCCGCGCTGGAAATCTCGGTGCGTGGCGAGCCGAACGACGGCCAGGCCCTGCGTGCGGCGTTCTTCGCGCTGTCCGAAGAGCTGAGCATCGACATCGCCTTCCAGAAAGACGACCTGTTCCGCCGCAACCGCCGTCTGGCGGTGTTCGATATGGACTCGACCTTGATCGAGGCCGAAGTCATCGACGAGCTGGCCAAGGCCGCCGGCGTCGGCGAACAGGTCGCGGCGATCACCGAGCGTGCCATGCGTGGCGAACTGGATTTTCGCGCCAGCTTCAAGGAGCGCATGGCCTTGCTCAAGGGGCTGGACGTGAGCGTGCTCGACCAGATCGGTGCTTCGCTGCGCCTGACCGAGGGTGCCGAGCACCTGTTTGCCGAACTCAAGCGCCTGGGCTACAAGACCGCCATCCTCTCCGGCGGTTTCACCTACTTTGCCAAGCAGGTACAGGCGCGCCTGGGCATCGACTACGTATTCGCCAACGAACTGGAGGTGGTCGACGGCAAGGTGACCGGGGTGGCCGTCGAACCGATCGTCGATGCCCAGCGCAAGGCCGACCTGCTGTTGCAACTGGCCAGTCAGGAGGGCCTGCAGCTCGAGCAGACCATCGCCGTTGGTGATGGGGCCAACGACCTGCCGATGCTGTCCCAGGCCGGCCTGGGCGTGGCCTTCCGCGCCAAGCCGCTGGTGCGCCAGTCGGCCAAGCAGGCCATCTCGACGCTGGGCCTGGATGGCGTGCTGTACCTGCTGGGCGTGCGTGATCGCGAAGCGCGCGGTTGATCTTGAGCCCAAGGAGGGCGAAGCCCTCCCAGCAATCCCAAGGCAAAAAAAGGCCCTGCATGACTTGAATCATGCAGGGCCTTTTGCTTACCGGATAGTCAGGCCTGGGTCGGCTGCGCCAGCAGCTCGCCCATGCGCACCGCGGAGCCGGCACCCAGGCTCTCTGCCCACTTCACCTGCTCCGGCCCAAACAGCACGATGGCGGTGGAGCCCAGCTTGAAGCGGCCCAGTTCTGCGCCCTTTTCCAGGTAGATCGGCGCACGGCTGGCCTCGTCGTAGCGGAAGGTCTTCAGCTCGCGCTTCGGTGGCGTGACCAGGCCGGCCCAGACGGTCTCGATCGAGGCGACGATCATCGCGCCGACCAGCACCACGGCCATCGGCCCACGCTCGGTGTCGAACAGGCAGACCACGCGCTCGTTGCGGGCGAACAGTTCAGGTACGTTTTCCGCGGTGGTCTGGTTGACCGAGAACAGCCGACCCGGCACATAGACCATTTCGCGCAGGGTACCGGCCAGCGGCATGTGCACGCGGTGGTAGTCCTTGGGCGACAGGTAGATGGTGGCGAATTCACCGCCCATGAACGGTGCGGCCAGGGCCGGATCGCCGCCCAGCAGCTCCAGGGCGCTGTAGCCGTGGCCCTTGGCCTGGAAGATGCGGCCGTGCTCGATCGGGCCGAGCTGGCTGACGGCGCCATCGGCTGGGCAGAGGATCGCGCCGGGGGTTTCGTCCAGCGGGCGGGCTCCCGGCTTGAGGGCGCGGGTGAAGAAGGCGTTGAAGTGCTCGTAGGCACTGAGATCTTCGACCAGCGCCTCGGACATGTTCACCTGGTAGCGCTTGGCAAACCAGGCGGTGAAGGCGTTCTTGAACCAGCGTGCGCGGCACTCGGCGACGCAGCCGGCCAGCCGCGACAGCAGGTGGTGCGGCAGCAGGTACTGGCTGATGATGAACAAGCGGGATTTCATTGAGCGTCCTTAAACTTCGACGGGCGTGTCGGGGTGATTGCCCCATTCGCCCCAGGAACCGGCATAGCCCTTCACCCGTGGATAGCCGAGGGCCTTGGCCACGAGGTAGGTGAAGCCGGAGCGGTGGTGGGTCTGGCAGTGGGTAATCACTTCCTTGTCGGGGGTGATGCCCAGGTTTTGCAGAACGTCGGCGATGTCCTTGCGGATGCGCAGGTGGTTGTTCAGGTCCATGCCGGCGGTCCACTCGAAGTTGATCGCGCCGGGAATGTGCCCGCCCTTGGCCGCCAGCACCTTCTCGCCGCTGAATTCCAGTGGCCCGCGTGCGTCCCAGATGACCAGGTCGGCGGCGCCCAGGCGGCTTTGCAGGTATTCGCGGGTAGCGGTGGGTTCGCCATGCAGGTGCAGGCTCACCGGGCCGCCGGCGACTTCGGGCGTTTCGGTGGACAGCTTGTCCGCCGGCCAAGCCTGGATGCCGCCATTGAGGTAGTGGTATCCCTTGTGGCCGATGACGTCGAGCAGCCAGATGAAGCGCCCGGCCCAGCCGCCGCCCTCGTCGTCGTAGACCACATACACTGCATCGTCGCGGTGGCCGAGTTCACCGAACAGTTTCTCCAGGTCGGCACGGGCCGGCAGCAGGCCGGGTGCCGGGGGCTGGCCCAACTGGGTGCGTTTCGGGTCGACGAAGCGGGCTCCGGGGATGTGCCCGCTGCCATAGCGGTTGGCGCTGGTCAGGTCGACCAGGATCAGCCGCGGCGAATCCAGGCGCGGCAGCAGGTCCTCGGCTTCGATCACCAGGGACAGGCCGGAAAAGTCAGTCATCCACGTTCTCCAGGGTGGAAAGAGGGGCGATTGTAGCGCAAGGGTCAGGCATTGCGGGTGGCAAACACGGCCAGGGCGCGCTCCACGCATTGCGCGGTCTTGCCGAACGCCTGCACGCTGACGTCGGCCAACGGCTTGCCGTCCTGGTCGGCCACCGCCAGCATCAGTACCTGGTCGCCCACCGCCAGCGAGCGCAGCAGCAAGTGCTCGCCGCGGAAGAAAGCGCGCAGCGGTGCCGGCAGCAGGGCACTGAACTGGGCATGGTTTTCGGGTGTCAGGCGTAGTTGCCCGGCTTTTGCCATCAACTTTTGCAACAATTTGTTCTGCACGACGGGCAGCGCCATGGCGGCGGCCTCGCGTGGCAGGCCGGCGGTCTGCTGCACGCGCAGGTAATCGGTGGTCTTGTCCAGGCTCAGCAGCATGATGCGTTGCATGCCGCAGGCCAGCAGGGCGTCGCGGGCCTGGGTGGCCAGGTGCACGGCATTGCTGAACGGGCTGGGCTGGGCCAACAGTTCCTGGCACAGCGCGCGCCAGCGGCCAAGATCCTCGGTGCTGGGTGGCGGCGGAGTAAGCATGTCCGGGTGCGGTCTGCGCTGGTGCCAGGGCCAGATCAGCGCCTCGGCCGGGTGGAACAGCGCATCACGGGCGTGATGACGGGCACTGGCCGCGGCTTGTTGGTGAACCTGCTGCTGGACATCGTCCAGGGTGGTCTGCAGGTATAGCGCGGTGAGCAGTTGCCAGCGCAGCAGGTGCGGGTTGTCCCAGCCTACCTGGGCGGCCAGGGCGAGGCCGTTGGCCAGCAGCACGGTGTTGGGTGGCTGGTTGAACCAGCGACGCAGCGCTGGCTCGTCGTCCAGGCGCTGCTGCTGGACCAGCGGGTCCTGTTCGCGGGCGATGTTCAGCACCTGAGCCAGTTGCTCGCGCTCGTCCATCAGCAGGCGATAGCCCTGGGTCACCCACTCGGGCAGGCGCCAATGCTCGGCCATGGCCTGGCATAGTTGCATGAGGCGCACGCCGAACAGTTCCCGTTCGACCTCGGCGGCGTCCTCGCTCTTGTGGATGACCCGCAGTTCCCAGTTATCCAGCAATTTGGGGTAAGCCAGGGCCAGCGGCCACAGCGGCGAGAGGAACAGCAGGCTGCCCCAGTGGATTTCCTGCCACAGCCGCGCCAGCCGGCTGGCGAACAGGCCGTTGGCCTGTTGGGTGGCGTGTTGGCTGATCAACAGGAACTGGCGCAGCACCGGCGGGATCTCGTCGGCCGGTATCGACGGCAGCCGCGCCAGCAACTGGCTGGTGCGGGCCAGCCCCAGCCGATTGAGGGCGATTTCCAGGCTTTCGGCAGGCTCCGCCAGGCTGGCGTTGGCCGGGTGATTGGCCTCGCGCAGCACGCAGAGCACCAACGCGGGGCTGTCCTGCATCAGTTCGGCGATGTCGCGCAGGGAGCGGCGGCTGTCGTTGATGGCCTGTAGAACGCGGTCGTGGCTGTCTTTCGGCACGGGTACTCGAATCCCGTCGAGCAGCTTTACCCAGGCCTCTAGACTCGACGGAACCTGACTTGGCACCTTGGTTTCAATTGGCATATTGACATCAGTCCGAACTGGCTTTTCGCAATGAGTGGCTATAGTCTGGCGCAGTTCTGCCGATAAGTAGAAGAAGAGTTTTCAAGCTTCCGTTCCCTACCCTGACCACGACAGCAAGTGCTTCCAACTTATGGCTAAAATTATCGGCATCATCGTCGTATTCGCGAGCGTGCTCGGCGGCTACGTGCTTTCCCACGGCAAGATCGCGGCACTGATCCAGCCGTTCGAAGTGCTGATCATCGGCGGCGCGGCCTTTGGTGCGTTCCTCCAGGCCAACCCTGGTTACATGACCATGCATGTAATCAAGAAGTCGCTGAAGATGTTCGGCACCCGCTTCACCCACACCTTCTACCTCGAAGTGCTGGGCCTGGTGTACGAGATCCTCAACAAGAGCCGTCGTGAAGGCATGATGGCCATCGAGGGGGACATCGAGGACGCCGCGGCCAGCCCGATCTTTGCCAAGTACCCGGCCGTGCTGGGCGATGAGCGCATGACCGCGTTCATCTGCGACTACCTGCGGATCATGTCCACAGGCAACATGGCGCCCCATGAGCTCGAAGGCCTGTTCGACATGGAGCTGCTGAGCATGAAGGAAGAGCTGGAGCACCCGTCCCACGCGGTGACCGGCATCGCCGACGGCATGCCCGGCTTCGGTATCGTCGCGGCGGTACTGGGTATCGTGGTGACCATGGCCTCGTTGGGCGATGGCGACCAGAAGTCCATCGGCCTGCACGTGGGCGCGGCGCTGGTCGGTACCTTCTTCGGTATTCTCGCTGCCTACGGCTTCTTCGGCCCGCTGGCCAACGCCCTGCGCCACGATGCGAAAGAGGAACTGAACGTCTACGAGGCGATCAAGGCCTCGCTGGTGGCCTCGGCCTCCGGCATGCCGCCGTCGCTGGCGGTCGAGTTCGGTCGCAAGGTGCTGTACCCGGCGCACCGCCCGAGCTTCGCCGAGCTGGAACAAGCGGTACGCGGTCGCTAAGCCATGGAGAACAATCAGCCCATCATCGTCAAGCGCGTCAAGCGCTTTGGCGACGGCCATCACGGCGGCGCCTGGAAAATCGCCTTCGCCGACTTCGCCACGGCGATGATGGCGTTCTTCCTGGTGCTCTGGCTGCTGTCGACGGCCACGCCCGAGCAGAAGATCGCCATCGCCGGCTACTTCAAGGATCCGATCGGCTTCTCCGAGAGCGGCACGCCCTACATCATCGACCTGGGCGGTTCGCCGCAACTGGCGCCGGAAAAGACCATCAACCCGGAAGTGAAGTCCGAACCGACGCCCGACACCAGCCTGCAGCTGGACAAGGACAAGGTCGAGACCATGGCCGAGCAGGTCGAGCGCGAGCGCCTCGAGCTCTTGCTGCAGGAGTTGCAGAACAAGGTCGAGGAAAACCCGCAACTGCAGAAGTTCAAGGACCAGATCCTGTTCGAGATCACCCAGGACGGTCTGCGCATCCAGATCATGGATGCCGAGAACCGGCCAATGTTCGACCTGGGGAGTGCACGACTGCAGCCCTATTTCGAAGATATTCTGTTGGCCATGGCCGACACCATCAAGGCGGTCCCGAACAAGATCAGCATCAGTGGCCATACCGATGCCAAGCCGTATTCCGGTACCGGCGATTTCGGTAACTGGGAGCTTTCGGCCAACCGCGCCAACGCGGCGCGTCGTGCATTGGTCGCCGGTGGCTATCCGGACGAGCAGGTGGCCCGTGTGGTCGGTTATGCATCGTCGTCGCTGTTCGACCGTGCCAACCCGTTTAACCCGGTCAACCGCCGTATCGACATCATCGTCCTGACCAAGAAGGCGCAACGCGATATCGAAGGTGAGCAGGGCAAGCCGGACGCAGCGCCACCTGCCGCTGAAGCACCGCCTGCGGGCGCTGCGCCAGGTGCGGCCGCGACACCGGGCGATACGCCGATGCAGCCGCGCGAGCTGCGCCAGAAGCTGAACATCTTCGAGGATGGCGTGTTGAAGATGGATGAGGCCAAAGACCAGTAATTGACAGGGGCCGCTTTGCGGCCCCGATGCATTCAGAACCCCCGCCTGATCTTGGCCTTGAGATCGGCATGGAAGAAATCTGCATTGTCCCTGTCCGACACTACGCCGTCCCCGGCCGGTGAGGCCATGGCCCGGCCAAAGGTCTGCTCGTCATGATAGGCGCGCACGAACAGGTCTATATGCGCTCGTTCCCGCATTACTGGCCACTTGCGCAGGCCCTGCGGCAGTTCAGTCGAGTCAGGGTGGTAGAAAGTCACCCGCCGATCCGCCATGGCCGCTGCGCCCAGTAACCAGGCCGTCCACAAGTCTTCGGTATAGGCCTCGCAGAGCACTCCGATCCAGTGAGTGGCATCGGCCATGTGTTGGCAAAAGCTGCCATGCAGGTCGTCGTGGGTCTGTCCTTCACTGTCGAAGGGGACGAGTTGGGTGGGAATGCCTTCTAGTAGCAGGCGCTCGTTCAAGATGAAGGCATCGAGCCGTTCGTTCTGGTGGTAACTGATGAATACTGGCATCTGTGCTGCCCTCCCTGATCAATGCCGACGACAAAGTCATGACCATCAGGGAAAACCGTGGGAGGGACAATAGGAGACCGCGAAACCGGAGCGGCCCTACCTGCTCCGGTAAAATTTCCTACGATGCTGGCGTGCTTGCCGTCACTTCAATAGGTGTCTTCCGGCAAACTGGCTATGATCGAGCGGTAGCTGTTCATTCGCTGTTGCGTGACGCTGCCGTCTTCCAGGGCCTTGAGCAGCGCACAGCCAGGCTCGCGGTCATGCTTGCAGTCGCGGAAGCGGCAGTTGCCGATCAGTTCGCGGAATTCGATGAATCCATCCTCGACATCATCACGGCTGACATGGCCCAGGCCGAATTCGCGGATGCCCGGCGAGTCGATCAGGTCACCGCCATTGGGGAAGTGGTAGAGGCGCGCGGTGGTAGTGGTGTGAGTGCCCTGGCCGGACCATTCCGATAGGTCGCCGACACGGGTGCCTGCATCAGGCAGCAGGCTGTTGACCAGCGAGGACTTGCCCACGCCCGACTGTCCGACGAACACGCTGATATGACCATCGAGCGTCTGCTGCAAGCGCTGCATGCCATCGCCCTGGTGCGCCGAGACTTCCAGCAGCGGGTAGCCCAGGCCGCGGTAGACCTCGAGCATGGCATTGAGAGTCGGGGCGTTCTCGTCGTTGATCAGGTCGGCCTTGTTCAGCAGTAGCAGTGGGTGGATGCCGGCATGCTCGGCGGCGACCAGGTACCGGTCGATCAGGTTGGGGTGCGGTTCGGGCGCAGGGGCGAAGACAATGACGATCAGGTCGACGTTGGCTGCCACCGGCTTGAGCTGGCCATGATTGTTTGGCCGGCACAGCTCGGTGCTGCGCGGCATCTGCGCGACGATCACGCCGATGCCCTGGTTGCCCGCGCGCCAGACCACACGGTCGCCGGTGACCAGCGCCGGCAGATTGGCCCGCAGGTGGCAACGGAAGACCTGGCCGGCGGCCTCGCCGTCCTGGGCCTCGACCTCGACCTGCACACCGAAGTGGGCGATCACCAGGCCCAGTTGTTCCGGCCCGAGATCGCCACCCTCGAGTTCCTGCAGCACGTGCTGCTCGCGTTTGGCGGCGCGGGCGGCGCGCTCGCCCTGGATCTTTTCGATGCGCCAGTTCTGGCGGCGATTGAGCTGGCGTTTGGCCATGAGGGTTCCGTGTCGGCGGGGCAGAAAGAAAACGGCGGGCAGTTTAGCACGGCACGCCCACGAGCCGCCCCGCTAGGCTAATATGACGGGCTATTCGAGGAGCCTTTTCATGCAGAACCCACAGAATCTGATCTGGATCGATCTGGAGATGACCGGCCTGGATCCGGACAACGACGTCATCATCGAGATGGCCACCATCGTCACCGACAGCGAGCTGAACACCCTGGCCGAAGGCCCGGTGATCGCCATTCACCACAGTGATGAGGTGTTGGCGCGCATGGACGAGTGGAACACCCGCACCCACGGCGCCTCGGGCCTGACCCAGCGCGTGCGGGAGAGCAAGGTGAGCATGGCCGAGGCCGAGGCGCAGACCATCGCTTTCCTCGAACAGTGGGTGCCGAAGGGCAAGTCGCCGATCTGTGGCAACAGTATCTGCCAGGACCGTCGTTTCCTGTATCGCCACATGCGCGAGTTGGAAAACTACTTCCACTATCGCAACCTCGATGTGTCCACGCTCAAGGAGCTGGCCGCGCGCTGGGCGCCGGAAGTGCGTGACAGCTTCAAGAAGGGCAGCACCCACCTGGCGCTGGACGATATTCGCGAGTCGATTGGCGAGCTGCGCCACTATCGCGAGCACTTCATCAAGGTCTGACCTTGTCGTGCGCCGACGATCGTCGGCGCGCCCCCTTTTGGTGCCCCGCGCGACTGGGTAGACTGCGCGCCTTTCCCGCACGGACCTGCACCATGTTGCTGATGCTCTACCTCATCGCGATCACCGCCGAAGCCATGACCGGCGCCCTGTCCGCCGGCCGCCGCGGCATGGACTGGTTCGGCGTGGTGCTGATCGCCTGCGTCACCGCGCTCGGTGGTGGCTCGGTGCGTGACGTGCTGCTTGGGCACTACCCGCTGACCTGGGTGAAGCACCCGGAGTACCTGGTGCTGACCAGCTTCGCGGCGCTGCTGACGATTTTCATCGCGCCCTTGATGCGTCACCTGCGGTCGCTGTTCCTGGTGCTCGACGCGCTGGGGTTGGTGGCGTTTACCCTGATCGGCTGCATGACCGCGCTGGAGATGGGGCAGGGGTTCCTGGTTGCTTCGATCAGCGGGGTGATTACCGGGGTATTTGGCGGCATCCTGCGGGATATCTTCTGCAACGATATTCCGCTGGTGTTTCGGCGTGAGCTCTATGCCAGTGTGTCGTTCGCGGCGGCTTGGTTCTACCTGGGGTGTGTTTACTTCAAGGTGCCGGCGGAGCAGGCCATGTTGCTGACATTGTTTGGTGGTTTTCTGGTGCGTTTGTTGGCGATTCGGTTTCATTGGGAGATGCCGAAGTTTCATTACAACGATCAACAGTAAACTAGCGCTGCGCTTTGAGGGGTTCAGTTATCCCTGTGGGAGACGGCTAGTCGCCGAGAGCCTATAACTTAGCTACACTGCCAGTGGTCCAATAGTTGGTTCATGTCTGTTGATCTTGATCTTGATCTTGCTTCTAAGCGCGCGATAGTTCAGGCAACGCCAATTGCGACTTCAGGAGGCCGAGCGGAGTTCTTGCGGAGGGAGGTGACGGGCATGGATGCCCGTCAAGCGCTGCGCCCCAGGATGGGGCGTTCAG